>NZ_MECL01000056.1 GCF_014596445.1 Streptomyces sp. CBMA29 | reverse complement strand
GAACGCGCGCTGCGGTACGGCACGGTGACCGCGGTCGCCGTCGCCGCCGCTCTGCTCACCGGACGGCCGTGGCTGCTCGCGCTGGCCGCCGGCCCACTGGTGCTGCTCGCGCTGGCGCTCCCGTACGGCACGCGCACGGCGCGGATGGACGTCACGGTCGACGTCGAACCGCGGCGGCTCTTCGAGGACGAGACCGTCACCGCGAGGATCACCGTCGCGTACGACGGCGACCGCGGGCGGCTCGACCCCGGCGTCACGCTGGGGCCCGGTGTGCGCCTGGACCATCTCACCGTGGCCAGCTCCCGCGTGGAGCTGCGGCTGACCGCCGAGCGCTGGGGCCGCTGGACGCTCGGTACCGTCGACCTCGACCTCTACGACGCGGGCGGCACCGCCCGTCGCACGGTCCGCGCGGACCTCGGCGAGGTGCGGGTGTTCCCGGTGCCGTCCCGCGCCGGCATGACGCCCATCCCGGTCCGCCTCCCGCAGCGGCTCGGCGAGCACACCGCGGCGCAGCGCGGCGAGGGCGTCGAGGTCACCGGCGTGCACCCGTACATCCGCGGCGAGCGGCAGCGGCGGATCAACTGGCCCGCCACGACCCGCCGCGGCTCCCTGCAACTCCAGCAGTTCGCCGCGGAGCGCGCCGCCGACACCGTCGTCATGCTCGACGGACTCGGCGACGTCCTCGACCCGGTCACCGGTACGTCCTCGCTGGACGAGACCTTCCGCGCCGCGGCCGGACTGGTCCGCGCCTATCTGCGCACCCACGACCGGGTCGGCGTCGTCTCGGTGGGCGGCACGACCCGCTGGCTCCAGCCGGGCAGCGGGGACGGCTACTTCTACCGGATCGTCGAGAGCGTCCTCGAAGTCCGCAAGGACGTCTCCTACCGCAGCGAGGGCGTGAGCAACCTCCCGCCGCCCGCGCTGCCCGAAGGCGCGATCGTGTACGTCTTCACGCCGCTCGCCGACCAGCGGATTCTCGACGTACTGCACCGCGTGGCCGCGCGGGCCCTCGCCCTGGTGGTGATCGAGATCGCCACCGCGGACCCGTACATCGAACCCGGCGATGTCAACGCGGAGTTGGGCCTGCGGCTGTGGCGGTCCGAGCGGGACGCGACACGCTTCGCCCTGAAGGAGCGCGGCATCGCGGTGGTCACCCACGAGCGCGGCGAGACCCTCGACCTGGCCCTGGCGCCGCTGGTGCGCACGCGTATTCACGGGGGCAGGCGATGAGCGGTACGGCGCGGCGGCCGGGCGCGGCCCCGGCGCCCTCGCCCCTGACGACCGCTGCCCCGGCGCCCTCGGCCGACGCGACCGCGGCACCTTCGGCCCCCGCCCAGGCTCCCCGCCGCATCCGGCTCCCCGCCCAACTGCCCGCCCGCTGCCTGGCCGTGGCGCTCGCCCTCGCGTCGTGCGACGCGCCGGAGGCTGTACGCCACTCGCTCAGCACACAGGCGGCGCTGCTCGTCGTGGTCGGGGTCGCCTGGTGGGCGGCGCCGATGGTCGACGAGCGGCCGGTGCGCAATTCGATGCGCTGGGCGAAGATCGCCGCCCGCCGCCGCTCCACCGTCCTCGCCGTGGGGTCGGTGGTGGCCGCGGCGGTCACCGATCCGCCGACCTGGCTG
>NZ_MECL01000055.1 GCF_014596445.1 Streptomyces sp. CBMA29 | reverse complement strand
CCTGGCGGGCGCGAGGCGTGCCTCGGTACGGCGGGCGACGGCGGCCGACAGCGCGGGGACGGCCACGCCCGCGGCGAGCAGCCCGCAGGCCAGGATCAGCCCGGCGGCGGGCAGCAGCCAGCCGGTGAAGGCCGCGGTCGCCACGGACACGAGGCCGCCGGTCAGCGCGGGCAGCAGCCACCGCAGGTAGTGGTCCTGGACGGCGTCCACGTCCGCGACCAGCCGCGACAGCAGGTCACCGCGCCGCGTCCCGCCGAGTCCCGCGGGCGCCAGCCGCTCCAGCCGCCGGAACACCGCCACCCGTACCCCGGCCAGCGCCCGGAACACCGCGTCGTGCGCGACCAGCCGCTCGCCGTAACGGAACACGGCCCGCCCGATCCCGAACGCCCGCGTCGCCGTCACGGCCACCATCAGATACAGCACCGGCGGCTGCTGCGACGCCCGGCTGATCAGCCACCCCGACGTCGCCATGAGCCCCACAGCCGACAGCAACGCCGCCGCCCCCAGCGCGACGGCCCCCACGAACCGCCCCCGCGCCCCGCCGCCACGGACCCGAAGCACGTCCGGCCCCGACCGCGGCCCGGAGAGGGCGTTGCCGTCAGCCTCCGCCCGCTCCCGGACATCCGTCCGGTCGGCCGCGCGGGCCGCCGCCGCGACGGGTGTCGGCGCCGCGTCCGGCGGGGCGACGGGACCGGGTCGGAGGGGGAGGACTTTGGTGGCGAGGGGGAGGAGGGCGGGGCGGTGGGCGATGAGGAGGACGGTGCGGGCGGCGGTGAGACGGTGGAGGGTCGTGACGATCCCGGCCTCGGTGGCGCCGTCGAGGTTGGCGGTGGGCTCGTCGAGGAGGAGCAGGGGGCGGTCGGCGAGAAAGGCGCGGGCCAGGGCGATGCGCTGGCGCTGACCCGCGGAGAGGTTCGTGCCGTCCTCGGTGAGGACGGTGCCGGGGGAGACGAAGGAGAGCGCGTCGGCGTCGGCGAGCGCGGTACGTACGGCGGCGTCGTCGGCGTCGGGCCGGGCGAGCCGTACGTTCTCGGCGACGGTTCCGGCGAACAGGTGCGGGTGCTGGGGGACCCAGGCGATCTGGCGGTGCCAGTCGGCCGGGTCGATCGCGGCGAGGTCGGTGTCGCCGACCAGAATCCGCCCCTCGGCGGCGGGGACGAAGCCGAGCAGCGCGTTGAGCAGGGTCGTCTTGCCGACCCCGCTGGGCCCGGTGACGGCCACCGTCTCTCCGGGCGCGAGGGTGAAGGTCGTCGCGGCCAGCGACCCGCCGTCGCGTACGACGAGCCCCTCGACCGTGATCGTGGCGGACCGCGGATCGGGCGCGGGCGCGCCGCCGGGCGCGGGCGGCGCCGTCTCCAGCACCTCGAAGACCTGCTCCGCCGCCGCCAGCCCCTCGGCCGCCGCGTGGTACTGCGCGCCCACCTGCCGCAGCGGCAGATACGCCTCGGGCGCGAGGATCAGCACCAGCAGGCCCGTCCGCAGGGACAGTTCGCCGTGGACGAGCCGCATGCCGATCCCGACCGCGACCAGCGCGACGGAGATGGTGGCGAGCAGTTCGAGGACGAAGGAGGACAGGAACGCGATCCGCAGCGTCCTGAGCGTGGCCCGCCGGTACTCGCCGGTGATGGCGCGGATGTTGTCGGCCTGTGCCTTGGCCCGGCCGAAGACCTTGAGCGTGGGGAGCCCCGCGACGACGTCGAGGAAGTGCCCGGACAGCCGGGCCAGCAGCTTCCACTGCCGGTCCATCCGCTCGCGGGTCGCCCAGCCGACCAGCACCATGAACAGCGGGATGAGCGGCAGCGTCACCGCGATGGTCGCGGCCGAGATCCAGTCGGCGGTGACGATCCGGGCCAGCACGACCGCGGGCACGACCACCGCGAGGCCGAGCTGCGGCAGATACCGCGAGAAGTAGTCGTCCAGCGCGTCGATCCCGCGGGTGGCGAGCGTGGTCAGCTCGCCGCCGCGCCGCCCGGTCAGCCAGCCGGGGCCCAGCGCGGTGGCCCGCTCCAGCAGCCGCCCGCGCAACTGCGACTTCACCGCGGCCCCCGCCCGGTGCGCGCACAATTCGGTGAGCCAGCCGACCAGCGCCCGCCCGACGGCGACCGCCACCAGCCACGCGAGCGTCCCGCGCAGCTCCCCGACGCCCTCCCCGTCCCGGAATCCGCCGACCACCACATCGGCGATCAGCACCGCCTGGGCGATGATCAGCCCCGCCCCGGCCAGCCCGAGCAGCACCGCCCCGGCGAGGAAGACCCGGGTCGTACGCGCGTACCGCAGCAGTCGCGGATCGACAGGTTTCACGTGGAACATTCCTCTCCGGGTCGAATGCGGGCGTCAGTGCCCGGCGGGGCGTCAGTGCCCGGCGGGGGCGCCGGCGGGGGCGCCCGCGATGTGCTGGGTACCGATGCGCTTGCGGAAGACCCAGTACGTCCAGCCCTGGTAGAGCAGGACGAGCGGTGTGGCGATGCCCGCGCACCACGTCATGATCCGCAGCGTGTACGGCGTGGAGGAGGCGTTGGTGACGGTCAGGCTCCAGGCGTTGTTCAGCGAGGACGGCATGACGTCGGGGAAGAGCGTCAGGAAGAACATGGCGATGGTCGCCGCGACCGTGACGCCGGACAGGGCGAACGACCAGCCCTCGCGTCCCGCGAGATTGGCGCCGAGGGCCCCGACGAGGGCGACGACGGCGACGATCAGCGCGGGCAGGCTGCGGCCGTGGCCGTGGGCGGCCTGGGTCCAGATCAGGAAGGCCGCCGCGAGGAGCGCGGTGAGCACGCCGACGCGGGTGGCCAGCGCGCGGGCGCGGTCGCGGATGTCGCCGAGGGTCTTGAGCGAGGCGAAGACGGCGCCGTGGAAGGTGAAGAGGCTCAGGGTGACGAGTCCGCCGAGGATCGAGTACCCGTTGAGCAGGTCCCAGAAGTCGCCGACGTACTCCTTGTTCGCGTCGATCTTCACCCCCCGCACGATGTTCGCGAAGGCGACGCCCCAGAGCAGCGCCGGGACCAGGGACGTCCAGAAGATGGCGTTCTCCCAGTTGCGCTGCCAGCGCTCGTCGTCGCGCTTGGCGCGGTACTCGAAGGCGACGCCGCGCACGATCAGGCAGACCAGAATGATCAGCAGCGGCAGATAGAAGCCAGAGAAGAGGGTGGCGTACCAGTCGGGGAAGGCCGCGAAGGTCGCGCCGCCCGCGGTGAGCAGCCACACCTCGTTGCCGTCCCAGACCGGGCCGATGGTGTTGATCAGGACCCGCTTCTCGGTACGGTCGCGGGCCAGCAGCTTGGTCAGGACGCCGATCCCGAAGTCGAAGCCCTCCAGGAAGAAGTAGCCGGTCCACAGGACCGCGATGAGGACGAACCAGACGTCGTGCAGATGCATGTCGCACTCCTCTCAGTACGAGGGATGAGTTCTCAGTACGAGAAGGCCATCGGGCGGTCGGCGTCCGCGCCGTCGTCGTCGCCGCCGATCCGGGTGGGGGAGCGGCGGTCGTCGTCGGTGAGTTCCGGCGGTCCCGCCTTGGCGTACTTCAGGAGCAGCCGCACCTCGACGACGGCGAGGGCCGCGTAGAGGAGGGTGAAGACGATCAGGGAGGTGAAGACCTCGCCGGTGGAGACCGTGGGGGAGACCGCGTCGCGGGTGCGCAGGACGCCGTAGACCACCCAGGGCTGGCGGCCGGTCTCGGTGAAGATCCAGCCCCAGGAGTTGGCGATCAGCGGGAAGACCATGGTCCACAGGGCGATCCGCCAGTACCAGCGGCTGAGCCGGGGGCAGATCCCGCCGTTCTTGGTGAGCATCAGCTTCGGGACCTCGTCCTCGCCCGTGCGGTGCGCGGGCGCGAGCCAGAACTTGCGGCGGGTGAGCCACAGGCCCGCCGCGCCGACGCCGATCGAGACGACGCCGAAGCCGATCATCCAGCGGAAGCCCCAGTAGGCGACGGGGATGTTGGGCCGGTAGTCGCCTGGGCCGTACTTCGCCTGCTCTTCCTTGTTGACGTCGTTGATGCCGCCCACGTAGGCGTTGAAGTCGTCGGTGGCCAGGAAGGACAGCAGGTTCGGAATGTCTATGGCCACCTTGTTGTGACCCTTGCTGACGTCGCCGACCGCGAAGATCGAGAAGGGCGCGCCCTTCTGGCCGTCCCACAGTGCCTCGGCGGCGGCCATCTTCATCGGCTGCTGCTTGAACATGACCTTGCCGAGGGTGTCGCCGCTGATCGCGGTGAGCGCGCCCGCGACGACGGCGACGACCAGGGCCAGTCGCAGCGAGGAGCGCATCACGGAGATGTGCCGCTTACGAGCCAGGTGGTAGGCGGCGATCCCGATCATGAACGCGGCGCCGGTGAGGAAGGCGGCGGACATGGTGTGGAAGAACTGCGCCAGCGCGGTGTCCTGGGTGAGCACCGCCCAGAAGTCGGTGAGTTCGGCGCGCTTGGTCGTCGGGTTGTAGCGGTAGCCGACCGGGTGCTGCATCCAGGAGTTGGCGGCCAGGATGAAGTACGCGGACAGGATCGTCCCGATCGAGACCATCCAGATACAGGCGAGGTGGATCTTCCTCGGCAGCTTGTCCCAGCCGAAGATCCACAGGCCGATGAAGGTGGACTCGAAGAAGAAGGCGATCAGCGCCTCGAAGGCGAGCGGGGCGCCGAAGATGTCGCCGACGAAGCGCGAGTAGTCCGACCAGTTCATGCCGAACTGGAACTCCTGGACGATGCCCGTCACCACGCCCATGGCGATGTTGATCAGGAAGAGCTTGCCCCAGAACTTGGTGGCCTTCAGGTACTTCTCGTCGCCGCTGCGCACCCACGCGGTCTGGAGTCCGGCCGTGAGCGCGGACAGCGAGATCGTCAGCGGCACGAAGAGGAAGTGGTAGACGGTCGTGATGCCGAACTGCCATCGGGCGACGTCCAGTGGACCCATTGCGAGTTGCACGATCCGTCTCCTTTTCTCCTACAACCCGATCAGCTTGTGAACGTGAATACATTCACAAGCTCAGTATCACGCACAGCAGTTCGCCCCCTGCGACCGGGGGGTCGCAAGGGGCGAAAGTGCAGGTGGGAGTAGGTTTCGAGGGGTCGCGCCGACAGCCGCTCCGCCGCCTCACAGCTCCTTGCGGAAGCTCTCGGCCGTCCGCAACAGCAGATCGTTGGCCTCGGTCTCGCCGACGGTGATCCGTACGCCCTCGCCCGCGAAGGGGCGGACCGTGGTGCCGGCCCGCTCGGCCGCCGCCGCGAAGTCCGTCGTACGCTCCCCCAGCCGCAGCCATACGAAATTGGCCTGCGTCTCGGGCACCGTCCAGCCCTGCGCGGTCAGCGCCTCGACCACCCGGGTCCGCTCGGTGACCAGGCCCGCGACCCGCTCCAGCAGCGCGGGCTCCGCGCGCAGGCTGGCGACCGCCGCGTCCTGCGCGAGCTGGCTGACGCCGAAGGGCACCGCCGTCTTGCGCAGCGCCGCCGCCACCGGCTCGTGCGCCACCGCGAAGCCGATCCGCAGCCCCGCCAGGCCGTACGCCTTGGAGAAGGTCCGCAGCACCGCCACATTCGGACGGTCCCGGTACAGATCGATTCCATCGGGAACATCGGGGTCGGTGATGAACTCGCGGTACGCCTCGTCCAGCACCACCAGGATGTCGGACGGCACCCGGTCGAGGAATCGTTCCAGCTCGGCCCGGCGCACCACCGTGCCGGTCGGATTGTTGGGGTTGCAGACGAAGATCAGCCGCGTGCGGTCGGTGACCGCCGCCGCCATCGCGTCCAGGTCGTGCACCTCGTCCGCGTCAAGCGGCACCTGCACCGGCAGCGCGCCGCTGATCCGGGTGATGATCGGATACGCCTCGAAGGACCGCCAGGCGTAGATCACCTCGTCACCGGGGCCCGAGGTCGACTGGAGCAACTGCTGGGCCACGCCGACCGAGCCGGTGCCGGTCGCGACGTGCGCCTCGGGCACGCCGAAACGTCCCGCCAGCTCGGCGGTCAGCGCCGAGCAGGCCAGGTCGGGATAGCGGTTGAACGTGGCCGCGGCGGCGGTGGCCGCCTCCAGCACACCGGGCAGCGGAGGGTACGGGTTCTCGTTGGAGGACAGCTTGAAGGCGGGCCCGGCCTGGGCACCGCTCTCGTCCACGGCCGGGGGTCGTCCGGGCTTGTACGTGGGGATGCCGTCCAGTTCCGCGCGCAGCTTGGGGGTCATGGCCACACCCTACGAGTGCCCGCGGCCCCTGTGGAGGTGCGGTACCCCACAGCCCGGCCGCCGCACACGACGGTTCCCGGCGGAGCGCGGCTCCGCCGGGGGTGCACGCCGGATTCAAGCGGCCATGGGGGCACCCCCGGACGAAGTCTGGAGGAGAGAAGACGGCAAAAAAACCCACCCGCGTCCCTCGTAGGAGTGAGTTGACGTCACTCGTGTCGGTGGACCAATGGACGGGCATCGGCCGCACCCGCGCCGGTATCACCCACGAGGCACGCCCTGCCGCCTGCATATTCCACCTTGCATACGGGGTTCGATCTTGCAGAAACCTATCTTCTGGGGGGTAGAACCGGCAGGCGCCGTCCGGACCAGCGCCGTCCTAATATCGGCAGGCCATGACAGCAGCAGGGAACCACCAGGCGAGCCGGCCCATCGGACGCCGGCTCGAGCGGGCGGGCATCAGGGACGTCGCCGCCGCCGCCGGAGTCTCGATCACGACTGTCTCCGACGCACTCAACGGCAAGGGCCGACTGCCCGACGCCACCCGCCGCCATGTGCGCGAGGTCGCCGACCGGCTGGGCTACCGCCCGTCCGCCGCCGCCCGCACACTGCGCACCGGCAGATCGGGCCTGATCGGCCTGACGGTGACGACCTACGGCGAAGAACCGTTCACCTTCACCGAATTCGCGTACTTCGCGGAGATGGCCAGGGCCGCCACCTCCGCCGCGCTGGCCCGCGGCTACGCCCTGGTCATCCTGCCCGCGTCCTCCCGGCACGACGTGTGGGGGAACGTGGCGCTGGACGGCACCGTCGTCATCGATCCCTCCGACCACGACCCGCTGGTCACCGAACTGGTCCGGCAGGGCGTCCCGGTGGTCAGCGACGGCCGCCCGGCGGGCAGCCTGCCCGTGCACGCCTGGGTCGACAACGACCACGAGGCCGCCGTCCTCGGCATCCTCGACCACCTCGCCGCCGCCGGCGCCCGCCGGATCGGCCTGCTCACCGGCACCACCACCGACACGTACACCCGGCTGTCCACCACCGCGTATCTGGAGTGGTGCGAGCGGGTCGGCCAGGAGCCGGTCTACGAGTCGTATCCCGCGCACGACCCGCGGGCGGGCGCGGTCGCCGCCGACCGCTTACTGGCGCGGCCCGACCGGCCCGACGCCGTCTACGGGCTCTTCGACCCCAACGGCACCGATCTGCTGGCCGCCGCCCGCCGTTACGGCCTGCGCGTGCCCGACGACCTGCTGCTGGTCTGCTGTAGCGAGAGCACCGTCTACGCCAGCACGGAACCGCCGGTCACCACGCTGTCTCTGAAGCCGCGGCGGATCGGTACGGCGGTCGTGCAGTTGCTCATCGACGCCATCGAGGGCGGCGGCGGCGCGCATCCCGTACAGCAGGTGATGCCGACCGAGTTGATCGTCCGCACCTCTTCGCAGCGGCGCGCGCACCGCACGACGGTCAGTCATCCGCGGGGGCCCGCGGGCGGCTGAGGAACAGCGTTCGTCCGGCCGGTTGAGGAAGAGCGGCCCGTCCGGCCGGACGGCTCCGCCGGGCACCCCCGCGAGTGATCGGCCGAACGGGTGACCGAGCCCCCGTCGACGGCCGGAAGACGAATCGTGCGGGCGTACGAGGGAGCTAAGGGATGGTTTGTCTGCGCCCTGCGAAAACCAGGTGCCTGGGTATGTCACAACGCGACAGCGTCATTCCTATGATGGGCGGATGGCGGCGCGATCGTGGAGGGGTCGATGACTCAGGGGGCAGGTCAGGGACCCGAGCCCGGGACTTCGGAAGGCTGGCGTCCCGAGGCGCCCGCGTACATGTCCGGGCACGGTCACGGGCACGAGCCGACGGCCGGTTTCGGCACGGCTCCGGCGTTTGAGCCGACGGTCGGATTCGAGCCGCGCGGCGGCTACGGGGAGACGTCCGGCGGATACGGCGGGGCTGCGGCTCCGGTGCTCACGGAACCGGCTTCCGTGCTGGTCGGTTCGGCTCCCGTGCTGGTTGATCCGGGTCCGGGTCCGGGTCAGGCTCCGCGTCCGGGTCAGGCTCCGGCGGACTCGGCGTCAGCGGTCTCGGCCGTACCGCCCGTACCGCCCGTGCCGTCCGTGCTGTCGGCGACCACCGGCGGGGCGGGTGTGGCACCGGCGTACGAACCGGCCCGCGCCGCCGTACCACCGGTGCCGCCCGCGTACGACAGCGCGCCGCCCGCACAGCGGCCCGCCGCGTACGAGGCGACGCGACCCGACGCGACCCTGGTCCCCGCGGACTACACGCCGACCGCCCACGACCTGCCGGTGATCACCGCGGACGGCGCGGCGGGCGACCGGCCGGGACCGCTGTACGTGGTCGGCGATGTGCACGGCTATCTGGACGAGTTGCTGGCGGCGCTCGGCGAGTGCGGCCTGGTCGACGAGGAGGGCCACTGGGCGGCGGGCAGCGCCCGGCTGTGGTTCCTCGGCGACTTCACCGACCGCGGCCCCGACGGCATCGGCGTCATCGAACTGGTCATGCAGCTCTCGGCGGAGGCCGCGGCGGCGGGCGGCTACTGCCGTGCCCTGATGGGCAATCACGAACTGCTGCTGCTCGGCGCGCACCGCTTCGGCGACACGCCCGTCAACTCCACCGGCGGCACCGCCTCCTTCCTCGCCGCCTGGCGGCTCAACGGCGGCCAGCCGACCGACATGGACCGTCTTGAGGACCGCCATCTGACCTGGATGTCCCGGCTGGACGCGGCCCACGTCACCGACGGCCACCTGCTGGTGCACTCCGACACCACCGCGTATCTGGACTACGGCAGCAGCGTCGAGGAGATGAACGACACGGTCACCGGCGTACTCCAGCGCGGCGACGCCGACGAGTGCTGGGACCTGTTCCGCAAGCTCACCAAGCGGTTCGCCTTCCGCGGCGACGGCGGCCCGCAGGCCGCCCGCGAACTGCTCGGCACCTACGGCGGCAACCGCGTCGTGCACGGGCACAGCCCGATCCCGTACTTGCTCGGCGAGGTCGGCGGCGAATATCCGGCCGACGGCGAGGAGCGGGTGCACACCGTCAACGGACCGATGGTCTACGCGGAGAATCTGGCGGTGGCGATGGACGGCGGCGTCACGATGGACGGACGGCTGCTGGTCGC
Organism: Streptomyces sp. CBMA29; assembly: GCF_014596445.1. Taxonomy (GTDB): domain Bacteria; phylum Actinomycetota; class Actinomycetes; order Streptomycetales; family Streptomycetaceae; genus Actinacidiphila. The sequence continues at coordinate 39,621 of NZ_MECL01000055.1, read as the reverse complement.
CCAACTGCCGCTGGTGGGCTGAGGACCTGTCCGGCGGCTCCTTCGCGCTCCGCGCGGCGGGCCAGGCGCTCCGCGCGGCGGGCCAGGCGTTTCGCTTGGCGGGTCAGGCACTTTCGCGGACCGGCCCGCTCCGGAAGGTACGGGCGGGGAGCGCGCAGGGGCTTCCCGCCCGGCGTCTTTGGGGTGACGTGTCGGTGTCCGGCACATTTCGCGCCGTCAGATTTCCTGGTTGCACCCTGTCACGGCCTCGCCTCCCCGCTCTACCATCGCTGTATCCGTAGGCACGCCGCTCTCCGCGTACTCGGCCGACCGGGCCGGTTCCCCTCGGGGAACACCGGCCGCGCTCGGGGAGTCGGAGCATCGGGGGATGCACATGACCAGCGCTCCACATCTGCTCACCGAAGACCGTCCGGACTTTGAACGCGCGCTGGACGAGGCGCTGCGCACGGTCCTGCGGGATCACGAACCCGACCGTGAGCGGGCCCTCGGGCCGGACGGCGGGGACGTGGAGGAGAGCCGCCCCGCGTCGCGGCGGGCGAACCACTCCAACGGTCACTCCGCCCTGAACAGCGAGCAGTTGCGCACCCTGGCGCTCGGCGCGGCCGAACTCATCGGCGACGCGGCGGCGGCCGAGTACGAGACGTACCGCGGCGTCCGGGAGGAGTCGCGGGAGGCCGCCCGCGAGTCGGCGCGCGCCCGCGACAACCGGTCCTTCGGCTACGCGGCGATGGGCGTCGCGGAGGGCGCGGGCTCCGGCGCGGGCCTGATCGCCGTGCTCGCCGTCCTGACGCCGCTGCTCGCGGGCGCCGCCGCCGTGATCTTCCTGCTGATCGGTTACGCGCTGCACGCGGTGGCCCCCGAGCCCGCCATCGCGTCGCCGCTGCGCACCGCGGGCTGGCTGTTCGCCGCCGTCACCGCCGCGTCGATACTGCTCGGCGCGGTCGGACTGCTGCTCACGGCGCTGCGCGACGGCTCCTCGGCCATACACGACTCGCCCGACGCGCTGCCGCCCGAGGTCGCCGACGCGCGCGACGCCTGGTACCGGGCGCTGCTGGAGCGCGGGATGCTGCCCTTCCTGGAGGACGCGGCGGCCGGCGCGGCGCTCGCCCCGACCACCGCCCACGAGCCGCCGCGCGGCCCGGCGGTGAGCCCGGGGCCCGGCACCGGCGTCAGCCCCGCCACCGGGCAGGACCTCAGCCGCATGCCGCGACTCGGCTACTCCCGCCCCGACTTCAGCAGCCCGGCGCCCGACCCGGCCGCGCCGCTGCCGCCCGCCGCCCCGCGCTTCTCCGGTCCGCGCTACAGCAGTCCGGACTTCACCAGCCCGGACTTCGGCGGCCCGGACAACACGCCCGAGTAGGGGCCGGTCCTGCGCAGCGCCGGGACGGCCGGGCCCGCGGCAGCGGATGCCGTCGCCGCGGATGCCGTTGTCACGGACGCCGTTGCCGCGGACGCCGTACTGGGTGCTGTCCCGGCGGACCCTGCCAGGCCGGGCGCTGTCACGGCGGGCATGAACATCAGCACTCTGCGCCTCGGATCGTGCGCCGGGGACGACACGAGCATGCGCACCCGCTGGACGTAACCGCCGGCCGGTGGCCGCAACAGCCGTACCTGGCCGTCGTGGTGCAGCGCGACCCGGGTGGACTCGCTCTCCGCCTGCCACAGCCGGGCCAGTTCGGGGTCCTCGCGCAGTTCGGCGATGACGCGGAGCAGCTCCTGGTCGGGGCCGGTCTGCGGCTGGTGGTGGGCGGTCTGCGCCTGGAGCCGGAGCTGGCGCAGGAACGCCGTCGCCCAGCCGGTCCGCCACTCGGCGCACAACTGCCGCGCGTACGGCGCGAAGAGCACGAACCGCAGCAGATTCGCGGGCGGCGGCTGGCCCGCGGGCTCGAAGAGCTGGCGCCACGCCTGGTTGGTCTCCAGAATCCGCCAGGCGCCGTCCACGGTGAGGGCGGGAACCTGGAGCGCGTGGAGGTACGACGTCCAGCCGGTGACGGCCTCGGGGTCGGGTTCCGCCGGGCCGCGCGGCGGGTAGCCGCCGGTGACGATGAACCACAGCTCGTCGCGCTTGCGCGAGTCCAGCCGCAGCGCGTTGGCGAGGCTGTCGAGGCGGTGGGCGGGGATGGGGCGCCCGCAGCCCTCCCAGTCCTGGTAGAGGCGCGGTGATATGCCCAGGCGCTGGGCCACCGCGTGCTGGCTCAGGCCCGGCGGGCGGTAACCGTTGTGGCCCGTGATGGGCTCGGGTTCGCCCGCGAAATTTCTGCGGGCCTCGCGCAGGAACTCCTGGATCAGCGGTGGGTCCTCGTCGGAACGACGGTCCATGGCTTGTCCCCCGGATCTTCTCGGCTGCCGCGTCCTTGGGGGTGAGGGGTCACCCCGGCGTCCGCGGCCTGCGATTTCGCGCCCCGCTCATGCTAAGCGGGGATGCTCGCGAGCCGCCGGAATCGCCTTGTCCACATCGGGCACTGTCCCAAGTGCGACACACTTCGGTAGTGGGGTGGTGGGGTGGCGTACTGGTTCACCAGTACGGTGGGGTGGTGGTCCGCGTGCGGTGGTCCGCGCGTGGTGGCGGACGCGGGCGGCCCGCGGGGTACGCGGTGTACGTGGGCTTACGGTGCGGCCCTTCGGCCGGTCAGAGGTTGTCCGGGTCGAGCAGCCGGGCCAGTTTCATGCCGACCTCGAAGCGGCTGGATACCTGGAGCCGTTCCATCAGCTTGGTCATCACGCGCTGCACGGTGCGCCGGGCCACGCCCAGCGTCCTGGCGATACGGTCGTCGCTGTAGCCGTTGGCCATCAGCCGGATGATGGTCCGCTCCTGGTCGGTGAAGTCCGGGGCGGCGCCGGTGTCGTCGTCGCTGTCGGGGGTGCCTTGGCCGCCGCGCCCCATGTGCGGCATGTGCGCCATGTGCGCCATGTGCGCCATGTGCGGCATCGGCTTCGCGCGCAGCCAGTAGTCCTCGTAGACCGAGACGTACGAGCGGGCCAGCACCGCGCCGCGCACCAGCGTCATCGACGACCGTACGTGCGGGACGCCCGGCAGGACGACGGTGTGCCGGTCCACCACCAGCAGATCGTGCGGGCCGTGGTCGATCAGCCGGACGCCGACGCCCACGTCGGTCAGGTCGTTCAGATACTTGTTGTACTTCGGGATCTGGAGCAGCGAGCGCGGGTACAGCGCGCGGACCCGCACCCCGCGCCGTACCAACGCCGCGTCCCCGGCCAGGGAGTGCTCCAGCACCGCCATGTCCTGCGGCATCGGCCCCGGGTGCAGCGAGTCCACGGACTCCCGCGCGGTGGCGTCGATGTCGGCCAGCGCGCTCAGCCGGGTCTCCAGGTCCTCGAAGTTCCGGACGACCACCTGCTCCTGGAGCCGCGCCGCCGCCGGCCGGAACACCGTCAGCAGCGCCTGCGTCGTCTCGCTGAGTTCCGCCGCGTTCCGCAACTGCGCCGCGGCCGTGCCCAGATACGCGTCCATCGCCACCGCCAGCGCGGCGTCCGGGTCGACGGTCTCGACCCGCCCCTCCACCAGCCGGACCAGCCCCATGTCCCGCAAGGTCCGCAGCCCCGACTCCAGCCGCCCCTCGTCCAGCCCCACCAGCTCCGCCAGCCCCGCGTACGGAGCCCCACCGCCGTTCGCCACCGCCGTATAGATCACGACGGCGGACTCGATATCCCGCCCCTCACCCCTCGCCTGCCCCATCCCCTGCCCTCTTCCCCACCCACCACCCGACCCGCCCGATTCTCCCCCACCCCTCCCTTCCCCCCGAAAACCCGTCCGCCCGGCCTTCCCCGAGGCGTCCCCCAGGGTGTTTGCCGAGCAGCGCCAGCGGGCCGCCGCACACTGACGCCATGGCCCGTACCGAGTTCTACGACGATCCGGACGCCCCCGCGCCGAACAGCCTCGTCGTCGCCGCGTCCGCCGTCGTCACCGACGAGCAGGGTCGCGTCCTGCTCCAGCGCCGCCGTGACAACGACCTGTGGGCGCTGCCCGGCGGCGGGATGGAGATGACCGATTCCCTTCCGGGCACGGCGGTGCGGGAGGTCAAGGAGGAGACCGGCCTGGACGTGGAGATCACCGGCCTCGTCGGCACGTACACCGACCCGCGCCACGTGATCGCGTACACGGACGGTGAGGTGCGCCGCCAGTTCAACGTCTGCTTCACCGCCCGCGTCACCGGCGGGGAGTTGGCCGTCTCCGACGAGTCCACGGAGCTGCGCTTCGTCGCGGCCGAGGAGCTGGACGACCTGCCGATGCACCACACGCAGCGGCTCAGGGTCGATCACTTCCTGGAGGGCCGGGAGCGGCCGTATCTGGGGTGAGGACCCCGGCAACCGGGATGCCGGGGCCGCCCGGCATGCCAGAGCGGCCCCATGGACGTGATGGCTTATCGGCACTCTTCCCGCCGCGATGGCCGGGGCTCCGGGGCTGGGGGCGGACGGCCTACGGGTCTCGAGCCAGCAGACCCGCCTCAGGATGCGCCCGGACCTGCCGGACTTCTCGCAAGCTCACCGGGCCACTTCACCAGCAGCATCGTCGGCGCACACGGCCCAGAGGAGTTTCCCGACGCCTAAGCGCGCACTCACTCCCCAGCGTCCGCCGGTCAGTACGTCGACCAGCGCCAGGCCGCGCCCTGGCCACATTGCGGGGGTCGCGGCGCCACCGATGCACCGCGACCGGAGGACGCCCCTCCCGCATCCCTGCGGTCACCGTTCAACCCTCGTGCGTCCGTAATGGCGGTGGATGAACTCGCGCATGTCAGCCTGCTCTCCTCAGGTCGGCCACGCCCCCGGATCGTTCACCCGGTCGCGCGGATCTCACCCTCAAAACCCTTGCGGCGAGAGCCTGCTGAACCCATCCCATGTGCCTATGAGGTCGTCCTATATTTGAGGTATGGGGGATACTCCCGGGATCTTGTGGTCCCACCCGCAATTGGCGGCAGCGGTCGCCGGTGAGGACTGGGGCGCCGTCTTCCGTGCGTACCGAAAGCTCACCGGCCTGAGCCAGACCAAGCTCGGCGAACGCGTCGGACTCGTCCAACCCGATGTCTCCGACATCGAGCGCGGCAATCGCCGCGTGACCTCGACCGAAGTACGCCAGCGCATCGTGGACGGCTTGGGTGTTCCCGCCGCCCTCAACTCCCATATGAGACAACGGCATTCGCCCGAGGCGCCCGTATCGGGCCTGGCCCTGCCCGGGATAGCACCGGACGAAGACCTGTTGGTACGGGTCACCAGTGTTGTCGACACCTCGCGCCGGGTGGACGCGCCCACGCTCGACTGGCTCGACCGGCTGCTGGCCGAACACCGCAGGGCCGAGGACGAGATCGGATCACGCCCGCTCGTCGAGGTGATGCGTCAGCAACTCCGGACCGTCGTTGACCTGTACGCGGGCGCCCGTGGCCCGCTGGCCGACCGTGTCGTACGGCTCGCTGCCGAACACGCCCAGTTCCTCGCGTGGATGGCACAGGACCAGGACGACGCGGCCACGGCGCTGGCCTGGTACGACCGTTCACACGAATGGGCGCTGGAAGCCGGGGACGCCAACATGGCGGCCACGACCCTCAACATGAAGGCCCACATGGCCTGGTCGAGGGGCCGTGGCACGCGATGCGTCAAGCTCGCCGAGGCTTCGCGCTGGTCGGCCCCCGGCACCTCGCTCGGCGTCCAGGGCATGGCCACACAGATGGCGGCGCGCGGGCACGCCCTCAACGGCGAAGCCGACGACGCCCACCGACTGCTGGACGAAGCCCAGGACATCATCACCCGAGCCTCCGCCCACCCGGAGGACGAGCCGGTCTGGATGTACTTCTACGGCGAGACCTGGTTCACCCTGCAACGCGGCATGGCGGCCATGCACCTGCACGACTGGCAATCGGCCGTTGACCACCTGACAGCCGGACTCGACGCCCTCCCGGACGACTACCGCCGCGACAAGACCTGGTATCGCACGTGCCTCGCCCACGCCCTCGCCGCATCGGGCGAATCAGCCCGCGCTGCCGCTGTGGCCATGGCGAGCGTCCCGGACGCCTCCGACATCGGCCGCCCCCACTCCTGGAACGAACTCCACACCACCGCCGCCGTCCTCATGCGGCGAGGAGCGAAGGAGGGCCGTCAGTTGGCGACCCTCCTCAAAGACCATGACTGATCAACACCACATCCACCCGGTGAGGGCCCCGGCATATCGCACCGGGGCCTTCACCGGTCGAGGTCAGTCGGTCAGGGGGAGGTAGACGCGGTTGCCCGCGGCGGCGAATTCGCGGGATTTCCGGGCCATGCCCAGCTCGGCCTCGGCCTCGGCGGCCGGGTCGGGGTCGGGGGCGGGGGCGGCGGCGGGGCCGCCGTGGTCGCGGCGGATGTCGTGGGAGATCTTCATCGAGCAGAATTTCGGGCCGCACATGGAGCAGAAGTGGGCGGTTTTGGCCGGCTCGGCGGGGAGCGTCTCGTCGTGGAAGGCGCGGGCGGTGACGGGGTCGAGGGCGAGGTTGAACTGGTCTTCCCAGCGGAATTCGAAGCGCGCGTCGGAGAGGGCGTCGTCCCACGCCTGGGCGCCCTCGTGGCCCTTGGCGAGGTCGGCGGCGTGGGCGGCGATCTTGTAGGTGATCACACCGGTCTTGACGTCGTCGCGGTCGGGCAGCCCGAGGTGTTCCTTGGGGGTGACGTAGCAAAGCATCGCGGTGCCCCACCAGGCGATCATCGCGGCGCCGATGCCGGAGGTGATGTGGTCGTAGGCGGGGGCGATGTCGGTGGTGAGCGGGCCGAGCGTGTAGAACGGGGCCTCTTCGCAGATCTCCTGCTGGAGGTCGATGTTCTCCTTGATCTTGTGCATGGGCACGTGCCCTGGGCCCTCGATCATCGTCTGCACCTGGTGCCGCTTGGCGATGGTGTTCAGCTCGCCGAGGGTGCGCAGCTCGGCGAACTGCGCCTCGTCGTTGGCGTCCGCGATCGAGCCGGGGCGCAGGCCGTCACCGAGCGAGTACGTGACGTCGTACGCGGCCAGGATCTCGCACAGCTCCTCGAAGTGCGTGTAGAGGAAGCTCTCCTGGTGGTGCGCCAGGCACCACGCGGCCATGATCGAACCGCCGCGCGAGACGATGCCGGTCTTGCGGCGGGCGGTCAGGGGCACGTAGCGGAGCAGCACGCCCGCGTGCACCGTCATGTAGTCGACGCCCTGCTCGGCCTGTTCGATGACGGTGTCGCGGTAGACGTCCCAACTCAGCTTCTCCGCGCGGCCGTCGACCTTCTCCAGCGCCTGGTAGAGCGGGACGGTGCCGATGGGGACGGGGGAGTTGCGCAGCACCCACTCGCGGGTGGTGTGGATGTTGCGGCCGGTGGACAGGTCCATGACCGTGTCGGCGCCCCAGCGGGTGGCCCAGGTCATCTTGTCGACCTCCTCCTCGATGGAGGAAGTGACCGCCGAATTGCCGATGTTGGCGTTGACCTTCACCAGGAACCGCTTGCCGATGATCATCGGCTCGATCTCCGGGTGGTTGACGTTGGCGGGCAGTACGGCCCTCCCGGCGGCGATCTCGTCCCGGACGGTCTCGGACGGGACGTTCTCGCGCAGCGCGACGTACTCCATCTCCGGCGTGATCTCGCCCCGCCTGGCGTAGGCGAGTTGGGTGACGGGTGACCCGGTACGGCCCCTGCGGGGGAGCCGGGGGCGGCCGGGGAAGACCGCGTCGAGATTGCGGAGTCCGCCGCGCGGCGAGGTGTGCTTGAGGCCGTCGTCCTCGGGGCGGACCGGCCGTCCCGGGTACTCCTCGGTGTCGCCGCGCGCGATGATCCAGTGCTCCCGGAGCGGGGCGAGCCCGCGCCGGACGTCCGTCTCCACGGACGGATCGGTGTACGGGCCCGACGTGTCGTACAGCGTCACGTCGTTCCCATTGGTGAGGTGCACCTGCCGGACCGGCACCCGCAGGTCCGGCCGCGATCCGACGACGTACGACTTGTGCCAGCCGATGTCCCGTACGGGACCGTCCACTTCGGTACGGTTCGAGCCGTCCAACTCCGTACGGTTCGAGGCGTCCGACTCCGTACGGTTCGAGCCGTCCGCTTCCGTACGGTTCGAGGCGGCCGACTCCGTACGGGCGGATTCGTCCCCGTCGGATCCAGGCGTGTGTGCATCCTGCATGGTCATGAGACCCACTCCCTACGCCGGCATTACCCGGTAACAGGTTCAGCGGTCGGCGCAGCGTTCGTCCCGGCGGTCATGCCGTGCCGGCAACAGGTTCAGCGCCCTCTCAGCCCGGTGCTCCGAGCTCCCGCGTTTGCAAAGGTGCCCCCACGGTAGCGGTTCGGCGAGGACAGGCACCAGGGATCTTGCGATGATCAGCCCGTGGAAGAGCCCCCGCAGAGCCCAAGTCCCGGCCACGGACACAGCCACAGTCATGGCCACGGTCACGGCCCCGTGCCGCCGGTCTCCCAGCACCTGCGCAAAGTCATCGCCGCGATCCTGGTCCCCTTCGCCGCCGCCGTCGTCGTCGGCCTGATCGTGCTGTGGCCGGGCGGCGCGCCCGAACACGCCCGCAGCGGCGTCGGCTTCGACCAGCAGACCCGGCAGGGCAAGGTGGTGCGGCTGGTCGACGTGTCCTGCAAGGCGGAGAACGCGGGGCAGTCGTCGTCGGCCGCGAGCGACAGCTGCCAGAAGGCCACCATCGAGGTCGAGTCGGGACCCGACAAGGGGACGACCTTCACCGAGGTCGTGCACCCCGACCAGTCCCGCCGCTACACCAAGGGCGAGGGCGTGGTCCTCGCGTACGCGCCCAACGCCCCCGCCGGGCTGCGCTATTCGGTCACCGACGTGGACCGCGGCTTCCCGCTCGCGCTGCTCGCCGGGATCTTCGCGGTCGCGGTGATCGTCGTCGGACGGCTGCGCGGTCTGATGGCCCTGATCGCACTGATCGTCTCGTTCGGGATCTTGACCCTCTTCATCCTTCCGGCCATCCTCCGCGGCGACAATCCGCTGCTGGTCGCGGTGGTCGGCGGCAGCGCGATCATGCTCATCGCGCTGTACATGTGCCACGGCGTCAACGCCCGCACCTCGGTGGCCGTCCTCGGCACGCTCTGCTCACTGCTGCTGATCGGCGTCCTGGGCTCGGTCTTCATCGACTGGGCGCGGCTGACCGGCAACACCTCGGACGAGACGGGCGTGATCCACAGCCTCTATCCCGGCATCGAGATCAAGGGCGTCCTGCTCGCGGGCGTCATCATCGGCTCGCTCGGCGTGCTCGACGACGTCACCGTCACCCAGACCTCGGCGGTGTGGGAGCTGAAGGACGCCGATCCCGGCGCGAACTGGCGCAAACTCTACGGCGCCGGAATGCGGATCGGCCGCGACCACATCGCCTCGGTGGTCAACACCTTGGTGATGGCGTACGCGGGCGCCGCGCTGCCGCTGCTGCTGCTCTTCTCGATCGCGCGCAGCGGCGTCCTGCGGGTGGCCAGCAGCGAACTGGTGGCGGAGGAGATCGTCCGCACCCTGGTGGGCAGCATCGGCCTGGTCGCCTCGGTGCCGCTGACCACGGCCCTGGCGGCGCTGGTGGTCAGCGCCGACCGGCACGAAAGGAGCGGTGACAAGAACGGTGCCAGGAACGGCGGCAAGAACGGCGATACGGGCACGCGCCCGGCCGGACCTACCAGTCCCGCCCCGACCCGGAGGAGCCACCGCCGCCGGTGACCCGCTTGACGACCAGTACCAGCGCTCCGACCAGGACCACGAACACGATCACCTTGAAGAGCAGTCCGAAGACGATGCTCACCAGGCTGGCGATCAGCGAGCCGAAGATGATCAGCGCGATGACCGGGATGGCCACCCACTTCACCCACCACGGCAGGCCCTTCAGCAGCTTCTCCATGATGTCCTCGGTCTCCTTCTCCTTCTCGGGTCCTGGCGGTGTTCCGCCGATACTTCGACTGTAGGGCCACCGATGCCTCCGGCGGAGGGCCAGGAGGCCGGATACGACCCTGAACGCACCCTTAGGGCTCCGGGGGCGAGAAGACCACCATGACCCTGAGGTCCTCGGTGATGTGGTGGAAGCGGTGCGGGGTCCCGGCCGGTACGAAGACGACGCTGCCGCGACCCACGGTGGTCGTCTCCTCCCCCACGGTGATCGCCGCCCGGCCGCTGACCACCAGGTAGATCTCGTCCTGGGCGTGCGGCTGCTGGGTGTCGTTCTCCCCGGCCTTGAGCGCGTAGAGCCCGGCCGACATGGTGCGTTCGCGCAGGAAACGGAGATACGCCCCCTCGTTGGCGGCCCGCTCCGCGTCCAGGTCGTCCAGCCGGAACACCTTCATCGCGTACTCCCCTTGTCCCGAGCCTGTCCGGACCCGGTCCGGTACTCGTCCGGTACTTGTCCGGTCTCTTGCTTGCGTGATCAGTTCTGCGACGATCACACCATGAAGAATTTCATCGTCAAGACCTTGGCGAACGCCGGTGCCCTCGCGGTCGCTGTCTGGCTGCTCAAGGACATCACGCTCACCGGTGACAGCACCTGGCACAAGGTCCTCACCCTCATCCTCGTCGCCCTGGTCTTCGGCGTCGTCAACTGGTTCGTGAAACCGGTCGTGAAGGTTCTGTCCTTCCCGCTGTTCATCCTCACCCTCGGGCTGATCACCCTGGTGGTGAACGCCCTGATGCTGCTCCTGACCTCCTGGCTGGCCGACAAACTCAGCCTCGACTTCCACGTCCACGGCTTCTGGACCGCGGTGCTCGGCGGTCTGATCATCAGCATCGTCTCCTGGGCGCTGAACGTCGTCCTTCCGGACGACGAGTGACCGGTCACCACCCTGAGAAGGGGACCGGGCAGGGGGCAGCACAGGGAACTGGGCGGGGGACTGACCAGGGGGCCGCGGGACACGAAGCCGCACGGCGGGCAGCCGAACGGCATCAGGCCGCCCGGCCGGAGGCCGACGGCGACAGCACCCGCAGCGTGCACGCGGGACGGCCACCGGCGACCGCGTACGAACCGTCGCTCCCCGGCCCGGTCTTCGTCTCGCACTACCACCTGCCGGGCGAGGCGAGCGGCCCGTACACGTACGGCCGGGACGAGAATCCGACCTGGGAGCGGCTGGAGGCGGCCGTCTCGGAGCTGGAGTGCCCTGGCGACCCGGCCGCCGCAACGCTCGCCTTCGCCTCCGGCATGGGCGCGGTCGCCGCGGTGCTGTTCTCCCAGGTGAGGGCGGGCGACACCGTGGTCCTGCCGTCCGACAGCTACCAGGCGACGCGCTCGCTGCGGGAGCGCCTGGAGTCGTACGGCGTGACGGTACGGCTCGCGCCGACCGTCGGCGACGGGCAGCTCGCGGCGCTGGAGGGCGCGCGGCTGGTGTGGCTGGAGACGCCGTCGAATCCGGGTCTGGACGTGTGCGACATCCGCCGGCTGTCGGACGCCGCGCACGCGGCGGGCGCGCTGGTCGCCGTCGACAACACCCTCGCGGGACCGCTCGGGCAGCGCCCGCTCGCCCTGGGCGCGGACTTCTCCGTGGCCAGCGGCACGAAGGCGCTCAACGGGCACGGTGACCTGCTGATGGGCTACGTCACCACGCGCGACGCCGGGCTGAACGCGAGCGTGAGGCAGTGGCGCAAGACCGTCGGCGCCATTCCGGGACCGATGGAGGCGTGGCTCGCCCACCGTTCGCTGGCGACGCTCGCCCTGCGCGTGGACCGGCAGTCCGCGAACGCGCTCACCCTCGCGAGTGAGCTGCTGAACCGCGCCGAGGTGACGGACGTACGCCACCCGGGCCTGCCGTCCGACCCCGCGCACGCGGTGGCCGCCGCCCAGATGCGCCGCTTCGGCAGCGTCGTCTCCTTCACCCTCCCCGACCGCGCCCACGCCGAACGCTTCCTGGCCGCGCTGCGCCTCACCTCCGAGGCCACCAGCTTCGGCAGCGTCCAGAGCACCGCGGAACGCCGGGGACGCTGGGGCGGCGACGCCGTGCCGCCCGGCTTCGTCCGCTTCTCGGTGGGCGTCGAGGACCCGGAGGACATCCTGGCCGATGTGCTGCGCGCGCTGGACGAAGCGGCGTCTTCGTAAGGGTGAGCGCGTGGACGCTGGGGCGGAAGCGTGTCTTCGTACGGGTGAGGGAGCGCGGGCGCATAGCGGCACGGCAGTAGCACGGCGGTGGCACGGCCGCGGAGGGGTGCGCTCCGATTCGCCGGGGCGGCGCCGGGAATTGTGCCGTGCGGCGAGTTTGCCGCCGCGCGCACTGCGGCAGATGTCCACCATGCCCCCGGACACGCATGACGGCCCCACCACCCGGCCGGTGGTGAAGCGCACGGCCCGCGCCATCGTTCTCGACGGCGACCGGCTCGTGCTGATCAAGCGCACCAAGCCCGGCCTCGCCCCGTACTGGCTCACGCCGGGCGGCGGGGTCGAGAACGACGACGCGAGCGTGGTCGCGGCCATGCACCGCGAGGTCGACGAGGAACTGGGCGCCAAGGTCACCGATGTGGTGCCCGCCTTCGTCGACACCGTCGAGCACATCGCGGACGACGGCTCGCACGGCGTGAAGGTGCAGTACTTCTTCGCCTGCCGCCTGGAGTCGATGGACCTCGACCAGCGGCACGGCCCGGAGATCGACGAGCCCTGCGGTGAGTACGAGATCGTGCGCGTGCCCTTCAGCCGCATGGGCCTGGCCTCGGTCGACATCGTGCCGCTGACCCTGCGGCACTACCTGGACGCGAACATCGAAGGGGTGCTGGGCCTGCTCGGCCCCGACCTCGGCTGAGACCCGCACGGGAGACGGCGGCGGGCGTCAGTCGCCCGCCGCGACCAGCTCCTGCACGAGGTCGTGCCGTATCCGGTGCGACGGCATCCCGATCCGCACCAGGGTGTCCACGCTGCTGCGGATCATCCCCGGCGGCCCCGACAGATACGCGTCGTACGCCTCCCACGGCCCGTGCGCGCGTACGGCGTCCGGCAGCGGACCGCTCAAGGCGTCACTAGGGGTGTCGGCCACGACTGTACGAACCGACAACCAGGAGGAGTGCTCGCGCTGCATGCGCAGCATCGTGTCGAGGTCGTAGAGGTCGCTGGTGCGGCGCGCGCCGTAGAAGACCTCGACCGGGCGCCGCCGCCCGTGCCGGGCGACGTCCTCCACCAGCGCCTTGATCGGCGCTATGCCGGTGCCGCCGCCGAGGCAGAGCATCCCGTCGTCCGAGGCGTGGTCGGCCACCATCGAACCGGAGGGCGGCCCGAGCCGCACGACGTCACCGGGGCGGGCCCTGCCGACCAGCGCGTTGCTGACCCAGCCCGCCGGTACCGCGCGTATGTGGAAGGTCAGCAGGCCGTCGTCGCCGGGCGCGGCGGCGAAGGAGTAGTTCCGCCAGATCCGCGGCCACCACGGGGTCTCCACCATCGTGTACTGCCCGGCGAGGAACGCGTACGGCTGGTCGGGCCGTACGGTGACCACCGCGACGTCGGAGGTGCGCAGCTCGTGGCTGACGATCTCGGCCTGCCACCAGGGCGGCGCGTGCCGCTCGTCCTCGGCCGCCGCGTCGATCATCGTCCGTGAGATCGCGGCGTACGCGCGGACCCACGCGGCCTCGGTCTCCGGGCCCCACACCGCCGACGCGTACCGGGCGAGCGCGCCGAGCAGTGCCTCGCCGACCGCCGGGTAGTGCTCGGCGCGGGTGCCGTACTTGCGGTGCCCCCGGCCCAGGTGCGACAGGTAGTCGCCGAGCGCCGCCGGGTCGTCGATGTGCTCGGCCGCCGTCAGCAGCGACTTGACCAGCCGGTCGCGCTGCGCGTCCATCGCGGCGGGGAACAGGTCGCGCAGCTCAGGGTGGTGGATGAAGAGCAGCGCGTAGAAGTACGAGACCGTCCTGTCCGCGACCGGCCCGATCTCCTCCATCGTGCGGCGGATGAGGAGCGCGTCGGGCGACGGGGACCCGGCCGGGGCCGCGGGCGTCTGCGGTACGAGCGCGGGTGCCGGTGCGGGTGCCGGTGCGGGTGCCGGTGCGGCCGTGAACGCCGATGTCGGTATCGACGCCGGTGTGTACGCGGACGGCTCGGTCGTCGCCGAATCGCGCGGCTCCGGCTCGGGTTCCGGCTCCGGCCCCGGCCCCGGTTCCTGCCGCTGCCCGGCGGCGGGCCGCGTCATGGGTACGGCGGGCTCCTGCCGGGGCTGCGCGATCTTGCGCCGCCGCCCCCGGGGCTGCGCAGACGCCGGTGAGGCCGGGTCGGTGGTCTTGGCATCCATGATCACGTGGCCCCGAACTCCCGGTGGTCGATCCTTCGCTCAGCTCGCCTGTGGTGCCGTGTGAGCGTGCCACGCTGCGTGAGGGCACCGGACGAATAGCGCGAAGCGTCACCACTGAAGAAACGGTTTCGCGTACTATCCGCCGCGCCGTCCCCGGAGTCCGCGTCTGCGGAGTCTCACCCGCCGTCCGCCGCCCCGCGATAGGTCCACTACGGGATCGTCCCGTAGCAGACCTATTTTGCTAGTCTCGACGCATGACCGCAGAGACAGCAGCGACCGCAGAGGCCGTGACCACCGCAGCGCACGTCCCCCCGTCGGCGAGGACCGCCGACATGTCGTACCTGCTCCAGCACACCGCCCACGTCCTGACCACCCAGATGTCGGCGGCGCTCGCGGAGATCGGCATGTCGCCGCGCGCCCACTGCGTGCTGGCGCACGCGCTGGAGGCCGAGCGGACCCAGGCGCAGCTCGCCGAGCTGTCCGACCTGGACAAGACCACGATGGTGGTCACCGTCGACCAGTTGGAGCGGGCGGGGCTGGCCGAGCGGGTGCCGTCGGCGACCGACCGGCGCGCACGCATCATCAAGGTGACCCCGGCGGGCGAGAAGGTCGCGGCCGAGGGCCAGGAGATCGTCGACCACGTGCACGAGGACGTGCTCGGCGCGCTGCCGGAGAGCGAGCGCACCGCCTTTGTCTCCGCGCTGAACCGGCTGGTCAACGGCCATCTCGCGACCCCCGCGGGCGCACCGGACGGCGGCCAGGGAGTGCGCCGCCCGCGCCAGTCCCGCAAGTAGCCCGCCCCGCGGCGACCCGCCCCCGACCCCGCGCCGCACCCCAGCGCACCGCACCGCACCACCGCCGGGCACGTACGCACAAGGTAAGCCCGTAAGAGATAGTCTTCAACAAAACGATCTGCTACGGTCGCTCCTGGTATCCCTTTCGCCAGGAGGCGACCTCATGCCACTCCGTCCCCATGCCGCCGGATCGTCGCGCGGCGCGGCACTCGCGGTGCTCAGCACGGGCACCCTGATGATCATCCTCGACGGCACGATCGTGAATGTGGCGCTGCCGTCCATCCGCCGTGACCTGGGCTTTTCGGAGTCGAGCCTCGCCTGGGTGGTCAACGCGTACCTCATCGCCTTCGCCGGGCTGCTGCTGCTCGCCGGCCGCCTCGGCGACCTGTTCGGCCGCCGCAGAATCCTGGTCACCGGCCTGGCGGCGTTCACCGTCGCCTCGCTGCTGTGCGGGTTCGCGGACTCCGCGGGGCTGCTGATCACGGCCCGCTTCGTCCAGGGCGCGGCCGGTGCGATGGTCTCGGCCGTCAGCCTCGGCATGGTCATCGCGCTCTACCCCGACGCCCGCGGCCGGGCCCGCGCCATGGGCGTCTACAGCTTCGTGCAGTCCGCGGGCGGCGTCCTCGGTCTGCTCGTGGGCGGCATCCTCACCCAGGCCCTCAACTGGCACTGGATCTTCTTCGTCAACCTCCCCATCGGCTCGGCCGCCGCCCTGCTCAGCCTGCGCCTGCTGCCCGACGACCGCCCGGCCGCCGTACGCGAGCCCCGCGAATCCCGTGAATCCCGCAAGCCCAGTGAGCCCCGCGCCGGGAGCGCGCGTTCCGGGGTCGACGCGCCGGGAGCCGCCCTGGTCACCGCCGCCCTGATGCTGGGCGTCTACACCATCGTCGGGACCACCGACCGGGGCTGGACGTCCCCCGCCACCGCCGGACTCGCGGCGCTGTCCGCCCTGTTGCTGGCCGGCTTCCTGATCCGTCAGACCAAGGCGGCCGAGCCGTTGATGCCGTTGCGGATCTTCCGCTCCCGGATCGTCTCGGGCGCGAACGTGGTGCTGGCGCTGATGGTCGCGGGCGGTTTCGGCTTCCAGTTCATGACCAGCCTCTATCTCCAGCAGGTGCTCGGCTACGACCCGGTGCGGATCGGGCTCGCGCTGGTGCCCACCGGTGCGATGATCGGCGTGATGTCCCTGCTGCTGTCCGCCCGGCTTGGCGCCCGCTTCGGCCAGCGCGCCGTACTGCTGCCCAGCCTGCTGCTCTTCGCGGGCGGCTTCCTCATCCTGGCGAAGGCCCCCTCCGCGCACGCCTCGTACCCCGCCGACATCCTCCCGGCGATCCTGGTCTTCGGCGTCGGCTTCGGCCTGGCCATGCCCTCCCTGATGACGCTGGGCATGTCGGAGGCGACCCCCTCCGACTCCGGGCTGCTGTCCGGCGTCTTCAACACCGCCCAGCAGATCGGCGGCGCGCTCGGCCTCTCCGTACTCGCCGCCCTGGCCGCCGCCCGCACCGACCGGAAGCTCGATGCGGGCCACTCCGTACCGGCCGCCCTGACCAGCGGCTACCACCTGGCCTTCGTGGTCGCCGCCGACCTGCTGGTCCTCGGCGCCGCGGTCGCCGCCGTCCTGCTCAGGCCCCCGGCCCCGGACGGCTCGAAGGGCAGCACGCATGGAGGCACGCAAGACGGCGCCGACAGGACTCCCGAGGACAACAGCCTCAGCGCACCGGCCAGTTCTCCTGCCCGGAACCGGAGCCAGGACCGGGACCAGGGCCAGGGCCAAGACCAAGGCCAGGGCCAGGACCGCCCGGCAGCGGCGCCGACGGGTCGTACGGCACGCGTGTGAACACGAAGGACCCCAGGTCGAGATGGCCGACCGCGCCGTCCGCGCGGCGCACCGGCCGCAGCGTCTCGCCCGCGTAGTACCCCTCAAGACCGGTCCAGGTGCCGTCGGACTCCGCGCGGAAGCGCGCGCCGCGGCCCTGGCCGGTCAGCGGTGCGAGCGCGAGGTCGCCGGAGGCGTGGACGCGCAGGCTGTAGCCGGACGTGCCCCAGTACCAGGGGCCCGCCAGGTCGAGCAGCGCCGGGTCGAGCGCGTCGGCGGGCCGCCAGGGCGCGGGCAGGCCGGGCTCGGCGTCGGCGGTGATCGCCAGCAGGTCGGCGGCGATGGTGCCGATCGCGGGCCCCGAGGTGGAGTTGGCCATCGCGAGCGCGCCCACGCCGTCCGCGACGCTCACCCACACGGTGGCCAGGAAGCCCGGCATCGAGCCCGTATGACCGGCGAGCGGGCGGTCGCCGTGCCGGGTGAGCTGGAGGCCGAGGCCGTAACCCGAGTCGGGGTCGGCCGCGTCCGGCGGCGGCGCGGCGGGCGCGCGCATCTCGGCCAGAGTCGCCGCGGCCAGCACGTCCGGGTGCCCGGCCGCGAGGAAGCCCGCCCAGCGCGCCAGGTCCAGGGCCGTCGACCACAGTTGACCCGCGGGCGCCATCAGTCCGGTGTCCTGTACGACCTCGGGCCGCATCACGTCCGCCCACGGGTGGACGGCGAAGCCTCCCGCGGCCGGGGCCTGCGGCAGCGCCGTCGTACGCGGCATGCCCAACGGGTCGAGCACTTCGGCCTTCAGCGCTTCGGCCCACGGCACGCCGCGTTTGGCCTCCACCAGGGCGCCGAGCAGCGCGAATCCGGGGTTGGAGTAGTGGTAGCGCCGACCGGCCGGGTGTGTGAGGGGGGCCGGACCGAGAACGTCGGCCAGCTCGGGCCGCAGGTCGCCGGGGGTCCGCTCCCACCAGGGGCCCGGCGTCTCGGAGGCCAGCCCTGAGGTGTGGGTGATGAGTTGGCCGACCGTCAGACCGGCCACGCCCTGCCCGATCTCCGGCAGATCCGTCAGGTCCGGCAGGTGCCGCGCCAGCGGATCGGTCAGCTCCAGCAGCCCCTCGTCGCGCAGCCGCATCACCAGCACCGCCGTGAACGTCTTCGTGATCGAGCCGATCCGGTACTGGGTGTCGGCGTCCGGCGCGTGCCCGTCGATCATGCTGCGCGAGCCGAACCAGACCATCCGCCCGTCCCGTACGACCGCGCCGACGATCGACGGCGTACGGCCCTCGGCCTGGCCGACCGCGATCCGGCGCAGCAGGGCGCGGCGGGTGGCGGGCAACAGCTCGCCGTCCGGCGCGGCGGGCGCGGGGCCGGGCGTCGGCAGCGCGTACGGGGCGGGGGCCGCGGGCCGGGGCTGGTCGGGGGACTGCGGTGGGTGCTGGGACTCGGTCGTCACTCGGCGCGCGCCTCTTCTCTCGATACGGGGGGGCGGGGGCGTCCGGGGCGGGCCGGGTGGCCCGGACCCGTGCGTCCGGCTCGCCCGGACTCCGCTACCTACGGTCGCCGTCACGGTAATCGGCGGCGCCGAAGCGGAGCGACACAATTGACATCCGCATCCCGCGCAGCAGCGGGATCAGATGCGAGACGGGCGCGATGGCGTAAGGACCGCGACCGCGCGGCAGGCGCAGGCTGCGGACCTCGGCGATGCGCGGCGAGGCGGTCGCGACCCTGCGGTACTCCTTGCCGTCCATGCCCCACAGCCAGCGCGGCGCGCGGTAGCCGGGGCGCGCGGTCCCGGCCGCGTCCGTCCCCGTCCCGGCCGCCGCCGGCCCCGTCCCACCCGCGTCCGTCCCGCCCGCGTCCGTCTCCATGTGCGCCTCCGCCCGCGCCTGGGCGTCCGCGCGGGCCCGGTCGTCCGCCTGGGCCTGGCTGCGGGCGACCATCCCCCGGGGGAGGGCGTCGAAGAGCATCCAACCGCCGGGGAAACGTTCCGCGCAGGCGGCGATCAGCCGTTTCACGTCGGACGGCGGCAGATACATCAACAGGCCCTGGGCAGTGACCAGTACGCCCTCGGAGTCGTCGACCTCGTCCATCCAGCCCAGGTCCAGCGCCGAACGGGCCAGCGAACGGCGCCGTGGCGGATCGTCCGGAAGCAGAACGTCTCGGACCTCGACCGTCTCCGGCAGATCCACCGTCAGCCAGCGCACCCGGCCGTTGTCCACCCGCCAGAACTGCGTCTCCAGGCCCTCGCCGAGCGCCACCACAGTGCCGTCGGGGTGTTCGGCGACGAACCGCCGTACCTCGTCGTCCAGGCACCGCACCCGCAGCGCGTGCCACTGCGCCATGCCCGAGCCGCCGAACCGCTCGAAGGGGTAGTCGATACGGTCGACCAGCTCCACCGCGAGCGGGTCGTCCAGCAACCGCGCCCCCGGCCGCCGGGCCTCGGCGGCCCGGTTGTACAGATTCCACAGCAGCGTTTCCGGTACGCCCTCCAGCTCGACCGTGAACCGGCCGCCGTCGCCGCCGCCGGCCTCGCCCTCGCCCTCGTCCTCGCCGCCACCATTGACGTCGTCGTTGTCGTCCATCCCCTTACGATCCCACTCGCCGCCGCGCCCGGCCGTGCCCGCCACGGCGGTTCTTCGCAACCCCCTTGCCCCCGGCCCGCGTTGGGCCCGGTTGAAGAAAGCGGCGCTGTCCGGTCACGGCTGCGCGGAACCTTGACAGCGGTTTTCGCCAGGCGTAGATATCACGTCGGCCAGAGAGCGCTCTCACAGCCGTCCGGCGAGGCGGCGGGACAGCGCCCTCGGGCCGGCCGCACATCCGCATGCGCACGACCGCACCGCCGCACACGTACGACCGCACCTCCGTACGACCGCACCTCCGCACAGCCGCACCGCGCACGAACGCCGATCGTGGCCGCGAGACCGGGGTCGGTGCCGCACACCGCAGCAGGGCACCACCGACGTCCACCCCCCAACCGGAGGCTCGCGCGTACGCGGCGCGCGGCGCACATCGCCGCACGCGTGCCGCACGCTCGCCGCGTGCTCGCCGCGCGCGGATCTCCGCAAGGACGGCGGTACGCGCCCTCGTTGTCGGTTCCTCACCCTCTCGCGCCCGTGCTCGCGGAGCCCCGCGAGCCGTCATCCGACACATAGACACATAGACACATAGGAGCACACATGAGGGTCACCCCACGAGGGCTCTCCGCGCACCGTAAACGTTTCCGGTTCCCTCTCGCACGGTCACCGCAGGGCGTCCTGCTGATGGCACTGGTGCTGATCGCCTCGGCGTATCTGTCCCTGGCGCCCACCTCCTCGCACGCGGCGACGCCGACCCTGCTCTCGCAGGGCAAGCCGGCGACCGCGTCATCCGTCCAGGACGCGTTCGCCGCGAGCGCCGCCGTGGACGGTGACACCGGTACCCGCTGGTCCAGCGCCGCCTCCGATCCGCAGTGGCTCCAGGTCGACCTCGGCTCGTCGCAGCCGATCACGCAGGTCGTCCTCAACTGGGAGACGGCGTACGGCAAAGCCTTCAAGATCCAGGTCTCGGACAACGCGACCGCCTGGACCGACGTCTACTCCACCACCACCGGCACCGGCGGTATCCAGACGCTCAGCGTCACCGGCACCGGCCGCTACGTGCGGATGTACGGCACCCAGCGCGCCACCCAATGGGGTTACTCGCTCTGGGAGTTCCAGGTCTACGGCGGTTCCGGCGGCGGTACGCCCCCGGCGACCTGCGGCACCACGACCGCCGCGCTCGGCAAACCCGCCACCGCGTCCTCGACCGAGAACGCCGGGACCCCCGCCTCCGCCGCCTTCGACGGCAACGCGGGCACCCGCTGGTCCAGCGCCGCCTCCGACCCACAGTGGGTCCAGGTCGACCTCGGCTCGTCGCAGACGCTGTGCGGCGCGCAGTTGACGTGGGAGACGGCGTACGCGAAGGCGTATCAGATCCAGGTCTCGACCGATGGTTCCACGTGGAACAACGCGTACTCCACGACGACCGGGGCCGGCGGCACCGAGAATCTGTCGTTCAACGCGACCGGCCGCTATGTGCGGATGTACGGCACGCAGCGGGCGACGCAGTACGGATACTCGCTGTGGGAGTTCACGATCCTGACGCCCGGCGGCAGTACGACCTCCCCGCCGCCGAGCGGTGGCAACGGCACCTGCCCCTGGGTCGGTTCCACGGCTCCGGTGGCCACCCGCGTCCAGCAGGTCATGGCGCAGATGACCAACGCGCAGAAGGTCTCGATCCTGCACGGCAACAACAACGCGACGCCGTACATCGGCAACATCACCGGCGTGCCGTCCCTGTGCATCCCGAACATCGGCCTCCAGGACGGGCCGCACGGTGTCGGTGACGGCCTCGGCGGCGTCACGCAGATGCCGTCGGCGAACGCGTCCGCGGCGACCTGGGACGACGCGCTGGAGCAGCAGTACGGCGCGGCGATCGGCGCGGAGTTCGCGGGCAAGGGTGTGCAGGTGGCGCTCGGCCCGACGCTGAACATCGTGCGCGACCCGCGCTGGGGCCGGGCCTTCGAGACGTTCAGCGAGGACCCGTACCTCAACGGGCGGCTGGCGGCGGCCGACATCCGGGGCATCCAGAGCCAGGGTGTGATGGCCGAGATGAAGCACGTGGCCGTCTACAACATCGAGAATCCGGCGGGGACGGTCGTCGTCGACAACCGGACCATGCAGGAGCTGTATCTGCCTGCCTTCCAGGCGGCGGTGCAGCAGGGCTCGCCGGCGGCGGCGATGTGCGCGTACAGCGTCGTCAACTCGATACCGGCCTGCCAGAATCCGGCGCTGATGAACGTCGGGCTCTACCAGCAGGCGGGTTTCGGCGGCTTCATCACCAGCGACTGGGGCGGCGCGCACTCGACGGTCGAGTCCGCCAACGCCGGTCTGACGGTGGAGATGCCGAACGGCTACTTCTACGCGGACTTCCTCGCGCAGGCGGTCGCCAACGGGACGGTCAGCCAGGCCACGCTGGACACGATGGTGAGCAGGCTGCTGACGCAGTTCTTCGCCTTCGGTCTCTTCGACAAGGCGCCCAGCGGTTCGCGGGACGCCGTCGTCACCACCCCGGCGCATGTGGCGACCGCGCTCCAGGGCGCGCAGGAGGGCACCGTCCTGCTCAAGAACAACGGCATCCTGCCGTTGTCCACCGCCACCACCCACTCGATCGCGGTGATCGGCTGGGACGGCGGCGCGGGCGTGCAGTCCATCGGCGGCGGCAGTGCGACGGTGACCAGTTCGGGCACGGTCTGGCCGATCACCGGCATCCAGAACCGGGTCGCGGGCACCGGCACCACCGTGCAGTACAACGACGCGTCGAATCTCGCGTCGGCGGTCACGCTGGCCCGCTCCTCCGATGTCGCGATCGTCTTCGCCAGCGACAACTACGGCAACGAGGAGCACGACACCACCACGCTCGACCTGCCGCCGGTCGGCAACGCCCAGACCAACCAGAACGACATGATCGCCCAGGTGGCGGCGGCCAATCCGCACACCGTCGTGGTGCTCAACAACAGTTCGGCGATCAACATGCCGTGGCTGAACCAGGTCGCGGGCGTCTTCGAGGGCTTCTATCCGGGCCAGCAGATCGGCACGGCGATGGCGGCGCTGATCTTCGGAGACGTCAACCCGTCGGGCAAGCTGCCCGTCACCTTCCCGAAGTCGCTCGCGGACGTGCCCGCGCACACCCCGGCGCAGTGGCCGGGGACCAACGGCACGGTGCAGTACAGCGAGGGGCTGAAGGTCGGCTACAAGTGGTACGACGCGCAGAACATCGAGCCGCTGTATCCGTTCGGCTTCGGCCTGTCGTACACCACCTTCGCCTTCTCCGGGCTCCAGGTCGGCGCGCTGTCCGGCGGGAACGCCACCGTGCGCGCGACGGTGACCAACACCGGGGCGCGGGCGGGTACCGAGGTCGCGCAGCTCTACGTGGGCGATCCGGCCGCCACCGGTGAGCCGGTCCACCAGCTCCGCGGCTATCAGCGGGTCACGCTCAATCCGGGCCAGTCGCAGACGCTGACCTTCACGGTGTCCACGCACGACCTGGCGTACTGGAACACCGGCGCCAACGGGTGGACGACGGCGGCGGGCACCTACCAGATCCTGGTGGGGGACTCGTCGCGGAATCTCCCGCTGAGCGGCACGCTCACCGTGCCGACACAGGTGAACGCCGCCGCGGCGCGGGTGGGGGGCGGCGACGCCTCGTACGCCGTGCCCAATCCGCACGGCATGAGCAGCCCGCTGCACACGGCGGTGGACTGGGCGCTGGACCAGAAGGCCCCGAGCGGCACGGCCTTCTCGGCGACCGGTCTCCCGCCGGGGATCTCGCTCAGCTCGGCGGGGCGGTTCACGGGCGCGGCCACTGAGCGGGGTACGTACACGGTGACGGTCACCGCCCGTACGTCCTCGTCCTCGGCTTCGGCGTCCGCACCGGTGACGTTCGTCTGGACGGCCACCTAGCCGGTTCCGCCCCGACCCCGGTGCCCGCTCGCGGGGCGCCGGGGCCGGGGCGGTGAGCCGCTTGCGCCCGGTGCCCGCCCCGGTGAGCATCGCGGTCGAGGGCGACCACGCCTACGTCCGCAGCTTCGAGACCGCGCTCAAGACGCGGCGCCTGCGCAACTACCCCGCCGCCCAGGTCCTCGCCGCCAAATACCGCACCCTCCACGGCCTCCTGGTCCCCCTCGCCCACCGCCTCGCCCACCGCAAAACCGGCAAGACCGTCCACTTCGAACTGACCCCGCCCTCGGAGAAACCCGCCACCGACGGGGCCCCCTTGCGGGCCGAAGAGCAGGGCTGATAGTCCTCCTCGTTAGCACTCTCACCACGAGAGTGCTAACGATACGGGGGCGGCGGTGCTCGGAGTCCTGCGGATTCGCGACTACCGACTGGTGGCGGCGGGGCAACTGCTGTCCAGCCTCGGCGACTGGCTGCTGCTGGTCGCCGCACCGTTCTACGTACTCCGCCTGACCGGATCGACGCTGGCCACCGGCGCGGCCCTCGCGGCCGAGACCGTGCCCGCTCTCCTCATCGGCCCGTTCGCCGGGGTCTTCGCCGACCGCTGGGACCGGCGCCGCACGATGGTGGTCACCGATCTGCTGCGGGCCGGAGCGGTCGCCACGATGCTCCTCGTCCACCGTCCGGGACAGGTCTGGCTCATCTACGTCGCGCTGATCGTCGAGGCGGGCTTCAGCCAGTTCTTCACCCCCGCCCGCAAGGCCCTCGTCCCGGTGCTGGTCGGACGCGGTCCGCGACTGGGCGCCGCGAACTCCTTCGCCGCCCTCGTTTCCGGCACCGTCCAGCTCGTCGGCGGGCCCCTCGGCGGCGCCCTTTACGTCGCGTTCGGCTTCACGGCGGTCGTGGCCGTCGACACCGCCACCTACCTCGTCTCCGCGGTCCTCATCACCGCGATCGCACACCGCCCGGCCGCCGCCGAATCCCCGCCCCCGCGCCGCTTCACCGCCGAACTGCGCGCCGGCGCCGCCCACGTCCGGTCAACTCCCGGTCTGCCGCCCCTCTTCGCTGTCGCGGGCGTCTTCTTCCTCGGCAACGCGGCCCTGACCGCTCTCCTCGTGCCCTACATCGGCACCGTCCTGCGCGCCACCGCCGGCACTCTCGGCCTGCTCTTCTCCGCGCTGGGCGTCGGCTATCTGCTCGGAGCACCCGTCAGCCGCGTCGTCACCGCCCGTCTCTCCCCCCGGACCACGACCATCGCCAGCCTCGCCGCCTTGGGCGCGGTGTTCGCCGTCACCTTCAACGTTCACCACACCTCGTGGGACCTCGCTCTGTTCACCCTCATCGGCCCCCCGGCGGTCTGCTTCCTCGTCACCATCGACACCTACCTCGCCCGCCACACCCCCGACCAGCTCCTCGGCCGCGCCACCTCCGCCTACACCGTCGTCCAGGCCGCCGCCACCCTCACCGGAATGCTCACCGGCTCGGCCCTCGGCCAGCACATCGGAATCACCCTCACCATGACCCTCGCCGCCGCCACCATCGCCGCCTCAGCCGCCACGGCCTTCCTGATCCCCCGCGGTTGACGCGTACGGGACTCATCAACGCGTCCGGGCTCCGCGCGCGCCCGGATGTCGGGTAGGCCGGAACCGACCGGCGCGCGTCATCGCGAGATGTGGGTCGCGATGCCGTCGAGGAGGTAGTCGAGGCCGAGGCGGAAGGTGTGGTCGGCGTCGAGGTGGGCGGCGTCGTGGATCACGGTGGACAGGGCGGGGAAGCGGCCGGTGGCGAAGGTGCGCTCCAGGTAGGGGCCCAGTGAGACCTGCCAGCGCTTCTCGTCCAGGCCGGTGGTCCGCTCGGCGCGGCGGGCGGCGATCTCACGGCGGACGGCGCCGGTCACGTAGGCGTCGACCGCGGTGACCACGGGCATGACGGCGTCCACGTGGACGCCGTCCAGTGCGGCGACCACGGCTTCCCCCCTGGCCAGCGCGTGCGGGCCGAGCTGCGGCCGGCCGCCGAGCAGGTCGGCGAGCCATTCGTGGTCGTGGGCGGCCTGCCGGGTGGTCTCGGCGAGAGAGCGCAGGACCTCCCGCCAGGTGTCCCCGACCGGCCGGATCTCGGCGTGGATCGCGTCGACCATCAGGTCGAGCAGTTCGTCCTTGCTCTCGATGTAGCCGTACAGCCGCATCGGTCCGACGCCCAGCGCGGTGGCGACCTTGCGCAGCGACACCGCGTCCAGGCCGTCCGCGTCGGCCAGCTCGATCGCCGCTCGTACGATCCGCTCCCGGTCCAGGGGAGCCGGTACGGGTCGATTCGGCGGCTCCGGCCGCTCCCACACCAACATGCGGGATACGGTACATCGCATCGTAGCGATACAGTGTATTGACCAGTACGGTGTATCGGCGGACCGAAGGAACCGAAAGGGACACCCATGCCCACCATCACCACCGCGGCCGTCGCCGTCGTCGGGGCCGGCCTCGGCGGCCTGGCCCTCGCCCGCGTACTGCACATCCACGGCATCGACGCCGTCGTCTACGAACGCGAGGCGTCACGCGACGCCCGCGGTCAGGGCGGCATGCTCGACATCCACTCCGGACAGCGGGCGCTGCGCGAGGCCGGACTCATCGACCGGTTCCACGCGATAGCCCGCGGCGAAGGCCAGGACATGCGCCTCCTCGAACCGGACGGCACCCTGCTGCTCCAGGAGGACACCCCCGAGGACGCCCCGCTCGACCGCCCCGAGGTCGACCGCGCCGACCTGCGCGACCTGCTGCTGGACTCCCTCCCCGACGGCACGGTGCGCTGGGGGCACGCGTTCACCTCCGCCGCCGACGGCCTGCTGCACTTCGCCGACGGCGCCAGTACGACGTACGACCTGCTGGTCGGCGCGGACGGCGCGCAGTCCCGGGTCCGCCCCCTGCTCACCGACGCCCGCCCGGCGCACATCGGCCAGAACATCGTCGAGCTCGGCATTCCCGACATCGACCGCACGCACCCCGACCTCGCGGCCATGGTCGGGCGCGGCAACTACTGGGTGCTCGGCGACGGCCTGTCGCTGGCCGCGCAGCGCAACGGCGACGGCCGCGTCCGTATCGGCCTCAGCTTCTACAACACCGGCGAGGACTGGTTCGCCACCAGCCGGATCCCCTTCGACGATCCCGCCGCCGCCCGGACGCGCCTGATCGGCCTGCTCCCCGGCTGGCACCCACGGTTCACCGCGCTGATCGCGGCCTGCGACGACACGGTCGTACCACGGGCGATCACCACCCTCCCGGTCGGCCTGACCTGGCCGTCGACACCGGACGTCACCCTCATCGGCGACGCCGCCCACCTGATGCCACCGGTCGGCGAGGGCGCCAACATGGCCCTTCTCGACGGCACCCTCCTCGGCCTCGCCCTCGCCGCGCACCCGCAGGACATTCCCCGCGCCGTCGCGGAGTACGAACGCGAGATGTTCGCCCGTACCGGCTCCGCCGCCCGCGAGTCCGCCCGCATCCACACCATTCTGACGTCGCCCGACGCCAGCCGGAGAATGCTCGCGTTCTTCCAACCGGCCTGACCGGTCGGAAGGGCTCGGCCCACCAGCCAGGCGAGGGCCAGCGCGTGCGCACGGTCCAGGACGTCGGCGGCGGCGTAGGTTCTCACTGCTCGTGTCCATCAACGATGCCGTGAACTGCGGCTCTTCACGGTTTCTCAGACTGTGTCCAACCGATGCGGCGTTCGAGGCGTGGCAGATCACAGAACCTGGAGGATGGCGGTTCGTGTCCCTGCCGGGAGGCGCCCTCGGCGTCTGGTCCGCCTCCGCGGTGAATGTGTAGGTTGCACCAGCGGCTCATGTCATCGCGCGGGCACGGGACCTGAGAACCTACACAACACCCGGTCAGGTCTGGGCCATGTCCACGAAGCGGGAGTAGTGGCCCTGGAAGGCGACCGTGATGGTGGCGGTGGGGCCGTTACGGTGCTTGGCGACGATCAGGTCGGCCTCGCCCGCGCGGGGGGACTCCTTTTCGTAGGCGTCCTCGCGGTGGAGGAGGATCACCATGTCGGCGTCCTGCTCGATGGAGCCGGATTCGCGCAGGTCGGAGACCATGGGCTTCTTGTCGGTGCGCTGTTCGGGGCCACGGTTGAGCTGGGAGAGCGCGATGACCGGGACTTCGAGCTCCTTGGCCAGGAGCTTGAGGTTACGGGACATGTCCGAGACCTCCTGCTGACGGCTCTCGGGGCGGCGCGAGCCGCCCGACTGCATGAGCTGGAGGTAGTCGATGACGACCAGGCGCAGGTCGTTGCGCTGCTTGAGGCGACGGCACTTGGCGCGGATCTCCATCATCGACAGGTTCGGCGAGTCGTCGATGTAGAGCGGCGCCTCGGTGACGTCCGACATCCGCCGGGCCACCTTCGTCCAGTCGTCGTCCGTCATGGTCCCCGACCGCATGTGGTGCAGCGCCACCCGCGCCTCGGCGGACAGCAGCCGCATCGCGATCTCGTTGCGCCCCATTTCGAGCGAGAAGATGACGCTGGGCATCTTGTGGGCAATGGAACACGTCCGCGCGAAGTCCAGCGCGAGCGTGGACTTGCCCATCGCCGGGCGGGCGGCGATGACGATCATCTGGCCGGGGTGGAGGCCGTTGGTGAGGGAGTCGAGGTCGGTGAAGCCGGTGGGGACGCCGGACATCTGGCCGCTGCGGGAGCCGATGGCCTCGATCTCGTCGAGGGCGCCCTCCATGATGTCGCCGAGGGGGAGGTAGTCCTCGGAGGTGCGCTGTTCTGTGACGGCGTAGATCTCGGCCTGGGCGTTGTTGACGATCTCGTCGACGTCGCCGTCGGCGGCGTATCCCATCTGGGTGATGCGGGTGCCGGCTTCGACCAGGCGGCGCAGGACGGCGCGCTCGTGGACGATCTCGGCGTAGTACTCGGCGTTGGCCGCGGTGGGGACGGCGTTGACGAGGGTGTGGAGGTAGGGGGCGCCGCCGACGCGGGCGATCTCGCCGCGCTTGGTGAGTTCGGCGGCGGTGGTGATGGGGTCGGCGGGCTCGCCGCGGGCGTAGAGGTCGAGGATCGCCGCGTAGATCGTCTCGTGGGCAGGGCGGTAGAAGTCGGCGCCCTTGAGGACTTCGACGACGTCGGCGATGGCGTCCTTGGAGAGCAGCATGCCGCCGAGGACGGACTGTTCGGCGTCGAGGTCCTGCGGCGGGACGCGCTCGAAGCCGCCGCCCTCGGACCAGCGGTTGCTGTCGCCGTCGTCGGAGCCGTTCTTCTTGCGGAAGCGGGTGACGGGGGGCCGGTCGCTCGGACCGGCTTCGGGGGGTGCTTCCCCCCAGTGCTCGTCCGCGGGTTCGGGCTGGCTCATCCGCGCCACCTCCTCCCGTCCCTGCGGACCGTTCGACCGCGTTCGACCGCACCCCGTTACGTGCCACGCGTTCGTGGGGCACGGCTCTTTCTTACGGCACGGCGCCGACATTTGAGTCACCCGGGGCCGCTCGCGGCGCGTCGGGGGACGGTCCACGGTAGGGCTCTCGGCGGCCCTGACCAACCCGGTTATCCACAGGGGGTGTGGACGGCGGCGGCATACCTGTGGAGAAGTGGCCCCAACCTGTGTACAGCCCTTGGGACGACGCTGTGGACAAGCTGACAATCTACTCAGGGGAACGGCTCTGACCTGGCCTTTCTCCGTCCATAGCCTGTGCAGGAGAAAAAAATTCACGGTCGGCCCAAGATCGCCACAAACAACGCGGAGGAGATCACTCTACGCAGTCACCCGTAATAGCCGAGGCAGGTCTTTACCTCTTACTTGTGGACGATTACCCTGTGCATGTGAATCCGGTCGCCAAGCCCGCGGTGGAGAAGGATCCGGCCTCGTCCCCCCGCAAGCCCGCCCGGGGCCGCCACGACCGGGAGATCCTCGCCCTCGCGATCCCCGCCTTCGGCGCGCTGGTCGCCGAACCCCTCTTCGTCATGGCCGACAGCGCGGTTGTCGGCCATCTCGGCACCGCCCAGCTCGCGGGCCTCGGCGTCGCCGCGGCGCTCCTCACCACCGCCGTCAACATCTTCGTCTTCCTGGCGTACGCGACCACCGCCGCCGTCGCCCGCCGGGTCGGCGCGGGCGACCTGCCCGCCGCGATCCGCCAGGGCGTGGACGGCATCTGGCTCGCGCTGCTGCTGGGCGCGCTGGTGATCGCCGTCGTGCTCCCGGCCGCCCCGGCCGTGGTCGGCCTGTTCGGCGCGTCGCCGACCGCCGCCCCGTACGCGACCGCGTATCTGCGGATCAGCTCGCTCGGCATCCCCGCGATGCTGATGGTGCTGGCGGCGACCGGCGTCCTGCGCGGCCTCCAGGACACCCGCACCCCGCTGTACGTGGCGGTCGGCGGATTCGCCGCCAACGCGGGGCTCAACGCGGGTCTGGTGTACGGCGCGGGACTCGGCATCGCGGGCTCCGCGTGGGGCACGGTCATCGCCCAGAACGGCATGGCGGCCGTCTATGTGTGGGTGGTGATCCGCGGCGCCAAGCGGCACGCCCAGGACGACGGGCCCCCCGGTACGGGTGAACGCTCCGCCCTGTGGGCGCTGTTGCGGCCCGACCCCGCCGGAATCCGCGCCTGCGCCAGGGCCGGCGTCCCCCTCCTCGTCCGCACGCTCAGCCTGCGGGCCGTCCTGCTCATCGCCACCGCCGTCGCCGCGGGGCTCGGTGACGCCGAGATCGCCGCCCACCAGATCACCCTCACCGTCTGGTCCCTGCTCGCCTTCGCCCTGGACGCCATCGCCATCGCGGGACAGGCGATCATCGGCCGCTACCTGGGCGCGGACGACCCCGAGGGCGCCCGCGCCGCCTGCCGCCGCATGATCGCGTGGGGAGTGGTCTGCGGGGTCGTCCTGGGGCTGCTGGTGGCGCTGGCCCGGCCGCTGGTCGGGCCGCTGTTCACCTCGGACCCGGCCGTACGGGACGCGTTGACGTCCGCGCTGCTGGTGGTCGCGCTGGCGCAGCCGGTCTGCGGCATCGTCTTCGTCCTGGACGGCGTGCTGATGGGCGCGGGCGACGGGCCGTATCTCGCATGGTCGATGCTGGCGACGCTGGCCGTCTTCGCGCCCGCCGCGCTGGCCGTGCCCGCCCTCGGCTGGGGGCTGACCGCGCTCTGGTGGGCGATGACCCTGATGATGCTGACCCGGCTCGCCGCCCTGTGGCTACGGGCCCGCTCCGGCCGCTGGATCGTCACGGGCGCCGCCCGCTGAGAGCGCGGGGCGCCCGCCCGGAGAGCCAAAGCGAGCAGCCAAAGCGAGCAGCCAGACCGCACAGCGCTCACCGGACCAGGAAGGACGAAGGGCCGGGCACCCCCGAAATCGGGGTGCCCGGCCCTCGCTGTTCCACGTGGAACACAGCGGTCGCGATTACGCGGCCACGACCTCCAGGTCGAGAACGGCCTCGACCTCGGGGTGCAGCCGCACCGTGACCTTGTGCGCGCCCAGCGTCTTGATCGGCGAACCGACCTCGAGACGACGCTTGTCGACGGCCGGACCACCGGCGGTCTTGATCGCCGCGGCGATGTCGGCCGGGGTGATCGAGCCGAACAGCCGGCCGGTGTCACCGGCGCGGGTGCTGAGCTTGACCTTGACGCCCTGGAGCTGCGCCTTGACCGCGTTCGCGTCGTCCAGCGAGTGGATCTCGCGGATACGGCGGGCGCGGCGGATCTGCTCGACGTCCTTCTCGCCACCCTTGGTCCACGCGATGGCGAAGCCACGCGGGATCAGGTAGTTGCGGGCGTAGCCCGGCTTGACGTCGACGATGTCGCCCGCGGCACCCAGGCCGCTGACCTCGTTGGTAAGGATGATCTTCGACATGCTTCAGGTCACCCTTTCCTTATCGAGCGGTCGACGTGTAGGGCAGCAGCGCCATCTCACGGCTGTTCTTCACGGCCGTGGCGACGTCACGCTGGTGCTGCGTGCAGTTGCCGGTGACGCGGCGGGCACGGATCTTGCCGCGGTCGGAAATGAACTTCCGCAGCATGTTCGTGTCCTTGTAGTCCACGTACACGGTCTTGTCCTTGCAGAACGCGCAGACCTTCTTCTTCGGCTTGCGCGGGGGCGGCTTCGCCATGGTGATTCTCCTAATGCGATCTTGCGATCAAGAAGTGAGGATGCCCGCCCTAGAAGGGCGGCTCGTCCGAGTAGCCGCCGCCGGAAGAAGCGGCACCGGAGCCGCCGCCCCAGTTACCACCACCGCCACCGCCGCCGCCCTGGCCGCCGCCGGCCGGCGCGCTGGTCGCCCACGGGTCGTCGGCGGGAGCACCGCCGCCGCCCTGGGGCTGGCCGCCACCGGAGCTCCCGCCCCAGTTGCCGCCGCCGCCCTGGCCGCCGCCTCCGCCGAACCCGCCGCCCTGCTGACCGCCACGACCGCCACCGCTGGTCTTGGTGACCTTGGCCGTCGCGCTCTTCAGGCTGGCGCCGACTTCTTCGACGTCCAGTTCGTAGACCGTCCGCTTGACGCCCTCACGGTCCTCGTACGACCGCTGCTTCAGCCGGCCCTGCACGATGACGCGCATGCCTCGCTGGAGCGACTCGGCAACGTTCTCGGCCGCCTGCCGCCAGACCGAGCAGGTGAGGAACAGGCTCTCGCCGTCCTTCCACTCGTTGGTCTGCCGGTCGAAGGTGCGAGGAGTGGACGCGACTCGGAACTTCGCGACCGCCGCACCCGACGGGGTGAAGCGCAGCTCGGGGTCGTCGACAAGATTGCCGACAACCGTGATGACGGTCTCGCCTGCCATGGGATGACCTCTCGGCGGTGTACTGACTGCTTCTGGCTGCTGCTACTGACTACTGCTGGCTACTACTCGGTTACTGCCCCGGTGCGCTGAGCGGAGAGCTCAGTGCAGTTCGGGGCGGAGGACCTTGGTCCGCAGAACCGACTCGTTCAGGTTGAGCTGACGGTCGAGCTCCTTGACGACCTCAGGCGTGGCCTTGAGGTCGACGACCGAGTAGATGCCCTCGGGCTTCTTGTTGATCTCGTAGGAGAGGCGACGACGGCCCCAGGTGTCGACCTTCTCCACGCTGCCGCCGCCATTGCGGACGACGGCGAGGAAGGACTCGATCAGCGGGGAGACAGCGCGCTCCTCAAGATCGGGGTCGAGAATGAGCATGAGCTCGTAGTGACGCATAGGGGAACCCACCTCCTTTGGACTCAGGCGGCCACGGCGTTTCCGTGGCAGGAGGGTTTGTATCTGCGTCGCAACGGTAGCGCGGGGCACTGACAGTCGAGTGACGGACAGTCGAGCGACGGATCGGTCTGATGACCATTCCGCCGAGTCGGGCGAGGCCCGGCCCACGCACAGACACCGGTGCAGACCGTTCAGACTACCCGCACAGGTCCCCCGGGTTGAAATCCGCCCCCTTTTGCCCCCAATCTGGACACATCTACTCCGTCACGGAGGTGCCCCATGGCACAGCACGCGGAACGGACCCACCACCTCACCTTCAACACCGACGGCCGGCCGCACCCGCTGGAGAACACGCTGGTCGCGGTGACCGTCCTCCTCGGCGCGATCGCGATCATCTCCTCGGCCTTCAACAGCCTGCATCTGCTCAGTTCCTGGACCGGTCTGGTCGGCATCCTCACCGGCGGCTACGGCCAGTTCATCTCGGCGACCACGGCGGAGCGGTTCGCTCTCGTCATCGGCCTCGGCATGGCGGCGGTCGGCTTCTACCTCGGTGTCGCGCACGGCGGACTGTTCGGCGGGCTCTGGTAGCGGCGGCGAGCAGTCGCCGACAGCACCGGCGAGCAGTAGCGAGGGCGCTTCCCCCGCGCAGTAGGCTTCGGGCCAGAAAACAGCACCGGAAACCCACCGCAAGCAAGTAGTGAGCATTCCAGCCCGCAGTCGTGAGTTCGTCGTGAGTTTGGGGAGCGCCCCGCATGAGCCTGACCCTGAGGACCATCAGCCGCGAGCAGCATCTGGCGTACATCCAGAGCCTGCCCTCGGCAAGCCACTGCCAGGTCCCGGCATGGGCTGATGTGAAGTCGGAGTGGCGGTCGGAGAATCTCGGCTGGATCGACGACAGGACCGGCCAGATCGTCGGCGCCGGTCTGGTGCTCTACCGGCAGATCCCCAAGGTCAAGCGGTACCTGGCGTATCTGCCCGAGGGCCCGGTCATCAACTGGTACGCGCCCAACCTGGACGAGTGGCTCAAGCCGATGCTCGCCCACCTCAAGCAGCAGGGCGCCTTCACCGTGAAGATGGGCCCGCCGGTGATCATCCGCCGGTGGGAGGCGAGCACCATCAAGACCGGCATCGCCGACCAGGACGTCAAGCGGCTGCGCGACGTGGAGGCCGACTTCATCGAGCCGCGCGCCTTCGAGGTCGCGGACAAGCTGCGCCGGATGGGCTGGCAGCAGGGCGAGGACGGCGGCGCGGGCTTCGGCGACGTACAGCCGCGGTACGTGTACCAGGTCCCGCTGGAGAACCGTTCGCTGGACGACATCCTCAAGGGCTTCAACCAGCTCTGGCGGCGCAACATCAAGAAGGCCGAGAAGGCCGGTGTCGAGGTGGTCCAGGCCGGCTACGACGACCTGCCGACCTGGCAGAAGCTCTACGAGGTGACCGCCGAGCGCGACCACTTCAGGCCGCGCCCGCTGTCGTACTTCCAGCGGATGTGGAACTCGCTGAACGCCGAGGACCCCAACCGCATGCGGCTCTACCTGGCGGTGCACGAGGGCGAGGCGGTCGCCGCGGCGACGATGCTGACCGTCGGCCGGCACGTCTGGTACTCCTACGGCGCCTCGGCGAACCACAAGCGCGAGGTGCGGCCGTCCAACGCGATGCAGTGGCGGATGCTGCGGGACGCGTACGCGATGGGCGCCAGCGTCTACGATCTGCGCGGAATCAGCGATTCCCTGGACGAGAACGACCATTTGTTCGGTCTGATTCAGTTCAAGGTGGGCACAGGCGGGCAGGCTGCCGAATACTTGGGCGAGTGGGATTTCCCGCTCAACAAGCTGCTCCACAAGGCGCTCGACATCTACATGTCGCGTCGCTGACCCCGGGCCCGCGCATGGGCCACGACAAGGCCCGCACGCGGCCCGCTGAAGGCTCGCTCAAGGAAAGGTCCCGACCAGGCCATGGCCCTCACCCTGTACGTCGACACCGCACGCTGGCGTGCACACCACCAGTCCGTGGTGGACCAGTTCCCCGGCATCGTGCCGGTATGCAAGGGGAACGGGTACGGCTTCGGCCATGAGCGCCTCGCCGACGAGGCGACCCGGCTGCGCGCCGACATGCTCGCCGTCGGCACGACGTACGAGGCCGCCCGGATCAAGGACTACTTCAGCGGCGACCTGCTGGTGCTGACCCCGTACCGGCTGGGCGAGGAGCCGGTGCCGCTGCCGGACCGGGCGATCCGCTCGGTGTCCTCGGTGGAGGGCGTGCGCGGTCTGGTCGGCGCGCGGGTGGTCATCGAGGTGATGAGCAGCATGCGGCGGCACGGCGTGGCCGAGGACGACCTGGTCAAGCTGCACACGGCGATAGACGACGTACGCCTGGAGGGTTTCGCGATCCACCTGCCGCTGGACCGCACCGACGGCACGGACGCGGTCGAGGAGGTCTTCGGCTGGATGGAGCGGCTGCGGGCGGCCCGGCTGCCGCTGCACACGATGTTCGTCAGCCACCTCAAGGCGACCGAACTGGCGCAGCTCAGGCAGCAGTTCCCGCAGACCAGGTTCCGGGCGCGGATCGGCACCCTGATGTGGCTCGGCGACCACGACGCGACGGAGTACCGCGGCGCGGTGCTCGACGTCACGCGGATCGTCAAGGGCGACCGGTACGGCTACCGGCAGGAGAAGTCGGCCGCCGACGGCCATCTGGTGGTCGTGGCGGGCGGCACCTCGCACGGTGTGGGCCTGGAGGCGCCGAAGGCGCTGCACGGTCTGATGCCGCGCGCCAAGGGCGTGGCGCGGGCGGGCCTGGCGACCGTCAACCGCAATCTGTCGCCGTTCGTGTGGGCGGGCAAGCAGCGCTGGTTCGCGGAGCCGCCGCACATGCAGGTGTCGATCCTGTTCCTGCCGGGTGACGTGGCGCCGCCCGCGGTCGGCGACGAGCTGGTGGCGCACCTGCGGCACACCACGACCCAGTTCGACCGGGTCGTGGACCGCCACCCGTCGTAGGACGTCTCTCGTCCTTCTCGTCAGTCCTTCTCGTCAGTCCTTCTCGTCAGTCCTTCCCGTCAGTCCTTCCCGTCAGTCCTTCTCGTCCGCGGCGGCGTCCGCGGCGGACGTCGGCATCGTGGTGCCCCACTCGACCCGCGGTCCGGCGAACGGCGCCGCGTGCCGCGGCTCGTGGTGGACGGCGCCGAGCACGAACACGTCCTCCGCGCCGTCCAGGACCCCGCCCGAGGGGTCGTCGTCGCCGTCCTGCCGCAGTACGTCGTGCTGCGGCAGGAGGATGTCGCGGATGACCATGCCGCACAGGTAGAGCGTGCCGAGCAGGTGCACGGCGATGGCGAGGTGGTAGCCGTCGGCGGACAGACCGTGGTGCTTGGTGCCGCCGGTGACATACGCGAGCTGCATCCAGATGCCGATGAAGTACAGCACCTCGGCGCCCTGCCAGATCAGCAGGTCGCGCCAGCGCGGGCGGGCGAGCACGGCGAGCGGCAGCAGCCACAGTACGTACTGCGGTGAGTAGACCTTGTTGCTGATCACCAGCGCGGCCACCAGCAGGAAGGCGAGCTGCGCGAAGCGCGGGCGGCGCGGGGCGTACAGCGCGAGGGCGGCGATCCCGGCGCACAGCAGCAGCATCAGGGCGGCCACGTACGCGCTCACGCCGGTCAGCGGGTTGCCGCTGCGCTGCATGATGATCAGCCACAGCGAGCCGTAGTCGACGCCGCGGGTGCGGCTGAAGCTGTAGAACTCCGACCAGCCGTGCCTGGCGAGCAGGATCACCGGGCCGTTGACCACCAGCCAGGACAGTACGGCGCCGCCGAGCGCCGTGCCGAAGGCCCGTAGCCGCCCGGCGCGCAGGCACAGCAGGAACAGCGCGAGCAGCAGCAGGACGGGGTAGAGCTTGGCCGCGGTGGCCAGGCCGATCAGGATGCCCGCGGCCAGCGGGCGGCTGCGGGCCCACAGCAGCATGCCGACGGCGGTCAGGGCGACGGCGAACAGGTCCCAGTTGATGGTCGCGGTGAGCGCGAGCGCGGGGGACAGGGCGATGAGCAGGCCGTCCCAGGGGCGCCGCCGCTGGGTGCGCGCCACGCACGTGACGAGCACGACCGCGCAGATCATCAGCATCGCGGAGTTCACGATCCAGTAGATCTGCGCGCGGTGCTGGAGGTCGCCGCCGTGCGGGGTCAGCCAGGAGGCGACCTCCATGAACAGGCCGGTGAGCACCGGGTACTCGAGGTAGTGGAAGCCGCTGCCGGAGACCGAGTCCGGGATCCGGTCGAAGTACGGGACCAGGTCGGTGGCGAAACCGCGCTGCGAGTACAGGTGCGGGATGTCGGAATAGCAGGCGTGGATGTACTGCGGGGAGCCGCCCTGGAACCAGCCGCCGGAGTAGCAGGAGGCTTTCTGCGCCATGCCGAGGGCGAACATCCCGATGACGACGAGCACCATCACGCGGACCGGGTTCCACCAGCGGTAACCGCCGGAGCGGGCCCACCGTCCGGTGGGCCCGCCCAGGAACTCACTGCCAGCCGCGGCGACCGGGTCCTCGTCGGAGGGTCGCACGGGGAGCTCTCGCCGGTCGGCCTCTTCGCGGTCGCGCACGCTCGTCATGGCGAACATCCTGCCGTACCGGTCTGTGTGAGCGAGAGTCCCCGGGGACACCAACCGTCGCTGTCCGCTGTCAGCGACGGCCGCCGTCCCCCGTCAGCCGCCGTCCGTCTGTCGCGTCCGTCATCCTCCGTCGCCGGGTTTGCGGGTGGATGTCCCGCCGGTGTTGCCTCCGCCTCCCGGTCCCCCGGTGCTGCCCGACGTGGTCGGGGTGTCGCTCGGCGTCGGCGTGTTGCAGGTCTGGTCCCACGGCAGGCACGGGCTGCTCGGCGTGGTCGGCGGCGTGGTGGGCGGCGTCGTCGACGGGGTGGTCGGCGGCGTCGTCATGGACGGCGTCGGGGTGGTCGGGGTGTCGGTCGGGGTCGGCGGCGGCGTCGTCATGGACGGCGTCGGCGACGGGGCGCCGGGCTCGTTCTGCGGGTCACCGATCTTGCTGGCGTCCGGGAAGCCGGGGTCCTCGGAGTTGCCGAGGGCGGCCTTCATGTAGTCGGTCCAGATGGTGGCCGGGAGATCACCACCGTGGATGGAGGAGTTGCCGCCGGTGCCGGACATCGGCAGCAGCTTCTTGGCCTTGGTGTCCTGGCGGAACATCACCACGGACGTGGAGAGCTGTTGGGTGTAGCCGACGAACCACGCGGACCGGGTGCCGCCGGGGCTGTCGGTGGTACCGGTCTTGCCCGCCGCGGTACGGCCCAGCTCCTTGGCCTTGGTGCCGGTACCGTTCTGGACCACGTTCTCCAGGACCTTGGTGACGTTGTTGGCGATGTTGTCCGGCAGCGCCTGCTTGGGCTTGGGCCGGGTGAAGCCGTTGACCTGGTCACCGTTGTGGATCACCTTGGTGACCGAGTACGGGTCCACCTGCACGCCGGATTTGGCGAAGGTGGCGTACGCGTCGGCCATCCGGATCGCGCTGGGCCCGGACGTACCGATGGAGAACGAGGCGACCAGGTCGGCCATGCTCTCGTGGAGCAGGCCCACGCTCTCCGCGGTGGACCGCACCTTCTCCAGGCCGACGTCCTCACCGAGCTGTACGAACGGGGTGTTGATCGAGTTCTGCATGGCCTTGGTGAGCGTCACATAGCCGCGCTTGATCGAGTCCTCGTTCTTCTGCTTGAAGACCGAGCCGTCCTTGTTCCTGACCAGGTTGCCGTCGTGGTCCTTGATCTCCAACAGGTCGTTGGCGTTGTACTTGCTGTCCGGCGTGATGGGTGCGCCGTCGCTGTGGTTGGTGCCGTACATCATGGCCGCGGAGAGCACGAACGGCTTGAACGTCGAACCGACCGGCACACCGGCGGTGTTGGCGTTGTTGTTGAACTCGTTGTGCTCGTAGCCCTCGCCGCCGTAGATGGCCACGATCTTGCCGTCGCCGGGCACCACGGAGGCGGCGCCGAACTGCACGTTGCTGTCCGCGTCCGTGCCCTTGTAGTCGGGGTCGTCCCCCAGGTACTTGTGCGAGCCGCCGGGCTTGATGTTCTTCTTCCTGACCGCTTCGACGGACTTCTTCAGCGCGTTGACCTTGGCCTTGTCGAAGGTCGTGTAGATCTGGTAACCGCCGAGGTCGAGGTCCTTCTGGGTGATCTTCGGCGAGGAGTGCGTGGTGACGTAGTTGTTCACCGTGTCGACCAGGTAGCTGATCTGACCGCTCATGCCCGCCTGCACCTTCAGCCCCTGGGGCATCGGGTACTTGGTGTACAGGGCGCGCTGGGTCGTCGTCATGTGGCCGAACTTGACCTCCTGGTCGAGGATCCAGGCCCACCGGTACGTCGAGCGCTTGGTGTTGGCCTCGGCGGTGGCCGACGTGTCGATGTTGGTGGCGCCTATCGGGTCGTAGTACGTCGGACCCTTGAGCAACGCCGCCAGGAACGCGCACTGGCTGGGGTTGAGCTTGACCGCGTCCACGCCGTAGTACGTCTGCGAGGCGGCCTGGAGACCGTAGGCGCCGCGGCCAAAGTACGAGGTGTTCAGGTAGCCGGTGATGATGTCGTTCTTGCTGACCTTCGCGCCGACCTTTATGGAGATGAACAGCTCTTTGAACTTCCGGCTGACCGTCTGCGACTGGTCGAGCATCGAGTTCTTCACGTACTGCTGGGTGATGGTCGAGCCGCCCTGCGTCTCGCCGCCCTTGGCCATGTTGAACAGCGCGCGGGTGATGCCCATCGGGTCGACACCGGAGTCGGTCTCGAAGGTCTTGTTCTCGGCCGAGATCACCGCGTAGCGCATGGCCTTGGGGATCTGGTCGTACGTGATGTTCTGCCGGTTGAAGTCACCGCCGGTGGCGACCATGCGGGTGCCGTCGGCCCAGTAGTAGACGTTGTTCTGGGCGACGGCCGCCTTGTTCTCGTCGGGGATGTCGACCATGGCGTACGCGATGCCCGCGATGCCGACCAGGGTGCCGACGAAGCCGATGCACAGCGCGGTGACCTGGCGCCAGGAGGGCACCCAGTGCCGCCAGCCGACCTTGCCGAAGCGCGGGTAGTCGATGAACCGCTTCTTGGTGGGCCTGCGGCCTCCCCGGCCCGCGGGGCCGCCGGGTTCACCGGGGCCGCCGGGGCCGCCGGTGCCTCTGCGGCGACCGCCGCCGTTGCCGTTGCCGCCACCGCCGCGCCCCTGGGCGGC
>NZ_MECL01000054.1 GCF_014596445.1 Streptomyces sp. CBMA29 | reverse complement strand
ACGATCGACGCGAGGACGACCGCCGGACCGCGGGCTCGTCACCGGCAACGGCTCCGGCGCCGGCCCACACCGCGAGCAGCGCGGCCAGCTCCTCCGCGGTGGGCTCGCCCCGCACCACCCGGATGTCGGGGTCGCGCGGGCCGCTCACAGCGGGATGTTCCCGTGCTTGCGCGGCAGCCGCGTCACCCGCTTGTCGGCGAGCGCCCGTAGCGCCTGGGCCACGTGCCGACGGGTCTCGTGCGGCATGATCACCGCGTCCACGTAGCCCCGCTCGGCGGCGACGTACGGATTGCACAGCGCCTGTTCGTACTCGGCGCGCAGCCGGTCGCGCTCGGCGGCCGGGTCCTCGGCCTGCTCGACGGCGCGGCGGTGCAGGACGGTGACCGCGCTCTCGCCGCCCATGACGGCGATCTCGGCGGTGGGCCAGGCGAGGTTGACGTCGGTGCCGAGGTGCTTGGAGCCCATGACGCCGTACCCGCCGCCGTACGCCTTGCGGGTGACGACCGTGACCATGGGGACGGTGGCCTCGGCGTAGGCGTAGATCAGTTTGGCGCCGCGCCGGATGATGCCGCCGCGTTCCTGTTCCAGGCCCGGAAGGAAGCCGGGGACGTCCACGAAGGTCAGGACGGGAATGTGGAAGGCGTCGCAGGTGCGGATGAAGCGGGCGGCCTTCTCGCTGGCGTCGATGTCGAGCGCCCCGGCCATGTGCGAGGGCTGGTTGGCGACCACGCCGACGCTGCGGCCCTCCACGCGGCCGAAGCCGCAGATGATGTTGCGGGCGAACAGTTCCTGGGTTTCGAGGAGCTCGCCGTCGTCGAGGACGGTGTGGATCACCTGGTGCATGTCGTAGGGCCGGTTGGCCTCGTCGGGGATCAGCTCGTCGAGCGCGAGGTCGGCGGCGGTGAACTCCTCGGCGGCGCGTACCTCGTAGTCGGGTGCGTCGTCCATGTTGTTCGACGGGAGGTAGCCGAGGAGCAGGCGGACGTACTCGAACGCCTCCTTCTCGTCGCGCGCGAGGTGGTGGGCGTTGCCCGAGACGGCGTTGTGGCTATAGCCGCCGCCCAGTTCCTCGCGGTCGATCTGGTGGCCGGTCACCGTCTTCAGCACTTCGGGTCCGGTGACGAACATGTGGGAGATGCCCTCGACCATGACGATGAAGTCGGTGATCGCCGGGGCGTAGACGGCGCCGCCCGCGCAGGGGCCGGTCATCAGGGAGATCTGCGGGATGACACCGGACGCCTGGACGTGCCGCTTGACCAGTTCGGCGTACAGGGCGAGGGAGACCACGCCTTCCTGGATGCGGGCGCCGCCCGAGTCGTTGATGCCGATGATGGGGCAGCCGGTGCGCAGCGCCAGGTCCATCACCTTGAGGATCTTCTCGCCGTAGACCTCGCCGAGGCTGCCGCCGAAGACGGTGAAGTCCTGGGCGAACAGGCAGACCCTGCGGCCGTCGATCGTGGCGTATCCGGTGATCACGCCGTCGCCGAGCGGGCGCTGGCCGTCCATGCCGAAGTCGTGGCAGCGGTGCCTGGCCATGGCGTCCAGTTCGACGAAGCTGCCCGGGTCGACCAGGGCGTCGATGCGTTCGCGGGCGGTGAGCTTGCCCTTGTCGTGCTGGCGCGCGACGGCCGGTGCGTCGGTCGCCAGCCGCGCCGACTCGGCCCGCCTGCGGGTGAGTTCGGACAGCCGCTCGGCGGTGGTTCCTCTTCCTGGGCTTGCGGACACGGTGTCTCCTCGGTGCGTCATGACCTGGCCGTGCGGGCGTCGCGGGGCCCGGACGTCAGCCGCTTCGTACGACGGCGTCGGCCAGCGATCCGTCCGTGTAGAGCTGTCGGCAGGCGCGGCGTCGCACCTTGCCGCTGGAGGTCTTGGGCAGAGTGCCGCGCCGCACCAGCAGTACGTCGTCCGCCTCCAGCCGATGATTGTCCCAGACCGCCTCGCGTACAAGCCTGTGCAGCCGATCCGTACCGGTCTCGCGCAGGGTCCGGCCGTCGGCCTCCACGACGACGACCAGTTTCTCGGTGCTGCCGTCGTCCACGGAGAAGGCCGCCGCGCAGTTGGGACGCAGGCCGGGGGCCGCGGTCTCGGCGGACAGTTCGATGTCCTGCGGGTAGTGGTTGCGGCCCGAGCGGATGACGAGGTCCTTGAGCCGCCCGTTGATGTACAGGGTGCCGTCGTGGAGGAAGCCGAGGTCGCCGGTGCGCAGGTATTCGTGGCTGTCGTCGGCGGCGGGGGCGGTGCGGGCCCAGAAGGTCTCCTTGCTCGCCTCCGGGCGGCCCCAGTAGCCGGCCGCCACGCACGGCCCGTTGATCCAGATCTCGCCGACGCGGCCGTCGGGCAGCGGATTCAGGGTCGCGGGGTCCACGATCCTGATCCGGGTCCCGGGCTCCGGCGCGCCGCAGCCGACGATCGCTACGGCGCCGGGCGCGTCGGCGTCGACCCGCCGGACCACGCCGTCCCGCAGCGCGTCGTCGCAGACCCACAGGGCGGCGGGTTCCCGGTCGACCCGGTCGCCGGTGGCCTTCAGGGTGTTCTCGGCGAGCCCGTAACCGGGGCACATCGCGCGCGGGTCGAAGCGCGCGGGGGCGAAGGCGGCGGCGAAGTTCTCGATGGTCCGCCAGCGCACCGGTTCCGCGCCGTTGCCCGCGACCTGCCAACTGGACAGGTCGAGGCCGGGGCCGATCCGGCCTTCCGCGGCGGCTGACACGCACAGGTCGTACGCGAAGCCGGGCGCGGCGGCGTGCGTGCCGCGGAACCGCGAGATCGCCTCCAGCCAGCGGGCCGGGCGGCGGATGAACGCCTCGGGCGTCATCAGATACGAGGTCGGTCCCGCCCACAGCGGCAGCACGATGCCGAACAGCATGCCCATGTCGTGGAAGAGCGGCAGCCAGGACACCACGGTGGCGCCGGGGCCGCAGGGCCACAGGTCGTCGGTCTCCCGCGCGTTGGCTATGAAGTTGGCGTGGGTGACCATCACGCCCTTGGGATCGCCGGTCGACCCCGAGGTGTACTGGAGCAGCGCGGTGTCGCCCGGTCCCGGCAGGGTGCCGCGCCACCGCTCCGGGTCCGTGGCCGTATCCGTAGCCGCGTCCGTGTCCCCAGCGGCGTCCGCGGGCAGTTCGTCGGTGGGGATCAGCGTCAGGCCGGTCAGCTCCGGGCGGCCGGCGAACCGCTCCCGCAGCTCGCGTGCCACGGCGGCCGTGGTGAGGACGGCGTGGGTGTCCGCGTCGTCCGCGATGCCGCGCAGCCGCTGGAGTCCGCTGACCCGGCCGGGCACCTGGACGGGCGCCGCGGCGATGCCCGCGTACATGCAGCCGAGCAGGGCGCGGACGAAATCGAATCCTGAGGGGTAGAGCAGTACGGCGTTGCGGCCGGCGAGTCCCGCCGCGGTGAGCGCGGCGGCGTGCCGCCGGGCGTCGGCGTCGAGGGCGCCGTAGGTCAGCGGGTCCTCCGGCTCCTCGCCGTCACGCAGGAAGACGAAGGCGGTGTCGTCCGGCCGCGTCGCGGCGCGCAGCCGCAGCGCGTCCACCAGGGTGCGCACCTCGGGCAGGGTGCGCAGGTCGAGCGGCGCGGAAGGGTCGGGGTACGGGGGCACGGCCTCGGCGACGGGCTGTCGCGTCAGGTCGATGCTCATGGTCAGCGCTCCTTGTCCAGCCGGGCGAGCCGTCCGCGGTAGAAGGTGAGCGGGCCGTCGTCCTCCAGCGTGCCGAGCGAGGTGACGGCGCCGACCACGATCCGGTGGTCACCGCCGTGGTACTCGTCGGCGACCTTGCACTCCAGGTAGCCGATGGCGTCGCGCAGGATGGGCGCGCCGCCGCTGCCGCTGAGGCAGTCAAGCCCGTCGAAGCGGGTCGGTCCCGCCGCGGCGAAGCCCATGGCGACCGGGCCCTGTGCCGCGCCGAGGATGCTGACGGCGAAGGTACCGGTGGCGCGGACGGCGGCCAGCAGCCGGGAGTCGTGCCGCAGGCAGAACAGCACCAGGGGCGGTTCCAGCGAGACGGAGGTGAAGGAGTTGACGGTGGCGCCGACCCATTGCCCGTCGATCACGCTGGTGACGACGGTGATGCCGGTGGTGAAGTGCCCGCACACCTGGCGCATGGCGGAAGGCTCCGGCGGCAGGGCCTGGGCGGGGAACCTCTTGGTTCCGGTGTCTGCTTCCATGTCCACGATCCCCAGGTGGGCGAGTCTGCGTCGGATGTCCTGTTCCTGGTCAGTCGTCATGGCCGAGGTCTTTTCCGCCGCCGCGCGCGCCGTAGGGCCGCACCAGGCGCAGCACTCCCGGTGGTGCTTCCTTGCGCGCCCACAGCAGGGTGCGCACCCGTTGCGGGGTGGTGAGGACGTACTCGCGGTCGGTGGGGTCGCCGAAGCCGTAGATCGGCGGCACCATCGGTTCGTTCCGCAGGCGTACGAAGATCCGGTCGGCGCTCTGGCGGGCGGTGGCGCGGCCTTCGGCGGTGTCGCGGCAGGCGGCGAGGGTGAAGTCGAGCAGCTCGCGGTATTCCGGCAGCGTCTCGTGGCAGACGCCCGTGGCGGGGTCGGCGCGCAGCGAGGTGAGGGCCGCCTCTGCGGCGCCCGACGCCATCGTCTTGGCGCTGCGCTTGAGGGAGAGCGCGTCGAACATGGTGCCGAGCAGCCAGACCCTGGCGGTCGCGCTCCACAGCGCGGGGTGCGAGCTGGCGGTCAACGCGGCTTCCACCAGGCGGTCCTGACGGTCCGCCATGCCGTGCTGCAACCGCTCCAGATAGCGGAAGCGGCCCGCCGACCAGTCGTCGTCCCTGGCCGCGGCGAGGATGTCGGAGGCGGCGCAGTAGACGAGTTGGGCGGAGGTGTAGAGGTCGCGGCCGAGTACCGGGTCGCCGCCGAGCGCGGAACCATCGAGCAGCAGCATGCGGTCGCCCGCGGTGCGCGAGGCGTGCCACTGGCCGGAGTCGGCCGTCCAGCAGAACATCGGCTGGGCGTCGGCGAGTTGGGCGGCAACGGCCG
The DNA here is from genome assembly GCF_014596445.1 of Streptomyces sp. CBMA29. Taxonomy (GTDB): domain Bacteria; phylum Actinomycetota; class Actinomycetes; order Streptomycetales; family Streptomycetaceae; genus Actinacidiphila. The sequence continues at coordinate 12,960 of NZ_MECL01000054.1, read as the reverse complement.
GGTGGCGGGCGGCGCGGGCGAGGATCTCCGCCCAGCCGTCGGTCTCCCGCTCCGGGAAGCGGGCGGCGTCCAGCGACAGGGTGACGGTGGCGAGCGCGGAGCCGGCCGGTGTGCCCGAGCCGTTGCGGAAGTGGCCGACCTGTATCCAGCCGCCGTCGAAGACATGGTGCAAGGTGCCCTGCGACCAGGGGTGCGAGCCCTTGAGGACCGGCGCCACCCGCTCGTACGGCCGTACGCCGACGGCGTGCGCGCCGATCACCCGCGTGCCGGTGCCCCCGCAGACCCGCTCGGCGCCGAGCGCGCGTGCCACGGCCGAGTCGGGGCCGCCGGTGTCGACCACGAAGCCGGTGCGTATCTCCTCGCCCGAGGTCAGGGTCAGGCGTACCCGGTCGTCCTCGGCGACGGCCTTGTCGACCCGGACCCGCTGCCGTACCCGGGCGCCGTACCCGACGGCCGCGGCGAGCATCCAGGCGTCCAGGTCGGGCCGGTAGAAGCGGCTCTCGCCGTGTTCCGAGGGGATGTTGAACTGGAGGGAGTCGGCCCGCCGGTGCCCGGCGCCCTCGTGGTGGTGCACGAAGCCGAGGGTGCGCTGCACGCCGCAGTTGTACGACAGTTCGCGCCCGACCCGTCCCGCGTCGGCGAGCAGCGCGATCTCCGGCACCCGGAAGCGCTCGGCGATCACCTCGTAGAGGAACGAGGTGCACGGCAGCGTCATCTCACCCGGCTCGCTGCCGGACGTGTCGTGCTCGCCGAGCAGCAGGACGCGCAGGCCGTGCCGGGCGAGGATCACGGCCAGCGAGGTGGCCGTGATCCCGGTGCCCAGGACGGTGACGTCCGGGTCACGCCGGTCGTCTCCGATGTGGTCGGGGTCGGTTCTCATGGTGCCCATCACCTGTTCGGGGTCGGGTGCTGCATCGGGTACGGGGAGGTTCAGCCGCCGTGCGCGACGCGTTCCATGGCGAAGCCGCGCATGGCGTGGGTCACCGTGCCCGCGATGTCGGCGGGTGCCTTGGTCCGGGCCCAGGCGACGGTGCGCGCCATGCGTGCCGGGGTCGCGTGGAAGAAGTGGTTGCCCGGCTTGTCGAGGCCCAGCGGCGGCGGGATGAAGTCGGCGGCGGAGAGCTGTGCGAACAGCCGCCTGGTCGCCTCCTGCGGTGTGATGGTGCCGTTCTCCACCTGCTCGCTGACGGCGGTGGTGTGGCGCAGCAGTTCGTTGCAGCCGTCGTGGGTGGGGAAGGGCGAGCCGAGGTACTTGGAGTGCTCCATCTCGCGCAGCGGCCCGGTGTCGCCGCCGCGCCGCAGCCGGTCGTAGACGCCTTCGAGGTGGAAGGTGCCGAGCACGGTGGAGATCGCCCAGGTCCTGAAGACCGCGTTCCACATCCCGTAGTCGCGGAAGGCGATGAAGGAGCTGTTGACCAGGTCGTCGTTGGCGCTGAGCAGGCCCTGCTCCAACTGCTCGACGAAGGCGAAGCGTTCGCGGGAGAAGTCGTCGTCGCGGATCGCGTCGAGCAGCCGGTAGCCCAGGACGTTGACGACTTCGAGGGTGTTGGTCAGGCCGCGGGAGTAGAGCGCGTCGATGAATCCGGCGGCGTGCGCGGTGATGCAGAAGCGGTCGCCGACGGTGCTGGTGGTCGAGTACTGCAAGCGGCCGGTGGAGACCCACTCGCGGACCGGGCGGGCGTTCTTGAACTGCGGTGCGATGTCGGGGAACCGGCTGAGGAACTCGTCGAATTCCTGCTGCGGCGGGCCGTCGGGCCGCGGGTGGCGGCGCGGGTCCAGGGTGAGGCCGACGCTGCACAGCCGGTTGGTGCCGCCCTTGTTGTTGTCGAAGGGGATCACCCACAGCCAGCCGCCGTCGAAGACGTGGTGCAGGGTTCCCTGGTGCCACGGGCTGGGGTTGCCGTACTGCGACGGGTTGCGCATGACGTCGTCGTACGGGGTGACGCCCACCATGTGCGTGAACAGCGAGCGTGAGTGGTGCTTGAAGCGGGTGGGCTGTTCGCGCAGTCCGAAGTGCTCGGCGACCGGGGAGCGGTGGCCGCTGGCGTCGACCACGTAGCGGGCCTGGAAGGTCTCGCCGCGGTCGGTGGTCAAGGTGACGCCCGAGCCGTCGATGTCGACGTCCTGGATGCGGGTCTGCTGCCGCAGGACCGCGCCGTAGGAGGCGGCGGTGTACGCCATGTAGGCGTCGATGTCCTGGCGGTAGAGGTGGTTCTCGGTGTGCAGCATCTTCGGGATGACGAACTGGTTGACCTCGTCGGGCCGTTGGGCCTGGCCCTCGCGCTGGTAGACGAAGCCGAAGTTGCGCTTGACGCCGCAGGCCCCGGTCACGTGCTTGCGTACGCTCTGGAAGCTGGCGAGGTGGGCGATCTCCGGCACGTCGTAGCGGGCGGCGACGACCTTCATCAGCACCGAGGTGTAGGGGATGGTGGACTCCCCGATGGCGAACCGCGGGTGGGTGCCGGCGTCCAGCAGCAGCACCTTGGCGCCGTTGCGGGCGAGTACGGCGCCCAGGATCGAACCGGCGATGCCTGCGCCGAGAATGGCTACGTCGTGGCGGGTGTTCATCTGCGACCTCCTGGGATACGGCGGTGTGTCCTGGGGCTTCGGCCGGTGCAGCCGGATCGGTGGGTCAGTGCTGACGGGCGACCTCGGCGGCGAGCAGCCGTGCCCAGTGGACGGCCGGTTCCTCGAAGAAGGGACGGGGTTCCAGGCGCAGGGCCAGGTCGGCGCGGTAGCGGGCGATGACCTGCGTCACCCCCAGCGAGTCCAGTCCCAGGTCGAGCAGGCTGATGTCGTCGGTGATCTCGGTGAGCGCGACGCCGAGGTGGTCGGCGAGGACCGTTCTGACGTAGCCGTCGAGCAGCGGTTCGCGCTGGTCGGCGGGCGCGTCCAGGACCGTCCGCAGGTGTTCGGACGGGCCCTGGCCCTGGCCGGGACCGGCACTGTCGGCGCGGACCTCGGTCAGCAGCGGGCGGGCGCGGCGCGATTCCAGCAGCGGGCCGAGCGTCGTCCAGTCGGCGCCGGAGACCACGGCGTGCGCGGCGTCGGAGGCGAGCAGCGGGCCCAGGTGCCGCAGCCCGGTCTCCGGGTCGATCGCCCGTAGTCCCAGGGCCTCCAGACGGGCCATCAGCTCGTCGCCGCCCAGGCCGCTGGCCACCCGCCAGGGGCCCCAGCTCACGCTGAGCGCGGTGGCGCCGGTGCCGCGCCGGTAGGCGGCGAGCGCGTCGAGGAAGCGGTTGGCGCAGGCGTACGCGCCCAGGTGCGCGGAGCCCCACACGGAGGCGATGGACGACATCAGCAGGAAGAAGTCCAGCGGCGTGCCGTCCAGCAGCCGGTGCAGCGTCCAGGCTCCCTCGACCTTGGGCAGCAGCACGGCGTGCAGCGACTCGGGGTCGGCCTCCGCGATGTTCTGCGCCCCGGCCAGGCCCGCCGCGTGGATGACGCCGCGCAGCGGCTGCCCGCTGCCGGCGATGTCCGCGAGCACCGCGGACATGGCCGCCTCGTCGCCCACGTCGGCGGCGGCGACGGTCACCCGCGCACCGTGGGTCTCCAGGGCGCGGATCGCGGCGACCCGCTCGGCGACGGGCGCGGGGAGCGCCGGATCGTCCCAGCTCCCGCGCGGGGGCAGGCCCGCGCGGCCGGTGAGGACCAGGTGCCGGGCGCCGAGGCCGACCAGCCACTCGGCCAGCGTCAGCCCGAGGCCGCCGAGGCCGCCGGTAATCAAGTAGCTTCCGTCGCCGGTCACTTGGAGGCGCGGGGCGTCGTCGGCCGGGGGGCCGGAGCGGATCAGGCGGGGGACGAGGCGGGCTCCGCCGCGGTAGGCGACCTCGTCGTCCTCGTCGCCGAGGAGCAGTTCCTCGGCCAGTTCCGCGGCGCCGCTGTCGGCCGCGCCTCCTTGCGGGTCCAGGTCGACGGCCCCGCCCCACAGGTCGGCGTGTTCCAGGGAGACGACCTTGGCAAGGCCGGTGAGCAGCGATCCCGCCAGGCCCTCGGGGACCTCCTCCTCGCCGGTGGCCTGCGCGCCGCGGGTGACCAGCCACAGCCGGGGCGGCCGGGCCCCGGCTGTGGCGGCCCCGGCGGTTGCGGCCCCGGCGGTTGCGGCTTCGGGGGTTGCGGCTTCGGGGGCGGAGCCGGTGGGCGCCTGGGCGGCTCCTTCGGCGAGCGCCTGGATCAGGTGCACCACGGTCTCGGGTCCTGTCACACGGGCCCGTGCCAGGTCCTCGGCGGTGGTCTTGTCGCCGCCGGGCGCGTCGAGGGCCGCCAGGTGCACGATCCGGTCGACCGGGCCGACGTCGGCCAGCAGCGTACGCAGCGCGGCGGGATCGCCCGCGGGGACGCTCCGGACGCCCGGCGGACCGGCCGGGTCGTCACCGATCCTGGCGAGCACGCACTCCCCGCCGAGCGCGGACAGCTCCGCCGCCAGCCGCTCACCGACCCCCGTGGTGTCGGTGAACAACAGGGTGCGCCCGGCCGGATCCGCGGCGCGGCCCGCGCGCGGCGACCGGCGCCATTCGACCGCGTACTGCGGGTACTCCCCGGCTTCCGGGTCCGCGACCGCCCCGCCGGGTCCCGGCAGTACCGGCGAGGTGTCGTCGGCCAGCGGGAAGTTCAGCCGCAGCCGCTGGAAGGCGTACGTGGGCAGCGGCACGTGCCGGTCGGCGGTGGCCGGGTGCACCCGCGACCAGTCGACGGGTACGCCCCAGGCGTGCAGCGCGCCCAGGCTCCCCAGCACCTGCTCGGCCTCGGGCCGGCCGCGCCGCAGGGACGGCAGCCACAGCAGGCCGGGGTCGGGCAGGGTGCGGGCGGCCAGGCCGAGCAGGGTCCGGCCGGGGCCGATCTCCACGAAGGCGCCGACGCCGGTCTCGCGCAGCGCGAGCACGCCGTCGTGGAAGCGGACGGGCTGCCGGGCGTGCCGGGCCCAGTAGCCGGGGTCCGCGAGGGTGGCGCGGTCCAGCGGCAGGCCGGTGAGGTTGGAGATCAGCGGGATGCGCGGCTCATGGAAGGTGATCTTCGCCGCCGCCTCCTCCAGCGGGGCGAGGACCGGGTCGAGCAGCGGCGAGTGGAAGGCGTGCGAGACGGTCAGCGGTTTGGCGGTCACACCGTCGCGGGCCAACTCCGCCCGGATCTCCGCGATGGCGTCGGCGGCGCCGGAAAGGACCGTGTCCCGGGGCCCGTTGACGGCGGCGACGGCGACCAGGCCGGTGCGTGAGCCGATGGCCCGCTCGGCGGCGTGCGCGTCCAGTTGTACGGCGAGCATCGCGCCGGGCGCGGTCACCGACTCCATCAGCCGGGCGCGCAGGGCGATCAGCCCGAGCGCGTCCTCCAGGTCCACCGCTCCGGCGACGCACGCCGCCGCGTATTCGCCGACGCTGTGGCCGATCACGGCGGCCGGGCGGACGCCCCAGGACGCCCACAGTTCGGCGAGCGCGAATTCGACGGCGAACAGGGCGGGTTGGGTGTAGCCGGTCCTGTCGAGCGAGCCGTCGGGCTCGCCTGGGTGGACGACCTCCAGCAGCGGTCGGTCGAGAACCGGGTCGACGATCTCGGCGCAGCGCTCCAGAGCCCGCCGGAACACCGGCTCGGCCTCGTACAACTCCCGTCCCATGCCTGCGAACTGAGCGCCCTGGCCGGTGAACATGAAGGCGGTCTTCACGCGGTGCGCGGCCTGGGCGCGGCGGGGGGCGGGGCCGCCTTCGCCGATCCCGAAGTCGTGCAGCCGGTCGGCGAGCGAGGCGGTGTCGCGGGCGGTGAAGGCGGCGCGGACCTGCTGCGGTGAGCGGCCGGCGGCGATGGTCCGGGCCACAGAGTCCAGCGGGGTCGCCGGGTTGGCGCGCAGGAAGTCGGCCCAGCGCAAAGAGAGTTCACGCAGCGCAGGTTCACTGCGGGCCGACGCGACGAAGACTTCCGCCTGCCGCCACGGCTGCGGGTTCCGCTCGGGCTGCTCGGTGGTCATGGCGGGCGGTTCCTCGATGACGAGGTGGACATTGGTGCCGCTGGCGCCGAAGGAGCTGAGGCCCGCGGTGCGCGGCTGCCCGTCGGACGGCCACGGGGTGTGCTCGGCGGCGACCCGCAGGTGCAGCGCGTCCCAGTCGACGTTGGGGTTGGGCGTCCGGAAGTGCAGGCTCGCCGGGATCTCGCCGTGGCCGACGGCCAGCACGCTCTTGATCAGCCCGGCGATGCCCGCGGCCGCCTCCAGGTGGCCGACGTTGGTCTTCACCGACCCGACGTAGACCGGGCGCTCCGCAGACCGGCCGGCGCCGAGGACGGTCTCCAGACTGCGCAGTTCGATGGGGTCGCCGAGCGCGGTGCCGGTGCCGTGCGCCTCGACGTAGCCGATCCGGTCGGCGGACACTCCCGCGTCGGCGAGGGCCGCGCGGATGACCTCCTGCTGCGCCTTGCCGCTGGGTACGGAGATGCCGCTGGCGTGGCCGTCGTGGTTGACGGCGCTGCCCCGGACGACGGCGAGCACCCGGTCGCCGTCGGCCACCGCGTCGGCGAGCCGCTTGAGCACCACCAGGCCGCAGCCCTCGCCACGTGCGTAGCCGTCGGCGGAGGCGTCGAACGCCTTGCAGCGGGCGTCGGGCGAGACCGCCCCGGCCTTGCTGACCAGCACGAACCCGTACGGGGACAGGATCACGTTGACCCCGCCCGCCAGTGCCAGATCGGTCTCGCCCAGGCGCAGAGCCTGGCACGCCTGGTGGACGGCGACCAGTGAGGAGGAGCAGGCGGTGTCGACGACCTGCGCGGGTCCGCGCAGGCCGAAGGTGTGCGCGATGCGTCCGGCGATGAAGCTGTTCTCGCCGAGGAGTTGGTAGCCGTCGATCGCGGCCGGGTCGCCGTACTGCTGCCTCAATCGTACGTAGTCGCTGGTGCTCGCGCCGATGTAGACGCCGGTGCGGGAGCCGTCCAGCGAGTCGTGCGGGATGCCGGCCCGCTCCAGCGCCTCCCACGCGACTTCGAGCGCGATCCGCTGCTGGGGGTCCATTCCGAGTGCCTCGCCCGGCGCGATCCCGAAGAGCTGCGCGTCGAAGGTGTCGGCGCTGTCCAGGAAGCCGCCTTCCACGACGTACGCCTTCGCGGGCGCCTCGGGGTCGGGGTCGTAGTACGGGTCGGTGTCCCAACGGTCGTGCGGGAAGGGGCCGATGGCGTCCACGCCGTCGCGCAGCAGGTCCCACATGCGCTCGGGCGAGTCGGCGCCGCCGGGGAAGCGGCAGCCGACGCCGATGACGGCCACCGGGCTGTGCAGCGCTGCCCGTTGGTCCTCGACCATCGTGCGCAGCCGCCCGATGGTCTCCAACGCCTGGGCGAGGCGGGACCGTTGGTCCGGTGCGCGCTCCGATGTGCGGGGTCCGGCACCGTCGGTGGGCTGATTCATCGCTTGTCTCCCTCGATGAGGGCGTTCACGGCGGCGACTTCGGCGTCCAGACGGGCGAAGAGGTACGCGTCGTCGGGGTCGTCGTAGTCGTCTTCATCGGTGAGGTCGCCGGTGACGGTGGCGTTCTCGGCGGCGCCTTCGGTGCTTTCGGCGTGTCCGGCGTATTCGGCGCGTTCGGTACGGGTGACGCTGTCGGCGGCGGGCTGCGGCGCGTGAGACCGCTCGTCGTCCGATCCGCCGACCACTTCGGCGGCGAGGAATCCGGCCACGGCGTCGCCCGTCGGGTATTCGAAGGCGAGGGTCGCGGGGAGCGCGCTGCCGAAGCGGCGCTCCAGCCGTACCTTCATCTCCAGCGCCGTGATGGAGTTCAGGCCCAGCTCGAAGAAGCCCTGCCGGGGCTCCAGTTCGCCGGGTCCCTCCAGGCCGAGCACCACCGCGACCTCCTCCAGGACGCACTCCAGCAGCAGGTCGCCGCGCGCCGCGTCGGGCAGTGAGCGCAGCTTGTCCAGCAGCGCGCCGGAGTCGCCGGGGGCAGCCGCGGCCTCGGCGGCCAGCGCGTCGAAGAGCGGCCAGGGGCGGGCCTGTTGGTAGAGCGGCAGCAGCAGGCCCCAGTCGGCGTCGGCTGCGGCGGCGCCGGTCAGGCCCGCGGCGGTGATCCGGTCGAGCAGTTCGATCGCGATGCCGGGCGGGAGCGGGCGCATGCCGCTGCGCGTCAGCCGGTTCGCGCTGTCGCGGTCCAGCAGGTCCACGTCGAGCCAGGGCGCCCAGGCGATCCCGCTGACCGGCAGGCCCAGGGCGCGCCGGTGCCCGGCGAGGGCGGTGAGCAGCGCGTCGACCGGAGCCTGCACGCCCGCCCCGATCGCCGCCCAGGCCGACGCCACGGTGCCCCACACCTGGAAGAGGTCCAGGTCGGTACGCGTGTCGAGCGCTGCTTGGTGCAGCAGCCACGCGCCGCGGGCGCGGTCCTCGACCGCCTCGGCGATCGCGGCGGCGGTCGGTTCCTGGTCGATCGGCAGATTCCAGCCGACGCCGAGCCAGATCACGCCCGCGACGGGATGTCCGGCGGCGGCCTCGTCCTCGATCAGCCGGGTCGCCTGCTTGGCGTCCTCCACGCGGGGCACGACCAGCGTGCGGCCCGCGCCGCGCGCGGTCAGCCAGGCGGCCACCCGGTCGGGCAGCGGGCCTTCCGCGCCCGCCACCAGATAGCAGCGGTCGGCGGCCAGCTCGACCGGCTCGAACAGCGGCGGCGGGGCCGGGGCGCGCAGCACCCGGGCGGTGAGCCTGCGCCCGGCGCGCAGCGCGATCTGGTCCTCGACGTCCTCGCCTCCGGCACGGTCACCGCCATGGGCGAGCAGTTCCGCCACGACGGCCGCCGCGTCCTCCTCGGCGCCCGAGGACAGCGGGTCCAGGTCGAGCGCGGCGCCCCAGGCGGTCGGACGTTCCACGCCGGAGACGATCGCGGACTGCCGCAGCGGGGCCTGAGCGGCGGCGGGCAGTTCCAGCTCGTCCACCGCGACCGCGCCCCGCGTCACGTACAGCACGCGTGCGCCGCTGCCGACGGCCGCCGTCACGGAGGCGACCGCCGTCACCCCCGCGCACGCGTCGGCCACGGCGAGGGGGTCGGGCTCCTCGCGCTCCGGCAGGTCCAGCGCCCCGAGGTGCACGACGTCCCGGCAGCCGGGCCCGGTGCGCAACTCCCGCAGCGCGTCGGCGAGTCGCTGCCGTACGGCGTCGGGCTCGCCGTCGGCCGCCAGCAGGGTCGTAGGCCGACCTTGTGCGGCCAGTGCCCGCGCCAGTTCTTCGGCGACACCGCCGCGGTCGGCGAGGACGACGGTGACGGGCCCGGTCGGGGGCGCACCCGCTCCCCCGGCCGTTGTGGACGGGTCGTCGTCGGTCCGCGATGCGCCGAGGCCGTCCCGCTGGGCCGGGACGTGGGCGCTCAAGCCGCTTCGCGCCGTGCCGGTTTCGAGCCGGGCTGAGGTATCGGCCGGCCGCCGCTCGGGCTGATCGACCGTCAGCGGGCGGTCCTGCCAGCCGAGTACGTACAAGCTGGCGGCCAGGCGCGCGGTCTCCTCCTGGTTGAGGACACGGCCTCGCGGCGGGGCGAGGCGCAGGCCGGTGATCTCGGCGAGCGGTCGGCCCTCGGGGGTGGTGAGGCGGATGTCGGCGGTCGGGTCGCCCGCGGTGTCGGGGCGCAGGGTGGCGGTGACGAGAACGCGGTCGTCGGGGGCCGCGTACAGGGTGAGGCTGTCGAGGGAGGCGGGGAGCGGCGACGGGGCGGCGGGGTCGGCGGACAGCAGGAACGCGGGCAGGCGCAGGGCGAGTTCGAGGAGGTCGGGGGCGAGGTGCCAGCGCATGGTGGCCGGGCGCAGCCGAAGTTCGAGTTCGATGCGGCCGTCTGCGGTCCGGGCTGATTCCGGGGTCGGCGCGCTGTCGCCGGTGGCGTGCCGGGCCGTCCAGGCCCGCAGGGCCTCGTCGACCGGGCCTCGCGGGTGCGGCGGGGTGTCCGTGGCGGTGCCGGTCGGCGCCCGCCCTGGCAGGGCGCGGCCCGACAGGAGGCGGCGGGGGCGCGGCGCGGTGTCGGTGGCGGGCTCCCACAAGGTGAGCGCCAGGCCCGGCCGGTTCCCCGACGCGGCGCGTTCCAGGGCGAGTTGGGTGGTGACGGAGCCGTCGGCCGGGACCAGCAGATGGCGGTCGAGGGTGATCTCCTCAAGGCGTACGGGGCGGCCGGGGCCGAAGGCGGTCCGGGCCGCGGCGACGGCCAGCTCCAGCCAGGTGGCACCGGGCACCCGCAGCGCGGCGCCCACGGGTTCGGCGCCGAGCCTGGTGGCCGTACGGGCGTCGAGGTCCGTCTCCACGACACGGCCCGACGGGGTGCGGACGTCGCGGCTCAGCAGCGGGTGGGCGCCCTTGGCCGTGGGGGCGGCGTCGCGCCGGTCGACCCAGTAACGCTTGTGCTCCCACGGGTAGCTCGGCATCTCGGCGAGCGGGCCGTTCCCGGGGTGCGGCCGCCGCCAGTCCACGGCCTGGCCGCCGACGTGCAGGGCGCCGAGCCCGGTGAGCAGTGACTCCGGGCCGTCCTGATCGCGCAGCAGTGACGGCACGAACAGCCCGTCGGTGCCCGCGGCCCGCAACTCCTGCTCGATGGGGACGAGTTGGATGGGGTGGGCCGACAACTCCACGAAGGTGTCGTGTCCGTCCGCCGCAGCCGCCCGTACGGCGTCGGCGAACCGTACGGTCTGCCGCAGATTGCGGCCCCAGTAGGCGGCGTCCAGGGGTGTGCCGGCGGCGAGCGGGGCGCCGTCAACCGAGGAGTACATCGGCAGGCGCGGGGCGGCCGGGGTCAGGCCGGTCAGGGCGTGGACAAGCTGTTCGCGCAGCGGCTCGGCCCAGGGGCTGTGGGCCGGGCCGCCGGCGTTGACCGCACGGAAGAACACATTGCGCGCGCGCATTCGGGCGCCCAGTTCCTCCAGTGCGGTCGTCTCTCCCGACACCACGGTGGACTGTCGGCTGTTGACCACGGCGACGCACAACCGGTCGCCGTACGGTGTCAGTTCGTCCTCGGTGCGGTCGGCGTCGAGGCCGACCACGGCCATGCCGCCCTGGCCGACCAGGGACCGCAGCAGGTGGGTGCGGCGCACCATGATCTCCGCGGCCTGCGCCAGGTCGAGCGCGCCCGCGCACAGAGCGGCGGACACCTCGCCCATGCTGTGGCCGAGCACGGCGGCGGGCTCGACGCCCAGTGCGCGCCAACTCGCCGTCAGGCCGTACTGGGTGGCGAAGAGCAGGACCTGCTGGTCGAGTTCGTTCGAAGGCTCGCGCGCGGATTCCAGCGCTTCGCGCACCGACCAGTCCAGGTGGCGGGCGAGCGCGGCGTCGCAGTCCGCGATCGCGTCGCGGAACACCGGGTCGGCGGCCAGCAGGGAGCGGCCCATGACGGGCCAGTAGGAGCCGTGGCCGGAGAAGACGAAGACGGGTCCGCGTGCGCGTGCGGCGGCCTTGCCGAGGACGGCGCCGGGAACACTGTCACCTTCGGCGACGGCGGCCAGGCGTTCGGCGAGCGCGGCGCGGTCGCGGCCCACGACGACCAGCCGGTGGTCGAGGTGGGAGCGGTGTACGGCCAGGGTCCGCGCCACGGCGGCCGGTTCCGCGCCGTGCTCGTCGCCGTCCGAATCCGCGGTGAGCAGTACGCGCAGGGCGGCGGCCCGGTCGCGCAGCGCGGCGGGGGACGCGGCGGACAGCGGCAGGACGTGGAGGCGGTCCGTCAGCGCCGCGCCGTCGTCCGCGTCGGAGGTGCCGGAGGCGTCGGGAACATCAGGGATACGGGGGGCGTCGGCCGCGGGGGCCTCGGCGAGCACGATGTGCGCGTTGGTGCCGCTGAAGCCGAAGGCGCTGACCCCGGCGACCCTGCGGCGCTCGCCGCGGGCCCACGGGCGGGCCTCGGTCGGGACGTCCAGGGGCAGTTCGTCCCAGGGGATGTCGGGGCTCGGCCGCGTGAAGTGCAGGTGCGCGGGGACCGTCTCGTGCCGCAGGGCCAGGACGGTCTTGATGAGTCCCGCGATGCCGGACGCGGCTTCCAGGTGGCCGATGTTGGTCTTCACCGAGCCGACCAGGCAGGGCTGTTGGGTCGTCCGTCCGGCCAACGCGGCGCCGAGCGCCCGCAGTTCGATCGGGTCGCCGAGCGGGGTGCCGGTGCCGTGCGCCTCGACGTAGTCCATGTCGTCGGCGCTGACGCGGGCGTCGGCGAGTGCGGCGCGCAGCAGCGTCTCCTGCGCGGGACCGTTGGGGGCGGTGAAGCCGCTGCTGGCACCGTCCTGGTTGACGGCGGAGCCGAGGATCAGGGCCAGGACCCGGTCGCCGTCGCGCCGGGCGGCGGACAGCGGCTTGAGGATGACGGCTCCGCAGCCCTCGCCCCGGGTGTAGCCGTCGGCGGTGGCGTCGAAGGTCTTGCACCGGCCGTCGGCCGCGAGGGCCCCGGCGGCGTCGCTGGCCCGGTGGATGGTGGGGCCGAGGATGAGATTGACGCCTGCGGCGACCGCGAGGTCGCTCTCGCCCGAGCGCAGGCTGGCCACCGCGAGGTGCACCGCGACCAGCGAGGACGAGCAGGCGGTGTCGACGGCCAGGCTCGGGCCGCGCATGCCGAGCAGGTACGACAGACGGCCGGCCGCGGCGCTGAAGGAGGTGCCGGTGCCGTAGAAGGCGTCCACGTTGTCGGGATGACCGCCCACGATCTGGGCGTAGTCGGTGGAGTTCATGCCGAGGAAGACCCCGGTGCGGGACTCGGCGAGCGAGGTCGGAGGGACGCCCGCGTGTTCCAGCGCCTCCCAGGCCACTTCGAGGAACATCCGCTGCTGCGGGTCCATCACCTTGGCCTCGCGCGGCGGAATCCGGAAGAACGGCGCGTCGAAGCCGGCCGGGTCGCCGTCCAGGAAGCCGCCCCACCACACGCGCGGGTCGTCGAAGCGGCCGTCGGGGGCGCGGCGTACGGCGTCGCGGCCCGCGGTCAGCAGCCGCCAGTAGGCGTCCGGGCCTTCGGCGCCGCCGGGAAAGCGGCAGCCGACGCCGATGACGGCGATCGGCTC
>NZ_MECL01000053.1 GCF_014596445.1 Streptomyces sp. CBMA29 | reverse complement strand
ACGGCCGCGCGCGGCGACCCGGCCCAACGGACGCGCTCCGGCTCCGCGAGCCCCGCGCGCCGGTAAGCCAGCCGCACCCCCGCCTCGGCCGCCGCGCGGTCCGCGGATCCGGTGGCCACGGCGGCCTGCCTCCACTGCTCGACGGTCGACATGCCGTCCCCTCCCATGAGTTCCGCTCCCTGCCTTCGACGAACTGTCCTGCCATGCCCGCGCGCCCGGCCCCCGGGCGCCACCGCGGGACGCTCAGTCGGCGACCACGCGGACCGAGCCCGGTACGTACTCCCGCTGCCGCACCACGCGGTACCAGCCCTTGGGCAGCGATATCGCCGCGTGCTCCTCGTGCACGACCCGCCCGCCGTCCGGAAGATGCAGCAGCATCGGCGCGAACGGGGCCGGCGGGCTGAACAGCCGTCCCGGTCCCATGACGGCGTGCGCGTGTCCCGTCACCTCGCCCAGCGCGAGCACGAGCCGGCCGCGCGCGTCCCGCGGCTCCTGCGGCGCGTCGTCCATGTGAGGCGGCAGCGCCGACTCCTCGGTCGGCGCGATGAGCACATCACCCTGCCGGTACATCGCTCTCCCTCCGCGCGGCGCTCCGTGCACCGCGTCGACACCGACCGTAGTCGCGGGGTCTGACAACGGCTCAGAGTCGGCCCGGCCGCAGCCGTTGTCAGTGCGGCTTGGTAGAACTTGCTCACACATCGGCCGGTGATCGCCGCGGCCGAATCCGTACGGCCGTCGAATGTCGAACGTCAGGAGCAGGCGGACATGACCATCGGGAAACACATGCGGGAGCTGCACGGCCTGCCCGCCTTCGACTTCCCCGGACCCGACGACAAGAGCACCGAACTGCCGGAAGCGGACGCCGCCGCCTGGCGGATCGGCGTCGACTCCTACGACAGCGAGGAGAAGTGGGAGGACGCCTTCGCCCGGTTCACGCAGGCCGTCGACATCACGCGGGTGCGCGCGCTGATCGTCGGCTCCTGGAGCGACGCCTACGAGAGCGGACCGGATCCGCTGATCGCGGCCATCCTGGCCGTGAAGGACCGACTGCCCGCGCTGCGGGCCCTGTTCCTCGGCGACATCGTGGGCGAGGAGTGCGAGATCTCCTGGATCAACCAGGGCGATGTCACCCCGCTGCTCGGCGGCTTCCCCGAACTGGAGTCGTTCGGGGTACGCGGCGGACAGGACCTGGCCTTCCCCGCGGTGACGCACGCCCGGCTGCGCTCGCTCACCGTCGAGACCGGCGGCATGCCCGTGCAGGCCGTCCGCGGCATCGCCGCCAGCGACCTGCCCGCGCTGGACCACCTCGACCTGTGGCTCGGCACGTCCGAGTACGGCGGGGACAGCGAGATCACCGACCTGGCGCCGTTCCTCACCGGCGCGCTGCTGCCGGGGCTCCGCTCGCTGGCCCTGCGCAACAGCGAGATGCAGGACGAGATCGCCGCGGCCCTCGCCTCCGCGCCCGTCGTGGCCCGGTTGGAGACGCTCGACCTGTCGATGGGTGTGCTGACCGACGAGGGCGCCACGGCGCTGCTCGCGGGCCAGCCCCTCACCCACCTCAAGACCCTTGACCTGCACCACAACTACCTCACCTCACCCGTCGCCCAGCGCCTGCGGGAAGCCCTCGAACCGTCGGGCGTCCACGTCGAACTGGACCGCGACGACGCCGACGAGGAGGTCGATGACGACGACGAGACCGTGTGGCGTTTCGTCGCCGTCGGCGAATAGCCGGTCGTTGAGTCGGTCTTTCAGCCGGGCGTCGAGTCGGGCGTCCAGCCCGGCGTCCGGTCGGGCGTCGACCGGCCGGTGAGCACCGCCGGGCGGCGGACCGTAGGCCGGTGACCGTCCGTCAGCGCCGGGTGCATGGGCGACCAGGGGAGAGGGGGAAGGTGACATGAGAGATGAACCGCGCTTCGCGGTCGTCGGCAACCCGGAGAACCGGCGGGTCGGTCTCTTCGCGCGCGCCGCGACCGAGGCCGGGCTGCCCGCGCCCCGCGTCGTGCCCTGGCGCGACGTCCTGCGCGACGGCGGCGCGGCCTTCGCCGCGGACGAGGTCGTACGGCTCGACTCACCCGGTGAGGACGCCGAAGTGGACCGCGCGCTGCGGGACATGGACGATCCCACCCGGGTGGAGGGCAGCGCCCGCTGGTACGCCCGCTTCACCGCCGCCGTCCGCACGCTGGACGGCGGCAGGCGGCTGGACGACCCGGACGAACTGGCGGTGCTGTTCGACAAGCGGCGCTGCCATCGGAGGCTGGCCGAGGCCAGGGTACCCGTGCCCGCCTCGCCCACCTCGGGTGCCGCCGCCCCCGCGGTGCGCGGCTGGGCCGACGTACGGGCGCTGATGCGCGAGCACGCCATGCCGCGCGCCTTCGTCAAACTCGCGCACGGATCGTCGGCCTCCGGGGTGCTCGCCGTGGAGACGGCGGGCGGCGGGCGCGTCCAGGCCACCACATCGGTCGAGTCGGCGGACGGACGGCTGCACAATTCGCTGCGGGTGCGCCGTATCACCCGCGAGGCCGAGATCGCCGCGCTGGTCGACGCGCTCGCACCGGACGGTCTGCACATCGAGCGCTGGCTGCCCAAGGCGTCGCTGCACGGGCGCGTCGCCGACCTGCGGATCGTGGTCGTCGACGGCCGCGCCACGCACGCCGTGGTGCGCACCAGCCGCTCGCCGCTCACCAACCTCCACCTGGGCGGCGCGCGCGGCGACCTCGGCGCCGCGATCGAGGCCGCGGGCGTCCGGTGGGAGCAGGCGCTGGAGATCTGCGAGCGGGCCGCCGCCTGCTTCCCCGGCACGCTGTGCGTCGGCGTCGACCTGCTCCCCGCGATCGGCTGGCGGCGCTTCGCGGTCGGCGAGGTCAACGCCTTCGGCGACCTGCTGCCGAGGCTCACCGGACTGCCGGGCAGCGGAGCGGAGGGCCTGGACACCTACGCCGCCCAGATCGCCGCCGTACGCGCCCGCGCCGCGTCGCCGACCGAAGTCCGACCACCGTACGAACCGGCCGCCCACGAACCGGCTGCGTACGAACCGGCCGCCGATGATTGCGCCGCGCCCGTACCGGCACCGCACGGGCAAGCCCCGCCCGTACCGGCGCCGCATGACGCGGCGCGGCACGTACCAGCAGGCCACGAACCGTCGCGCAGCCAAGCGCCGAGGACCCGACATGCGACCCTCTGACGCGTCCGCGTCCGCGTCCGCGTCCGCGCCCGCGCTCCCGGACGGCGGAGGCCCGGACATGAACGAGGTCGTGGGCCGCGACGACATCCTCCTGATCACCCTCGACACGCTCCGCCACGACGTCGCGGCCGAGTTGGCCGCGGCCGGACGCATCCCGCATCTGGCCGGCCATCTGCCGGGCGGACGCTGGGAGGAGCGGCACGCGCCCGGCAGCTTCACCTACGCCTCGCACCAGGCGATCTTCGCCGGATTCCTGCCGACCCCGGCGGCGCCCGGACCGCACCCCCGGCTGTTCGCCGCGCGCTTCGCCGGGAGCGAGACCACCGAGGCGGGCACCTACGTCTTCGACACGCCCGACCTGGTGTCCGGACTCGCGGCGGCCGGATACCGCACCGTCTGCATCGGCGGCGTCGGCTTCTTCAACAAGCGCGGCGCGCTGGGCGACGTCCTGCCGGGACTGTTCCAGGAGAGCCACTGGGAGCCGGAGTTCGGTGTCACCTCGCCCACCTCGTTCGAGGCGCAGGTCGAGCGCGCGGAGCGAGTCGTCGCCGAACTGCCCACCGACCAGCGGCTGTTCCTCTTCCTCAACGCGTCCGCTCTGCACCAGCCCAACTGGTTCCACACGCCGGGCGCCACCCGCGAGGCCGGAGACACCCGCGCCACGCACGCGGCGGCGCTGGAGTACATCGACCGGCACATCGGACGTCTCTTCCACGCCATGGCGGCCCGCCGCCGCTGCTTCGCCATCGTCTGCTCCGACCACGGCACCACCTACGGAGACGACGGCTACACAGGTCACCGCCTCGGCCACGAGGCGGTCTGGACGGTGCCCTACGCCCACTTCTTCCTGGAGCCGTCCTCATGAACGCGCCGATCTCCACGACCACGCCGACCACACCGACCACACCGATCTCCACGACCACGCCGACCGACCAGCCGTCCCCGAACCGGCCCGCACCCCCCACCGACAGTCCCTACCAGAGCTACGTCTACGCGTATCCGCACAAGACCGCCTACCGCCCGCTGCCCGACCGGCCCGCGCTGAGCGCACTGTGGCGGGCGGAGCCCAAGGACGCGCTCTCGCTCTATCTGCACATCCCGTTCTGCGAGGTCCGCTGCGGATTCTGCAACCTTTTCACCCGCATCGGCGCGCCCGGCGAGCTGACCACCCGCTATCTCGACGCGCTCGACCGGCAGGCCACCGCCGTCCGCGACGCGCTCGGCGACACCGAGCCGGTACGGTTCGCGACCGCGGCCTTCGGCGGCGGCACCCCCACCTTCCTGACGGCCGCCGAGCTGGAACGGCTCTGCGACATCGCCGAGCGCCGGATGGGCGCCGACCTGCGCGCGATCCCGCTCTCCGTCGAGGCATCGCCCGCGACCGCCACCGCCGACCGGCTCGCCGTCCTCGCCGACCGCGGCGCCACCCGGCTCAGCCTCGGCGTGCAGAGCTTCGTGGACGACGAGGCGAAGGCCGCCGTACGGCCCCAGCGCCGCGCCGACGTCGAAGCCGCGCTCGCCCGCGTCCGCGACGCCGGTATCCCGGTCCTCAACATCGACCTCATCTACGGCATCGACGGCCAGACCCCGGCCAGTTGGCGCACCTCGCTGGACGCCGCGCTGCGCTGGCGGCCGGAGGAGCTGTACCTCTACCCGCTGTACGTACGGCCGAAGACCGGCCTCGAAAGCCGCACCGCCGTCAGCGACCCGGCCTGGGACGAGCAGCGTCTGCGGCTGTACCGGCAGGGCCGCGACCACCTCCTGACGCACGGCTACGAGCAGGTCTCCATGCGGATGTTCCGCCGGGCCGACGCCGCCCCCCAGGGGCCGGACGACCACGCCTGTCAGACCGACGGCATGATCGGGCTCGGCTGCGGCGCCCGCTCCTACACCTCCACGCTGCACTACTCCTTCGACTACGCGGTCGACATGCGGGAGATCCGCGCGATCATCGACGAGTACACCACCACCGACGACTTCACCCGCGCCGCCCACGGCCGTCGGGTCGACGCCGACGAGGCCCGCCGCAGACACCTGCTCCAGTCGCTGCTGCAAGCCGACGGCATGCCCCTGGCCGACTACCGCGACCGCTTCGGCACCGACGCCCACGCCGACTTCGCCGCCGAGATCGACCGCTTCGCGGCCCGCGGCTGGCTCGACGACCAGACCCCCGCGACCGGCCGCATACGGCTGTCCCCCGAAGGACTCGCCCACTGCGACGCCCTCGGCCCCGAACTGTTCTCACCCCCGGTCCGGGCGGCGATGGCCGCGTACGAGCTGAAGTGAGGCCGCCGCCATGGATCTGACGCTGCTCTACCGCGGCCCGCTCGCCTCCTGCGACTACGACTGCCCGTACTGCCCCTTCGCCAAGCGCCGCGACAGCCCCGCGCAACTGCGCGCCGACCGCGCCGCGCTCGCCCGCTTCGCGCACTGGGCGCGAGAGCAGCGGGGCGACCGGCTGTCCGTGCTGTTCACCCCGTGGGGCGAGGGCCTGGTCCGCTCCTGGTACCGCGACACCCTGGCCGAGCTGTCGCACGAGCCGCACATCGACCGGGTCGCCATCCAGACGAATCTGAGCTGCCGCACTGACTGGCTCGCGGACGCCGACCCCGACACCCTCGCCCTGTGGTGCACCTATCACCCCGGCCAGACGCCGTACGACCGCTTCCTGCGCAAGACCCGCGAAGTGGCCGACCGCGGCGTCCGGTTCAGCGTCGGCGTCGTCGGCCTGCCGGAACACCTCGCGGACGCCGCCCGGCTGCGCGCCGCACTGCCCGGCCACGTCTACCTGTGGGTGAACGCCGCCGAAGGCCACACCTACACCGACGCGGAAGCCGACGCCTGGACGGCCCTCGACCCGCTGTTCCCCTACAGCCGCCACCCGCACCGCTCGGCAGGGCTGCCCTGCCGGACCGGTGAATCCGTGATCTCGGTGGACGGCGACGGTACGGTCCGCCGCTGCCACTTCGTCCGCGCCGAACTGGGCAATCTCTACGACGGCTCCTACCGGTCCGCCCTCGCCCCCCGCCCCTGCCCGCTGGCCGTCTGCGACTGCCACATCGGCTATGTCCACCTGGAGTCGCTGCCGCTCTACGACGTCTTCGCGGGCGGCGTCCTGGAGCGCGTACCGGCCACGTCCGTCGCTCCGGCGCGTGCCCGCCCGGCCTTCGTCGGCCTCCCGGTGCGCCGCTGAACCGACCCCCCTCTGGACACCCGTGCCGGGGCGCGGCGAGGATGGCCGTCCAAGATCCAGCAGCAGGAGGAAGCCCGATGACCGCTCACCCGCTGCCCGTCAGCAGCCCGGCCGCGCAAGGCGTCGACGCCCGCGGCGTCCAGGCGTTCCTCGACGCGATCGAGGCGGCGCCCGGTGTCGAACCGCACGGCCTGATGATCCTGCGGCACGGCAGCGTGGTCGCCTCCGGCTGGTGGGCGCCCTTCACCGCCGACCGGCCGCACCGGCTCTACTCGATCAGCAAGAGCTTCACCGGCTCGGCCGTCGGCTTCGCCATCGACGAGGGACTGCTGGACCTGGACGCCCGGGTCGTCTCCTACTTCCCCGAATTCGACGCCGACATCACCGACCCTGCGAGCCGCGCCATGAAGGTGCGGCACATCGCCTCCATGGCCAGCGGCCACCTCTCCGAGACCGTGGTCCAGGCGCTCGCGATCGACGCGGAAGAGCCCGTCCGCGGCTTCCTGCTGATCCCCCCGGACCGCGAGCCGGGCTCGGTCTTCGCGTACAACCAGCCCACCACGTACACCCTCGGCGCCATCATCCAGCGCGCCACCGGGCAGACGCTGACCGAATATCTGCGGCCCCGGCTGCTCGATCCGCTCGGCATCGGCGAGACGCTGTGGGAGCGCGACAGGGCGGGCCGCGAGCTGGGCTACAGCGGGCTGCACGCCGCCACCGACGCGGTCGCCCGGCTCGGCCAGCTCTACCTCGACAAAGGCGTGTGGGAGGGCGAGCAGCTCCTTCCGGCGGCCTGGGTCGCGCAGGCGACCCGCGCGCACGTCGACAACAGCGACGGTTCGCCGCAGGCGCGGCAGTCGGACTGGGCGCAGGGATACGGCTTCCAGTTCTGGATGTCGCGCCACGGCTACCGGGGTGACGGGGCGGTCGGGCAGTTCTGCGTCGTGCTGCCCGAGCAGGACGTGGTGATCGCGATCACGGCGAACACCGATCTCATGCAGTCCGTGATGGACATGATCTGGGAGCACCTGCTGCCCGCCTTCGGACCGGAGCCGGTGAGCGCCGCGGGAGAGGACGCGGCGCTGCGCGAGCGGCTGTCCCGGCTCGTCCTCCCGACGGTCGCGGGGACGGCGGCGCCCGCCGACACCGAGGCGTGGTCCGGGGTACGGTTCGCGCCGCGCGACGGCGAAGCGGAGGCCCAACAGAGCCTGACGGCGGTGGAGTTGACGGCCGACGGCGACGGCTGGATCCTCACGCTCGACCAGGCGAAGAACGAGGAAGAGCCGCCGTTCGCGCTGCGCTTCGGCGGGACTGGCGGGACCGGCTGGGCGGTCGCCGAACGGCCCGCCGTCCCCGTACCGACCGCGATCAGCGCGGGCTGGACCGACGCCGACACCTTCGTCGCCGAGGTCGGATTCCTGGAGACCCCGCACCACTTGACGCTCACGTGCTCGCTCACCGCCCGCGACTTCACGGCTGCCTGGCACGGCAAGCCGCTGCGTCCGGCGCCGCTCAGCTCGTTCGGCGCGCCCCGCTGACCGCGCCGCATCCGACCCGGCGGCGAGGCCGCCTCCTCACTCGCTGACGGCGGAGACCTTCGACAGCGGTGGGGCGGCGGGGACGGCGGGCGCGTCCGGGACGCCGCCGTCCCGCCGGTCCCACAACGCCAGCAGCGGCGTGGCCATCACGGTGGTCACCAGCGCGACCAGGACGAGCACGGTGAACATCGACCGCGTCACCACGCCTTCCGCCAGCCCGACGTTGATGGCGATGAGCTGCATCAGCCCACGCGCGTTCATCAGCGTGCCGACCCGCAGCGCCACAGGACCGCTCTGTCCGGCGAGCCTGGCGGCCAGCCAGCACGCGCCGAATTTCCCGACCACGGCCGCCAGCGTGCAGCCCGCGGCGAACAGCAGCAGCGTCGGGTCGGTCAGCAGACCGGTGTCGGTGTTGAGCCCGGAGTACGTGAAGAACAGCGGCAGCAGCAGGACACGGCTGACCGGCGCCGCGGCCTCCAGCGTACGGTCGATCCTCGGCGCCCTCGGATAGGCGACGCCCAGGCTGAAAGCGCCGAAGACCGCGTAGAGGCCGATCCGGTCGGTGTACCAGGCCGCCAGGCACAGCAACAGCAGCGTCACCAGCAGCAGTTGATCCGAAGGCAGCCGCTCGGCGATCCGGATCGCGGGACCGCGCAGGCGCACCAGCGCGATCAGCACCACCGAGAGACCGGCCGCGCCCGCCACCGCGAGAACGATGGGCCCTGAGGTGCCGCGCGACAGGCTGAGGACGCCTGCGAGCAGGACCCACGCGACGACATCGTCCAGCGCGCCGGCCGCGAGCGAGATGGTGCCGAACGCCGTGTCGGTCAGGCCGCGTTCGGTGATGATCCGGGCCAGCATGGGGAAGGCGGTGATCGACAGTGTGACGCCGACGAAGGGCGCGGCCACGTACATCGGCACACCGTCGGGAGCGGTGTGCACGGAGCCGCGCACGGCCCACACCAGCGCGGTGCCCAGCGCCAGCGGTACGACAATCCCGGCCGTCGAGATCAGCGCGGCGGGTCTGGCCACCGGTTTGATCCGGTCGACGCGGAATTCGTACCCCGCCTGGAACATGAAGAGCACCAGACCGAGCTGCCCGGCCACGTACAGCACGGGCCGCAGGTCGGCGGGGAAGACGGCGTGCTCCCACGAGGGGGCGACCAGGCCGAGCACGGAGGGGCCGAGGAGCACCCCTGCGATCATCTCGGCCACCACGGGCGGCTGGGCGAGCGGGCGCAGCGCCCAGGCGGCGATCCGGCAGGTGAGGAGGATGACGACGACGGCGAGCAGGAAGGCGGGGCCGAGCGCGGTCGCGGACATGGCGGGCTGCCCTTCGGCGGGTGCGGATTCATGGGGGGAGGCAGTGCCTGTGCTTGCTGGGGTCAGTGGGAGTGGGGACAGCGGTCCGCGGCCCCGTAGGACGCGTCGCCGTCCGCGGCGTGACCGCCCGGACGCGTCTCGGTCAGCGGGCGGCCCTGCGTGTCGTGCGCGGCGAACCACCGCTGCGTCGGCCGCTGGCGCCGCGCGTCCAGCACCATCCAGGTCCCGAAGCCCAGTTGGAGCAGACTGCGGCCGACGTCCTCCCAGCGGTCGCGGACCCGCAGGAACGCCCGGACGGCGGCGATCCGGTACCGCGGCAGCGGCCGGTCGCGGCGCACCAGCAGGCAGGGCGCGCGGTGTGGGATGGAGCGGGTGTGCGACACGGCGGTGTGCAGGGTGAAGCGGGCCAGCACCTCGCGGGTCGCGGCCCGCATGACCAGCGGGGCGAGCCGCCAAGCGGGACAGGGCCGGTTCGCGGCCACCCCGAAGGGGATGTGGTGCGCGTGCTTGGCGGACGTCCGATTCCACCGCTCCGGGTCGAACGTGTCCGGATCGGCGTAACCCGTCGCGTGGTAGGCGGGATAGTCGAAGCACAGCACCGTGCCCGCCGGATAGCGCGCGCCGCCGCCGAGGTCGATCTCCTCGGCCGTGACGCGGTGCGCGATGCCGAACAGCGGGTACAGGCGCAGCGTCTCGTCCATCACGTGGGACAGGTACCGGTCGTCCTCGGGATGGTCCGCCAGCCGCTGCTGGACGTCGGATTCCGCGGCGAGCGTCAGCAGCAGATGCGCCATGGCCTCCGACATCTGCACGACCGCGGTGTTGAAGAAGGTGCCCTGGAGGTAGTGCGCGCGGTCCCGCGGCGACGCCAACTCCGTAGGCAGCGTGTGCGGTACGTCCCCCGCGGCCAGCCTGCGCAGCAGATAGCGGGTCAGCCGCTCACGCCGCCGCATGTGCCGAAGGCGCGTGTTCTTCAGGGAGTTGATGACGTCCTCGGCGTTGGCCACGATCAGCCGGCGCGCGTGCGGCGGGCACGGTTCGCGGAAGACCAGGCCGTAGAAGAACTCCGCCCAGACCGGCATCATCAGATCCCGCAGGCGCACCAACGCGGCGTCGCCCGGCACGAGTTCGTCCAGCACCTGGGCCGTCCGCCGGGCCGCGGCCGCCGCGAGTTCGGCGCTGGTCCCGGCCAGGATCGCGGCGGTGGTCCGGGCGACGGCGTCGTAGCGGGGCCCCGGCTCCAGATGCTCCTGGTGGACCTCGGGGCCGGGGGAGAGCCAGTACCAGAACAGATCGGACAGTGCCGCGCCCTTGCTGCGACCGCTGGCGGCCGGATGCTCGTACAACTCGGTGAAGCGGTCCGCGGCCACCTCCGCGTTGGGAACGACCACGCCCTCCGGGCCGTTGATCCGGGCGAAGACCTCCACCCGCAGGGCGACGACGGCCCGCGGCAGCCAGTAGGGGACGGACAGCGCGAGCGCCGCCGCCCCGGCGCGCCTCAGCACGCCCTCGCCCCCCGTACCAGGACCTGGTCGCGTGCCGGGCCACGGCAGTCGGCGCTGCCGCAGAGCGTCAGCACATGTGCCGACTCGGCCCGCAACTCCTCCAGTACGGCGGTCACGCCCGCCTCGCCGTCCGCCGCGAGGCCCCACAGCACGGGCCTGCCGATGCCGACCGCCGCCGCGCCGAGCGCCAGCGCGACCACCACGTCGGAGCCGCCGCGCACCCCGCCGTCCAGCAGCACGGGGACCCGCCCGCCGACCGCGTCGACCACCGCGGGCAGCGCCTCGACGGTGGCCGGTGCCGCGTCGAGCTGACGGCCGCCATGGTTGGAGACGATCAGCGCCTGTACGCCCTCGTCGACCGCGCGCCGGGCGTCGGCGGGGTGCAGGACGCCCTTCAGTACGACCGGCAGGCCGGTGACGTCCCGCAGACGGCGCAGGTCGTCCCAGGACAGGGCCGGTGACATCGCGATGTCACGGGTGCGGCCGGGCGGCGCGCCGGGCAGATCCCGCATGTTCTCGGCTGCCAGTCCCGGCGGCAGATCGTGGAAGCCGTTGCGCTCGTCCCGGCCGCGGCGGCCGAAGACCGGCGAGTCCGCCGTGACCACCAGCGCCGTACAGCCCGCCTTCTCCGCGCGCCGGACGAGCGCGGTGGTGACCTCGGCCTCCGGCTGGAGGTAGAGCTGGAACCACACGACGGCGTCGGACCGCACCGACCGGGCGGCGGCGGTGACCTCGTCCACGGCCGTGGTGGCCGCCTGCGAGGTGATCAGTACGGTGTCGGCCACGGCGGTCGCGCGCGCCGTGGCGCGTTCGCCGTCCGGATGGGCCAGCCGGTGGAAGGCGGTGGGGGAGACCACCACCGGCATCGACGCCCGGCCGCCGGGCAGTGACACGGCGGTGTCTGGGCGGCCCTCGCCGGTCAGCACCCGGGGCAGCAACGCCAGCCGGGCGAAGGCGCGTTCGTTCTCGGCCAGCGCCGTCTCAGTGCCCGCGCCGCCCTCGTAGAAGTCCCAGTGGACCGGGTCGAGTCGGGCGCGGGCTCTGTCCCGCAGCGCCGACAGCACCCCGTTCACGACGGGTCGGCGGCGGGGACGGGGACGTCATCCGTGACGGGATGGTCCGTCAGAAAGCGCACGAGCGGGGCGCGGTGGACCTCCTCGCTGTCCCACTCGTTCTCCAGATTCTCCGTGATGTGGTGTTCCGCGACCGGCTTGCCGTTCTCGAACAGCCGCACCACCGGGTGGAGATAGCGGCCGTCGAGCCCGGCGGTCGCCTGCTGCGAGACCCGGCCCACGGAGATGTCGAACGGATTCACCTTGTCGTGATCGGCGCCGTATTCGAGGGTGACCGTCAGATAGCGGCCGACGTCTCCGAAGACGCCGTCGCCGACGGCCTGGTGGAGATGGTCGACCGGCAACTCCTCGTGATAGCCGACCGAATCGCCCGACGGTCCTCGGGAGGCGATGACCGCGTCGCCGAGGAAACCGAAGAGCTGCCACAGGGCGGAACTGCGGTTCACCCGCTCGATCACCGCCTCGGCGATGGCCCCGGGGAGTCCGGCGGGGCCGGCGGCCAGTTCCCGGCGCGGCCATGGCCGGTCGTGGTAACGCTGTTCCAGGATGCGGTGCAGCGCGCGGACGCCGTAGCGGAAGCCGTGAATGAAACCGCTGGTGGACTTCTTGAAATCCCGCACCTGGGTGATCGTGCCGGCGAAATACAGATCGGGTACGTTCGGGGATTCCCAGGCGTCCGTCTGCGCAGGGAATCTGTCCTTGATGGTCAGCTCCGGACGGCATTCCTCGGCGAAGACCGAGGCGTCGAAGCGGAAACCGGTGGCAAGAATGACCCGGTCGTAAGTGATCTCCTTGACCACCTCGTTCACCCGCGCGAATTTCACCGGCACGCGGTAGGGGCCGTCCTCGCCGTCCCTGGTGATGCGCATGATCTCCCCGTCGAGCAGGGCATTTTGCGACTTGAGCTGATACGTGTCCAGAAAATTGTTGTTCACCGCCCGCAGATGCCCCACGAAATGGGTCTGCCAGGCGAGCCGCAGTGAACCGGGACCCGCCACGTGGATGACCGAGGCCGTCTCGATGAGGTTGTCGGCGGTCTCGAAGGCCGAATTGCCCCGCCCGACGATCAGGACCCGCTGCCCGGTGAACCCGGCCGGGTCGACCGGCACCAGGTCGTAGCGCTCGGCCAGCTCCACGCCCTCGATGGGCGGGATGTAGGGGAGGGACACGCCGGTCGCCATGATCAGCCGCCGGGCCCTGCGGACGGTGCCGTCCTGGTCCACGGTCTCGAAGTCCCCGCGCGGGCCGCCGTCTTCCGCCGTTCGCCGGCTGATACGGGTGATCCGCGTGTCGTAGCGGATGCGCAGGCGGTGGGTGTCGGCGAAGTCGGCGAGATAGCCGACCATGTCGTCGGCGTCGGGGAAGTACCGGGGCGTGACCGCGGTGAACAGCGGCGAGCTCTCGTCGGACAGCAGCGAGTTCCAGTCGGTACGCAGATTCAGCTCGGGATCGTCCCAGCCGGTGTGCACCTTGTTGATGGATATGAGTTTCCTGTGTCTGGGAAACCTCGTGAAGAAGGCTCCGGGAGCCGCGCCCGCCTCGACGACCAGATAGTCGCGTCCCGCGCGTTCCAGGAAATATGCCGCCTGGATTCCCGCGGGTCCCGCACCGACGACGAGGTAATCGATCCGCTCTTCTCCGGACACTGGGCCTCCCGGCTCCTGAGATGGACGGAGTCACCGTAGTTGAGAGTTAAAGGAGGCATCTATAGGCAGAGATGTGATCCATATCACACCGCGGCCCCCGGCGTTCGGGCGGATAATTTCGGCTTCGGCGCAAGTGCCCGACGTGTGCCGTGCGAGCCGTGCGCGCAGATGCCCGCCGAGGTTTCCCGCCCGGCATTGCTGTTGTCCGCGGCCGAAATGCGACCCCCGTGACCGCCCCACCGGATCGGAGAGCGCCGTGAACAATCCGGCCGAATCGGTATTTCCCCAGCCACTCGTGGACGCTTTCCTGCGCGATCCGGGCACCCCGGCCTTCGAATTCCGGTCACATCCCGTCAGCCGCGGCGAGGTGCTCGACCGTGTGCGGCGCTGCGTCGCGGGACTGCGGGCGGCCGGACTCGGACCCGGCGGGGGAGTGGCCGTCACGACCGCCGTCACCCCGCAGGGCTTCGCCGCCCAGATCGCCGCCCACCTGCTGGGATGCCGCGTCACAGGGCTGCGCCCCGGACTGACGCCGAGCCAGCTCGCCCATGTGCTGTCCACGGGAGTCGACGCGGTCGTCGCCGACGACTCGACCACGACCCCCGCGCTCCTGGCGGCGGCGGGCACCCGCCCCGTACTCGACGTGGACCGCGACCTGTCGGCCGCACCGGCCGACACATCGCCCGACGCCCTGACCGCGCACGGCCGCCCCGACGACATCGGCCTCATAACCCTGACCAGCGGCAGCACCGGCCATCCCAAGGGCTGCGCCCAGACCTACCGCGCGCTCAGCGAACACTGGTCGTGGCAGCCCGCGCGGTGGAGCGCGACCACGGCCCGACTCGCCGCCGGGTACCGGCGCTACCTCGTCTTCGGCACCCTCACCAGCGCCGTCATGCTCGAACACCTCTCCCTGTGCCTGCTCGACGGCGGCACCGCCGTGATCCCCGAACCCCCGCTCACCTTCCCGGAGATCTGGCGGCGCCACCGCATCACCGCCTGCCTGTGCACCGTCCCCCGGCTCTACCAGATCCTCGACACCCTGCGCACCGAGGACATCGACACCAGCAGCCTGCGCGTCCTGCTCGTCGCGGGCTCACCGCTGCCGCCGCACCGGCTCGCCGAGGCCGCCGACCGGCTCGGCCCCGCCGTCCACCAGGGATACGGGCAGACCGAGACGGGCATGCTGGCGCTCCTCACCCCCGAGGACCTGGCCAAGCGGCCGGAGCAGGTGATGGACTCGGTCGGCCGGCCGATGCCCGGCGTCGACGTCAGCGTGCGCGATCCCCGGGGGCGCACGGTGCGGCCGGGCACACCCGGCGAGATCTGGGTCCGCAGCGCGGGCGCCATGTCGCGCTACTGGCAGGACGAGGAAGAGACCCGTGAGGTGGTGCGCGAGGGCTGGATCCGCACCCGCGACCTCGGCACCCTCGCGGACGACGGTTACCTGCGCCTGGTCGGCCGCGCCCGCGACGTCATCTTCGTCAACGCGATCCTGCACTACGCGGGAGCGATCGAGTCCGCGCTCGCCGCCCACCCGGACGTCGACCAGGCATATGTGGTCGGGGCTCCCGACGAGACGACCGGTGAGGCCGCCCACGCCTTCGTCGTACCCGTCGCGGGGCGCACGCCGACCGCCGACGCCCTGCGCGCCGCCGTACGCGCCGAGTTGGGCGAGGCGGCCGTGCCCGCCACCGTCACCGTGCTGGACGCGATGCCGGTCGCACCCAGCGGCAAGCCCGACAAGCGGGCCCTGCTGGCACTGCTCCCCGGTGCGTACGGCGTCTCGGGTCCGCCCGGCGCCCCGGTGACGACGACCGGCTGAGCGGGCTCGCACCCGCCCAGCCGACAGTCCGCCCAGTCGCCGGCCACCCCGGCCGCCCCTTCGGCTCGCCGCTCAGTCGGTGCGCGGACGCATCAGTACGGTCATCGACCGCGCGTGCACCGGCACCACCGCGTCCGCCGGGACGCGCGGTCCGTCCGGGCCGCCCGTGTCGGACTCGACGGCTGTGTCCACGACGATCTGCCAGCCGTCGCCGAAGGCACTGGCCGGGACGGTGAAGTCGACCTGTTCGTAGTGGCTGTTGACCAGGACGAGGAAGGAGTCGTCGGTGACGCGCTCGCCGTGCGGGCCGGGCTCGGGGATGCCGTCGCCGTTGAGGAAGGCGCCCACCGCGTGCGCGTCCTCACGCAGCCAGTTGGCCTCCTCCATCTCGCGGCCGTCCGGCCGGAACCAGACCAGATCCGGCGTGCCCTTGCCGTCGCCGCCGCGGAAGAAGCGCCGCCGGCGCAGCACCGGATGCCGAGCGCGCAGGGCGATGACGCGCTGGGTGAACGCCAGCAGGTTGCGCCGGGGCTCGTCCAGGTCCCAGTCCACCCAGGCGATCTCGTTGTCCTGGCAGTAGACGTTGTTGTTGCCGAGCTGGGTGCGTCCCGACTCGTCGCCGTGGGCGAGCATCGGCACGCCCTGGGACACGAAGAGCGTGGCGAGGAGATTGCGCTGCTGCCGGGCCCGCAGGGCCAGGATCTCCTTGTCCTGCGTCCGGCCCTCGGCGCCGCAGTTCCAGGAACGGTTGTCGTTGTCCCCGTCGTTGCCGTTCTCGCCGTTGGCCTCATTGTGCTTGCCGTTGTACGAGACCAGGTCGCGGAGGGTGAAACCGTCGTGGGCGGTGACGAAGTTGACGCTGGCGCGCGGGCGACGACGGCTGCCCTCGTACAGGTCGGAGGAGCCGGTCAGCCGGGACGCGAACTCCGGCAGGGTGGAAGGGGAGCCGCGCCAGAAGTCCCTTACCGAGTCGCGGTATTTGCCGTTCCACTCGCTCCACAGGGCGGGGAAGTTGCCCACCTGGTACCCGCCGTCGCCGACGTCCCAGGGCTCGGCGATGAGCTTCACGCGGCTGATCACCGGGTCCTGCTGCACCAGGTCGAAGAAGGCGGACAGCCGGTCCACCTCGTGGAACTGCCGGGCCAGCGCGGACGCCAGGTCGAACCGGAAACCGTCGACGTGCATCTCGGTCACCCAGTAACGCAGCGAGTCCATGATGAGTTGCAGCACATTGGGGTGCCGCATCAGCAGGCTGTTGCCGGTGCCCGTCGTGTCGAAGCAGTGCCGCGGGTCGTCGTCCACCAGCCGGTAGTACGAGGCGTTGTCGATACCGCGGAAGGAGAGCGTCGGGCCGAGTTCGCTGCCCTCGGCGGTGTGGTTGTACACCACGTCGAGGATCACCTCGATGCCCGCCTGGTGCAGTGCCTTGACCATCTCCTTGAATTCTGTGACCTGTTGACCGCGTGTGCCGCTGGAGGAGTAGGCGTTGTGCGGCGCGAAGAAACCGATGGTGTTGTAGCCCCAGTAGTTCGACAGGCCACGGTCGCGCAAGTGGCCGTCCTGCACGAATTGGTGCACCGGCATCAATTCGACGGCGGTGACGCCCAGTTCGGTCAGATGCTGCACGATCGCCGGATGCGCCATTCCCGCGTACGTGCCGCGCAGCTTCTCCGGCAGCGCCGGGTGACGTACCGTCAGGCCCTTGACGTGCGCCTCGTACAGCACCGACTCGTGGTACGGCCGCTTCGGCAGACGGTCCTCGCCCCAGTCGAACGCCGGGTCGGCGACCACCGAGAGCATGGTGTGGC
>NZ_MECL01000052.1 GCF_014596445.1 Streptomyces sp. CBMA29 | reverse complement strand
GCATGGTGTGGCCGAGGCTGTCGGCGGTGTCGGGTTCGTCCGAGCCGTCGTCACGGTAACCGAGCAGCGACCTGTGACTGTCGGGCTGGCCGTCGATGGCCTTCGCGTACGGGTCCACCAGCAGCTTCGCCGGATTGCACCGGTGCCCGTGCTCCGGCCGGTACGGGCCGTGCACCCGGTATCCGTAGCGCTGGCCGGGACCGACGCCCGGCAGATACGCGTGCCAGACCGATCCGTCCACCGACGCCAGCGGGGTGCGTTGTTCACGCCCGCGCGCGTCGATGACGGCCAGATCGACTTTCTCCGCCACTTCCGAGAAGAGGGCGAAATTGGTGCCCGAGCCGTCATAGGTCGCGCCCAGGGGATACGGAAGTCCGGACCATTTCTGCATTCGCCGAAGCTAACCGCTCCGCGGCACGACGGCGCCGACGCACGCCGCGTCCGTACGGGTGACACCGCGCCCGCGCCGATGACACCGCGCCCCCGCCTCCGACGCTGAGGCCGTGCCCGTACCGCGGAGCCCGTGCCAACAACGCCGAGTCCGCGCTCACTTCTTCTGTGGCGTGATCACGGTGACGCCGCCGGCCGACCCGTCGCTGAGCGCGGCCAGCGCGCCCGGTGCCGCGTCCAGGCCGATGACCGAGCCGACCAGCAGATCGGGGCGGAGCGTCCCGGCCGCGACCAGCCGCATCATCTCCGGATACGCGTGCGCGGCCATGCCGTGGCTGCCCAGAATCTCCAGTTCGAGGGCGAGCACCCGGTCCATGGGGACGGCGACACCGCCCGACGGCAGCAGACCGACCTGCACATGCCTGCCCCGCCGCCGCAGGCCCGCCACGGAGGCCGCACAGGTGGCGGGGGAGCCGAGCGCGTCGACCGAGACATGCGCTCCGCCGTCGGTCGCCGCGCGGACCGCCTCCGCCGTGTCGACATCGGACCGCGAGGCGTCGACACCCACCGAGGCGCCGAACTTCCGTGCCAGGCCGAGAGCTTGGGCCGAGGTGTCCACCGCCACCACCCGTGCCCCGCAGGCCACCGCGATCATCACCGCCGACAGGCCGACCCCGCCGCAGCCGATCACCGCCACCCACTCGCCCGGCCGCGTACGACCTTGCGCGACCACCGCGCGGTACGCGGTGGCGAAGCGGCAGCCGAGCGACGCGGCGGTCGCGTACGTCATGTCGTCGGGCAGCCCCACCAGGTTGACGTCCGCGTGCGGGACGGCGACGTACTCCGCGAAGGACCCCCAGTAGGTGAAGCCTGGCTGCTCCTGCCGCTCGCACACCTGCTGATCGCCGCGGGCGCAGGCGGCGCAGCTCCCGCAGGCGCAGACGAACGGCACGGTCACCCGGTCGCCGACCCGCCACCGGCTGACTCCGGGACCCGCCTCCTCGATCCGGCCCGCGAATTCATGACCCGGCACATGCGGCAGCGTGATCCCGTCGTCATGCCCGAGCCATCCGTGCCAGTCGCTGCGACACAGCCCGGTCGCCTCGACCCGCACGACCACCCCGTCAGGCGGACATCCCGGATCGGCCACCTCCCGAACCTCCGGCATCCGCCCGAATTCCTCGAACACCACAGCCCGCACGCCCGCCACCGCCTTGCCGTCGCATCAGTCGTCCCGCCCTGCCGTTCCGCCCTACCCTCGCGCACGGCCGGACCTCGCCGCACCCCGCCGCACCCAGCGGGTTCAGGCCGCGCCGGTGACGGTGACCTCGGTGAGGTGGAAGGAGGTGTTGGCGGTGTTGCTGAGGCCGTCGACACGGATGTAGCGCGCCGCGGCGGTCAGGGAGAACGTGTCACCGGTGTCCGTGGCGACCGCGGCGGTGTTCTTGCCGCCGAGGGCGAACCAGTGGACGCCGTCCACGCTGCCGGCCAACGTATAGGTGTAGGCGCGCTTGCCGTCCACGTAGTTGCGGACGTTGACCGACGACAGGTCGTGGGCAGCGCCGAGGTCGACCTGCCACCAGGTGTCGCCGCCGGCCATCGCGCTCGCCCAGTACGTGGTGTTGGTGCGGTCGCCGTCGACCGCCGCGGAGGGCGGGCTGCCCGCCTCGTAGGACAGTGCGGTTGTCGGCCTGCCGAGGCTCAGCACGGTGTCGCCCGAGGTGTCCCGCGCGGTGAAAGGTGCCAGCGTCAGCCCGTGGAAGCGCGCGGCGCCCTGGCGGTGGGTGGACGCGTCGACCGCGGTGAAGAGCAGACCGGCGTCCTCGGCGGGCGCGGCGCCGGGCAGCGGCGCCGATCCCACCCGGGTCCAGTCGGTGCCGTCCTGGCTGCACCAGCCGGTGAAGGTGTCGCCGTCACGGCTGATCCGCAGGTGGACGGGGCCGGTGAATCCGCCGCTCGACGCGGAGTGCTCAAGGGTTCCGTTGCCGTCGGCGTCCCACATGAACACGCAGCCGTGCTCCGGCGTGACGGCCAGATCGGCGTAGCCGGCGCTTCCCGGCCGCGCGAGGTCCGAGCGCACGACGAGTCCGGCCCGCGCCCAGGGGCCGCTGTTCTCCTGCTCCAGCACCTCCGTGCCGACGGCCTGCCCGGAGGTCAGCCACCGCGGGCGGTAGATGGTGCCGTACTGGTCGGTGGACGCGCCGACGTCCGCGCCGCCGCCGGCCATGCCGAACACGTCGCCGTGCTGGGCGAAGGCGATCGACGCCGAGGACGCCGAAGACGCCGTGCGATACGGCTCCGCCACCGGTCCGGACACCAGCACGTCGGTCGTGTCGGTCGCGGTCGCCGACACCGCGTCGTCGGCTGCGCCCGACGACCAGCGCACAGTCGCCGTCAGACGCGCCAGGTCAGCGGGCGTGGCGTCGCTCGGCATCGTCACGTCCCAGGCGGCGGTGGCCGTCCCTCCCGCGGGCACCGACGGCGTGGACCCGCCGACCGGGCGGACGGTGTAGCCGCCCGGCGCGGTCAGCGCGAAGCTCGCGGGGCCCGTGGGCCACAGGGCGTTGTCATCGGTGAAGGCCGCGGTCAGCCGTACGGTCGCACCGGGCGGCCCGGCCTTCGGGTCCGCGGCCAGGGCCACGTGCCCCGCCGGATACGCGGCGACCTTCCGCGCCTGCTGATAGGCGTCGTCGGTGGGCGTGCTCCGATAGCGCGCCACTTTGTGGACCCACGTCGAGGCGACCGCGCGCCAGTCGATGGCCCGCGGCGGACCGCCGGTGCTGAGCGCCGTGCGGAGCGAGTCGAAGAACGTCCGCCAGCGCGCCCCGTAGTAGTCCCCGACCAGGCCGTTCCACTCGCGCCCCGCGTAGTCCTGGATCGGATGGGTCTCCGTCCAGTCGCTGACCAGCGTGCGCAGGTCGTACTCAAGCCGCTTGGCCTCCGCGGGAGTCGGCGCCTGCGCGGCGGCCTCCTTCTGCCAGACGCCGAACAGCGACGTGCCGTCGGCGCCCAGCAGCGCGTCCAGCAGATTCAGCTTGGTCATCCACTGCCCGCTGAGCGCGTCGAAGGCGGTGGTGTCGTGGGCGGTGTACGCCTGGCGGATCCGCGGCAGCAGCGTCCGGGTGTCGTTGGACAGCACCTGACGGCCGAGGTCCACGAGGTCGTACGTGTACGCGGTGCTGCCGCGCGACCGCTGTCCCACCTGGAGCAGTTCGCCGAACGCCCGCTGGACGTCCTTCGGGTCGTACGGCACCGAACCGGCCGTCGCGGACAGACCGGGCTGGATCGAGAAGATGCTGCTGGTGTGCCTGGTCCCGGTGTCGCCCGGCCAGGAGTACGCCGTACGGCCCAGGGTCTGCCAGGCCGCCACCGCGTGCGGGTCGGCGGCCCCGTAGCGCGCCGTGGCGTACGCGGCCATCCAGGTGTCCATGTCGACCGCCGACGACTCCCACGCCAGATCGGCGAAGAACTCCACGGCGACCGGATTGTTGTCGATCGCCTCCGGCATCAACGCGATACCGCTGAGCGCCGTGCCGGGCTTGGCCAGCCAGGCATGGAATTTCGTGTTCCACAGCGCCATGCTCGCGCCCATGTTCGTGTTGCCGCCGAAGTTCCAGATCGTGCCGAATGCGTACGGGGTACCGAGGTAGTCCTGGTCGCGGTCGGTCGCGCCCGTGGTGTCGGAGTTGCCGTCGAGGACGAGCATGCGGGAGGTGTCGACGGCCTGAAGGGTCGCCGCGCGCGGGTTGCTCTCCCAGCCGAGGATGGCCCAGATGGCTCCGGGGTGGGCCCGGTCGAGGGCGTTCTGTACGGCCCGCGAGGCGTCGCCGATGTTGACGTCGCCCGCCTGGCCGCCCTCGTGCAGCAGGTCCATCTTGTACATCGAGCTGTCGCCGAACAGCTTGCTCTGCTCGCCGTAGAACGCGTCGGCTACCTGGCCGAACAGCGCCGTCGTCGGGTCCAGCCAGTCGGACCGGGGAAAGCCGTTCCAGGTTCCCTGTGCGATCACATGGGCTCCCGCGTTCTTCGCGGCGAAGCCCGGCGGGACGGTGCCGAAGTAGCCGGGCAGCACCGGGGTGAGGCCGAGCTGCCGCAGATAGCCGGTCATCCGGCGGCCGAGCGTCACCCGCTGGTCGAGGAGCTGCGAGCTGATCGGACCGTTCTCGCAGCACATGTTCTGGAGCAGCCACCACGGCTGGTGGCCGGGCTGCGGGATCCAGGCGCGCATCTCGGCGTCGGAGTAGCCGAAGCGCTGGAAGGTCCTGTCGTAGACGGCCTCCTGGCCCTCGTAGACCAGCATCTCGTTGATGCCGTTGAGCGCCAGCACGTCGATCCGCCGCTGCCACTGCTGCCAGGTCAGATACGGGCCCGCGTACCCCTCGTCGGTGTCGTTGAGGGCGAAGCGGTGGGCGACGTTCGCGGACCGGCCGATGGGGGAGGACGGCAGCGGCAGTTGGTCGGGCAGCCGCAGCTGCTCCCCGTTGAGTGAGATGTCGGCGTGGGCGACGACGCGCAGATACTGGCCGAGTCCGGCGAGGAGCGTGCCCGGTGTGGTGCCGCTGATCCGCACCCGACCGCCCGCCGCCTCGATCAGATAGCGGTCCTGGCCCGACCCGGCGGCGATGCCCCGCAGGTCGATCTGGCGCGCGTGATCGGGGCCGAGCAGGCGCGTGACGGCGGCTTCGGCGACCGAGGTGTCGAAGGCGGAGGCCGCGGTGGCTCTCGCGGTCCGGGCCTTCCCGGCCGAAAGCTCCTTGGGCCCGTTCGACCCGGCCGACCCGGCGGACGTGGCGGGTTCTGCCACGACGGCGCCTGCCACGAGGGCCAGGAGCGTTGCCAGGACGGTGAGGACCGCCCTGGCGCGTAAGGATCGGCCGCTGACGGCACGCGGGGCGAAGAGACGTGTGGACACGGATCTCTTTCCTGTCGAGGACCGGAACCGTAGGCAAACCGCTCGCAGAGTGAACTCCCCACCCGACCGTCCGTCAACAGGTACCACTCGCGTCACAGGGAGCCGATCTGACGCGCCGTAGGCGATGCGTGCGGTCGCTCAGCGCTCCTGCCGGGACGGCGTCGGCGCGGTACGGGGGGCGGTCATGTCGAGCAGGAGCATCGCGTCGTGGTCGGGGGTGCCGGGGGCGGCGGTGTAGATGCCCATGCGCTGGCCCGCGGTGCCTTCGAGGGCCATGCCCTGGAAGGCGAGGGTGATCCTGCCGACGTGGGGGTGCTGGAAGGTCTTGGCGGTGACCTTGCGGCCGGTGACGTCGTAGCGCTCCCACAGGCTCGCGAAGTCCGGGCTTTTGAGCAGCAGTTCGCCGACGAGCTGGGTGAGGTCGGGGGCGTCGGGGTCGGTACCGGCCAGGGCGCGCAGCCGGGCGACACAGCCGCGGATCTGGTTCGCCCAGTCGGGGAAGACCTCGCGGGCGGCCGGGTGGAGGAAGAGATAACGGGCGAGGTTGCGCTGCGTGGCGGGCCAGTCGTCGATGCCCGCGTACAGCGCGAGGCCGCCGGGATTGTGGGCGAGGACATCCATGCTGCGGCTGGCCACGTAGGCGGGGCTCGGCCGCAGCGCCTCCAGCACCAGCCTCAGATGCGGGCGCACCGCGCGGCTCGGCGCGGGGGCGGCCTGGGGCGCGTAGCGGGCGGCGCGCACGGCGAGGTCGCGCAGGTGCTGGTGCTCGGCGTCGTCGAGCCGCAGCGCGCGGGCCAGCGCGTCGATGACGGCGGGGCTCGGGCGGGTCTCCTTCCCGCGCTCCAGACGGGTGTAGTAGTCGATGCTGACCCCGGCGAGCGTGGCCAGTTCCTCGCGGCGCAGGCCGGGCGTGCGGCGGACGCCCGGCCCGGGGGTGAGGCCGGCGGACCGGGGGCTGGTCTGGGTGCGACGGGCGCGCAGGAAGCGCCCCAGTTCTTCGCCGCTGTGCTGGTCAGGAGCCATGTCGCCAGTCTCTCTCCCTCACCGCCGTGACACGCGCTTCGAGGGGAGCCCTGTCGCACCCCCGCTGGCCGGCCCCGGCAGACCCCGGCCGGCCCCGACCAACCCCGGTCTTCCCGGCGCGGGCGAGGCGGGGCCACAGTGGCGCGCGCCGGCGCCCTCGCCGCGCACGAGCGGCGCCTCCGGCTCAGTAACCGGAGGCCGAGCCGTAGTACGTCGGCTCGCGCAGCGTGTAGTGCTCCTCCAGCGCCGTGACCTCCTTGTCGGTGAGGTGGACGTCCAGTGCGGCGAC
Source organism: Streptomyces sp. CBMA29 (assembly GCF_014596445.1). GTDB lineage: Bacteria > Actinomycetota > Actinomycetes > Streptomycetales > Streptomycetaceae > Actinacidiphila. The sequence continues at coordinate 26,406 of NZ_MECL01000052.1, read as the reverse complement.
CGCGTCGGTGAGGTGGTGGGGCTTGGTGGCGCCGACGATCGGCGAGGTCACCACCGGGTTGTGCAGCACCCAGGCCATCGCGACCCGCGCCATCGAGATGCCGCGGGACTCGGCGATGGTCTGTACGGCGTCGACCGTGCCCTTGTCGCTGTCGAGGAACAGCGGCCTGCCCGAGGAGTCGGCGGTCGGGTTCTGCCCGCCGCGGGTCGTGCTCCGGTCGCCCCACGGCCGGGTGACCAGACCTCCGGCGAGCGGCGACCAGGGCAGGCAGCCCACGCCCTGGTCGGCCAGCAGCGGGAACATCTCACGCTCTTCCTCACGCGCGATCAGGCTGTACTGGTCCTGCATGGACACGAACGGCGTCCACCCGTGCGCCCGCGCCGTGTACTGCATCTTCGAGAACTGCCACGCCCACATCGAGGACGCGCCGAGGTAGCGGACCTTGCCCGCCTTCACCACGTCGTGCAGGGCCTCCATCGTCTCCTCGACGGGAGTTCCCGGGTCGAAGCGGTGGATCTGGTAGAGGTCGATCCAGTCGGTGCCCAGCCGTCGCAGCGAGGCGTCTACCTGCTCGAACACCGCGCGCCGCGACAGGCCCCGGCCGCCGGGGCCGGTGCTCATCTGGCCGAACATCTTGGTCGCGATGACGACCTGGTCGCGGCTGGTGTACTTCCGCACCGCCTCGCCGGTGATCTCCTCCGAGGTGCCCGCGCCGTACGTGTTCGCGGTGTCCCAGAAGGTGATGCCGGTCTCGACGGCCTGCCGGAAGAGCGGTTCGGCCTCGGGGCCGTCCAACGCCCAGCCGCGGCCGGTGCCCGACCGCCCGAAGCTCATGCACCCCAGGGTGATACGGCTGATCTTGAGTCCTGAGCTTCCCAGGTTCGTGTATTCCATGGGTCCATGGAATACCCGGACCAGGCGAAGAGGGAGGCCGTGACACGGCCTCCCTCTCGTATGGGTCCCACAGGGCTCCGGCGAAATCCCGGCGTCTCCGAGCTACGCGGAGTGGCCGCGAGACGACGGGCGGCTACGGGATGACGAGCGATTTGAGGGCGGTGCGCTCGTCCATGGCCCGGTACCCCTCGGGCACGTCCTCCAGGGACACGGTCTGGTCGAAGACCCGGCCGGGGTCGACCGTGCCGTCCAGCACCCCGGGCAGCAGCTCCTCGATATAGGCGCGCACGGGAGCCGGGCCGCCGGTCAGGGTGACATTGGGGCCGAAGAGGCTGCCGAAACCGACCGGTGCGTTCGCGTACTGCGGGACGCCGACCCGGCTGATCACTCCGCCGGGGCGGACGACACCGACGGCCGTCTCGTACGCGGGCAGGTGGCCGACGGCTTCCAGGACGGCGCGGGTGCCGTGGCCGCCGGTCAGCTCGCGGACCTTGGCGATCCCCTCCTCGCCGCGCTCGGCGACGACGTCGGTGGCGCCGAAATCGCGGCCCAGGTCGGTGCGGACCTTGTGGCGGCCCATGAGGATGACGCGCTCGGCGCCGAGTTGCCTGGCGGACAGCACCGCGAGCAGGCCCACGGCCCCGTCACCGATGACGGTGACGCTGTCGCCGGGTCGCACCCGCGCCTGCTTGGCGGCGTGATGGCCGGTGCCGTACACGTCGGCCAGCGTCAGCAGCGACGGCAGCAGCGCGGTGTCGACTCCGGCGGGGAGCTTCACCAGGGTGCCCTGGGCCTGCGGGACGCGGACCGCCTCGGCCTGGGCGCCGCCGACGCCGCCCGCCGCGAAGAAGCCGCCGTGCGGGCACGAGGTGTGCAGGCCCGCGCGGCAGAATTCGCAGGTGTTGTCGGCGAAGGCGAACGGGGAGACCACCAGGTCGCCCACGCTCAGTCCGGAGACCTCGGCGCCCAGGTCCTCGACGACACCCAGGAACTCGTGCCCCATGGGGACCGGGCCGTCCGTGGCGGACAGGCTGTGGAAGGGGTGCAGGTCGCTGCCGCACACACAGGAACGTACGACGCGTACGACCGCGTCGGTGGGCTGCTCGATCGTCGGGTCCGGCGCGTCCTGCACGCGCACGTCTCCGGCCTTGTACATGAACGTTGCCCGCATGGGGGTACGTCTCGCTCTCTGCCTGGAAGGGTGCATTGGCAGACCTGCTGATCAGGTCTCTTTCAGCGTCGCACCCACGCGCGGACGGGCCCAGGGAGAGATCTCTCCCCCCCGGTCGGGGGAGGGCGTCATGGCCGGGGCGCGGGGGAGTACGGGAGAGAGAACTCATGGCGCCCCGAGCCCACGGCGAAGGGCGCCCGGCCGTCGGGGAGGCGCACCTCGGCGCGGGTGTTCGGCGGGATCACGGCCGTGACGGTGAGGGCGCCGCGCTCGGCCCGCCAGCCGGCCTCCGCCCTGCCGTACGGCGTGTCGTGCGCGGCGCGGGCCCAGGTGAGACCGGCGCCGGGCACGGGCGCGACGCGGATGTGCCGCCAGCCGGGGGCGGCGGCGTCGAGCCCGGCGACCGTGCGGTGCAGCCAGTCGGCGACGGCCCCGAGCGCGTAGTGGTTGAACGACGTCATCTCGCCCGGATTGACGGAGCCGTCCGGCAGCATGGAGTCCCAGCGCTCCCACACCGTCGTGGCGCCCATGGTGACCGGGTACAGCCAGGACGGGCAGTCGCGCTCCAGCAGCATGCGGTAGGCGAGTTCGGGTTCGCCCGCGTCGCACAGCGCGTCGCAGATCAGCGGTGTGCCCGCGAATCCGGTGGCGATGCGGAAGCGCGCCGCCCGGACGATCTCGGCCAACCGCCGTCCGGCGCCGAGCCGTTGGCGCTCGGTCGGCAGCAGCGCGAAGCGGATCGCCAGCGCGTACGCCGTCTGGGTGTCGCAGGACAGCCGTCCGCCGGGCGTGACGAACTCCTCGGCGAACGCCGCCCGCGTGCGCGCCGCCAGCCTCCGGTACCCGCTCGCGTCCTGCTCCTCGCCCAGGATGTCGGCGATCCGCGCGAGCACGTCGGCCGACCGTACGAGGTAGGCGTTGGCGACCAGGTCCCCGTCGGTCCTGGCCGCGCCGGGGTCCTGCGCGGGCGCGGCCGGGTCGAGCCAGTCGCCGAGCTGGAAATCCTGCCGCCACAGACCGCCGCCCCGCTCGGCCAGGGCGGCGGTCGCGCCGACCCAGGCCGTCATGCTCGGATACTGCGCCCGCAGCAACTCCGCGTCGCCGAACCGCCGGTACAGCGTCCACGGCAGCAGCACCGCCACATCGCCCCACAGCGCGTACGTCCGGTCGGACGGGAAGTCCGCGGGCAGCGCTTCGGGCACCACGAGCGGCGGTACGCGGCCGGGGCGGGCGAACTGCTCCGCGGCGAGGTCGCGCAGCCAGCCGGTGAGCATCCCGGAGCAGTCGTACAGGAAGCTCGCGGTGGGGCCAAAAACCTGGATGTCGCCGGTCCAGCCGAGCCGTTCGTCGCGCTGCGGACAGTCTGTGGGCACATCGAGGAAGTTGCCGCGCATGCCCCGCACCACATTGTCGTGCAGCCGCGTGACCAGCGGATCGGAGCAGGAGAACCAGCCGGTGCGCCGCATGTCCGTGTGCAGCACCACCGCTCCGACATCGGCCGGGTCCAACACCCCCGGCCAGCCCTCGACTTCGGCGTAGCGGAAACCGTGGAAGGTGAACCGCGGCTCGTACCTCTCGGCGCCGCCGCCGCGCAGCGTGTACGTGTCGGTGGCCGCCGCGTGCCGCAGCGGACGGTACGCGGGCTCGCCGTCCTCCAGCACCTCCGCGTGCCGCAGCGTCACGGTGTGCCCGGCCGGACCCGACACGCGGACGCGCAGCCGCCCGACGATGTTGCGGCCGAAGTCCAGCACGGTGCGGCCCGCCGGGGTACGCAGCACCTCCACCGGCGCGACGGTCTCCGTACGGCGGACGGGCGGCCCCGTGGGGGCGACCAACTCAGCCTCGGGAAGCGGGAGTTCGCGCACCGATTGCCAGGCCGCCGCGTCGTGCCCCGGCAGCGACCACCCCGCGCGCTCGCGCCGCGCGTCGTACGCCTCGCCGTCGTACAGCTCCGAGCGCCGCAACGGCCCTTCGGCCGTGCGCCATTGGCCGTCCGTGCCGACGACCGTCGTACTGCCGTCGAGGTGGCGTATCTCCAACTGGGCGAGCAGCGCCCGCTCGGCGCCGTAGCGGTTGCGCGAGCCCCCGCCGAAGCCGAGCCGCCCGGTGTGCCAGCCCTCGCCGAGCAGCGCGCCGACCGTGTTGCGCCCGGGGCGCAGCGCGGCGGTGACGTCGTACGTCTGGTAGCGCAACCGGTGGTGGTACGACGTCCAGCCGGGGGCCAGGACGTGGTCGCCGACCGGTTCGCCGTTCAGCTCCACCTCGTAGACGCCGTGCGCCGTGGCGTACAGCCGGGCGCAGACGGCGGGGGAGTGGAGGGTGAAGTCGCGTCGCAGGAGCGCCACCGGGAGCGGCCCCGCGGGGCAGCCGTCGTCGGGCGTGACGGGACGGGCGGTCCAGTCGGCGCGCTCCAGCAGACCGGCCTCCACGAGTGTGAGCGGTGACCAGGCCGACGGCGTCTCGTCACGCCCGACGACGGCGGCCCACACCCTGACCCGTACGCCGACCCGTTGCCGTGAACGCAGCGCCGCTCCGGGCCACGGGACGAGTACGGAGTCCGAGCCCGGGATCCGGCCGGTGCGGTGCACTGTGCGGCGGGCACCGGACGCGGGCGGGGCGGCGACACCCGCGCAGCGGGCGCCGGGCTCGACGACCTCGATCTCGTATCCGCTCTGCGTCCAGTCCGGCCGCTCGGTGACCGTCCGCCAGCTCAGCCGCGGGCGGCTCTCGCCGATCCCGAACGGCTCACGATGGTGTTCGACGGTCGGTGCCTCGACCTCCGCCGTGCCCGCGGCCCGAGGCGGGCCCGCCGCGGCCGTCATGCCAGCGCCCCGGCCGCGCTGTCGCGCTTGCTCAACGCCGGGGCGGGGGAGGGCGGATGACCGGGGCGCGGGGACACCGAGGATGGGTGCGGGCGGCGGGGAATCGGGTCCTCCTCGGCTGGCTCTGGTGCGCGAGCCCGCCCGTCGGGGCGGCTCGCAGCGGTGCGCGCTCCATGATGCCGGGAACGCCTGCCCGCGGGCGGTACGGAACGGGAAGCGGCGGCGGCCGGGTCCGGCAGGGGCGCTCGCTCCCGGCCGGCGCCGTCGTGCCGCGCTCGGGAATTCGCACGCCGGACGCGGTCAGGGGACACCGACCAGGAAAACGTGCGCGAGCCGCAGTGCGGAACGTAGTCTCGAACACGTGAGTCGGCTGACGGGTGTTGAGCAAGAAGAGTGCGTGCGGTGCGCGGAGCTGGAGGCCCGGTTCAGGGATCCGTCGACCGTCAACCCCGGCGCGTATCTTTACGGTTGGGCCACTCACCAGCTCGACGACCACGACGCCGAGCCGGTACCCCTGCCCGACTGCCCCGAATGCGGCAAGTACGCGGCGGGACCCGGCACCGTCCACGCGCGGGTCTGGCAGCGCTGGGCGCGGACGCACTACATGCAGTGCGCGCTCGCCCCGTACTGGAAGCCGTAGCGGGAGCCGGGCGGAAACCGTTCGCACCGTCTCTGAGCTGGGAAAACAGTGCGCTGGAAGCGGGATGCGGCGGGCTCAGGGACGGTCTCGAATGGCGCAATATGAACATATCGGATGTCATGGTACTAAGCGTGTGTCTCTCGTGACGCACAGCGACCGCCGGGGAAGTCTCACCCCTGGTAGTTCGGCAAAGGAATACGCACCATGTCATCTGATCCCAGCTCATCCCCCGACGAGCGATCCCCCATAGCCACGCGCGACGAGCCCAGGCACACCCTGCTCCGCGCCGCGGCGACCACCCGCCCGCTGGCCGAAGTGGCCAGTCTGGTCAACCTCCTCAAGCAGAACGGCGAGTCGCCGAGCCCGGCCGACGAGGCGCTGCGGCTGGCCGCCGTGTCCCGACCGGTCGACGAGGTGCGGCAGTTGGTCGTCCTGCTCAACGAACCGCCACACGCGGACGGCGAGGCCGGTACGACCCTGCGCGCGGCGGCGATGGGCCGTCCCATCGAGGACGTCGCCCAACTGGTCACCATCTTCGGCCCGGAGAGCGACGGCTCGCCGATCCGCGGCCCGGAGCCGGCCGGCCCCGACACGTCAGGGCACGCCTGGCCGGAGCAGCGCCCCGAGGGGGAGGGGCAGCGGGCCGACGAGCCGCCCGCCACGGGCGGAGGTGTGGGCCGCCTCGCCGGGCGCCGCCCCGGCTCGGGCCCCGCGCGGACCCGCCGGGCGGCGCCCGCCCTGGCCTCCGTCCTGCGCTGGCCCGCCGCCGTCGCGCTCCTCGCGGTCGCCGCGATCCACCTGCCCACCGACATCGCGGGCCTGCGCGCCGGCGATCTCGCGGCCGGTGTGTCCCTGGCCGTCACCGTCCTCTGCCTGGTCCTGGCGGTCATGCTGACCGTGCAGGACACGGTCTGGACGTGGGCGGCCAGCGCGACCGCGGCCGTGGGCACGGTGGTGCTGCACTCGCTCGCCGCCGGCTTCGGGCCCGTGCACCTGCTCAGGGACAGCCTGGGCCGGTCCTTCGCCGGGTCCACCACAACGGTGCTTGCCTGCGCCGCGGTGGCGGCGGCCCTGGCGGGCTCCGTTCTGCTCCGCAGGCACAAGCCCGCCGTCGCCGCGACCGACGCCTGACGGCCCGCAGGCGGTGCCCGACGGCTGACGCCCGCCCGGCGCCGCCACGAATGGCGGCGGTCATTCGCCCGTCGGCGTGCGTGCCGCCGCCACGTGTGCCAAGGTAGGAGAGGTCCCGCAGCCACCCCCCCCGGCTGCGGGACCTTCGCTTGTCCGTTCCGAAGGCCCCGCGACGCGACGTCATGGCGCTGGGACGCGCCCCGCGCGGACGCGCTTCCTCCACATACCCGTACGAACCGACGCACCCCTGCCCCGGCCCCCGCGCCGGGGCATCGTGCTGCCGCCGCCGCCCCGGCGACCGCCCGGTCCGTGCCAGAGCCCCCGGCACACGCCCCGTCCTCCCCGTCCTCCCGCGCCGCCTGGACGATTCGGGCGTTGCCGGGGCACGACAGGGCGTACGGTCACTGGTGCGCCGAGCGGGGCGGCGGAGACAATCTGCTGACCAGGCGATCGGCGCACGCAGCGCACGATGGGCCACACCAACGCGCACCGCCGGACGCACGACCGGGCGCACCGCGAGGAGCAGCCGTGATATCCGAGCCGGAACTGACGGGCGGACTCGACGAGCCCGCGCCCGCGGACATGGTCTCCGACGGGGACCCCGCCCCTCGACCGGCCGCCTTCGGTCCGGGCGGCAGGCGCCTGTGGGCGGTCGGCCTCGGCGGCGCTCTCGTCGCGTCCGCCGCATGGGCGGGCGGCCTGTACGCGTACGGCCCGCGGCACAGCGGCGCACCGGACATGCACGGCTACGTCCTGCACGGCAGCCCGTGCGCGGGACTCACCCTCAAGCCGCTCACCGACGCGCTCAAGGCCACCGACACCCAGACCGTCTCACCCGCGGTGGTCCACCTCGGCCCCGCGCTCGACCAGATCCGCTGCACGATCGAGACCACGTCACCGATCCCGCTGCGCGGCGGCACGGCGCGTTACGAGGTGGTCGTCGGCATCGACCTGCACAAGGCGACCGACCCGGCCGCCGAATTCGAGGACCAGCGCAATCTCGACACCGCGGACCTCATCCCCGTCACGACCACCGAATCCGTCCCCGACCTCGGCGACAAGGCGTACTTCCTCACCATCAACGCGGGGTCGCAGCAGCTCAAGGTCCTCGACGGCGGCGCGGTGTTCACCATCACCCTCAACGGCTACAACTACCTCGCCACCAGCGTGGACGGGCAGCAGGGCGACAGCACCTCCGAGACCGATCTGCGGGCGTACCAGCCCGCGCTGATCGCCACGCTGCGCAATGTGATGAAGGGACAGAAGTAGCGGGCGCTGCGGTGGTGACCTCCCGGACGGAAGCGACAGTCGGGGCGGAAGCGGCGGTCACGCCGACGCTGGCCCTCGCCCCTATCGGGTGTCCTTGAGAGCCCCGCCGCGGGAGTACCCGCCGGGGCGCGGTCGCGTTGGGTAGTTTTGAGGCACGTCCTTCACAGCGGTCCAGGCCGGACCGCCTCCGGGCCGGCGACCGCCGTCCGGCGGCCCGGCCGCGCCGCCCACGATGCGGAGCAGCGCGATGACCACACCACGAGACCTGATCGTCGTCGCCATGGACGTGCCGCCCGACCTCCTCGTGGACCGCGGCGACCTCTCCCTCGCCCTGGCCGGGGCCGAGCTGATCGACCTCATCGCGGTGAGGGCGCTGACGCTGCGCGGTGACCGCGTGGTGCCCGTACCCCGGGCGGAGGGCGGGCCGCGCACCGCGGACCGGCTGCTGGAGGAGGCGCTGACGGCGTACGAGACGGCGACGCGTACCGCGGAGGGTGCGGACCGTGACCCGGGCCGGACGGCGGAGAAGGCGCCGGGGAAAGCGGCGGGCGCGGCGGCGGACAGGCCGGCGGGCACGGCGTCGGAACCGGCCACGGACAACGGCACGCAGGACGATCCGGGGGAGCGTGTCGAGGACTGGCTGTGGCGCCGAGGCCGGGACCTGCCGACCGCGTACATCGCCGCGCTCGAAGAGGACGGCACGCTGGTCCCCGAGCGGCACCGGCGCTGGGGCCTGCTCCCCACCAGCCGTCGTGTCCTCGCCGACACGCCGGGTCGGCGCCGGGCGGCCCAGCACTGGGCGTCGGACGCGCCGGTCCTCAGGGCGCTCGCCACCCTCATCGGGGTCAGGGGCGACGAGCCGCCGGACGAGGTCCCCACGGGCAGCCCGTCGCGGGTGGTGCTGCGCGCACTCCGGCACGCCGTCGAGGAGTTGGCAGAGGAACGCCGTCTGCGCACCACCCGACTCGATCGCGCCAACGCCACCTACCGCAGCCGCGGTTACTGACGGTCTGACGGTCGGTCACCCGTTTCCGATCCATCACGATTTGGGGGAGTGGACGGACTGTCACGGGGTAAGCAACCCTTGCCCCATGACACGGGGTGAGCAATTCTCCACGAGAGGCTGTGAAGATGTCGGCCCACCCTGCCGCGCTGCGTGAACTGGTCGAGCGGTACGAGCACTTGAATGCCCAGAGCCCCGAGGTCCGCTCCGAGCCGCGGATTCGCGACCTCCTGCGTGACACCGCCTACACACTGTGCGTGGCGACCGGCACCGGCGAGATCGGCGCCGCGCTGGCCGCCGCCCGCGCCCTGCTCGCCGAAGCCGGGGACGCCGAGTCACTGGACGACGAGGCCCCAGACGCGACCACCGCCCTCGAAGCGGCGGCTTAGGGCCCCTTCCGTCACCTCACGTCACTTCCTGGACCTCACGTCACCTCCCGCGCCCGCGGGCGGCAGTACGCGGACCGGCGCATATCAGCACCAAGCCCGTTGTGAACCGGCCCGACGGGGCACACTCACCGCATGGCTGATCTTGACGACGACCCGGTGATGGTCTGCGCCGAATGCGGGCGCACCAGCGACTGGAACCCCACGGCCTTCTGCTCGTGGGCGTGCTTCGACACCGAGCCGCGGCCGGGCGCACCCGAGGCGATGGCGTACTTCACCGGCACGGCCCCCGAGGACCCGGCCGACAGGTTGGAGTGAAGGGCCCCGGCGGCCTGCCCTGACGTCCATCTCCGCCCCCCGCTTCCCGGGCGTGCCGCTCGCCGTCCGTCCGCCCCGCCGTGCCGTCCTGCCCTCACGCGATACGAGCCCGGCCCGCCCCCGACGTGACGCTCTCGGTCCCCCCGACGAGACGGCCGCGCCCGCCCCCGTGTCCGATCCCTTGACGCGCGGGAGAGCGCTCTCATATGTTCCCCACGCACTGTCCGAATGAAACGATTCACTCGTGTCTGCCGTTGAGCCACCCCCCACCTCGCACGGAGGCCGGAGCCATGTCCTTCCCCCACCCGCCGGGGCGACGAGCGCCCTTATCCGCGTCCCGCCGATTCAGGGTCGCGCTGTTCCTCGCGACCCTGTGCGCCGCCGTCGGCCTGTCGACCACGCCGCCCGCGTCCGCCGAAGCCCGTACCGCCGATGCCCGCACCGCCGCGGCACCCGCGGCTCCGGCCCCGGCCGCCGCCCCCACCGCGCTCGCCGGCCGGTCGGCGGGCGACGCGTACATCTACGCCCCGCACAGCAGGACGCTCGCCCCGGTCGCGGTCAAGGGCACGTCCGGGTCCGTCACCTCGCCGGGCAATGTGCTGTCGGGCGCCTCGACCCGCATCTCCGGGACGAATTCGTATCTGGTCCTCGACTTCGGCAAGGAGGTCGGCGGGCTGGTGACGCTGAAATTCGCTGGGGCGAGCGGCAGCGGGCAGCGGGTCGGCCTGGCCTTCAGCGAGTCGTCGCTGTACGTCGGCCCGGTCAGTGATCTGAGCAGCGGCACCGTGTACTCCGGTTCCGGCACCGACGGCGCGCTGACCGCGACGGTCGACGGCGCGGGCACGTACACCATGCCGACCGACAAACTGCGCGGCGGCTTCCGTTACGTGACGGTCTTCATGGGGACGTCCGGCTGGGTGGATCTGAACGGCGTCTCGCTGGCGTTCACCGGCGCGGCCGGGATGAGCGACCCCGCCGCGTACACCAACTACTTCTATTCGAGCGACCCGTTGCTGAACAAGATCTGGTACGCCGGGGCCTACACCGTCCAGATGGACACGATCGCGCCCGACACCGGCCGCGCCTATCCGCCGCCCGCCTCCGGGTGGGAGAACAACGCCGTGATCGGCGCGGGGGCGGGCATCCTCAGCGACGGCGCCAAGCGCGACCGCGCCGTCTGGCCAGGCGACCTCGGTGTGTCGACACCCACCGAATACGTCTCGACCCATGACATCGCGTCCACCAAGAACGCCCTCAACAGCCTCTACCAGCACCAGAATTCCTCGACCGGTGAGCTGGAGTACGGCGGACCGGCCGTCAACTTCTACGGCTCCGACACCTATCACACGTGGACGCTCATCGGGTCGGCGTCGTACTACACCTACTCCGCCGACAAGGCGTGGCTGGACTCGGTGTGGAGCCGCTACCGGCTCGGCATGTCCTTCATCACCGCGAAGATCGACGGCAACGGCCTGCTGAACGTCACCGGGACCAACGACTGGGCGCGCGGCGGCCAGGGCGGCGAGAACATCGAGGCCAACGCGCTGCTCTACGCGGCCCTCACCAGCGGCGCGACGCTCGCGTCCGCCGAGGGGGACACGGCGGACGCCACCGCCTGGCGTCAGCGCGCGGCCACCGTGAAGTCCGCAGTCAACCAGCGGCTCTGGAACGGCGCGGTCGGCCTCTACCGCGACAACCCGACCAGCACGCTCTATCCGCAGGACGGCAACTCGCTCGCGGTCTGGTACGGGCTCACCGACAGCGCGGACAAGGACACCGCCATCGCGCACGGTCTCGCGGCCCGGTGGAACGACCACGGCGCGGCCAGCCCCGAGAAGGACGGCGGCGCCATCGGCACCTTCCCCGGATCGATGGAGGTCCAGGCCCACTTCGCGGCCGACGACGACATCAACGCGCTGGCCCTGATCCGCCGCGAGTGGGGCTGGATGCTGAGCAGCCCCACGGGCACGGGCAGTACGTTCTGGGAGGGGTTCCGCGCAGACGGGTCCTTCGACTACGGCGGCACGTACATGAGCCTGGCGCACGGCTGGGGGACCGGACCGACCTCCGCTCTCACCTTCTCTCTGCTGGGCCTGTCCCCGACCGGCACCGCCGCCTACGACTTCGTGCCGCACCCCGGCGACATCGCCCACACCGAGGGCACCATCACCATGCCGCAGGGCACGGTCACCGGCTCCTGGGACCGCGACACCGTCGCGGGCACCCTCACCGAGTCGCTGACGAGCCCGGCGGGGACCACCGGCCGGATCGGCGTACCCACCAACGGCTCCGCCGACGCCACCGTCACCGTCAACGGCGCCACCGTGTGGAGCGGCGGCGCCTTCCACGCGGGTGCGGGCATCAACAGCGGTTCGAGCGACGGCCGTTACGTCTACCTCACCGGCGTCCCCGCCGGAACGTACTCGGTGTCCGCCACCGGCCTCGGCGCCCCCGTACCCTTCGCCACCTCGGTCGCGGGCACGACGCTGCCGACCGGCTACACCCTGTGCGCCGTCGAGGGCGGCACCTGCACCCCCTCCGGCAGTCAGGTCATGGCCTACGGCGCGGGTGCGTACGCCTACCGGTCCGTCAGCGGCGCGACGCTCTGCGCGGCCTCCGCCTTCGGCGGCGCCGACCCGGCCTACGGCGTACTGAAGTCCTGCTATCTCGCCCCGTCCGGCGGTCCCGCGGGCTACACCTCGTGCGCGGCGGAGAAGGGAACCTGCACGGTCGGCGGCACCCGGGAGGTCGCCTACGGCGCGAACGGCGCCTTCCGCTTCCAGGTCGTCACCGGCAGCGTCGCCTGCACCAACGACGCCTTCGGCACCGACCCGTTGTACAACACGGCGAAGAGCTGCTGGGCCGCCCCGAACGGGCCGCCCTCAGGCAACTGGACGCAGTGCGCCGCCGAGAAGTCCGTCTGCGCGGCCACCGGATCGCAACCCGTCGCGTACGGCGCCGCGGGCGCGTTCTGGACCGGCCGCTCCAACGGCGCGACGACCTGCGGCAACGACACGATGGGGGTCGACCCGGTCTTCGGCGTGGCCAAGAGCTGCTACACCTACGCGGGCGCCCCGCCCGGCTATCCGGCGATCTGCTCGGCGGAGAACGGCAGTTGCGCGTTCACCGGCCGCAGGACCGTGGCCTACGGGGCGGCGGGCGACTACCTCTACGCGACGTTCACCACGGGCACGCCCTGCACCACCGCGGCCTTCGGCGGCGCTGACCCGATCCCGAACGTCGCCAAATCCTGCTACCTCACCTCGTAGCGCGAACCCAAGCGGCGGACCGCGCAGGGGAGTTGCGAAACCACGCAAGTGGAATCCATGCATCCTGCGCGGTCATTTCTCGACCACGTCTTCCCCAAGGCGAACTGACGAAGGCAAAGCGGAGGTAGAGACTTCGCCCGGTCCCTGTATTGACGTGACCGCGTCACCCATAGTGGCGGTTCGGTGCCTCAGTCACCCCACCTGGCACCGCAGGCACCACTGCATCCGCAGGCCCCCAGGTAACCCACCACAGGAGGCAGTTCGTTGCGCATCACCCTGAATCCGGCGATACGTCGCGCCGGTCTACCCCTCACCGCGGTCGCCGCTCTGGCCGCTTCCGCGCTGGCTCTCACCCCGTCCGCCGTCGCGCAGACGCCGGCCGCCGCGCAGCCCGTCCACACCGCGCGGGCCTGTGCCACGCCTGCCAAGGCGGGCGACATGGCCTGTAAGGCGCTGCGTGTCACCAGCGGCACCGTGCACGCCGCGCGGACCACCACGATCTCGCCGGACGCGGCCACCGCCGCCACGCCGTCGGGCTACGGTCCCACCGACCTGCGCGCCGCCTACGGCCTCACCTCGGCGGCGTCCGCCAACGGCAGCGGCGAGACGGTCGCGATCGTCGACGCGTACGACGACCCCAACGCCGCCAGTGACCTGGCCGCCTACCGGTCGTACTACGGTCTGCCCGCCTGCACGGTGGCCAGCGGCTGCTTCAAGAAGGTGAGCCAGACCGGCTCCACCACGTCCCTGCCCAGCGCCGACGCGGGCTGGGCCGAGGAGATCTCCCTCGACCTGGACATGGCCAGCGCCATCTGCCCGAAGTGCAACATCCTTCTGGTCGAGGCCAGTTCCGCCTCCATGGCCAACCTCGGCAAGTCGGTCAACGAGGCCGTCGCCCTGGGCGCGAAGTTCGTCTCGAACAGCTACGGCGGTTCCGAGTCGTCCTCCGACACCAGCTACGACTCCTCGTACTTCAACCACCCCGGTGTCGCGATCACCGTCAGCGCCGGTGACTCCGGCTACGGCGCCGAGTACCCCGCGGCCTCGAAGTACGTGACCGCCGTCGGCGGCACCAACCTCAAGAAGTCGTCCACGACCCGCGGTTGGACCGAGACGGTCTGGTCCGGCTCCGGCTCCGGCTGCTCGGCCTACGACGCCAAGCAGTCCTGGCAGAAGGACACCGGCTGCTCCAAGCGGACCATCGCCGATGTCTCGGCGGTCGCCGACCCGGCCACCGGTGTCGCGGTCTACGACTCCTACGGCGTCACCGCCGGCTGGTACACCTTCGGCGGCACCAGCGTCTCCTCGCCGATCATCGCCTCGGTCTACGCGCTGGCGGGCAACCCGTCCTCCGGCTCGTACCCGACGTCCTTCCCGTACGCCCACACCACGGCGCTCAACGACGTGACGAGCGGCTCCAACGGAAGCTGCTCCGGCAGCTACCTGTGCACCGGCAAGGCCGGTTACGACGGTCCGACCGGTCTCGGCACCCCGATCGGGACGACGGCCTTCGCGGGCTGACCCTCCCGTTCCCCGCGGGCGGGGCGGACCGACACCGGTCCGCCCCGCCCGTGCGCCGTCCTCCGGCTCCGCCCGTCAGGCTTGTGACGGCCCGTGGGACGGCTCGGCCGCCTCCGGAGCCGTCGCCCAGCGGATCGTCCTGGTCAGACCGTGCCCCGCGAGCCGGACGCCGGTCGCCTCGGTGATCGGCGGATACGGCAGCCGCAGCGGGCCGCGGGCCCACGAAGGGAGCAGCCCCACCGCGCCCGCGGCCAGGATCGCGTACGGACCGCGGGCGGCCCAGGGCAGCGGCGGGTCGAGCAGCAGGAAACGCGCGGCGTCCCGCGCCTCTGCCGTGGTCCGCAACTCCGGCCGGTACGCGGCGAGCCGGGCGGTCAGCGCCGCGTGGTCGCGCGGCGGGTCGAGGACGCCGAGGGCTTCCGCGCCCCGCGCGGTGTCCGCCACGGAGGCGTCACGGCCCGCGGCGTCCAACGGCCGCGCCCCGTAGCGCTGATGAGCGCGCAGGAAACCGTCCACCTCGGCGACGTGCACCCAGCCCAGCAGATGCGGATCCGCGCCCGGTTCTCGGCCCCGCGGGCCCCGCCACCCGCGCCAGCAGTTCCGCGCGCAACCGCTGCCGCACGGCTGGGACGCCGGGAATGTCCAGAATGCTGACGGTCTTGTCGCCACTGTACGACTCGGGCGTGAACGCGGTCGCGGACAGAGGTGTCGGCCAGGCCCCGCCGGAGATGATGGGGGAGGGAAGGGGCGGCCGGACCCTGGCGGTACGCGGGGTGCGGCGGCTCACGGACGGACGTACCTGCGCGGGAGAGGCGGAACGCGATGACGACGGCTGAGGCGGGCGCGCTCGGGGACGAGCTGCGCATCGAGCGGGCTCGCGCACTGGACCCGGGAGCGGCGCACGCGCTGCTGGCCGCGCTGGTCAAGGGCGGCGCCCCGCTCGGCTGGCTGGAGCCGCCAGGGCCCGAGGAGATCACGGCCCTGGTCGACCGGATCCTGACCTCCGTACGGGCCGGTGACGGGTCGCTGCGCGCCGCGTATCTCGGCGAGGATCTGGTCGGGTTCGGCTACTGGCTGCGGTACTCCCGCCCCACCCACCGCCCCCACGCCGACCTGGAGCGGCTGGCGGTGGACGGCGCCGCCCACGGCCACGGCATCGGCCGCGCCCTGACCGCGACGCTCGTCGCCGACGCCCGCCGGGCCGGGATCGAAGTGCTCACCCTCGACGCCCGCAGCGACAACACCCGCGCCATCGGCCTCTACGAATCACTGGGCTTTCGCGAGTACGGCCGCCTGCCGGACTTCGTGGCGGTCGGGCCGCGCCGCTACGACAAGGTGTTCCACATGCTCGACCTCCGCCCCGGCCGCCACGGCGGCGGCGCGGAGAACGCCGCTCAGGGCAGCCGCAGCGTCACGTAACGGATCGTGTCGCCCGGCAGCAGATACCGCTCGACCTCGACGAAGCCCTGCCGCAGCGCGAAGCGCAGCCCGTCCTGATGGGACTCCAGCACCACCGTCTCGACGGCGCCCGGCCGCAGCTCCCGCGCGTGCGCGAGTCCGCGCGCGTACAGCTCCCGGCCGAGGCCCCGCCCCCGGTGTGCGGTGAGGACCCGCGCGATGACCGTGACCACCGGCTCGTCGTCCGTCGGCGGCCGTACCGTCATGTTTCCGACCAGGACGCCGTCGAGGTAGGCGACCTCCAGGAGGTGGCGCCCGCTGCGCTCCCGGACGTCGTCCAGGGACAGCGGATGCGTGGGGATGACCGTGTTGTGGACGGCGCGCCAGTCCTGGACGAAGGAGTCGGGGCGTACGCGTTCGACGCGAAGTGTGCTCACCGGCACAGCGAAGCGGGCGCGCCCCGGGGCGTCAACCGTGATTCGGGGCGCGGCCCGCCGCTCAGGCGGTCGACGTCCAGCGGATCTGCGTGCTGCACAGGGACACGACCAGCGCCGAGGCGGCCACGGCGCCCAGGCCCCAGACCAGACCGGTCGCGTTGGCGATGAAGCCGATCACCGGCGGCCCCGCGAGCAGCCCCGTCGTACCCATCGTCGCGACCAGCGTCAGCGCGTCCGAACCCTGACCGGCCGCCGCCACGTACACGCACGGCGTCACGGCGGCGATGCCCAGGCCGACCGCGGCGAAGCCGATCAGCGCCGGGACCACGCCGCCGCTGAGCAGTGCGAGGGCCAGGCCCGCCGCGGCCAGGGCGCTGCCCGCGCGGACGATCAGGCCGTCGCCCCAGCGGCTGCGCCAGCCGTCGGCGAAGAGCCGGGCGAGCACCATCATGACCGAGACGACGGCGATGCCCATGGGCGCCAGTTCGGCCGAGGCTTTGGCGACGTCCTTCATGTAGATCGCCGACCAGTCGTTCATCGCGCCCTCGGTCACCGTGCCGAAAGCCATCGCGCAGCCCATCCACAGGGTCATACGGGCGGGCAGCGTCCACGTGCCGCGGCTCTTGGCGTCCCGCTCCTTCGTGCCCCGCTCCTTCGCGACCGCGACCGCGACCGCGTCCTCCGCCTCCTCCGCCTCCTCCGTCTCGGCCGCCTCGACCTTGGCCGCGACCTGCTCCCGCGTCAGCAGGCCGGTCCTGGCGTACGCGGTCAGCAGGAGCAACAGGACGGCGGCGGCGCCGAAGTGCACCGCCATCGTGGAGGTGACGGTGTTCATGCCGGAGGCGAGCAGGGCCGCGCCGAGCGAGCCGCCGCTGAAGGTCGCGTGCAGTTTGGCCATGGCGTTGCGCCGGTGGACGGCCTCCAGCGCGGCGCCCTGCGCGTTCATCGCGACGTTCAGGCAGGCCACGAGCACACCGTCACAGCCCATGATGAGCAGCGCGACCGGATAGTTCGGCATGACCGACAGCGGGATGAGCAGCAGCGTCAGGCCGACGGCCGAGAGCAGCGACAGCAGCCGCGACCCCAGCCGCCGCATCAGCATCGCCACCAGCGGGAAAGCGGCGGCGGCGCCGATGCCGGTGGCCATGAGCAGCAGCCCCACCTGCGCGGCGGTCAGGTCCAGATGCGCCTTGATCGCGGGCAGCCGCGACGCCCAGGTGGCGTACTGGAAGCCCAGCGAGAAGAAGAGCGCCCCGATCGCCAACTGCCCGCGCCGGAACGGATCGTGAACGTGCAACACAGGCGTTATCCCACTTCGTTTCGCGTTGGTGTCCCGCTCAGCAGGCCGCTGGTCGGCGTCGGACTCTCGACGGTCGGCGCGGTCGGCAGCGCCATGGACATGTACACCGAACCGGCCCCGTAGCTCGCGGAGTTCACGACCTCCTTCTGGGCGGCGAAGCCGTTCGCCGCCCAGAAGGTGTGACTGCCGCCGACCGCGACGAGCGACATCTGCTCGTATCCCTGCTGGAGCGCCCGCCCGGTGAGGTGGTGCAGCAGGCGTTTTCCCAGGCCCCGGCCGCGCAGATCCTCGGCGATGACGAGGTCGTGCACATGCAGATTGCGCGAGTGGAAGACCACCTCCTCGCCGCGGGCGAGGTCGGGCGACTGCGACACCGGATACGGCAGCGCCAACAGGTAACCGGCGAGCCGCTGTTCGACGTCGAGGACGAAGCACGTCGTCGGCGAGGCCCATGCCTTCGACTCCAGCGCGGCCCGTCCCTCGGACAGACCGAGGGACGTATAGGCGGCGGCTTCGAGCGCGACGAGGTCCGCCCAGTCACCGTCGCCGACGGGGCGGACGCGCGCGTGATCCGTCACCGCGCGCCGGGATGTCTCGCGGTCGCTCACCTGTCGTGCTCCTTCCGCGGGCGGCCCGGCCGGTCGCCCGCGCCGCGTACGCACACGTACGGCAGCGGGCTGAAGCCGTTGAACCCCTGGGTCATGTAACTGACGGCGTAGGCACCGCTGGACAGCACCCACACCGGGTCGCCCGACTCGACCGACTCGGGTACCGGGACCAGGCTGTGCTCGCGCGAATAGGCGTCGTCGCTGTCACAGGTCGGACCGGCCACGGTGGCCTCGACGCGCGGGGTGTCGGGGTGGGTGGGGAAGACCAGCCGGTACTGCAACTCGTCCATCTCGTACAGGCCGTTGAACTTCCCGCAGCTCAGGTACAGCCAGCGGTGGGCCGTGCCGTCCGCCGTGTGCCGGGTGGACAGCCGGGAGACATGCGCCCGGACGGCCCCGTGGTCGGCGACCAGGTGGCGGCCCGGCTCCATCACGAAGCCCAGGCCGTCGCCCGCCGCCTCCCGGCACCGCTGCATGCCCTCGCGGATGACGGCGAAGATCTTGTCGATCGGCGGGTCGAGCGGCCTGCCGCGCTTGTCGAGATAGCCGAGCGCGGGCAGGCCGCCGCCCAGATTGACGTACCGCGGCGGCATACCGCGCTCGCCGAGCACGGTCAGCGTGTCGACCAGCTGCTCGAACGCCCGCTGCCACGCCTCGGCCGTCATCTGCTGCGAACCGACGTGCACGGAGAGCCCGGCCGGCCGCAGCCCGGACTCCCGCGCCTTCTCCAGCACGGCCACGGCGTCCTCGGCCGAGCAGCCGAACTTGTTGCTCAGACCCCAGAGCGCTCCGTCACCGTCGGTCGCCAACCGGCAGAACACCCGCGAGCCCTGGGCGTGCGCCGCGACGGCGGCGACATCCTCCAGACTGTCGGTGGCGAAGTCCCTGACACCGAGGCGATAGGCCGCCGCGATGTCCCGGTCCGACTTGACGGTGTTGCCGTAGTGAATTCTGCCGACCGCGACGCCGGAGCGTACGGCCTGCTCGATCTCGTTGATACTCGCCGCGTCGAATCCGCTGCCTTTCGCGACAAGACAGGCGAGCACTTCGTCCACGGGACAGGATTTCATGGCGAAGCGCACCGAAACTCCCGGCAGCTCACGCAGCAGGGAATCGTAGCGTTCCTCGATACCGCTGAGATCGAAGACGATCCGGTCCTCGGCGGCGGCCGACAGAGCGGCGAACAGTGAGACGTTCTCGTGCGTCATGTGCGGTGTCAGCCAGGCAGCCGCTGGAGTGTGCCGAGGTCCGTTTCTCTGCTCGCCCGAATCATCGCCGACCACATATCCGTCAACAGGGCGTAATCCTCGATGTCCCCGCGGGCCTCGTCCAGCAACCGCTCGCGCCGCTCCGCCAGCGAGTCCGCGAATTCCGCGTACCTGCCGCCGAGCTTTCGGTAGGACCGGTCGAGGATGTCCAGCCGCTCCACATTCTCCGCACGGTCCAACAGGGCGCTGTCCCGGAGCAATTCGGCGACCGCGCCCACCCGTATCCGGTGGTCGTCGTCCAGCAGCGCGGAACCGGCCTCGGCCATCCGGTCGTACACGGCGTTGAGATACAGCATCGACAGGAAGAATTTGGCGAAGCGCAATTGATACGCCATGAACCCGGCGTCCGTCTTCCGTTCACCCGTGTAGTAGTTGACGATGTTCCGGTTGTGCAGGACACCGGGCAGCGTCGCGTCGTGGACGAGGTGGATCAGGAAGTAGTCGCTGCCGATCGTGTCCGTCGCGGGCATCAACGGGACCTGCTCGTGGACCCCGTGGAAGGCGATGTTGCACATGTCCACCCGCATCGGGTCGACCAGGGTGAGCGTCGAGTGGTCGCCCGCGAAGGGCTCGTGCCCCGCGCCCTTGAAGGACTCGTCGACCAGTTCCCGCTTCTTCCGCGACGGCCAGTGGACCGGTGCCCACAGCCCGACCACGTCGTAGTAGGCGTCGCGGTCGAGCCGGTGCATCTCCTCAATGTCGACGGACATCTCGCCGATGAAGGAACTGCCCACCATGGAGACGGTCTTGCCGGTGTGCGCGTCCGCCAGGTCGGTCTCGGTCACCCCCGCCGCCGCGTCGCCCGCCCGCTTGCCGAGCGACATCAGCTCATGGTGGACGGGGAAGACCGGCAGACCGTCCACGGACTGGTAGCGGCTGTCGGAGTCCCTGCGGTGCACGGACTCGCAGCCCAGCGCCGCGGCGATCAGGAACGCGCGGTTGGTGCAGGCGCCGTACGAGAGCCGGGCGGGCAGCATCAGATCCAGCATCAGCTCCGGCTTGTCCGGCGCGGCCCGCTCGATGACCCGCCGCAGGAAGTCGCGCTGCTCCGCCTCGCCGAGGTGGTGCACGACGACGCCCGGTACGGCGGGCAGGCCGCGCACGACCCGCGCGTGCTGCTCGCGGGCGCCGGCGTCGGAGGAGTCCAGGACCAGCAGACGCACCTCGACGTCGAAGTGCGTGGCGGCGTGGGCCGCCTCCTCGTGCACCGCCGATATCGTTGTCGCGCAGGGCCTGTCGGTGGGAAGGGTCAGGCAGATTCGGCGCATGTCCGCTCCCCGGTCCCCTGGTCCGCGGGCTGCTGCTTCCAGGAGTCGCGGCCCAGCAGCCTGGCACCGAGGTCGGTCAGCTCCGCGGGTCCGTAGCGCAGGGACTCGTGCCGGGTGGCGTCGCCGACCAGCGTGCCGTTCCACTCCGGAGTGCTGAGCGTCCGCCAGGAGTTGACGCGCGACTCCCGCAGCTCCTGGTGCGACTCCAGGGCGGGCATCATCGAGAGGTACTGGGCGGCGCGGACGCCGTTGTCCGAGGTGTTGGGCGCGACGCCGTGCGCGAGCAGCCCGTTCCAGATCAGCAGGTCACCGGCCTTGAGATCGGGCTGGATGACGGGGTATTCGGCGCGGTCGACGCTCGGCCGGATCGGGTCGCGGTCCTCCGGCTGGAGCGCCTTCCACTCCTCGAACCGGTGGAAGAGGTCGGGCGAGCACTGGAAGCCGCCCTGTTCGGGCTTGGTGTCGTTGAGCGCGATGATTCCCTGGACGCGCTGCGGGAGCACGTCCAGCGTGGTGTCGATGTCCCAGTGCAGCTTGATGTCGAAGCCGCGCTCGGTCGGCGCGATGTGGGCGCGGTCCCGGTTCTTGACGTTGGGCGGATTGAGGTTGAGCCGGTCCAGCGTCACCCACAGCTCTTCGCAGTCCCAGACGTCGGCGAAGGCGTCATAGACGCGCTGCGACTGCCGGCTGTCCCACATGAGCTGGTGCTGGTAAGCCTCGACGAAACCGTAGATGTGCAGTTCCCTGTCGAGATCCGAGCGGAACTCCCGCTCCTCGTACCAGGTGTCCGGGCGGGCCGGATCGAGCCCCTGGAAATTCCAGGCGAATTCCAGCAGCTCGTCCGCCGCGAGGGCGGGTATCGCCTGTCGCACCACGACGTATCCGTAGGTCTGCCAGAAAGTGAAGTCCTCCTCCGACAGCACACGGAGTTTCTGTGTCTTGCGGAGGTTGCGCAGCGGAGTCGGTGTGAGGTAGGTCTCGCCGTCCGAGCTGAAGTACGGGCGTTCGGAAGAGGCTCGAAAAGAATGATCAGGCGCCGACAAAGCAGTCGCTCCAGGGTTCGGTTCTCTGATGCGGATCGCCCCCGGGCTTTCCTTCGGCCGGGACGGATCGGCCGTGTGGGGACAGGCAATCGCGTCCGGTGCCGAGAGTGGTTCTGGGCGACCGCCACTACATGTGCCTACGCCAAAGCACGGCGGAACCGTGCGTTGCCGTCGGTGGGCGAGTGGATGCGTACGGCAACGGACGTTCGCAACTTGCCCATCATTCATGGCACTACGCCGCGCTTGTCGCTCGCTGAACTCGCGTCCCACTAAAATGGATTAGACCAACCGCCCATGTCAACCGTGGAGTTGGCGTGTCGCGTCGCCCGGAGGCGGCGATTCGGCCACCTCGTCGCCGTGCGCGATCCGGGCCCTACCGCGGGTGACCTGGCCTCCCCGGCGGCGACGGACCAGGTCAGGCGCGGTCTCCCGGACGCCCCGGCCGATGTGGCCGGTGTACGTGCGTCAGGCACTTGACACCCCAGATCACGCTGGGCGAGTATCCGGATGGTCTGTACCAATGTCCGCCGTGTCACAAATGCGTTGGCTCTACGTGGAAGGCCCAGTTGATGTCCTCCAGCACGCCCGACAAGGAGCTGCGACGACTCGCGCTCTCCGTCCTCCAGCCCGGCTTCGTGGGGACGGAGGCGCCGGAGTGGGTGCTGCGGGCCATCGGTGACGGCCTGGCCTCCGTCGTCCTCTTCTCGCGCAATATCGCCTCGCCCCAGCAGGTGGCCCGGCTGACCGCGCAACTGCGCGCCGAGAACCCCGCGTTGGTCATCGCGATCGACGAGGAGGCCGGGGACGTCACCCGTATCGAGTCCTCGACCGGCTCCACCCGGCCCGGCAACTTCGCGCTCGGCGCCGTGGACGACCCCGACCTCACCGAGTCCGTCGCCCGTGACCTCGGCCGCCAACTGCACGCCGCGGGCGTGAGCCTCAACTACGCGCCGAGCGTGGACGTCAACTCCAACCCGGACAACCCGATCATCGGGGTGCGCTCCTTCGGCGTCGACGCCGGTCTGGTCGCCCGGCACGCGGGCGCCTGGATCCAGGGCCTCCAGTCGGCCGGAGTCGCCGCCTGCGCCAAGCACTTCCCCGGCCACGGGGACGTCGCCGTCGACTCCCACCACGGCCTGCCCAGCTACGACGCCGACCTCACGACCATCGCGGCCCAGGCACTGCCGCCCTTCGAGGCCGCCGTACGCGCGGGCGTGCGCGCCGTGATGAGCGGTCACCTCCTCGTGCCCGCCTACGACCCGCACTTTCCGGCCACCCTCAGCAGCCGCACCCTCAACGGGCTGCTCCGCAAGGAACTCGGCTTCGACGGCCTGATCGTCACCGACGCCATCGAGATGGGCGCCGTCACCGACCGCTACGGCATCGACGGCGCCACGGTGAAGGCCGTCGTCGCGGGCTGCGACGCGGTCTGTGTCGGCGGCGAGAACTCCGGGGCCGACACCGTCGACCTGCTCGCCGACGCGCTCGCCGACGCCGTACGGTCGGGCGACCTCACGCAGGCGCGGCTGGAGGAGGCGTCCGAGCAGGTCCGCGCCTTCGCCGAGTGGTCGACCGGCCTGGCGCGAGCGGTTCCGGTCAATCCGGTCAGCGGCGACATCGGCTACGTCGCCGCCCGCCGCGCCATACGCCTCGGCGGCTCCGCGGGCGACGTCCTCCCGCTGACCGCGCCCCCGCACGTGGTCGAACTGGTGCCGTCCACCAACCTGGCCATCGGCAAGGAGACCCCGTGGGGTGTCGCGGCCCCGCTGCGCGAGCGGCTGCCCGGCACCACCTTCGTCCGCGTCCACCACCAGGAACTCGCCGCCGACTCCGCCCTCCTGGAGTCGTACGGGCTCGCGCCCGCCGCCGGGCGCCCGCTGGTCGTCGTCGTCAGGGACGCCTCCCGCAACAAGTGGATGGGCCGCGCGCTCGCCGAACTCGCCGGGGCGCGTCCGGACGCGATCGTCGTCGAGATGGGACTGCCGGGCGACTCCGTCCAGGGCGCCGCGCAGATCTTCACCCACGGCGCGACGGCCGCCTCCGGTGTCGCCGCGGCGGAAGTCCTGGTGGGCTCCCGGTAGTCGGGCCCGGCTCCGGCGGGGTCCGCGCCGTGGGCGGGTCCGACGGCCACCGGGGGATACTTGGCCCGAGGTGGCTCGCGGCCGGAGACTCCGGGGCGAGGCCACCGCGGTGCGAGGGGGAGCCGTGATGCGGACGATGTTCGATCGTGACGATCTGTCGCCGCCGGACCGGTTGGCCGCCCTCAACGAGCTGTTCGTCACCAGCGAGCACCCGATGAGCCTGTCCAGCCGGGAGGCGGAGGACTTCAGGGCGTCGGCCAGGACCGTCGACCTCGCGGCGGTGAACGTGGTCGAGCTGAAGGTCTCGCCCTCGCAGGTCGTCCGCACGCCGAAGATGGTCCGGCAGGCGGATCCGGAACTCCTCTGCGTGGCCATGGCGGCCACGGGCAAGCTCGTCATGAGCCAACTCGGCCGCGAGGCGGTCCTGGAGGCGACGGACATCGCCCTCTACGACAGCTCGCGCCCCTTCGGACTCCAGCTCGGCGCGGGCGGCGAGCCCACCACACTGGTACGCGTCCACATCCCGCGCGCACAGCTCGGACAGCCCGCCGACCGGATCGAACGCCTGCTGGTCCGGCCCCTGCCGGGACAGGCCGGATTCGCGGGCATGCTCGCGCACTTCCTCACCGGCCTGACCACACAGGCGGCCTACCGCCCCGACGACCTCGGGCGGCTGGCCCGGATATCCGAGGACCTGCTGACCGCCGTCGTCGCCCACCACCTCGACGCGGAGGCCGCCCTCCACGAGGATTCACGCCGACGCACACTCCTGCTGAGCGTCGAAGCCTTCGTCCAGCAGCATCTGCACGACCCCGACCTCTCCCCGAGCCACGTCGCCGACGCCCTGCACGTCTCGGTCGGCTATCTCCACCGGCTCTTCACCACGCGCGAGACCACCCTCGCGGCCTGGATCCGCCGCCTCCGCCTGGAGCGCGCCCGCCGGGACCTGCGCGACCCCGCTCTCCAGGACATCCCCGTTCACCGCATAGCCGCCCGCTGGGGATTCAGGGACCACTCCACTTTCACCCGTTCCTTCCGCACCGCCTACCACATCTCGCCGCGCGACTACCGCCACGCGACGGGGAGCAGGGGTCCCCGAATGTAACGGCAGGCAACAGTGCTGTCCGCGAACGCCGCTTTTCCTTGACGCCCCTCGGCGCGGAACGGGACTATGCGGGGGCTCGCCCACGGTCGCGTCGTGACCGTGATTCGCGGGCGCACCGATCTCATGAACGGGGTGGAAAATGACGGGGACATACGAACAGAGACCGGATTCTCCGGGGCGGCGTAAATTCCTCGGAAGGACGCTGGGAATCGCGGCCGGCCTGGTGGGCGGCACCCTCGCGCTCGGCGGTGAGGCACAGGCCGAGAGCGGGCTGGGCTGGCGTTTTTGCCAGCAGTGTTTCGTGATGTTCTGCGGCCAGGGCACGAACGGCCAGGGCCGCTGCGTCGTCGGCGGGAGCGGCCACGTCGCGCAGGGATTTCAGTTCAGCAACATGCCGACCGGGTACACCGAGACGCCGAACGACCAGTCGTACTGGAATTTCTGCGGCAACTGCTACAACATGTACTTCAGCTATTACGGCCCCGGGCTCTGCGCCGGAGGCAATGGTCACCGTTCTCTCGGCGCGACCATGCTCCTGCGCCACGACGTCCCCGAGACACCCACCGCACAAGCACATTGGCGATTCTGCTACCGCTGCTTCTGCATGTTCTACGGCGGCTACCCCACCAAGGGCAGGTGCGCCACGGGCGGCATTCACCAGGCGCAGGGATTCGATTTCGTGCTCCCGCACGCCTGAGCCCGCACGTCTGAGTCCGCACGCCTGAGTCCCCACGTCTGAGTCCGCACGTCTGAGTCCGCACGCCTGAGTCCGCACGCCTCTTACGCGTCAGGACTGTCCACCTCGCCGTCCCCGTCCGCCGCGGCGATCTCGCCCAGCGGTACGGGGAAGGCCAGCGGGCGGGTGGCCAGGCCGCGGTGGTCGGCGGCGGTGGCGGGGCGGCCGGTGAGGGCGGCGCTGATCGCGGTGGTCGCGAAGCCGCACATCCGGCCCTGGCACATGCCCATACCGGGGCGGGCGAGCTGCTTGAGGGTGCGCGGGTCGTCCGCGCCCAGCGTGCGGTGGGCCTCGTCGAGCGCCGCGAAGGTGACCTCCTCGCAGCGGCAGACGACCGTGTCGGGCGTGAGCCACGCCGTCCAGTGCGCCGGGACCGGATGGGCGGTGTGCATCGCCGCGGCGAAGCGGCGGCCCCGACCGATGCCCGACCGCAGACGGCGTACGGCGCCGCGGTCGTAGGACCGGCCCAGGTCGGCGGCCACGGCGAGGCCGCTCAACCGGCCTTCGCGCAAGGCGAGCGCGGCGCCCCCGACCCCGGTGCACTCCCCGGCGAGGTAGACGCCGGGCACGCTCGCGCGCTGCCACGCGTCCACCACCGCGACCAGCGAGCCGTCCACGTCCACCCGCGTCCGCGCGCCCAGCGCAAGCGGCAGTTCGAGAGCGGGGGTGAAACCCCAGCCGAGCGCCACCAGATCCGCCGCGATCTCGGTGGCGCGCGCGGTGACGGGGCGGCCGTCG
>NZ_MECL01000051.1 GCF_014596445.1 Streptomyces sp. CBMA29 | reverse complement strand
CTCGGTGACCAGCGCGGCGGCCCTGTCGAGTACGGCGAGCAGCCCGCGACGGCCGAGCCGGGCGGCCTGGGCGCGGGTCGCGGCGACCAGGTCGGCGGCCTCGTCGGTGGCGCCCGACCTGACCAGCGCCTCCGCGAGATCCGCCTGCCAGCGGCGCATCGCCGGATCGCCCTGCCCCTGTCCCGTCTCCAGCAACCTGGCCCGCTGGAGCGCGTGCACGGCCGCGGCCGTCTCGCCGCGCAGCAGCCGCACATGGCCCTCCGCGTGCAGCGCCCTGGGCAGGAAGAGCTGGTCGTCGTCGTCCTCGCTGTGCCGTCTGGCCCGGTCGGCGGCGGCCAGCGCCCGGTCCGTACCGCCGCCCGCCGCCTCCGCGAGCGCGACCGCGTACCAGGCGGGGCCCTGGCTCAACCCGCCCTGCTCCGCGACCCGCAGGCTCTGGTGGGCCAGGTCGAGGGCGCGTTCGCAGCGGCCCCGCATGATCTCCACCTGGGCGAGGCCCGACAGGCACTGGCACAGGCTCTCGGCCGAGCCGCGCCGCCGCACCGTGTAGACCAGCGCCCGCAGTTCGGTCCGCGCGTCGTCCAGCCGGTCGTGCAGCAGATGGCGGCGGTGCTTGAGGAAGACCGGGCCGTTGTGGTCGAAGAGCACCCGCGGGTCCTGCGGCCCCGCCAGCGCGGCGGCCAGCGTGTCCTCGGCCTCCGGGCGGCCGAGATAGAACTCGACGGCCGCCTGCTGGCTGAGCGCCGACAGTTCGGTGCGGCGGTCGCCCGCGCTCCTGGCCAGTACGGCCGAACGCGCCGCGTGCGTATGGGCCTTGGCCGCTGTGCCCTCCACCATCCAGGCCCGCCAGCTCATCCGGTGGTGCAACTGGGCCAGCAGCCGCGGGTCGTCCCGCGCGTCCTCGAGCGCCTGCGGGAAGACGTCCGCCACTTCGGCCATCGCCTGCCCGCACGAGTCCACGATGACCATCCACGCCCTGACCCGGTCCGCGGGCCTGCCCGGTTCGGCCGGCGGCTCGTGCAGCACCTCGTGCGCGATACGGCGGGCCAGCGGGTAGTCGCCCGCCGCGACCGCGTCCTCCGCCGCCGTCAGCAGCCGGTCGGTCTCAGCCGTCGCGTCCCCCGGCGGAGTACGGTCGGCCGCGAGCCGTCCGAGCCGCGCCGCGGTCGCGGGGGAGCCCCGGCGGCGCGCCGCGGTCGCCGCCGCCGACAGCGCGGCGGCCACCTCCGCGTCCCAGCCGGGCGTCAACGAGGCCAGGTGGTGGGCCCGTTCGACCGGATCACCGGCCGCCGCAGCGAGCGCCGTGTGCACACGGCGCCGCTCGTCGGGCTCCGCGTCCTCGTACACCACCCGCGCCAGCAGCGGCGGTACGAAGCGCACCGTCCCGCCGTCCGGCACCGGCTCCACGACCCCCTGCCGTACCGCCTCGGCCAGTTCGGCCACCGCGTTCTCCCGCCCCGCCCGGCGCAGCAGCCGTACGGTCGGCCGCTCGGCGGCGCTCGCGGCGAGCAGCGTCGCGCGTGCCTCCGCGTCCAGCGCCGCCACCCTGCCGAGCATCGACTCCCGCAGCGGGCCCGGCACTTGGAGCGTCCCGCCCCCGTCCGGCTCCGCGACCGCGCGGGCCAACTCCAGCGCCACATAAGGATTCCCGCCGCTCTCGCGGTGCACCCGCGCGACGAAGCCCGCGCCGCCGACGACCCCCCGCTCGCTCAGCAGCGCCCCCGTCTCCCGCTCGCCCATCGGCGGCACCTCGAACACGGCGGCGCCCTCGGCTCCGTCCCACCCGGCCGCCGTCCCCCGGCGAGCGGCAAGCGTGGTCAACGGCAGCCGCCCGGCGCGGCGGACGACGAAGCCGAGCACGCCCGCGCTCCGGTCGTCGAGCCACTGGGCGTCATCGACTGCCAGCACCACGCGGGAGCGGGCGCAGAGCGAGGTGAGGAGGCGGAGCAGCGCGAGACACAGGGTGAGCGGATCGGGCTGAGCGGCCCCCGACCCGGCTGGTTCGGCGCCCGCCGCCGCCCCCGGCCCGGCGACCGGTGTCGTCCCCGGCTCCGCGCTCGGCGTCGTGCCCGGGGCCGGGCGGTGGAGGGCGGTGTGGAGGGCGGCGCGTTCGGGGGGTGGGAGGTCGGCGAAGGCCGCGTCCTCGACGTCGGAGAGCAGGTCGATGAGGGCGACGTAGGGGAGGTGGCGTTCGGCGGGGGAGGGGGCGCAGCGCAGGACGCGGTGGCCCGCGCTGGCCTGTTCCTCGGCCAGGGTCGCCAGGAGGGTGCTGCGGCCGATTCCGGCGGGGCCGGTGAGCAGCACCCCGGCGCCGCCGCCGAGCGCGGCCCGCGCGGCGGTCATCAGGGCGGCGCGGCTGCGGACCGCAGCCCGCCTCGTGGGGGTGGGGCGGGCGGCGGTCCTGCCTGCGGAACGCGTCGCTTCTGTCATGCCCGGGGCCCTCCCGACACGGCGTGGGCCCCGATCATCAGCTTCGATCGTGCACCTGTCAAGAAGGCGTGACGGCCGCGGAAGGCGACGCGTTTTGGGGCACCCCGTCCGGAAACCGCCGCGGCTCCCGGACGGGGGCGAGCAACAGGGGGCCGGGCCCCGGCCGGGCCTGGACCCGGACCCGGCCCCCCTGTTCGAAGGGCCCTAGCCGTCGATCCGGTGCTGCGTCCAGAAGGACGTCAGGTCGACCGTGGTCGCCGCCTGGGCCGCGGCCTTGAACTCCGCGGTGGTGGAGACGCCGTACCAGTGCGACTGCGCGTAGCCGCGCAGGAGTTGGGTCATCGTGGTGTCGCCGATGAGGCGCCGCAGGTCGTGCAGGGCGCACTTGCCGTAGTTGTAGACGACCGTGCCGTAGCGCGAGGAGTGCGCGTCCCAGTACGCCATCGAGTTGGTGATCTTCTCGGCGGAGGACGCCCAGGAGACGCTGTTCCAGCAGTTCGCGCCGGTCTTGCCGAGCGCCAGGTCGGTGGAGTAGTCCGCGAACGACTCGTCCAGCCACGGGCTGTTGTACTCGTCGTCGCCGACGATCCCGTACCACCACTGGTGCCCGATCTCGTGGGTCAGCGCGGTGGTGTCGACCAGGTCGAGCACGAAGCCCGGGTACTCCATCCCGCCGAACCAGAAGTTGTTGTCCAGCACGGCGTCGATCTCGCTGTACGGGTACGCGCCGAAGCGGCCCGCGTGCGCGTCCACCGCGTTCTCCGAAACGGTGAGCATGGAGTTGGAGTTGGCGGTGCTGATGCCGCTCACCGCGTACACGTTCACCTTCACGCCGCCCGGCGACGTACCGGACACCTTGCTGAACGGACCGGCGGCCCAGGCGAAGTCACGGACCTTGCTCGCCGTCGCCTTGGTGACGGTACGGCCGGAGGCGCCGGGGGTGTCCACCGAGGTGCCGGTCGCCGGGACGGAGATGCCCGTCGGGTGGTCGAGCGTCACCGAGAAGTCGGCGGCCAGCGAGTAGAACGCCTCGCCGTTGTTGGTGTACGGGTCGAGGTGCCAGCCCGCCGCGTCCCGGATCGCCAGCACCGGCAGCGCGTTGCCGATGAAGCTGAAGGAGCCGTCCTTGCCGAACCGGTCGGCCCCGCTGGGCACCACGATCTTCAGGTCGAACGCGACCGTGCCGCTCTGTCCTTGGGCGAGCGCCGCGGGCAACGTCACCTTCAGCGCGGTGCAGTTGACCGTCAGGGCGGACGCGGTGCCGCCGGTCACGTTGGTGACGGTGATCGGCGTCGTCGGGCAACTGCCGTGGTAGTTGTCCCACAGCCGCAGGTACACCTCGGTGAGCGGTGTGGCCGAGGCGTTGGTGAAGTTCACGCTCTCGTGGCCGTTCCAGGTGCCGCCGGTCGTGTCGCTGGTCAGGCTGACGGTGTACGCGGGCGCCGCGGGCGTACGTGTCGCGTCGGCCGCCGGAGGCGGTGTGGTGTCGCCCGAGGTGCTCAGCGCGATGTCGTCCAGGACGAAGCTGGTCTGGAGGCTGGAGTCCTCGGTGCCGGTGAAGGCGAGGGTGACGCTCTGCCCGAGATACGCGGACACGTCGACGGTCCGCTGCACATAGCCGGTGGCCGCGTTGAGGTTGGAGTACGTCGCCAGCGTGGTACTGCCGATCTTCGCGGTCAGCTTGTCGTAGGCGGTGGTGGTCGTGGTCTCCGCGGTGTCGATGTGCAGCCAGAAGGTCAGGCTGGCGGCCGAGCACCCGGCGGGGATCGTGACGGCCTGCGACAGGCTCTCGGTGTGCGTGGAGCCGTACCCGTTGAGCCAGGCGAACTGGGTGCCCGCGTGCGCGCTCTGCCCGCCGCCGGTGGTGATCACGCCGGTGGAGCCCGTCCAGGGTGAACTGCCGGGCTCGAAGCCGCCGTTGGCGATCACCTGGGTGGGGGTGCAGGCGGCCGGGGCGGCCTGGGGGGCGGTCCGCGGGGGTGGTGCGGCCTGCGCGGGCGCCGCGGCGACCGCGCCGCCCGCGACGAGGACGCCCGCGGCGGCGACCAGGGACAGAAGTCTGTTTCTCATCGGATCCTCTTGTGGGGTAGGCGGATGAGCCGACGGCGGAGGGTCGGAAGGCGGGTGGCGTGGGTGGCACCCCGGGTGGAGTCTGCACAGTGCGCTCACAGGAGGTAAGGCCCGCCGGAAATCCGTAGGGATATCCCTATGCGCGCGGCTTCACAATCCGCCGCGCTCACGGAGCGCCGAACGGAGTACCAAACGGAGCGCCAATGGGAAGCGGGAGCGCTCCCGCGCGAATGGTGTTCAGCTTTCAACCATTTCACGCAACTGCCCTTCTGGCCTGGGGAGTTGACGCATCGTCGCTGCTAAACCCGGATCAGGGTGTCACGTATGTGGCGTAGGTCACCTGATTGCCTCCCCTGAACCGGGCGGCGGACAGCCCCCGTTGTTTACTGTCGGGGAGTGGGCGGAGCGTCAATTTCAGGTCGATCACCGCGAGCTCATGAAGCCCGGCGGAGGGAGTGACGATATGAACGGTCAAATTCGGTCGGGCGATTGGCGTGTTCAGCCCATTCGGCACCTTCTGCGTTGAAGGTCTTCATTGGGAGTTGGGGAGTAGCGTGTACGGGGACAAGCTTCTTACTGACCGTCAAGGATTGAGTCGGTTCGACAGGGGACGGGGTGGCGGCGCGGGTCTCGCGCCGCTGGAGCGCTCGGCGCTCAGCACCCTCACCCCCCGCGAGCGCGAGGTACTGAGCGTCATGGGCTTCGGCGAGGGCAACAGGGCACTCGCCTCCCGGCTCGGTATCGCCGAGCGCACCGTGAAGGCGCATCTGACGAGCATCACCCGGAAGCTGGGGCTGCGCTCCAGGGTCGAGACGGTGCTCGTGTCACTGGAGTGGGCCGAGGATCTACGCCCCGTGGAGTGACACCCGCACGAGGTGATCACGCCGCCGAGGCGACGGCGGCGAAGCGCAACGCCACCTGACGCCATACGCCTGCCGCGGCCGCGTCGTCCCGCACGGCGGCGCGGTGCAGCTCGTCGCGGTCCACGCCGTGCCGCTGAAGGCGTTCGACGTTCCACCCGCGGATGCGGTCCGCCGTGGTCTCCGGGTGGAACTGAACGCCCCAGGCGTTCTCGCCGACCCGGAACGCCTGGTACGGGCAGCGCTCGCTCTCGGCCAGCCACCGCGCGCCGTCCGGCAGTTCGACGATGGCGTCCACATGGTTCTCGATCGCGGTGGGGCGCTCGGGCAGCCCGGTGAACAGCGGGTCGTCCGCCGCCTCCTGACGCAGCGTCAGTGTCGTGCTGCCGAATTCGGGCCGCCCGTGCTCGCCGCGCACCGCGCCGCCCGCGACCTGCGCCAGCATCTGGCCGCCGAGGCAGATCCCGAACACCGGTGTGCCGGCCTCCAGCGCCTGCCGCACCAGCTCGCGCGTCGCGGCCAGCCACGGGGCCCGCTCGTCGTCGTCGGGCAGATAGCCGCCGCCGAGCACGATCAGGGGCCGCCGCCCCAGCCGGTCGGGCACCTTCTCGCCGTCGTACGCGGCGACCACGTCCACGCCGACGCCGCCCTCGCCCAGCCACCCCTCCCACCGGCCGGGCCCCCCGGAAGCCCCGTGCTGCACCACCAACGCCGCCGTCACGCCCGTACCTCCGCTCGCCCGCCCGTCGTCCGCCCCCATGATCCCCCGCCCTCCGCCCCGGAGCCACCCTGCCCCCTATGACCCCCGCCACCGCGGATAGTCCCGGCCGCCGGAGCGTGGGCCGATGCCGGGACCCGAAGGGTCAGGCCGTTCAGAACAGCGTGTCGTGTTCATGTTCTTGACGCTCTTCATGGGCGAGCGCAGACTTCGAGGCGTTTGCGTTCACCTCCTGAATTCGCCGGCAATGACGCCCCTTTGGAGAACGTATGCGCATGGCTCGTCTCGCGGTCGCAGCAGCCGCTGTCACCGCCCTCGCCGTACCGCTGGCGCTGGCAGGACCCGCGTCCGGCAGCACCGGGCCCGCCGGAGCCGGGCAGCAACCCTGGCTCAACTCCCGGCTCCCGCTGGAGAAACGGATCGACCTGCTGCTCGGGCAGCTGACCAACACCGAGAAGGCCACGCTCATGACGGCGGTGGGCGTGCCGAGCGGTTCGCACGCCACCGGCTACATACCGGGCATCGACCGGCTCGGCATCCCCGGCACACAGTTCACCGACGGGCCCGGCGGCGTACGCGACGGGCAGCCCGCCACCGCGCTGCCGTCCCCGGTCTCGCTGGCCGCGTCCTTCGACACCGAACTCGCCAGGCGGTACGGCACGGTGATGGGCTCGGAGGCCAAGTCCCGCGGCTACCAGGTCATATACGGCCCCATGGTGAACATCGTGCGCACCCCGCTCGGCGGGCGCGACTTCGAGACGTTCGGCGAGGACCCGGCGCTGGCCGGTGACATCGGCGCGTCCGAGATCGACGGCATCCAGAAGCAGGGCGTCGCCGCGCAGGTCAAGCACTACGCGGGCAACAACCAGGAGAACGGCCGCACGACGACCAGCTCGAACATCGACGAGCGGACGCTGCACGAGATCTACCTGCCCGCCTTCGAGAAGGCCGTCAAGGACGCGAACGTCTGGTCCCTGATGTGCGCCTACAACAAGGTCAACGGCACCTACGCCTGCGAGAACGCGCAGATCCTGCGCGACATCCTGATCGACACCTGGAAGTACGACGGCGTCGTCGACACCGACTACCCGGCCAACCACAGCACCGTGGCCTCCGCACTGGCCGGTCTCGACCAGGAGTTCAGCGGCACCACCTACTTCCAGCAGCTCCCGGCGGCCGTCGCGGCCGGCCAGGTCCCGCAGTCCGTCCTGGACGACGCGGCCCGCCGCATCCTGCGACTGGAGTTCCGCACCGGGCAGTTCGACCGGAAGACCCCGGCCACCGTCGACTACGAGGCCGACAGCGCCTTCGCGCGCCAGGCGGCCGAGGACGGCAGCGTCCTGCTGAAGAACAGCGGCGACACGCTGCCGCTTGACACCCGGAAGCTGACGTCGCTGGCCGTCATCGGCCCGAACGCCGAGACCGCGGTCACCGGCGGCGGAGGCAGCTCCGCGGTCACCCCGTACAAGAAGGTCGACCCGGTCTCGGGGCTGAAGGCCAGGCTGGGCACCGGAGTCGACGTCACCTCGGTGAAGGCGGGCGGCGCGGGCGGCTTCCCGGCGATCCCGGCCTCCGCGCTCACCGGCCTCAAGGGCGAGTACTTCGCGAACAAGACGCTCTCCGGGACGCCCGCGGTCACCCGCGACGACCCGAACATCGACTTCGACTGGGTCCTCGGCTCCCCGGCCGACGGCATCCCCGTCGACGACTTCTCCGCCCGCTGGACCGGCACGGTCACCGCACCCGCCACCGCCGCGTACACCTTCTCCGCGACCAGCGACGACGGCAGCCGGATCTACCTCGACGGACAGCTCATCGTCGACAACTGGTCCGACCACGCGGCCAGTACGGTCAAGAGCGCGCCCGTCCAGCTCACCGCCGGCGAGCCGCACAGCCTGCGCGTCGAGTACTACGACAGCGCCCAGAACGCCTCGGTGACCGTCGGCTGGTCCGGGGCGGGACTGCCCGACCCGACCGTCCAGGCCGCGGCCGACGCCGCCGCCAAGGCCGACGCGGCCGTCGTCGTGGTCGGCGACTCCTCCAGCGAGGGCTCCGACCGTACGACGCTGGCGCTCCCCGGCAACGAGGACGACCTGATCCGCGCGGTCGCCGCCGCCAACCCCCGTACCGTCGTGGTCGTCAGGGCCGGAGCGCCGGTGCTCATGCCGTGGCTCTCCGACGTCCCCGCCGTGCTCGACATGTGGTATCCGGGCCAGGAGGACGGCAACGCGCTGGCCGCGCTGCTCACCGGCGACGCCGAGCCCGGCGGCCGGCTGCCCGTCAGCTTCCCGGCGTCCGACACGCAGACCGCCGTCGCCGCCGCGCCCGGCCGCTACCCCGCGGTCAACGGCGTGTACGACTACAGCGAACGCCTGGACGTCGGCTACCGCTGGTACGACCAGCAGGGCCAGACCCCGCTCTTCCCGTTCGGCTACGGCCTGTCGTACACCACCTTCAAGCAGTCCCACCTCAGGATCGACCACGACCGGGTCGAGGCCACCGCCCGCGGCACCGGGCCGGTCCGCGTCTCGGTGGACGTCACCAACACCGGCCGCCGCACCGGCACCGACGTGGTGCAGCTCTACATCGGCTACCCGGCCGGGTCCGGCGAGCCGCCGAAAGCCTTGAAGACCTTCGCCAAGGTCCAGCTCAAGCCGGGCCGGACGAAGACCGTACGGCTGACCCTGTCCGCCGACGCGTTCAGGACGTGGGACGACGACGCGCACGACTGGACGGTCCTCAAGGGCCGTTACCCGGTCTACGTCGGCCAGTCGTCCGCCGACACCCCGCTGAAGTCGGCGGTGACGGTGAGCAGGACGGTCGGCGCGCAGTACACCGCGCTCTCCGTGCCCGCCACCACCGACGCCGGTGCCTCTTACCCGGTGAAGCAGACCTTCACCAACACCGGCGACTCGACCGTGCGCGACCTCGCGCTGAGCCTGAAGGTCCCGGCCGGATGGACGGCAACACCCGCACCGGGCAAGGCCGTTGGCCGTACCGTCGCGCCGCACTCCTCGGTGAGCGCCACCTGGGTCGTCAAGGCGCCCGCGAACGCGGTGCCGGGCGCGGCCACGCTGACCGGGAAGGCGACGTACGACCTCGGCGGCAGGCAGAGCAGGACCGCGACCGCCACGACCACCGTCCCGTACGCGACGACGGCCGCCGCGTACAACAACAAGGGGATCAGCGCCGACAGCGACCCGGGCACGGGCACCCTCGACCCCGCGGGCTACAGCTTCTCCGCCACCCAACTGGCGGCGGTCGGCTACACGCCGGGCGCCACGGTGACCGCGGGCGGACTGCCGTACACCTGGCCGGACACGCGGCCGGGCCAGCCCGACAACGTGGCGGCGGCCGGACAGGTGATCCGCGTGCAGGGCCGGGGCGCCCGCCTCGGCCTGCTCGGCACGGGCATCAGCTCCACGCACGCCGGGACGGTCACGGTGACCTACACCGACGGCACGAGCACGGACCTCGCGGTCGTCCTGCCCGACTGGTACAGCAACGCGGCCAGCGGCAACAGCCAGTTGGCGGTCACCACGGCCAACTGGAACCGCCCGCCCGGTGACACGCTGGGCGACCACGCCGTCAGCCTGTACACCACGGGCGGCGCGCTCGACCCGGCCAAGACGGTCGCCACGGTGACGCTGCCGAACGACAGCGGCTTCCACGTGTTCGCCCTCTCGGTCGGCTGACACACCGACCGCGCGAAGCCGCCGCCCGTCCCGGACTCCGGGGCGGGCGGCGGCGTTTGACGCTCACGCCACGGACATCAGCTCGCCTCGGACGCGTTGAGCGCGTCCAGCGCGCTCTGCTGGCAGCCGTAACCGGTCCCGGCCAGCGGCCCGTTCCAGTGCGGCCCGTACACATCCAGCGCGTTGCGGTCGTTGGCGTGCGCCGCGTTCGCCTGCGTGTGCAGATAGCCGCTGTACGGGTGGTCGGAGAGCTGCTTGTTGAGGTCGCGCAGCCCCCGGACGTACGCGCCCTTGAACGACGCGCCGTCGTTGTCGCACGAGTCGCCCTCGCCCGGCTCGCGCAGCACACCGCCGGAGTTGACCGCGGCGGACGTGGTCGAGGCGTTGCCGAGGGTGCGCGCGGTGGTCAGCAGCCCGCTGTCGCCGGTCGCCTTGTACAGCTCGCTCAGACCGCCGAGGATCACGCCCTGGTTGTACGTCCACGTCGGCTGGCCGTTGTTGACGCAGGAGTCGTTGAGCCCGTCGTTGACCATGTGCGAGGAGTTGATCATCCCGCTGCTCTGGAGCCAGCTCCACTCGCCGCGCGCACGCCCGAGGTAGACGCTGTCACCTGAGATCCGGTTGTGCAGCGCGGCGTTGAGCTGGAGGTACAGCTCGTTGGTGATGGCGTTCTTGTACGCGTTCGTCTCGTTCCACTGCACTCCGCCGCCGCACTTGCCCGTCCAGTAGCCGAACATGTGGTCGGCGTCGGCGCGGGCGGTGTTGAGGTAGCGGCTGTCGCCGGTCAGGTCGTACGCGTCGACCCAGGCCAGGCCCCACCAGCCGGTGTCGTCCAGGTAGTCGTTCCTGAACTGGCCCTCGCGCGCGTTGACGTTGAGGTCGTAGGTGCGCGAGACCGCGTAGCCGTAGCTGGGCATGCCGCTGGTGCGGATGTTGTCGATCACCGAGGTCAGCGCGTTGGCCGCGGTCCACCAGCCGTTGCCGCCGAACAGTCCGGTGCCGCGGTCCCACTTCATCATCAGCGCGGTGGCGGCGGCCGTGCTCTGGCTCCAGGCGTTCCAGTTCGACCTGGCCCACTGGGTGCAGGCGATCTCGGGACGGTCGCCCGCCTTGCCGCAGGCGCGCAGCGCGCCGACCCCGTTGGTGTTCCAGTCGTCCACGTTGTACATCAGCGTGCGCCAGCCGCTGTTGGCCGCGGGTGTGACGGTGTCGCCGAGCTTGCTGCCGTCCGACCAGGTGGCGCCGCCGTCGAAGGAGCGGTCGAGCCAGACCTCGTCGCCCGGATTGCCGTTGCCGATGGACGCCCAGCCCATGGCATCGTTGTCATCCAGATGAAGTTGAATCGTACGGGAGTAGATCGAGGCGCTGACGGGCACGCGCTCGGAAGGTGCGGCGGCCGGATCGCGCGCGTCGCAGTACGTGTTGCAGATCGCCGCCGCGGCCTGCGCCCTGAAGGTCGTGGGGACCAGGCTCAGCAGCAGGCAGGACAGCACGAGGACGAGGACGCGCGAGGAACGCACGCGCGACGGACGGTGGGGGACCGCGTGATGAGCGGACAGGTGCGCGGGCATGTGTGCGGGCATGGCTCCGCTTCCCGGCGGCTCGGACGCCGCCTGTGCGACGGATGGTGGGGGGTGACCAGGCCCGGGGACCTGGCCGGGCCGCGGGGTCCGGCCACGTGCTGTCCTTCGGGCCTTGGTCGAGACCAGAACACCCCTATGGCCTGCCCATGTCAAGACGGCCGCCCCGCGTCCCATGGGACGGATGTTCCCCGGAACGGACACATGTGCGGGATAGGCTTTCCGCGCGACGGCCGGAAACAGTCCCCCCAAGCCCAGCCCCGAAGGGGATCAGGAACTTGATACAGATAGATGCGGTGACCAAGCGCTACCCCGACGGCACTGTGGCGGTCGACGAACTCTCCCTTGACATACCCGACGGCTCGATCACCGTGCTGGTCGGACCCTCCGGCTGCGGGAAGACCACCACCCTGC
Organism: Streptomyces sp. CBMA29; assembly: GCF_014596445.1. Classification (GTDB taxonomy): domain Bacteria; phylum Actinomycetota; class Actinomycetes; order Streptomycetales; family Streptomycetaceae; genus Actinacidiphila. The sequence continues at coordinate 4,464 of NZ_MECL01000051.1, read as the reverse complement.
GGATGATCAACCGGATGGTCGAGCCCAGCGGTGGCCGGATCCTGCTGGACGGCACCGACATCCACGCGCAGCCGGTCAACGCGCTGCGCCGGTCGATGGGTTACGTGATCCAGAACGCCGGGCTCTTCCAGCACCGCACCATCGTGGACAACATCGCGACCGTGCCGCGCATGCTGGGCTGGGACCGCAACCGGGCCAGGAAGCGCGCCAGGGACCTGATGGAACGGGTCGGTCTGGACGCCTCGATGGCCAAGCGCTACCCGTACCAGCTCTCCGGCGGCCAGCAGCAGCGCGTCGGCGTGGCCAGGGCGCTCGCCGCCGACCCGCCCGTCCTGCTGATGGACGAGCCCTTCTCCGCGGTCGACCCGATCGTCCGCAAGGGACTCCAGGCCGAACTGCTGCGTATCCAGGCCGAGTTGGGCAAGACCATCGTCTTCGTCACGCACGACATCGACGAGGCGATCAAGCTCGGCGACATGGTCGCGGTGCTGCGGACCGGCGGGAAACTCGCCCAGTACGCGCCGCCGGACGAGCTGCTGACCGCCCCCGCCGACGCGTTCGTCGAGGACTTCCTCGGCACCGACCGCGGCATCCGCCGGCTGTCCTTCTTCACCTCGGCGGGACTCGAACTCACCACCGCGCCGATCATCGCCGTCGACTCCAGCGCCGCCCAGGTCGCCGAGCGCACCGCGGCGTCGGACGCCCCGTACCTCCTGGTCACCGACACCGACGGCAGGCCGATCGGCTGGACCGAGCCCGCCGCCGCCGCCAAGGGCGCCGACCGGCTGGACCGCGCCGATCTGCTGCCGCACGGACGCCCGTTCGTCTTCGGCGAGGAGTCGCTGCGCGACGCGCTGGACTGCGCGGTGCTCTCGCCCACCGGCTGGGCGGTCGCCGTGGACGACACCGGGCGGGTGGTCGGCGTCACCTCGCAGACGACGATCGCCGAGGCCATCCGGGGCGCCCACGCGGAACGCGGCGCGGGCAAGCCCGCCGCGAAGCCCGCCGCGTCCGGCGGGTCCGGCAAGTCCGCCGCGAAGGCCGCGAAGGCCGCGGACCCGGCCGGCGCCGGCCCGGAGACCGCTGCCAAGGCCGCCCGATGAGCGAGTACTTCAGAATCCCCAGCGACCTCCAGCACTCCTATCTCGGCCTGATCGGCCTGCACTTGCGCGAGGCGCTGCTCCCGGTGCTCTTCGGCATGCTCATCGCGCTGCCGGTCGCCCAGCTCTGCGTCCGCTTCAAGTGGATCTACTCGCCCGTGCTGTGGGTCACGACCGTGCTGTACGCGATCCCGTCGCTCGCCTTCTTCGTCGTCCTCATCGACTACACCGGCGCGACCGAGACCACCGTGATGATCCCGCTGACCGTCTACAGCCTCGTGCTGCTGGTCCCGGCGATCGTGGACGGCGTTCGGTCGGTGCCCGAGGAGACGATGGCCGCCGCGACCGCCATGGGGCTCGGCCCCGGACGCCGTTACCTCCAGGTGCAGTTGCCCATCGCGGTGCCCGCGATCTTCGCCGGGCTGCGGGTCGCGGCCGTGTCCAGCATCAGCCTGGTCAGCGTCGGCGCCCTGATCGGCAACCAGGGGGCGCTCGGCAATCTGCTCACCGACGGCATGTTCTACCACCGCACACCGCTCGTGGTGACCTCCGTGGTCTCCATCGCCGTGCTGGGCATGGCGGTCGACGGCGTACTGGTCCTGATCCGCATGCTGCTCACGCCGTGGATGCCGCGCGGCGGACAGGCCAGGCGCAAGGGCGTACCGCTGTCGGAACCGGCGGAGCCCACCTCACGCCCCGCGCCCACCGCGCCCACCCTGAAGGACGCCGCCCGATGAACGTCCTGCACTTCGTCAACGCCTTCTTCAGCGACGGCTCACACTGGCACGGCGCCGACGGCATCCCGCACCGGCTGTTCGAGCACGTCCAGTACAGCCTCATGGCCCTCGCCATCGCCGCCGCCATCGGACTGCCGATCGGCATGTTCACCGGCCACACCGGACGCGGCGGGAACGCGCTGGCGGCCATCGCGACCGCCGCGCGGGCGCTGCCCAGCTTCGGCCTGCTGGTGCTGATCACCGTCTGGGTCGGCATCGGCCTGACCCCGGTGATGATCCCGCTGGTCGCGCTGGCGGTGCCGCCGATCCTGGTCACCACCTACGAGGCCGTGCGCACCGTCGACCCCTCGCCGGTCGACGCGGCCCGCGGCATGGGCATGAGCACCACGAGCGTGCTCTTCCAGGTCGAACTGCCGGTCGCGCTCCCGCTGATCCTCAGCGGCCTGCGCTCCGCGGCGATCCAGGTGGTCTCCACCGCGTCGATCGCCGCGTACGTCAGCTTCGGCGGTGTCGGCCGCTACATCATCGACGGCCTCTACCAGCGCGACTACGAGAAGGTCGTCGGCGGGGCGACCCTGGTGGCGTGCCTCGCCCTCGCCACGATCGGCCTGTTCTGGCTGGTCAACCGGCTCGTGGTGTCCCCGGGAGTGCGCCGCAGCGGCTGACCGAGCGGTGGGGGAACGGTGGGGGAACGGCGGGGGAACGGTCGGGGGCCGTACGGCAACGGCCCCCGCTCAGCCCTCCGCGCGCGCCAGCGCCAGCTCCAGGACCACCAGCAGCGCGTCCCGTACCGAACCGCGCTCGCGCGCGTCGAAGGTGAACACCGGCACCTGCTCGGCGATGTCCAGCGCCCAGCGCACCTCGTCCATGGCGTGCTCGACGTGCCCGTCGAAAGCGTTGACGGCGACGGCGAACGGGATCGCCTTGTGCTCGAAGTAGTCGACGGCGGCGTAGCAGTCGTCGAGCCGCCGGGTGTCGACGATGACGAGCCCGCCGAGCGCGCCCTCCACCAGGTCGTCCCACATGAAGCCGAAGCGGTCCTGTCCCGGCGTGCCGAACAGGTAGAGCTTCAGCGACGCGTCGATCGTGATGCAGCCGAAGTCCATGGCGACCGTGGTGGTCGTCTTGTGCGGTGTGTGGCTGAGGTCGTCCACGCCCGCGGCGACCTCGGTGATGGCCGCCTCCGTGGTCAGCGGCCTGATCTCGGAGATCGACCCGACGGTGGTGGTCTTGCCGACCCCGAAGCCGCCCGCGATCACCATCTTCACCGGCAGCGGCGGACGGACGGCGGTCGGCAGCCCTGAGTCGGGCATCCGGGCGCCCCGGCCCGCCGCGTCACTCGGTGTCACGTAATGCCCCCCTGGAGTCGGGGATGGTGCGGAGCCCATCGATAACCCTTCGCAGTACGGAGATGTCCTGGGCGATGTCGGAGCTGGGAACGTAGACCGACAGATGGCCGCCGGACTGGAGGTCCTCGGCCAGCACGCGGACCACGTTCAGATGCAGGCGGAGCTTGGCGGCGATCTCCGCGAGCGACTGCGGTACGCGGCAGAGCGCGACGATGTCGTGCTCCTCGAAGGAGAGTCCGTCGAGCGCCCCGACACCGGCCGCGGTCGTCACCACCTGGGTCTCGACCGGGATCGGCGGTCCCGACCTGGTGCCGGCCACCCGGCCCGCGGTGACCAGGAACGGCCGTACCGCGGGTGCCCGGCCGACCGGGTCGTCGGCGGAGCCCGTACGGGACCCCTCGCCGACTGGCGTGTCACCGGCCGCCATGTGCCTGCCTCCTCCTTCTGCTCTCCTCGCGCTCCTCGCTAGTCCCAGGACCGGCCGCGCGGGGACGGGACGGCGACGCTGTTCTTGAGTTCGAGGACGAGCTGCGGGCTGAGGGCGGTGCCCGCGCGGTTGGCGAAGACCGTCATCTCGTAGGCGATGTTGCCGAGCTTGGCTTCCTTGGAGGTGACGACGCCGAGTACCGCGCCGCTGCCGATCGCGGAGACCAGCACATGGCCGTCCTCCAGATCGATGATCACCTTGTTGAGACCGCCGAGACCGTAGTTGCCCGCGGCTCCCGCCGCCAGGCTCGTGATGCCGGAGACGATGGCCGCCAGCCGCTCGGAGTCGGCCGCGTCACGCAGTTGCGAGACGGCGATGAGCAGGCCGTCGGAGGATACGGCGATGGCGTCGACCACGCCCGCGGTCTCGGTGGCGAAACGGTTCAGCAGCCAGGTGAAGTCGGCTGCGGCGGCGCGCAGATCGGCGGGCGGGTCCTGTCCGGCCGGGGTCCCACCTGTCGGCGATGTCACTGGTCCGCTCCTTCCGGAAGCCCTGCTTGGCTGTTCGTCGTACCGGGTGCCGTGCCGCTCGCGACGTCACGGTTGGCCCGCTCCACTGCGGCCTCGAACTCGTCGAGTTCCGAGCGGACTTCTTCTGCGTCTGTCTGACGGGGGGCCCGGCGTGCGGCCGAGTGTCCCGCGTCGGTCAGTGTGGTGGCGAGCGTGGCGCCGCGTACCCGGCGGCGCAGCGGACGGGCGCCGCCGTCCTCGCCGTCACTCGGGGGCCTGGCCTGCTCGGAGTGGGGGGCGGTGGGGCCGGCCGCCGCGGGTGCCGGGCCGGCCGGGGTCTCG
>NZ_MECL01000050.1 GCF_014596445.1 Streptomyces sp. CBMA29 | reverse complement strand
ACGAGGGCGCCCGGCGGCACGACCCGCCCCGCTGCCGTAGCCGCGCTGGCATCCCCGGCGCCGCCGTCCGCGTGCAGCTTGCGTACCGCCTCCGACGGTGGCGCGATGTCGCCCAGCAGTCGGCGGGCCGCGCCTGCCACCGGGCGGCTGCCCGGGTCCTGGCGGAGCAGGGCCGTCAGGGTGGCGGTGAGGCGTCCGGCGCGGCGCGGCTCCTCGATGTGGCCTGCCATGGCGCGGCCGATGAAGGCCATGGGGTTGGCGGCCTCGCCGTACGGGGAGCGGCCCTCGACGGCCGCGAACAGCGAGGCGCCGAGCGAGAAGCGGTCGGACTCCCGGCTGACGGGCTGGCCCTTGGCGACCTCGGGGGCGATGTAGCGCGGCTTGCCCTGCACGCCTCCGGTGAGATTCTGCTGCGTGACGTCGGTCCACAGGGCGCGCGATATGCCGAAGTCGGCGAGTTTCGCGATGCCGTCGTCCGTGACGAGGATGTTCTCCGGGGTGACGTCGCCGTGCACGACGCCGCGCGCGTGCGCGGCCTCCAGGGCGTCCGCGATCTGCCAGCCGATCGCCGCCGCGCGCTCCGGGGGCAGCGGCCCGTCGGCCGCCACGATCTCGGCGAGGCTGCGCGAGGGCACGTACTCCATGACCAGCCAGCAGCCCTCGTCGTCCTCGACGTGGTCGAACACCGCGACGATGTGCGGGTGGTGCAGGCCCGCCGCGTTGCGCGCCTCGCCCTTCAGCCGCTCGACGGCCCGTTCGTCCTCCAGCCGCGCGCACTTGAGCGCGACCGTCCGCTTCAGCTTGCGGTCGCGCGCCCGCCACACGACGCCCATGCCGCCCGCGCCGATCCGCTCCAGCAGGACGTACCGCCCGGCGACCTCGTCGCCGGCCTTCGCTCTTCCCCGCACGGCGTTGCTCCATGCTTCAGCGCGATGCGTCATCGCGCGCGACCCGCTCCCTGTACGTGCTTCCCTGTACGTGCTGCTGTTCCGGCGCGGGCCCCGGCCCGGCAACTCCCGGGCTCCCGGCTCCGCAACCGCCCAGGAGCGTACGTGAGCGGGGTGTCGGCAGCAGCCGATCCGGCCACTTGCGTACATCTGCGCCTCACAAGTCTTCACCCGGCCTCCACCCCCGGCTCCCGTACGTGCTTCCCGTACGTGCTCGGGACCGGTCCCGAGCACGTCCCCTTACCGTCTCCCCGTCCGGCCGGCAGGAGCCGGACGGACCTCGCGACCAGGGCAGGAGGCGACCGGCACGATGACCGCGAACGGGTCCCGTACGACGGCCGCGCCCCTGCTCCGTGAGGGTCAACGAGCGGGCGCCGGTTACGTGGTGGAGCGCTTTCTCGGCGAGGGGGCGTACGCCGAGGTGTACCGGGTGCGGCACCGGTACCTCGGGCGGCAGGCGATGAAGGTGTTCAAGCGGCTCGGCAGCCGTGCGGCCGTCGAGGAGATGCTGGCCGAGGCCGTCCTGCTCTCCCGGCTCGGCCACCCGAACATCGTCCGCGTCTTCGACGCGGGCACCGTCACCACGCCGTCCGGCGAACGCGCCTTCTTCACCATGGAGTACGTGGCGGGCGGCACCCTGGAGCGGTTCCGCGGCGGCCACTTGGCGCGCGGCGAGCACGTACCGGTGGCCGACACCGTACGCATCCTGCGGCAGATCAGCTCGGGGCTCGCGCTCGCGCACGCCGAGCGACCGCCCATCGTGCACCGCGACATCACCACGCAGAACATCCTGATCGGGTACGACGCGCACGGGCTGCGGGCCAGGCTCGGCGACTTCGGGCTCGCCACCGCCACCCATCCGGCGACCCAACTCGCCAGCGCCCAGGGCGTGCTGGCCTTCAAGCCGCCCGAGACGCTGCTCGGCTTCCGCGGCGACTCCCCCACCGGTGACGTCTGGGCGCTCGGCGTCGTCGGCTACCTGCTCCTCACCGGCGTCTTCCCCTACCCCAAGGGCGTCGCGGGCTGGATCTCCGGCTCCTACCGCCGCGCCCCGCCCGCCCGCCCCCGCGACCGCAACCCCGAGGTGGGCTCCGCCCTCGAAGCCGTCGTCATGGCCGCCCTCCACTTCGACCGCACCCAACGCCCGCCGGACGCGGGCGCCTTCACCCATCGCCTAGCCGCCTGCGGCGCGCTTCCCGAAGAGGGTTCGCCCCCATAGGGGTGCTGGGGGCACCTCCCAGCGGTAGCTGGGGGAGGAACTGCGCGGCCGGCCATCGACGGCGTGCACGTCACCACCGGCCCCAGCGGGGCAGTTCGGTTGTTCCCGGCCACCGGCCGGTGGGGGCGGCTCTGAAGAACGAAGAACGACGAAGCACCGCCCTCCGCCAGGAGGGCCGCCCCGCCGGGGCGTGACCGGAACACGAGGAGCGGGGTGCCGCGCATGACGGACGGGGACGAGCTGAGCCCGGTGCTGAACCGACTCGCGGGGCCCGACCTGTATCGGAACAACGCGTTCCGCGTCACCGGGCTGCCAACGGACGCGTCTCCCTCCCGCGTCCGCCGCGCACGCGAAGAGGCGTTGTTGGTGAACCGCCTGCCGGCCGCGGGGAGCGGCAGGGGCACAGGACGGCTGCGGGACCACGCGGAGGCGGAAACGGCGGGGACGGCGCCCGGCGGGGAGGCGATGCGGGCCGCGTACGAGGTGCTGCGGGACCCGGTGGCGCGCTTGGTGCACGAGCTGCTGTGGATCTGGGGGCCCGAAGTGCCGCCCGCACAGGGCGAGTCGGGGCACGACGCGGCCGTACGGGCGCACCAGGACGCGCTGGAGGGGGAGGCGACCGGGCCGCACGCGCCCGACCCCGCGCGGGCGCGGCAGTTGGACGCCCTGTGGGAGCGGGGGCTCGACGCGTGGGCAACGGTGCTGGCCGGGCACGAGTTCTGGGACCACGCCAAGCGGCGGGTGGCGGACATCGAGGACCCGCGGCTGACGACCGGCACAGTACGGCGGTTGCGGGAGCGGCTGCCGCGGCACATCGTGGCGGCGGGCGCGGAGGTGGGACTGCGGGCCGCGCGGGCACAGGCGCAGGCAGAGGCGCAGGCGTCGGACTCGCCCCCACCCGTACCGCCCCCGAGGCGACCGCCGAGCCACGCGCCGGGCGCCCGCCTCGCCGCCCCCTCGGCGGGGACCGCGCGGCCCGCCGCACCCGACTCGCTCGCCGCCCTGCGCCGGATCGTCGCGCTGCTGCACGCCTCGCCGTTCCCCGCAGAGGTCGTCACGGACGCGCTGCGGGAGGTGGCGCGGCCCGCCGAGCGCACGGTGCGGGCCGCGTGCACGACGGCCCGCGACACGGTGAGCGCGCACGAGGAGCAAGGGGGCACGGAGGGTACGGAGTTGCTGGAGCACACCGCAGAACCCCTGCTGCTCGTACAGGTGTTGCTCGGCCCCGAGGGCTCCCTGACCGCCGCGCTCTGCGAAGAGGTCGGCGCCGCGCTCAACCAGTGCGCGGTCGCGCACTATCACGCGACCGAGACCACCCGCACCGCCCTGTTCCTGCTGGACCGCGCCTCCGACCTCGCCCGCGTCCGCAGGACGCGGGAGCTGATCGAGAAGAACATCGACGTGATCGGGCACAGCGACACCGCGGTGCCGACCGGACCGTCCGACGAACTCCAGCCGTATCTGCGGCGGATGGCCGGGGAGGGCAAGGTCGAGCGGGTCGCCGCCCACCTGCGGGCGGTGGCCCCCGCGTTGATCGACAAGCCGTCGGGCAGGCGGCTGCTGGCGCTGTCCCGCGACAAGCGCAGCGTGGCCGCGCCCGTCCACGGCGAGCCGTTCCTCGGCTCGCTGCTGGGCTGCGGCGTCCGCCCGTACCGCTCCGAAGGGCCCGACGCCGAGGGGACGTTGTGGGCGACGTACGCGGTCGCGCTGTTCTGGGTGCCGGTGCTGCCGCTGGCGATGTACGTGATCAGCGATGGGCGCGTGTGCGCGCGGGTGCCGCTGACCGCCCGTGCCCGCTGGGCCCGGCGGCTGGTGTTCACGGCGGCCCTCTTCGCGCTGGTGTGGACGCTGGCGGACCCGCCGACCGCGGTCGGCCTGCTGGTGGGGTTCGGGGTCGTCCAGCTCTTCGCCCGCGCCGAGTTGCGCAAAGCCAGGGTCCGCACCTGGGCGCAGGCGGTGGCACGCCGATGAGCGACGCGAAGCGAACGGAGCGTCAGGCGCGTACGGAGCGCGGGGCGCGTACGGCGAAGGGCGGCGGCCTGCGCGGGCGGCTCAGACAGCGCCTCAGACAACGGCTCAGACAACGGCTCAGACAGCGCCGCTTCCCGCCGGAGTTCCGCATCCCGGCGACGTATCCGCCGCCGCTGGACGTAGCGGAATCGGCGGAGGCGGAGGTCTCCGTACCGCGGCAGCGGGCCGACCCGGAGCCGGCCGTCGCCGAACTCCCCCCGCGGACACCGGACTCGGCCCTCGCCGACCTCGCCACCAACCTGTGGCGGCTCGGCAGGAAGCTCGCCGAGGACGAGGCAGGACCTTCGGCCACCAACCGGCGGCGGGCGGCCCGCCACCTGCGGGCCGCGCAGGACGCGCTCGGCAAGGCGGGGGTGCTGGCGCAGGACCACGACGGGACGGCCTTCGACATGGGCCTGGCCCTCGACGTGCTGGCGTACCAGCCGGTCCCCGGCACGGCACGGGAGACCGTGCACGAGACCGTACGGCCCTCGGTCTACCGGGACGGCCGCCGTATCCAACTCGGTCAGGTCATCGTGGCCCGGCCGGAAACCGCACCGGATGGAGAGCTGGACGATGATCCGCGAGACCGTTGACTTCGGAATCGACCTGGGGACCACCAACAGCGCCGTCGCGCGGTCGACGGGCGCGGACGCCGAGATCGTCCGCAACAATCTGCGGTTCGAGTACACGCCGTCGGCCGTCCACATCGGCCGCTCCGGCACCGTGCAGGTCGGCAAGCGGGCGCGCGACCGGCTCGACACCGACCCGGCCGACGCGCACGCCGAGTTCAAGCTCCAGATGGGCGTACGGGACGCGCGGCGGCAATTCGTGGCGGCCGGGCGGACGCTCACACCGGAGCAGCTCTCCGCCGAAGTGCTCAAGTCGCTTCGCCAGGACGTGCGTTCGGCGTACGGCGAGGAGATCTCGGCGGCCGTCATCACCGTGCCCGCCGCCTTCGAACTCGACCAGTGCGACGCCACCCGCAGGGCCGCGGTCCTCGCGGGGCTCGACTTCGCCCCGCTGCTCCAGGAGCCGACGGCGGCGGCGTGGGCGTACAGCGCGGCGGCGGCCGACGTGCCCCGGCGCGGCTTCTGGCTGGTCTACGACCTGGGCGGGGGCACCTTCGACGCGGCCGTGATCCAGGTGGAGGACGGGGAGTTCACCGTCGTCAACCACGCGGGCGACAACTTCCTCGGCGGCAAGCTCATCGACTGGATGCTGGTGGACGACCTGCTCCTCCCGGCCGCGCGCGCCCTGCCGGGGCTCGCCGCGCTCGACCGGGCCGACCCGCGCCAGGCGGGCAACGTCGCGCGGCTCAAGCAGGCCGCCGAGGACGCCAAGATCGAGCTGTCGCAGGCCGGTTCGGCCGAGATCGATCTCGATCTGGAGGACGCGGAGGGCCGCAAGGCCGCCTTCACGCACCGGATCGGCCGCGCCGATCTGGAACGGATCGCGCTGCCGCTGTACCGGCGCTCCGTCGAGCTGTGCCGCAGGGCGCTCGCCGAGAAGGGGCTCGCGCCCGGCGACATCGAGCGGGTGCTGCTGGTCGGCGGCGCGACCCTGGCCCCGGCGCTGCGCGAACTGCTGGCCGATCCGGCGGAAGGGCTCGGTATCCGGCTCGACCACAGCCTCGACCCGGTCACGGTGGTGGCGCGCGGCGCCGCCGTCTTCGCCAGGACGCAGCGGGTGCCGCACGATGTCGAGCACCGGGGCGCCGATGTCGGTGACGTGCTGCTGGACTTCGCCAACAAGCCGACCGGGCGGGCCGACGACCCGCTGGTGGGCGGGCAGGCGCGGGTCGGCGCCGGGGGCAATGGGACCAACGGTGGTGGCGAGCGGGACTGGACCGGCTGGACCATCGAATTCGTCAACACCGAGGACGGCATGCCGCAGTGGCGCAGCGGCAACATCCCGCTCGACCCCGGCGGCAGCTTCGCCGCACGGCTGAACGCGCGGACGGCCGCGAACACGTACGCCATCGAACTACGCACCCCGCACGGCACGTTGGTGCCGACCTCGCCCGACCGTACGAGCTACCAGCGGATGGACTTCGAGGGCGGCGACGCCACGCTCAGCCACTCCCTGGGCATCTGGGTGGAGGGCAACGACGTGGCGTGGATTCTCCGCAAGGGCACCGAACTGCCCGCCAGCGGACGGCTCGTGCTCGAATCGACGGTGGACGTACGACGCGGGCAGCGCACCGGTCTGATCAAGGTGCCGGTCGTGCAGGGCGAACGCCCGCGCGCCGACCGCAATTCGGTGATCGGCGAGCTGGAGATCCGGCCGGACGCCATCACCCGCGATGTGCCGATCGGCAGCGAGGTCGAGGTCTACGTCGGCATCGACCAGAGCTTCAGCGTGCGCGTCGAGGTCTTCATCCCGATCCTCGACGAGGAGTACGACATCGACGTCGATCTCGGCCGCGACACCCCGGACGTGGCCGCTCTGCGCAGGCAGAGCCGCGCCGTCGCCACGCAGTACGACAAGCTCCGCACCCGCGCCGTCACCACCGAGGCGGACCGTACGACGGAACTGCTGGACGACTTCGACCAGCGCGGCGGCCTCGGCGGCATCGACCGCGAACTGGAGGCCGCCCAGGCCGACCCCGACGGGCCCGCCATCGTCCAAGAGCTGCTACGCAAGGCCGAGTCGGTGCTGGACGAGGCCGAGGACGCGCTGGAGCTGCCGCAGCTCGTGCAGTCCGCGGAGGGCGTACGGAGCTGGGTGCGGGAAGCCGTCAACGAGCACGGGGACGCGACGACTGCGCGTGAACTGGCAGCCTTCGAGCGGGAGTTGGACGCCGCCATCACGTCCGGCGACCCGACGCTCGTCATCCACAAGACGGAGGTCGTCCGCAATCTGGGACTGCGCGTGCTCGACGCCTCGGGGCAGCTCCCGATCCTGCGCTTCATGTCCCTGAAGGAGACCTTCGCGACCAGCGCCGACCCGCGCGTGCTGCGGCTGCTCGACAGCGGTGAGACGGCGCTCGCCGCGCAGGACGTCAACCGGCTGCGGTCCGTCGTCATCGACCTCGGCCGTCTCGTCCCGACGGACGCGGCGGCGACCGGCGGCACCATGTCGACCACCGTCAGGCAGCAGCGGTGAGGGGCGCGGCGGGGCTCGCTGCGGCGGTCGGGGCCGCTACGGAGGCGGCGCGGGCCGGACGCTACGACGAGGCGACGCGGCTGCTGGGCGAGGCGGGCGACGCCGGTACGGACCCGGCCGTCCTCGACCTGACGGCCCGGATCCACGCGCAGCGCGGGGAGTTGGCGGAGGCCGACGCCTGCTGGGCGGCGCTCCCCGGCTCGGCCTCCGCCGTCGCCGGGCGGCGCCGGATCGCCGCGCTCCAGGCCAGGCGCTACCGCCCGTCCGCCGGGCGGCGGTTGACGGTGGCCGTCCTCGTCGTCACGGCCGCGGGGGCGATGGCCGCCGGGGTCCTGCTGCCGCGCACCCGCGCCCCGCAGCCGCCGGACCCCTCCGTGGCACGGGACTTGGCGGCGGTCCGGGCCGAACAGGGCCAGCTGCGTACGCGCCTTGACGAGGCCGTACGCGCGGCGGCCGTTCCCGCCCTCACCGCCGCCGACCTGTCGGGCTCCGGCGTCACGGTCACCCGTGAGGGCCAGGGATTCCTCGTCACCTTCGACGGCGCCCTCTTCACGGACGGCGCCACACTCAACCCGTACGGGCGCGGCGCCCTCGACGCCGTGGCCGCTCGGCTGCGACGGACCGCCGGCGCCGGGCCGCTCGTCGTCACCGGGCACACCGACGACACGCCGCTCCCGCCGGGGTCGCCCTACGCCGACCGCGTCACCCTCGGCTTCGCCCGCGCCCAGCGCGCCGCCGAACGGCTCGCCGCCGACGGGCCCGTGCCCCTCCCCTCCATCGGCCTCCGCAGCACCGGCACCTCCTCCGCCCCCCACCGTCCTGGCTCCGCCAACAACACGGTCACCATCCTGGTGGGCCCCCCTGCCCAAGGCGGTTCCTAGCCGCCCCGCACGCTGCCGATGCGCAGGGCCTGCTTTTAGGGGCGCTGGGGGCACCTCCCAGCGGTAGCTGGGGGAGGAACTGCGCGGCCCGCCCCCACCGGGCGGATGGCCCGAAGACATACAGCAACTGCCCCGCTGGGGCCGGTTCTCAAAGGCGCGCCACCGCCGTGGCTGGCCGCGCAGTTCCCCGCGCCCCTAAAAAGATCGGCGAGCCGCCCGCAGCACGGGAACCTCACTCGTCGAGGGCGACGATCCGCAGCCGGGCGAGGTGGGCCTCGTCCGCGAGGACGTGAATCTCGGCGACGCGCCCGGACGGGCTGACGGTGAGGGCGAAGACGGCGCGGGCGCGGCCGTCGTGGATCCAGGCGAGCTGGGGGACGCCGTCGACGAGGACGCGGCGAGCCCCCTTGGCACGGGTGAGGAAGGTGGTGGCGACGGCGGCGGCGCCGCGGACGGAGGCGGCACCGGAGAGGGCGGCGGCGGGATCGGCACGGAGTGCGACCTCGGGGTCGAGGAGTTCGAGAAGCGCCTCGAAGTCACCGCCGCGGGAGGCCGCGAGGAAGGCGTCGACCACGGCGCGGCGCCGTACCGCGGAGCGCTCCTCGTCCACGACGGCGACCCCCTGCACCCGGCGCCGGGCGCGACTGGCGAGCTGGCGGGTGGCGGCGGGCGAGCGCTCCACGATCGGCGCGATCTCGTCGAAGGGGACGGCGAACATGTCGTGCAGGACGAAGGCGAGCCGTTCCGCTGGGCCGAGCGTGTCGAGGACGACGAGCAGGGCGAGCCCGACCGAGTCGGCGAGCAGCGCCTGCTGCTCGGGGTCGGTCTCCTCGGGCGCGGCGGCGCGCGTGACCGGACCTCCCTGGGGCGTGTCCAGCGGCTCCTCGCGGCGGCTGCCGCGCGAACGCAGCATGCTCAGCGACACCCGGGCCACCACCGTGGTCAGCCACCCGGCGAGGTTGTCGACCTCGTCGGCGTCGATCCGGCTCAGCCGCAGCCAGGTCTCCTGCACGGCGTCGTCCGCCTCGCCGGTGGAGCCGAGCATCCGGTACGCCACCGCGCGCAGCCGGCCGCGCTGCTCCTCGAAACGCGCCGCCAGGAACTCGTACTCGTCCATCGAGCCACCCACCTCCGTCACCTCTTCGTCGTAGCAGTGACCCGCCGGACGGGCCCGATGTGACACCTGGCCGTACCGCCACGCACCGTAGAGACGCTTTTTCTGGGCGAAACGGCCCCCTGGCGTCACCCGCAAGAGTGGTCTCGGTGCCCGTACGGAGGATGGGACCAATCCGGAAGAGCCGCCGCCACGAACCTGTCCACAGGAGTGCCCTCACAAGAGCGGGCACCGTGAGAGATGGGGCGTGATGGGCGTAGAGCGCATCGACACCCGGCTGCTCGAAGAACTGACAGAGCAGTCACAAGACCTGAACAGTGACGCCTTGCGGATCACCGCGAGCGCGCTGGACGACTTCCGCGAGGCGGCACAGCCCGCGCCGGCGTCCTCGCGGCGCTGGTGGCACCGAGGCGGAGCGGTCGCCGGAGTGGCGGGCGCCGCCGCTCTGCTGCACACCTCGCGGGTCGCCGCGGCCTCCTCCAGCGACGACATCATGGCGCTTCAGACGGCGGCGTCGATCGAGAACCTGGCGATCAGCGTCTACCAGACGGCCGCAGGACTGCCGTTCATCAAGGACGGCAACAAGACGGTCGCGGCGTTCATCGCCAAGACGACCACGCAGCACCAGGCGCACGCGAAGGCGTTCAACGCCGCCGCCACCCAGGCGGGCGGCAAGGCGCAGGACCAGCCGGACGCGAAGTACGCGGCCGTGGTCAAGCAGACCCTGCCGTCGATCAAGACCCCCGCGGACGTCGTGAAGCTGGCGATCACGCTGGAGGACGTCGCGGCCCAGACGTACACGAAGAACGTCAGCCAGGTCAGCAACGGCGACCTGCGCAAGCTCTTCGCCTCCGTCGCGCCCGTCGAGGCCCAGCACCGCGCGACGCTGCTGGCCGTACAGGCGCTGCTCGCCGGGAACATGGGCGACCTGATCGCCATCCCGACGGACGTCGCCAAGCTGCCCGCCGCGGCAGGCAGCGTCGGATTCCCCGACGCCTTCTACCCGACCAAGAGCGCTTCACCGATCTCTGAGGGGGCCGTGAAGTGACCACCGCACGCGACGGCTGGGAGCTGCAGATCAGCGAGCGTGAGCTCGTTCGTCTCACCCAGGACATGGAAGAGGCCCACCGCGACACGCTGCCCGCGATGCGTGCGGCGGCTGTGGACCTCGCAGCGGAACAGCGCGACAAGGCACAAAGCGACAGGCGCGGCGGGGTGGCTGACGCCTCCCGGCGGCGTTTCCTGCTCGGCGCCGGCGGGGTGGCGGCGGCGTTCGCGCTCGCGGCGTGCTCCAGCAGCGACAAGAAGACCTCCGCGGACTCCTCGACCGGTGCTCCCGGCGGTTCGCCGAGCGCTTCGGCGTCGGCGTCCGGGAGCAGCCAGTACACCGGTGACCTGAAGGTCGTCGCGCTGGCGACGGCGCTGGAGAACCAGGCCGTCGGCGCCTACAAGGCGACGCTGGACGCGGCCAAGGCGGGCAAGCTCGGTACGGTGCCGCCGGCCGTCGCCACCTTTGTGACGACCGCTATGGCTCAGCACGCGGACCACGCGAAGGCGTGGAACGCGGTACTCACGGGTGCGGGCAAGCCCGCTATCGACAATGTGCCGCTGTCCAACCAGCCCGCCACGCTCAAGGCGCTCGGCGAGGCCAAGGACGTCGGCGCCGTCGCCAAGCTGGCCCTGCAACTGGAGAACCAGGCCGCGCAGACGTATCTCTTCGCGACCTACAACGTCACCAGCCCCGCCGGGATCGCGACCGCCGCCACCATCGCGCCGGTCGAGGCGCAGCACGCCGCGATCCTCAATTTCGTCCTGGGCCAGTACCCGGTCCCCGACGACTTCCTGCCCGTGGACAAGGCGGCCAGCCCGACCCTGCTCACCGTCTGACCCCATCTGTACGGGACGGTCCGCACCCCCACACGGGCCGTCCCGTGCCTCGCCCGAATTCCGAAGGGAAGAGCCCGAGTTGATTGTCACCCGGCCCCACGCACGCACTGCTTCCGTCCCCGTACGCGTGCCTTCGCGCCTCCCCGTACGCGTACGCCGTGCGCCGTTGCTGGCCGCCGCCTGCGCAGCGGTGGCCCTGACCGGTTGCTCCAGCTCGGGTTCGAGCGGCAGTAGCGGTACGAACACGTCGGCGGCTGCCACGTCGGCGTCCTCGTCCGCGTCGAGTTCGTCGTCGGCCTCCGGCGGTGGTGCGGACACCATCGTCATCCAGAACTTCGCCTTCAAGCCCGCGTCGCTGACGGTCGCGCCCGGCGCCACCGTGACGGTCACCAACAAGGACTCGACGGCGCACACGGTCACCTCGGTCAAGAGCGGCGAGTTCAACACCAACGATGTCGCCCCGGGCAAGACGGTGACCTTCAAGGCCCCCTCGGCCAAGGGCACGTACGACTACATCTGCACGATCCACCAGTTCATGAAGGGCACGCTGACCGTGAGCTGACGCCTCCCGCCGGATCGCACCTCAGCGTCGCCCACACGCCACTGCCGTACGAGGAAACGAGGATCCGTCATGCCGTCAGCCCGGGTCGGCTCCACCGCAAGAGCGCTCGATCTGGCGGCACGCCTCGTCGCCGCCGCCGGGCTCGCCGTGGACGCCTACGTGCACGCCAAGCTCGCCGACCAGTACGACGCGGTGTCCGCCGACATCAGCCAGGGCACGCTGTTCCGGATCGAGGCGGGCCTCGCGTCCTTCGCGGCCCTGCTCATCCTGGTCTGGTGGCGTCCCCTGAGCTCCGCCCTGGCCTGGCTGGTCGCCGCGGGCGGCCTCTTCGCCCTGATGCTCTACCGCTATGTGAACGTCGGCGCGCACGGCCCGTTCCCCAACATGTACGAGCCGGTCTGGTTCTACGACAAGAAGCTCGCCGCGTGGTCCCAGATCGTCACGATCGTCATGGCGACCGGCCTGCTCATCCGCTGGTACGTCACCCGGCTCCGTACCCGCCACGCGGACGCGTCCACGCTCCGGTAGGAACACCTCCCGACGACGAACTGCCCGATCCGGCCGGTGCGGCCGGGTCGGGCAGTTCGCTGTGCGGTGGGGCAGATCAGCCGTGGGGGGCAGATCAGCCGTTGTTCACGCCGTTGCCGGACAGGACCGGGATCTGGTCCAGGATGTGCGAGACGGGCTCGTCACCCTTGATCTGGCTGCTGTTCTCGGCGCACTGCTGGTTCTGCGGCGACGACAGGACGTTGATGTCCTGGGCGGTGATCGGCACGAGGCCCACGAGGGAGCCGACGTTGGCCTTGACCGGGACGCCGAGGCAGGGCTTGTTCAGGGTGCCCTGGACGAGGCCGATCTGCGGGCTCTGGGTGCCGCCGGTGTGGGTGTTGCCGTAGCTCTGCTCGGCGCCGTTGCCGTTCACCGTGGTCGTGCCCTGGTCGTCGCCGAGGGCCATGGCCTGCGGGGCGGCGGTGACGCCGACAGCAACAACCGAGGCGGCGAGCGCAGCGCCGGCCAGCATCTTCTTGATCATCTGAAATCCCTTTTTGGTGCTCGATTGCACGGTTCTGGAGCGATCTGATCAACCGCTCACGTGGGGTTTGGTTCCGGCGATTCACTCCGATGGCGGAGTGCTGCCGCGAGGATGGCCGAAGCCGACGCGCGGCAGGTGGGGGAGCCGGGGCCGGGTCAGCGGCCGAGCGGGAGTCCGCCCAGCAGCGAGGCACCGGGCACCGCACCGGTCACGGTGGAGGTGGCGGCATCCTTGGTGGCGGAGGTGGCCTGGCCGAGCAGCGCGTCGGTCGAGGTCTCACCGCGCAGGCGGTCGGTGGCAGCGCTGACCGTCCGGAGCGCGGAGTCGACCTTGAGGCCGTCACTGAGCTGCTGAAGCGGCTGCTCGTTCAGGGCCTGCTCGACACCGCCGTTGATGCTGGTGGGCATCGTGGCCGCGGTGGGCATCTCGGGCGCCGTCATACCGTCGGCGAAAGCAGGCGCGGCGACGCCGACCGCCATCATCGATCCGGCCACGACTGCTGCGACCTTCGAGTACTTCATTGCCACCCTTTCAGTGCCGGTGTCTGTCTGCATGGTCAACGACCGTGGATAGCAACGGAAACGACGAGTAAACCGGCCTCTCGACAATCACCCGAACGTGAGAGCCGCCTCGCCCAATTCTCGTATTAATTCCGTTGCCCAGGGTTACGAATACGTGCGGCGAATACGGGCCATGGAAGCCGCGTGGGCGCCCGACGCGGCATGCGCGCCGTGGGCGGCGGCGTGCGCGACCCGCGGTCCGCGCCCGCGGCGGTAGAGCATGGCGCCGCCGAGCAGCAGCGCCGCACTGGCCGCCCCGGCCGCTCCGAACTCGCCGCCCGCGACACCGGTCTCGGCCAGCGACTGCTGGTCACCGCCGTCCAGGACGGCGGGAACCGCGTGGTTCGGCTCGGGCGCCGGCGGAAGCCTCCGGACGTCGACCGTCGGATCCGTGTGCACCGAACTGGTGTCGGTGCCGGTGACCGCGTGCGCGCCCGTGCCGTCGTTGTCGCAGGAATTCCCCGACACCGCATTCAGCAGTGCGAGGGGGTCCACGGTGTTTCCGCACACATTGAGCGGAACGTCGACCGGAATGTGCACCGAGTTCCCCGAGGCCACGCCCGCGGAGCCCTGGGTGCCCGACGAATGGGCGGTGGAAGGGGCGCCGGAAGCGGTGTGGTGGTGGGAATGCGATTCGTTGGAGCAGTGGTTGCCCAGCGCGGCGTTGTCGGCTCCCACGACGTTCACGCTGTTCCCGCACGCGTTCAGCGGGATGTCGACCGGTGCCTCGACGCTGTTGCCCGACAGCAGGCCAGGTGAGTTGGACGCACCGCCCTGCGCGTCGGAATCCGCGTTCGCATACCCCCCGGTGGCCGCGAGGATGCTGCTGGCGGCGGCGACGGTGAGCAGGCTCCGGCTCAAGATGTGTCGCATCGACTCTTTTCTCCGCTCGGTTCTTCGGCTGCGCCGAATACGTCCCGCGGCCGTCCCGTGCCCATCCCGTACGACGGACCGCCCCGGAGCGCGACGCACGCGCTCCGGGGCGGTCCGGGATCAGAACCTGACGGCCTGACAGGACGACGTCACTTCACTTCGTCACTTGTTGACGCAGGTGTTGCCGAACGCGGGGTTCAGCAGACCGATGACGTTGACGGTGTTGCCGCACAGGTTCACGGGGATGTGAATCGGCACCTGGATGCTGTTGCCGGACAGGACGCCCGGGGAGTGCGAGGTGATGCCGCTGGCGTCGGAGTCGGCGAACGCGGGGGCCGCGACACCCACAGCCATGAGCGTTCCGGCAGCGACGGCCGCGACCTTCGAGTACTTCACGTTGAGCTCCCTTTCCGGAGCGGTGTCTGGCACCTGCACGTCCTTCGTACGGGCCGGACACAGAAAATCCGCGTCCGTGAACACCACTACCGACCGGGCTAACGACGGGTGCCGACCGTAAGCAACTCCCCAGCGTGCGGTGCCTTCCATCATCCACTCGAATGGCTCGGCATTTTCCGCCCGCAGCGGAAACCCGGAACGGAAATCGGAGCGGAAAACGGAGCGGAAAACGCGTACGGCCCCGGCCGTCGACGGAGAGTCGACGGCCGGGGCCGTACGAAGCCAGGGGAATGGCTCAGTGGTTGGCGGCACCGTTGCCGGACAGCACCGGGATGTTGTCCAGGATGTGCGACAGCGGCTCGTCGCCCTTGGCCTGGGTGGAGTTCTCGGTGCACTGCTGGTTCTGCGGCGACGACAGGACGTTGATGTCCTGGACGGTGACCGGCACGACGCCGACCAGCGAGCCGACGTTGCCCTTGAGCGGCAGCGCGAGGCAGGGCTTGTTGAGCGAGCCCTGGATCAGCGCGAACGACGGGCTCATGTAGCCGCTGGTGTACGTGTTGCCGTAGCTCTGCTCGGAACCGTTGCCGTTGGCGGTGGTGGTTCCGTGGTCGTCACCGATGGCCATCGCGGAGGGGGCCACCGACGCCGAGACGCCCGCGATGGAGACGGCGACGGCGGCCGTGGCGAGGAACTTCTTGATCACGGTTGGTCCTTCTTGAGTGGGATTGCCCTGTACGTGGGTCTACCTGGGTCGCACTGACCAACCGGCTCCCAGGCGATTAGTAATGATGTTTCACCCGAATGGATAGAACCCCCGGAGGCCGGGCACCGGCGCGTATCGGAAGGGTGACGACGGTGACGCGTGTTGACGTCTCGTCAACACCGGTCATGTGATGGTCATAAGACATTCGCCCTGTTCGGCGGGCCGCGCGCCTTACGTGAATCGTGCGCCGAGGTCTGCGAGCGTGCATTCCTGTTTCCCGAGGATTACCTGACAGGCACGGTATTCGTTGACTCCACGCAGCCCGCTCGAACGCGCGGGCGCGCACATGACACGCAGCAAACCCATCGGCTTCTCCTCGGCCCCGGTCGGTCCACCGGAGACGGTCACGGAGATGGTCACGGACAGAGAGACGGCGCGCGATGTCGCAACACCAGTACGAACTCGCCGGGCTGACGGTGCTCCATGTGACCCAGCCCGTCGAGGGCGGAGTCGCCCGCGTCGTCACGGACCTGGTCCGGGCCCAGCTCGACGGCGGTACGCGCGCGGTGGTGGCCTGTCCGCCGCACGGCGCGCTCCCCGTGGCCGTCACCGCGGCCGGCGCCCACGTCGTACGGTGGCCGGCCGGCCGCTCGCCGGGGCCGGGCCTGCCGCGTGAGGTCCGTACCGTCGCCCGGCTGATCCGCGCCGTCCGCCCCGACCTGCTGCACGTCCACAGTGCCAAGGCCGGGCTCGCGGTACGGCTGGCCGTGCGCGGCGGCCTGCCGACCGTCTTCCAGCCGCACGCCTGGTCGTTCGACGCCGTCACGGGA
The DNA here is from genome assembly GCF_014596445.1 of Streptomyces sp. CBMA29. Lineage (GTDB taxonomy): Bacteria > Actinomycetota > Actinomycetes > Streptomycetales > Streptomycetaceae > Actinacidiphila. The sequence continues at coordinate 1,263 of NZ_MECL01000050.1, read as the reverse complement.
CCGACCGCGCGGGCCGCGCTGCGCTGGGAGCGGTACGCCGCCCGCTGGGCCGACCGGGTGCTGTGCGTCAGCGACGCGGAGCGGCGCGCGGGACAGGACGCGGGGGTACGGGGTAGGTGGGCGGTCGTGCCGAACGGCGTGGATCTCGCGCACTTCACGCCCACCGCCTCCACGCCCACGGCGGACGTCGGTTCGGCGCGGGCAGCGCTGCCCGCGCTGTCGGACCTCGGGGCCGGCACCCCGCTGGTCGTGTGCGTCGGCAGGCTCTGCACGCAGAAGGGCCAGGACGTGCTGCTCAGGGCGTGGCCCCGGGTCAGCGAGCGGCTGCCGGACGCCCGGCTCGTGCTGGTCGGCGAAGGCCCCGCGCTGCGGGCGCTGTTGCGGGACGCGCCGCCCGGTGTGCTGTTCGCCGGGAGCACCGTGGACACCGCGCCCTGGTACCGCGCGGCCGATGTCGTCGTCCTGCCGTCCCGCTGGGAGGGGATGGCGCTCGCGCCGCTGGAGGCGATGGCCTGCGGACGGCCGGTCGTCCAGACCGACGTCAGCGGCGCCCGTGAGAGCGTGCCGCCCGCCGACGCCGCCGATTCCGTCGTCCCGGTCGAGGACGAACGCGCCCTCGCCGACGCCTTGCTGAGGCTGCTCACCGATCCGGTACGGCGCGCCGACGCCGGTCGCCGCGCGCTCGCGCACGTACGCGAACGGCACGACGTACGAAGAACGGCTGCCGCCGTCGCCGACCTCTACCGCGACGTCCTCGCGCTGCCCCAGCCGGGCCGCCCCAGCGACAGGGTCACCCGATGACGTGGGAGAGCGCGCGCGTGCCGCCGCCCACCCCCACCGGCCTCCCCCCGGACCAGCCCAGCCGCCCCCCGGACCGCGCCCCGACCCCAGGCGCCCGTACCGCCGACCGCGCCCCCGCCCCGGGCAGCGGTTCCACCGACCGCGCCCTCGCACCGGGCGGTCGTACGGCCGACCGCGGCCCCACGTCCGGAGGCAGTACGACCGACCGCGCAGCCGCGTCGGGAAACCGTACCGCCGACCGCGCAGCCGCACCCGCGGCCCGCACCGCTGACCGCGGCCTCACATCCGGAGGCAGTACGACCGACCGCGCAGCCGCGACCGGGGCCCGTACGACAGACCGCGGCCCCACGTCCGGAGGCAGTACGACCGACCGCGCAGCCGCGTCGGGAAACCGTACCGCCGACCGCGCAGCCGCACCCGCGGCCCGCACCGCTGACCGCGGCCTCACATCCGGAGGCAGTA
>NZ_MECL01000049.1 GCF_014596445.1 Streptomyces sp. CBMA29 | reverse complement strand
GCGACAGCGGCTCCGCCGCGGTGCGCCGCACCCCCACCAGCGGCCCGACCGCCGTCCGGCGGGCGGGCACCGACGACTGGCGGATCCGCTCGCTGGGACCGCCGGACGCGATCGAGGGGTACGCCGACAAGGTCAGCGTCCGGCCCGGTGAGCCCGTGGGGCTGTACGTGTCGACGACCGCGCCCGGCTTCCGCGTCGCCGCCTACCGGGTCGGCTGGTACGGCGGGTCGCAGGCCACACGGGTGTGGACGTCGGCGCGGACGGCGGGGCACCGCCAGCCGGGGCCCAGGACGTCCGAGTCCACCAGGACCGTGACGGCGGGCTGGGAGCGCGGCCTCGACGTCCCCACCGACGGCTGGCCCGAGGGCGCCTATCTGCTGCTGCTCACCTCCGACGACGGCCACCAGCGGTATGTCCCGCTCGTGGTCCGCTCGGCCGTGGCCGCGGGCCGGACCCTGATCATGCACGCGCCCGCGACCTGGCAGGCGTACAACGACTGGGGCGGCTACAGCCTCTACAACGGCCGGGACGGCAGCTACGGACACCGGTCGCTCGCCGTGTCGTTCGACCGGCCGTACGCGAAGAACGGCGCCGAGAAGTTCCTGGTGTACGAGCGCGCCCTGGTGGTCCTCGCCGAGCGGCTCGGGCTGCCGCTGGCGTACACGACGGGGATCGACGTCCACCGCGACCCCGGGGTGCTGCGCGGCGCGACCACGGCCGTGGCGCTCGGCCACGACGAGTACTGGACGCCGGAGCAGCGCGCGCATGTCACGGCGGCGCGTGACGCGGGCACCAATCTGGTCTTCCTCGGCGCGAACACCTGCTTCCGGCGGGTCCGCCTCGAAGCCGCCCAGGGCGGCGAACCGCGCACCGTGGTCTGCTACAAGACCGATTACCGGAGCGACCCCGGCCTCGCGCGCGACCCGGCGAAGCCGACCAACGACTTCCGCGCCCGGCCCGCCCCCGACCCCGAGTCCTCGCTGACCGGCGTCATCTACGAGGGGTATCCGACCGACGCCCCGTACGTGGTGGAGAGCGCGGACCACTGGCTCTTCGCGGGCACCGGCGCCGCGCGGGGCGACCGCTTCGCGCATCTGGTCGGCGTCGAGTACGACCGGGTGGACCCCGGCTGTCCGACCCCGGCGCCGATCGAGGTCGTCGCCCACTCGCCGCTGGTGTGCGACGGCCGCGCCAGCCACTCGGACTCGGCGTACTACACGGTGCCCGGCGGCGCGGGCGTCTTCGCCACCGGCACGATGCGCTGGGTCGAGGGGCTGATGGCGGGCACCGGTCTGATGGGCCGCGACCACGGCATGGACGAGCGCACCCGGACGTTCGTCACCAAGGTCACGGAGAATCTGCTGACCGGCTTCGCCGCGGGGCGGGCCGCCGCTTCCCGGCCCGCCCCGCGGGCGAACGTGAGCCGGCTGTACGGGACCTGAGGCGGGCTCCGCGGGACCGCGCCGCGCGGGGCGCGGGCGGGGACCCGGTACGCAGCGCCGTGGTCACCACGCGGCCCGCGACGGCGAGGAAGGCGAGCCCGGCCAGCGGGTAGCAGGCCGCGAGGAGCATCTGGGCGGGGTTCTCGTGCAGTTCGGGGCGTCCCCGGCCGTGCGGGAGGGCCCAGAGCGCGTACGAGCAGAACACCAGGACGGCCGCCGCCGCGCCCCAGGCCCACCGGCGGTCGTGGCGGCGTACCCCCTCGGCGACGAGCAGCACGGTCATGGGCACCGCCCACACCCAGTGGTGGGTCCACGACACCGGGCTGACCAGCAGGGCCGTCACACCGCAGGAGACCGCGGCCCAGGCGGCGGCGAACGGCAGCCGGTCCCCGGCCGTGAGCGCGCCCACCGCGACGGCCAGTCCCGCGAGGGCGACGGCGAGCGCGACGCAGAGCCAGAGCGCGCCGGGGTCGCCGGTGTGCGTGAGGCGGGCCAGGACGCCGCGCAGCGACTGGTTGGCGACCTCCTCGGCGTAACCGGCGCGGTCGGGCGAGAAGACGTCCTGGGTCCAGTAGCGGACCGAGTCGTGCGGGAGGGCCAGCGCGGCGACGCCGACGGTGGCCGCGAAGGTCCCGGCCGCGACCGACGCGCGGCGCGGATACGGTGTGCCGCGCCCGCGGGTGGTGAAGGCGGCCAGGGCGAGCAGCGCGACGAACAGCACCGGGGTGAGCTTGATGCCCGCGGCGACGCCGATGCCGACCCCCGCCCACCTGCGGTCGGCCCGGCAGGTGAGGTCGGCCAGCACCAGCACGGCGAGCAGCAGATTGACCTGCCCGTAGCGCAGGGTCGCCCAGACCGGCTCGCACCACACCACCAGCGCGGTCAGGAGCAGCGCGGACGCCACGGTCGGCCGCCGCTCGACCAGCCGCAGCGACAGGGCGGCGAAGGCCACCGCGAGCAGCAGATTCGCCACGGTCGCGGCGGTGCGCATGGCGCCCACGTCCAGCCAGGTCAGCGGGACGAACAGCAGTCCCGCGAACGGCGGATACGTCATCGGCAGTCCGTCGGCGCGCATCGAGTACAGGTCGCCGCCGGTGCGTACCGTCCAGCCCGCCGCCCGGTAGACCATCACGTCGATCATCGAGACCCGCACCAGGCGCTGCACCAGCCACACGCCCGCGACGGACAGCAGGCACCACCCGGCGGCCACGGCGGCCCGAGCGGGGGAAAGCGACTCACGCCACCCGCGGCTGCGCGCGGCGGCGGACATCGGTTCTTGCATGGCGACACCCTCACGGCAGCGGACCGGGCGCCGGCGACGAGCACCTGCGGGTCACACTCGCGCAACCGCCGCCGCGCCGCCACCTCGGTACGCCATCCGGCGGAGCGCGCCGAACAGCGGGAAAGCCGGGCTCAGCGGGGCTACGGCACCTGGAGGCGGGCGGCGACCGGGAGATGGTCGCTGCCGGTCTTCGGCAGGGTCCAGGACGCCTTGGGCTCGATGCCCTTGACCATGATCTGGTCGATCCTGGCCATCGGGAAGGACGCGGGCCAGCTGAAGCCGAAGCCGTTGCCCGCCGCGCCCTGCGTGGAGCGCATCTGTGAGGTGACCGAGGCCAGCGCCCGGTCGTTCATGGTGCCGTTGAGGTCGCCGAGCAGCACCACGCTGTGCAGGTTCTCGCCCGCGATGGCCTGGCCGAGCGCGTCCGCCGCGTTGTCGCGCTGTCCCGCGGTGAACCCGGCGTTGAACTTCACCCGCACGGACGGCAGATGCGCCACGTACACCGCGACCTGGCCGTCCGGGGTCTTCACCGCGGCCCGCATGGCGCGGGTCCACCCCATCTTGATGTCCACCGTGCGCACCCCGGACAGCGGGTACCTGCTCCACAGCCCGACCGTGCCCTGCACCGAGTGGTACGGGTAGGCGGCGGCGAGGTCGCGGGCGTAGCGGGGCGCCTGGCTCTCGGCCAGTTCCTCCAGGGCGACGATGTCGGCGCCGGCCGCGATGACGTCCTTGGCGGTGCCGTCGGGGTCCGGGTTGTCGGCGTTCACATTGTGGGTGAGCACCGTCAGATCGCCGCCGGAGGACGACTTGTCGGTGACCAGGCCGCCGAAGAGGTTGAGCCAGATCAGCGACGGCAGCAGCAGGGCGATCAGCGCGGTCGTGGAGCGCCGCAGCACGGCGGCCACCAGCAGCACCGGCACGGCCAGACCGATCCAGGGCAGGAAGGTCTCCAGCAGACTGCCGAGGTTGCCGATCCGGTTGGGCAGGTCGGCGTGCACGAGCAGCAGGACGGCCACGAGGACGGCGACGACGGCGAGAAGGATGCCGCGCCGCCACATGCCGTCGGGCTGCCACCAGTGACGGAACCGGGCGCGGGCTCCGGAGGCGTTCCTGGGCGGCATGGGGCTGCCGTCCGTGGTCGCGTCCGTGCCGCTCTGCGCCTGGGTCATGAGGGTCCTCACTGCCTTGCCGGGTGCTCTGCCGACCTTAGGGGATCGTCATGAGAACCGACGGACAGCGGGGTGCGGCGGGTTCCTTCACCCACCGCATCGGCGGCACCTGTGACACGACGGGGACACGGAGGACATATGCGTGGGGGCGCGGTCGACATCCCCGCGCCCCCGTGTGCTCCCGTACGCCTCGCCCGCTGCTCAGCCGCTGGTCAGCCGCTGGTCAGCCGCTGGTCAGCCGCGTGGACGCATCCCGTCGAGCAGCAGATCGACCAGCCGTTCGGTGAGGTCGGGCGACAGTTCGGCGTCCGGCCGCAGCGTGGCGCGGGCCAGCAGCGGGCCGGTCACGAAGTCCACCAGCAACTCCACGTTCTCGCCCAGCTCCGGCCGGATGTCGCCGTTCGCCATGCCGCGCCGCAGCAGGCCGGCCAGCGCCTCGCGCCGGGTGGCGATGACCGTGTCGTGGTAGCACCGCCACAGCTCCGGGCTGCTGTGCGCCTCGGTCAGCATCGTCCGCATCAGCGCGGACTCCCGCTTGGCGACACCGCGGCGCCGTATCGACTCGACCGCGACGATCAGGTCGTCACGGAATGACGTGCCGGGCAGTTCCGGCAGCGGCTGCGAGTCGACCGTGGCGAGCACGTCGATCAGCAGCGCCTCCTTGCCCGGCCAGCGGCGGTAGACCGTGGCCTTGCCGACCCCGGCCTCCCGCGCGATGCCCTCCATCGACAGTTCGGCCAGTGAGCTGCCCGCGGCGATCAGCCGCAGCACGGTCTCGATGACCACGCCGTCGACGGCCGCGGAGCGCGGGCGACCGCGCCGCGCGGCCGACGTACTGGGAGGGTCGATCACTGTTCGGCACCCACCTTCTCCGGCTCCGCGGCGGCGTCGGGCGCCTGCGCGACCCGCTCCTTGGCGGGCAGGAAGACCAGGGTGACGACGGCGCCGACCAGGGCGACGGCGGCCGAGCACGCGGCGGTGATGTGCATGGCGTGGATGAAGGCGTCGTTCGCGGGCTGGATCAGCGACTGGCCCTTGGGGCCGAGCTTCTCCGCGATCCCGATGGTGGCCTGGATGGACTCCCCCGCCGAGTGCCGCGCGCCCGCGGGCAGGACGTCCAGGTGGTCGTCGATGCCGTTGCGGTAGACGGTGGACAGCACCGAGCCGAGGACCGCGACGCCGATCGCGCCGCCGACCTGCCGGAAGGTGTTGTTGACCGCGGACCCGGAGCCCGCCTTCTCGCGCGGCAGCGACGACATGATCATGACGGTGGCGGGCGGCATGACGTGCGCCATCGCCGTACCCATCAGGAAGAACAGCACTTCCAGCACCCAGATCGGCGTGGTCTCGCCGAGCAGCATGAAGCCGAAGAAGGAGATCGCGGTGAGGGTCAGGCCCGCGGTGCACACCGCGCGCGCCCCGAAGCGGTCGACCACCAGCCGGGCGCGCGGCGCGAAGACCATCTGCGCGGCGGCCAGCGGGAGCAGCAGCAGACCGGTCTTGAGCGGGCTGTAGCCGCGCACGGTCTGGGTGTAGAAGACGATGAAGAAGGTGACGCCCATCAGGGCGAAGAAGACCAGGCCGATGGCCGCGACGGAGGCGGAGAAGCGACGGTCCTTGAAGTAGCTGACGTCGAAGGCGGGGTGGTCGCTGCGCTTCTCGTAGAGCACGAAGGCGCCGAGGACGACGAGGCCGCCGACGATCGTGGCCCACGCCTCGGGCTTGGTGAAGTCGCCGAACTGGCCGCCCTTGATGATGCCGTAGATCAGCAGGACCAGGCCGACGATGGAGAGCACCACACCGACCGGGTCGAGGCGGCCGGGGCGCGGGTCGCGGGAGTCGGGCACCAGGATGAACATGGCGATGAGCGCGGCGATCACGATCGGCACGTTGATCAGGAAGACCGAGCCCCACCAGAAGTGTTCGAGCAGCGCGCCGCCGGTGATCGGGCCGATGGCGATGGCGAGGCCGACCACGCCGGTCCAGATGCCGATCGCCTTGGGCTGCTCCTTGCGCTCGAAGACGTTCATGATGATCGCCAGGGTGGCGGGCATGATGAAGGCGCCGCCGAGGCCCATCACCGCGCGGTAGCCGATCAGTTCGCCCGCGGAGCCGGAGAAGGCCGACAGCGCGGAGCCCGCGCCGAACACGACCATGCCGAAGAGCAGGACCTTCTTGCGGCCGAGGCGGTCGCCGAGCAGACCCGCGGTGAACAGCAGGCCCGCGAAGACCAGGGTGTAGGAGTTGATCGCCCATTCGAGCTGGCTCTGCGAGGCGCCGAGGCCGGTGGGTGAGGGCTGGGCGATGGTCTTCATCGCCACGTTGAGGATCGAGTTGTCCAGCACCACCACGAGGAGGCTGAACAGCAGCACGGTGAGAATCGCCCAGCGGCGGCGGTGGATCGCCTCCGGCACGTGGGACGGCGGGGCGGTTATCGAGTTGTCGGCCATGCGGGTCAGCCTAAGGTTCTTTTTCGATACGGTCCTGTCTCGTATCGTAAAGGTGCGGCAAAAACGTGCCCCCTCTTTCCGGACCGGGCGAGCCGTGCCAGCATGGAAGGGATCCGGGGACGCCGTCAGGGCGCCTCGAGATGACTGAAGGAGCCGTCACCATGACGCAGCTTTCGGCTGCCCGCGAGCAGGGCCGTGACTCCCGGGCCGACCAGGGCGCGACCGCGACCGGCACGCCCGGCGCCCGGCCCGCCGACCACCCCAAGGCGCTCTACGGGGGCACCGGCACCCGTCGTGTCACCGTCCGCGACCTGGCCCTGGCCAAGGAGCGCGGCGAGAAGTGGCCCATGCTCACCGCCTACGACGCGATGACCGCGTCGGTCTTCGACGAGGCCGGTATCCCGGTCATGCTGGTCGGCGACTCGATGGGCAACTGTCACCTCGGCTACGAGACCACCGTCCCCGTCACCATGGACGAGATGACGATCCTGGCCTCCGCCGTCGTACGCGGCACCAGCCGCGCGCTGATCGTCGGCGACCTGACCTTCGGCGCGTACCAGGAAGGTCCCGTGCAGGCCCTGCGCAGCGCCACCCGGCTGATCAAGGAGGCCGGGGTCGGCGCGGTCAAGCTGGAGGGCGGCGAGCGCTCCCTGGCCCAGACCGAGGCGATCGTCCGGGCCGGCATCCCGGTCATGGCGCACCTCGGCCTGACCCCGCAGTCCGTGAACACCATGGGTTACCGCGTCCAGGGCCGCGGCGACGAGGCCGCCCACCAGCTCGTCCGCGACGCCAAGGCCGCCCAGGAGGCCGGCGCCTTCGCCGTCGTCCTCGAACTCGTGCCCGCCGAGGTGGCGGCCGAGGTCACCCGCTCGCTCCAGATCCCCACCATCGGCATCGGGGCGGGCCCCGACACCGACGCCCAGGTGCTGGTCTGGACCGACATGGCCGGGCTCACCGGCGGCAAGGTGCCGCGCTTCACCAAGCAGTACGCCGATCTGCGCCGCGTGCTCGGCGACGCCGCCAAGTCCTTCGCCGAGGACGTCGTGGGCGGCGCCTTCCCCGCCGAGGAGCACACCTTCCACTGACCGCCCCGTCCCGCCCGCGCGGAGGGCGGCGCCCCGGATCTCCGGGTGCGCCGCCCTTCGCGCTTTTGTCCGGAACGGCATGAGTCATCCGGGCACGGCGTCCGTATACGGGAGGGGAGCGCCGCGGAACGGGAGGAGGTCGGCATGGGTCCCGGCACGGGCGAACTCGACCCACGGCAGCGGGTACGGCAGGATGCCGCCGTGGACGGACCACCTCCCGGCGCCCCCGGGCCGCCGCCGGAACCGACGCGACCGCCGGTGTCAGCTCCGGAGGAGGAGCTGATGCGGGCGCTGTACCGCGAGCACGCGGGCGCGCTCTACGCCTATGTGCTGCGGCTCGTCGCGGGCGACCGGTTCCTGGCCGAGGACATCGTGCAGGAGACGCTGCTGCGGGCCTGGAAGAGCGCGGCCAAGCTCGACCCGGCGGCCCGTTCACTGCGGCCCTGGCTGGTGACGGTGGCCCGGCGGATTGTGATCGACGGCCACCGCAGCCGCGGCTCCCGGCCGCCGGAGACCTCGCCCGCCGCGCTCGACCTGCTCCCCGCGAGGGACGAGCTGGAGCGCTCGCTGCGGCTGATGACCATCTCCGACGCCCTGCGGGACCTGTCGGACGCGCACCGCGAGGTGCTGGTCGAGACGTACTTCCGCGGCCGTACGGTCAACGAGGCGGCGGACGAGCTGGGACTGCCGCAGGGCACCGTACGGTCGCGGGTGTTCTACGCGCTGCGGGCCCTGCGGAACGCGCTGGAGGAGAGAGGGGTGACCACTTCATGACACCGCACGTCGACGTGGGCGCCTATCTGCTCGGGGCGCTGGACGAACCGGAGATGACCCGCTTCGAGGAGCACCTGGCCGAGTGCGAGAGCTGCGGCCGGGAGCTGGACGAGCTGAGCGGGCTGCTGCCGGTGCTCGACGAGATGCGCGAGGACGGTGTCGCCTTCGCCGAGCCGCCCGGCGGTGACGCGATGCTCGGGCGGCTGCTCGACCAGGTCACGCGCGAACGCGGGGCGCGCAAGCGGCGGCGGCTGGCCGCGGTGGCCGCCGTGGCGGTGCTGGTGGTCGGCGGCCCGCTGGTCGCGGTGCTGGCCGCCGACGGCGGCGGGCGCCCGGCCGCCGGGGCGTTCGCGTCCGACCAGCGCTCCGCGACCAACCCGCAGACCGGCGTCAGGGCGACCGTCGGCATCGCGGACAAGGGCTGGGGCAGCGTGGTGGACCTGCGGCTGACGGGCGTACGCGGCCCGCAGACGTGCAGCCTGGTCGCGGTCGCGCTGGACGGCGACGGCCAGACGGTGGCCACCTGGGCGGTGCCGGAGACCGGTTACGGCACGGACGCCCAGCCGCGACCGCTGACCGTGCACGGCGCCGCAGGACTGCACAAAGCCTCGATCAGCCGCTTCGAGATCCGGGCGGCGGACGGAACACTGCTGGTCAGCGTGCCGCTCTAGCGTTACCGACCGATCGGTGACCGCTCGCTGACAGGTCGGTGACAGGTCGCTGACACGCCACCGATACGGTCGGTCCCCGGCTGTCGGTGCGATATCGGCGCGGTGTCAGCGGCGCCCGCCATGGTGGTCGGCATGACGAAGCGACTGACTGACGGCGGCGGACACTCCGCCGTAGAGGTACGGGGTCTGGTCAAGCACTACGGTGAGACCAAGGCCCTCGACGGGGTGGACCTCGATGTCCGCCAGGGCACCGTACTCGGCGTGCTCGGCCCCAACGGAGCGGGCAAGACCACCCTGGTACGCGTGCTGTCCACGCTGGTCCAGCCCGACGCGGGCTCGGCGTGGGTCGCCGGATACGACGTACTCAAGCAGCCCCGGCAGCTCCGCCGGGTGATCGGCCTGACCGGCCAGTACGCCTCGGTGGACGAGAAGCTGTCCGGCCGGGAGAACCTGTACATGATCGGGCGGCTGCTCGACCTGTCCAGCAAGGACGCCAGGGCCCGCGCCAACGAGCTGCTGGAGCGTTTCTCGCTCACCGAGGCCGCCAAGCGCCCGGCCCAGGAGTACTCCGGCGGCATGCGCCGCCGCCTCGACCTGGCGGCCAGCATGATCGGCAACCCGGCGGTGCTCTACCTGGACGAGCCGACCACCGGCCTGGACCCCCGCACCCGTAACGAGGTGTGGGCCGAGGTGCAGCGGATGGTCTCCGAGGGCGCGACCGTCCTGCTCACCACCCAGTACATGGAGGAGGCCGAGCAGCTCGCCAACGAGCTGACGGTCATCGACCGCGGCCGGGTGATCGCCAACGGCCGGGTGGAGGAGCTGAAGGCGAAGGTCGGCGGGCGCACCCTGGTGATCCGGCCGAGCGAGCCCTCGATGGTGGCGGCGATGGCCGAGGCCATCTCCGGCGCCGGTCTCGACGGGGTGGCGGGGGCCACCGCCGACCGCGAGGGCGGCGTGGTGAGCGTGCCGATCCTCAGCGACGAGCAACTGACCGCCGTGGTCGGCCTGCTGGGCACCCGCGGCTTCTCCATCGCGCACATCGGCACCCACCTGCCCAGCCTGGACGAGGTCTTCCTCGCCATCACCGGCAAGAAGTCCGACGACGGCGCGGGCCAGCCCGAGCAGGACAACGCCCGGCCGGACGAGGACACCCGGATCGACGACAAGAACGAAGTGGAGGTCGCGGCATGAGCGCGGCTACGGCGACGGTCACCGCGCCCGCGAAGGCGGCGGCCACCGGCGAGGGACGGATCGGCCTGCGGGCCAACCTCCGGCACATCGGCGCGCTCGCGCGCCGCAACATGCTCCAGATCAAGCAGGACCCGGAGTCGATGTTCGACGCGGTCCTGATGCCCGTCATCTTCACCCTGCTGTTCGTGTACGTCTTCGGCGGCGCGGTGGCGGGCAAGGGCAACCAGCAGGAGTACGTGAACTACGTGATCCCCGGCCTGATGGCCATGATGGGCATGAACATCTCCATGGCCGTCGGCAGCGGGGTCAACGACGACTTCCGCAAGGGGGTCATGGACCGCTTCCGCACAATGCCGATCGCGCGGTCCTCGGTGCTCATCGCGAAGATCGTCGTCGAGATGGGCCGGATGATGATCGCCATCGCGATCCTGCTGGGCATGGGCTTCGCGCTCGGCCTGTCCATCCACACCGACGTGCTGCACCTGTTCGGGGCGATCGCCCTGTCGGCGGTGTTCGGCGCCTCCCTGATGTGGATCTTCATCCTGCTCGGCCTGGCCATGAAGACGCCCCAGGCGGTCCAGGGCGTCGCGATGCTGGTCCTGATGCCGCTTCAGTTCGGCAGCTCGATCTTCGCGCCGCCGACCACCATGCCCGGCTGGCTGGAGGGCTTCACCAAGGTCAACCCGCTGTCCAACCTGGCCGACGCGGCCCGCGGTCTGATCAACGGCGGCTCGGTCACCCACCCGGTGCTGATCACGCTGGCCTGGTCGGTCGGCATCACCGCGGTGACGATGCCGCTGGCGGTGGCGCGGTTCCGCAAGAAGACCTGACCCGGCCGCCGGGCCGCCCGGTACCGGTTCGCGTCAGTCCACCTCGCGTCAGCCCGCCTCGCGTCAGTCCACGTCACGCATGAGAGCGACGGCCTCCTCCACGGTGAGGCCGTCGCTCTCCGCGTGCGCGGCCTCGTATCCCGCGTCGGTCAGCACGTCCCGCAACCGGAGCTCCGCCCGCTCCATCTCCCGCCGCTCGGCCGGGGGCATCACGGCAGGACGCAGCCGGCCGTTGGCGTTCAGCAGGGCCACCGCCCTGCGGGCCCGGCGCACGGCCCGCTCCTGGTCGGCGCCGCCCGCGACGGCGAGCGAGGTCAGCAGCTCCACCACCGCGGGGGACAGCAGGATCGCCAGCCGCGGGGTGATGACGTCGGCCAGCGGGTGGCGGCTGAGTTCGGCGACGCCGTCCTCGACCATCCGCAGTCCGGTCTCCGGCTCGCCCGCCAGGCCGATCAGATACCCGCGCATGGCGTTCAGCAGGCCCTTGATGAAGGCGGGCACACCGCTGGCGCCGCGTACGGTCGCGTCGAGGGCGTCGTCGATCAGCTCCATGGCCTCGGCCAGCTTGCCGCGGCGGCTGAGCACGTTGGCGAGCAGGACCCGGCCGTAGAAGCCCGCGCCCTCACTGGCCGCCGCGTAGCTGTCGGCCTCCGCGACGCCCTCGCGCAGCAGCCGCTCCCCCTCCTCCTCCCGGCCCGCGTGGAACAGCGCCTCGCCCATCCGGACGGTGAGCACCGGTACGTGCTGGTGGGAGCCGATCTTGCGGGCCAGCGCGATGCCCTCGCGGCAGCATTGCGCGGCGCGCGCCCACTCACCGCCGTTGGAGGCGGCCTCGGCCTCGGCGGACAGCGTCTCCGCGGTGCCCCACTCGTCGCCGAGCCGCTGGAAGAGCCTGCGGCTCTCCGCGACGTCGGCCAGCGCGTCGGCGAGACGGTCGCTGATGTCGTTGTTGACCTTCGCGCGCAGTTGCAGCGAATACGCCAGCTCCCACTGCCGGTTGTGGGTGCGGCAGCTCTCCACGGTCTCGTCCATCAGCGCGCCCAGCCGGGTGAAGTCACCGGAGAAGAAGGCGCCGTAGGGCCGCAGGATGCCGGGGAAGCGGGCGGACTGCGGAAGATGCGGCGGGTAGGTCTCTATCAGCGCGCGGCCGATACGGGCCAGCTTCGGGTGCTCCCACCAGTCGGTCTCGCCCTCGAAGGACGCCATGTCCTCGATCCGCACCCAGCGCCTGGCCTCCAGCAGCCGCTCGCCCTCCAGCGGCGGCGGATCGTCCAGCGGACTGCGGTCCAGCGGTTCGAGGGCGGGCGGCGTCTCGAACGGGTCGGGACCCATCGCGGACACCGCCGCGGGCCAATGGCGGCGCTCCGACTGGTAGTTGCGGATCTCCCAGAACCAGCAGCAGCTCAGCACCAGCAGCAGCGCCTCCTGCTCGTCGCCGGTCTCCACCGCCCGGCGCAGCGCGGCCCGCAGATTCTCGTGCTCGCGCTCCAGCCGTTCCAGCCATACGAGTTGGCCCACGCCCTCCTCGCCCGCGCCCCGGTGCTGACCGCGCCCCGCGCCGCGCAGCATCGGATCGGCGGTGCGTACGTACTCCCTGAAGTACGTGAGGTGCCGCCGCTCGACGGCCGCGCGCTCGCCGGACTCCTCCAGCCGCTCGGTCGCGTACTCCGAGATCGTCTCCAGCATCCGGTGGCGTACGCCGTCGTCGGTGAGGTCGGCCAGCACGAGGGACTTGTCGACCAGGGAGGCGAGCAGGGCGGCGGCGTCGAGGGCGTCGATGCGGACGCCGTCCGCCGCTTCGCCGGGGTCGGTTGCGCCGGGGTCGGTTGCGCCGGGGTCCGGGCAGATCGCCTCGACGGCCTCCAGGGTCCAGCCGCCGCGGAAGACGGCCAGGCGGCGGAGCAGGACGCGTTCCGCAGGGTCCAGCAGGTCCCAGCTCCAGTCCACGACGGCGCGCAGCGTCTGCTGGCGGGGCAGCAGCGTACGGCTGCCGCCGGTCAGCAGCCGGAAGCGGTCGTCGAGGCGGTCGGCGAGCTGGCGCGGCGAGAGGCTGCGCAGCCGGGCCGCGGCCAGCTCGATGGCCAGCGGCAGCCCGTCTAGGCGGCGGCACAGCTCGGCGCAGGCCACCGGGTCCTCGTCCACCGAGAAGCCGGGCCTGGCCGCCGCGCCCCGGTCGGCGAGCAGCCGCAGCGCCGTCGGGTCCGGCAGCGGGTCCAGCGGCCGTACCAACTCGCCCGGTACGCCCAGGGGTTCGCGGCTGGTGGCAAGCACCGAGACGTCCGGGCAGTGCGCGAGGAGCTGTTCGGCCAGGGCCGCGGCGGCGCCGATCACGTGCTCGCAGTTGTCCAGCACCAGCAGCAGCTCGCGGCTCGCGCAGTAGTCGGCGAGCTGCCGCGCCGGGTCCTTGGCCTTGGTCTCGACGGACAGCGCGGCCTCGGTGGCGCTGCCGGAGTGCAGCAGCGTCTCGCGCAGCCCCAGCGAGCTGATCACGGCCTCGGGCACCGTCCGCGGATCGCTGACCGGCGCCAGTTCGACGTACCAGACTCCGTCCTTCCAGCGGGGCGCCACCAGGTCACCGGCCTCCTGCGACAGTCGCGTCTTGCCCGTACCGCCGGGTCCGGTGAGCGTGACGAGCCGGGCGCGCGACAAGTCGCCGCGCACCGCGGCCAGGTCGGCCTCGCGGCCGACGAAGCTGGTCAGCCGCGCGCGGGCGTTCCCGGGCACGGGCCGGGCCCCGCCCGTACCGGAT
>NZ_MECL01000048.1 GCF_014596445.1 Streptomyces sp. CBMA29 | reverse complement strand
GCGCGGGGCCTCGGCGCGCGGGGCCCCGGCGCGCGGCGCGTCGTGGGCGGTCGAGGGGGAACGGTCGTCGGCGCGCGTCATGCAGCGCACCCTATGCGAAGGCGGCGTACGTCCCGCACCGGGCGGGCCGTACGCCGCAAGGGGTTCCTCGCAGGTGTTGGTGCTGGGAGGCGGTCGCAGAGGCCGCCGTCAACAGCGATGTCAGCCGACCGAGGCGACACCCGTCGCGAAGGCGGTGTCGCACACCGGGCGCGACCACGCCTGGGCGCGCTGCGTGGCGCCGTCGTACTTGGCGACGGCGGCGCGCCCCAGCGACCGGGCGATCGACGCGCAGTACCGTGCGAGCGACGGCTGACGCGCCATCTCGACCTGCAACTGGGTCAGAGCGGCGCCGGGGTCCTTCTCCTGGAGTTCGTCCAGCAGACGGCGGCGCAGCACCTCCTGCGGCGCCTTGGAGGCATCCTGCGCGGCAACCTGCTCCTTCGTCTTCGCGGATGCGGTGAGCACCTGCGAGTCGGAGGAGGAGTCCGCCCACGGGACGCGGGTGACGGCGAGCGTTCCCGACAGCACGAGAACGACCGGAAGAACGAGCGCGAATGTCTTGCCGAGACGGCGAGCTACCTGGTTCACGCATCGGATCGTAGCGACTGGTGATGATTTGGCGACATTTAGTCACCCTGAAGAGGGAGTGAAAATGTCGGAGAGGGTGTTCGGGTGTTGACGAACACACCCGAAAGGCCGGATATGCGTATGTATTTGTCGACAACGTGTACGGATGGCGGGGTGGGCGGCTCACGGAGCGGCGGTACACGGCGACGGCCCGCCGGTACGTGAGGAGTCACGTACCGGCGGGCCGTCGCCGTAAAGGAACCGGTGGATCAGTGGATCAGTGGATCAGTGGTTGTTGGTCAGGCGCTCGCCGGAGGAGGTGGCGAAGACGTGCGTCTCACCGGCGCGCGGCACGACGTGCAGCACGGAGCCCTTCTCGGGGATCGCACGGCCGCCGACACGGATGACGACGTCCTTGTGCTCGTCGCCGACCTTGGCCGAGCCGTACACGTAACCGTCGGCGCCCAGCTCCTCGACGACGTTGACGGTCACGGCGAGACCCGCCGGGCCGTCCTTCGTCAGCGCGTTGGAGCTGTCGTTCTCGGAGACGATGTCGAAGTGCTCGGGGCGGACGCCGACGGTGACCGTACGGTCGCCCTTGTCCGACGCGGCCTGCACCGCTTCGCGCTCGACGTTCACGACCGCGTTGCCGAACTTCACGCCGCCGTCGGTGATCGGCACCTCGATGAGGTTCATCGCCGGGGAGCCGATGAAGCCGGCCACGAAGAGGTTCGCGGGGCGGTCGTACATGTTCCGCGGGCTGTCGACCTGCTGGAGGATGCCGTCCTTGAGGACCGCCACACGGTCGCCCATGGTCATGGCCTCGACCTGGTCGTGCGTCACGTACACGGTCGTGACGCCCAGGCGGCGCTGGAGGCTCGCGATCTGCGTACGGGTCTGGACGCGGAGCTTGGCGTCGAGGTTCGACAGCGGCTCGTCCATGAGGAACACCTGCGGCTCACGGACGATCGCGCGGCCCATCGCGACACGCTGGCGCTGACCACCGGAGAGCGCCTTCGGCTTGCGCGCCAGGTACTCGGTGAGGTCCAGGATCTTCGCGGCTTCCTCGACCCGCTTGCGGATCTCGGCCTTGTTGATGCCCGCGATCTTCAGGGCGAAGCCCATGTTGTCCGCGACGGTCATGTGCGGGTACAGCGCGTAGTTCTGGAACACCATCGCGATGTCCCGGTCCTTCGGCGGCAGGTGCGTGACGTCCCGCTCACCGATCCGGATCGCACCCGCGTTGACGTCCTCGAGACCCGCGAGCATCCGCAGGGAGGTCGACTTGCCGCAACCCGAGGGCCCGACGAGAACCAGGAACTCGCCGTCCCCGACCTCGATCTCCAGGCCGTCCACCGCGGGCTTGTCGCCACCGGGGTAGATGCGGGTCGCCTTGTCGAACGTGACAGTTGCCATGACTGATTACAGTCCCTTCACCGGCAGGAACGTGCCGGACGATCCGAGTAAAGGAAGGATTGGTCCAGTCCACACTGTGTGAACCTTCCCGTGACGCTACCTTGCCCCCCGCCCCTTGTCACCAGCCCCCCGCCCCCCACTTTCCCGCCCACCCCCCGATCCGTGCCCGCTACACTTCTCCTGCGCCTCCTTAGCTCAGCTGGCCAGAGCACCGCTCTTGTAAAGCGAAGGTCGTCGGTTCGAATCCGACAGGAGGCTCTCCGTTTGTGCAGGTCAGGTGCCCCGCCGCCCTTGCGGGCGGTGGGGCGCTTCCCGTCCGGCACACATTCAGCACACATCGCGTCCCTGGACGCGGCGGGAGGGGCGGCCGGCGGTGCCTCCCAGGGACGAGCTGGCTCAGCGGCGGTACGACAAGCTAGTTGACCGCGTCGAGGCGCTGGTGCGCGCGTCACTGAAGCCGGAGTACCAGGGGTACGGCGGCCAGCTCGTCCTGAACGCCGAGTCCGTCGAGGAACTGGGCTGCTCGCCCGATGAGATCCGCCGAGCGGCCCGCGCGGTCGGCCGCCGCCTGGGCTGGAAGACGGTGACCCGCGAGATCGACGGCCGGATCTTCGTCCTGGACGACCGGGAGCCGCCGCAGGCGGTGCGAGACCTCATGGCGCAGCGCGCGACCGACGCGCTGGACGCCTTCTTGGGCAGGGACGACTGACGGACGCCGCCCCCGCTCGGGAGCGGGGACGACGTCCGGCGGTGAGTGGGTCCGGCCGTTGTCAGGCCGGTAGCGCGTCCTCTTCTGTCAGGGCTGCCAGCTCCTCGGCTGCCTTCTTCGCTTTCAGTTCCGCCTTGGCGGCCTTCGCCTGGGCTTTGGCGAGGATCATGGCCCGGCGTTTGTGCATCTTCTTGGAGACCTCGTCCAGCCGGTCGGGGAAGAGGTGGCCGTAGACGTCGAGCGTGAGGGTCGCGGACTTGTGGCCGAGCATGGTCTGGACGACGTTGACGTCCGCGCCGCTCGCGATGGCGATCGAGGCGGCGGTGTGCCGCAGTTTGTGCGGGGTCAGGTGGAGGTGCCCGAGGTCTGCCGCCCCGACCGCTGGGTCGAAGAAGCGTTGCCGGAAGTTGCGGATGCGGAGTGGGCCGCCGTGCGGGGCGGTGAACAGCAGTTCGTCGGGGCTGCGTTCGGCGACGTAGGTAGTGAGGTCGTCGACCAAAAACCGGGGGAGGGGAACCGAGCGCCGCTCGTGGTTCTTGGGCGTGTCCAGGTAGAGCTTGCCGCCGTCGTCCGCGTACGCCTCGGCGATGTAGGCCCGGCGTGCGCCGAGGTCCACTCGGCCGACCTTCAGCGCGGACGCTTCGCCCCAGCGCAGTCCGGTGTAGGCGAGTAGCCGGATGAAGAGCCCGTACTCGCCCACTGCTTCGGCGAGCGCTTCGACCTGTACCTCGTCGAGGTAGACGTGATCGGTGGGGGCGACTTTCGGAAGTGGGACGCCAGCCGCCGGGTTGAAGGCGATCCGGTGCGCCTTCACGGCGAAGCCCAGCACCCGGCTGAGGACGACGTACGCCTTACGGACGCTCCTCGCACTCAACTTGCGGCCGCCGGTGGCCTCTCCGGAGAGCAGGTCGGCCAGCCACTCAGCCACGTCGTCGTAGCGGACGCTGTTCAGCGGTGTGCTTCCCCATCTGGGGAGGACGTGGACGTCGAGCACGTTGCGGTAGCGGTTGTGGGTGGAGCGCTTCAAGTGGGCCTGCGCGGCGAGCCAGGACTCGGCGACCTCCGCCAGTCGGGCTCGTCCGGCGGACGGGTCGCGGTACGAGCCGTCGCCGAGCCGTGATTCGATCCGGGTCCGCTCGGCCTCGGCATCCACCTTTCGCTGGACGGTCTTCATCTTCGGCTTGCCGTCGGGGCCGTACCAGCGGACCCGGTATCGGCCGGGTGGGGTCCGTCCTGCCTGCCTCGCGTTGGCCACGGCCTGGGTGTAGGCGGTGTGGTCGGCGCGGTCCTCTATCCAGACGCGGGCCATCAGGCACCGGTCCGGTGGTGCGGGGTGTTCGTTATGAACAAGCGGTTCTGCTCCCTCTGCATTCGGTTCACGGGCTTGGTAAAGGTACCCGTCGCCCGCTCTTTTGAACACGGGTTCGGCTTCTTTATTTCCTCGTGCCGGGATGCTTGGCCGTGATGCCCGGGGATGAATTTACGACCCCGCTATGGCTGTCGTTTTGTTGGCGGCGCATTCCGTGCTAGCTTCCCGCGCCAGAAGTTCTGGAGCGGCATGTCTCCTGGTGAGGTGATGTGATGGGGCGGCTGGTCGGCGGCTTTGAGTTCTGTACGGTACCTCTGCTCCGGCCGTCGGTCGGCATCCTTCACGATATTTCAGAGTCAAGTGCCGAATTATTTGGTCGGCGGCCTTTCTGCTTCTACGGTTGTGTCCTTCCCGGCCGCTCGTGGCTGGTTTCTGTAACGGCCGCCGTTCGGCGGAGGAGAAAGCGAGAAGGATTGCAGAAGGCGAAGAATGATGTAGCAGGGGTGCGGCGTGCGCTGGCCACTCCGGTGGAGGTGTCGGAGTTCCTGGGCGTGCCGGTGGCCACCCTCTACCAGTGGCGGCACCGGGGCATCGGGCCGAAGGTCCACAAGCTCGGGCGTCACCTGCGCTACCGCTGGGCGGAGGTCGAGGAATGGGTTGACGGCCAAGCGGTCGACCTGGCGGCGTGACCCATACCGCCGTAGCGAGCCGATGCCGGAGGGCACGGCAACTACCCAAGGAACGTCAACGGTCGATCTGGGCGGGACCGGCTGCCGGCCCGTACCCCGCCCTTCGAGGAGTAGTGATGCATGCACCGTAGGACCCCAAGCGCCGGAGGCGCGTCCACGAGCCAGGCATGGCCGTCGGTGGCGGTACCGGGTGAGCCGGGACGCGTGACCAGCGGACCATTGGCCGAGGTGAGCGGACCGGTCCGCGAACCGTCCGCCGTCCGGCCGTCCGAAGACAGCGCGGGCGAACCGTCCGTCGGGTCAGCCCAGGGGACCAGCGAGGACCGGTCCCCTGACGAGCCCACCGGTCTGGCCGGGGACCGGACCGCGAATGGGCGGTCCGCGGACCAGCCCGCCGGTGAGCGGTCCGCCGCCGGACCAGCGGGCGGACCGGACCGGGAGGCGGACCAACCATGGTCCCCGCAGGTCACGTCCCCCGGGACGGCGGACCAGGGCGGTCCGGGACTGGAGGGACTGACCGGAACATCCGGTCAGCCGACCGGAAGCGGTACTCCCAGCGGACCAGCGGGACCTGACCCCGCGCCATCGGACCGGCCGAGCGGACCAGGCCGCGGACCGGCGGACCAAGCTGGCGGACCGGGCGAGCGGCGGACCGGACCGGCGGACCAACGGCATCCTGGTCCCGGCGCAAGGGACCAGGCTGCCACGGACCATCGGCCGGGTGAGGGTTCCGGACTGCTGGACGAACTCCGTTCCGCCGTAGCCCGATACGTGGTCCCGCCGAGTTCGGAGGCGTTGGACGCGATCACGTTGTGGATTGCGGCGACGCATCTTCAGTCGGCGTGGCAGCACGCGCCGCGGCTGGCGATCGTGGCGCCAACGAAGGCGTGCGGGAAGTCGCGTCTGCTGGACGTACTTCTGGAGACGGTCCATAACCCGTTCATCACGGTGAACTCGTCGCCGTCGGCGATCTTCCGGTCGATCACCGAGAGGCCGCCGACACTCTTGGTGGACGAGGCCGACACCATCTTCGGCAGCGCCAAGGTGGCGGAGAAGAACGAGGAGATGCGCGGTCTGCTCAACGCCGGCCACCAGCGCAACCGCCCGACTACCCGTGTCACGGGGGCGGAGCACAGGCCGGTGAAGTTCCCGACGTTCGCGATGGCGGCGATCGCCGGGATCGGGGACCTGCCGGACACGATCATGGACCGGGCCGTCATCATCCGGATGCGCAAGCGCCTGGAGAGCGAGCACGTCGATGATTTCCGTACCCGTACCGCTATCCCGTTCCTTCACGGCGTGCGGGACCGGCTGGCGGACTGGCTGGTGACCCGACTGGAGGAGGCGGCGGATCTGGTGCCGGCGATGCCGGTACGGGACCGGGCGGCGGATACGTGGGAGCCGCTGGTGGCGGTCGCCGATCTAGCGGGAGGCCCGTGGCCGCAACGGGCGCGCACGGCATGCCGGGTAATGACCGAGCGGGAGAAGGGCAACAAGCAGGACGGTGGTGCCAAGGTCCGCATCCTGGTCGACATTCGGGCCGCGTTCGCCTCCCACGGCGACCCGCCGCTGCTGGCCACCGAGAAACTCCTGGAGACCCTGAACGCCGACCCCGAAGCACCCTGGCACGAACATGGCGCGGCTGGACTGACCGGCCGTAAGCTCCAGTTGCTTCTGGAGAGCTACGAGATCCACTCCGCCAACCGCCGCTTCTCCAACGGCACGCAGCGCCGCGGCTACGCCCGAGCCGACTTCACCGATGCCTGGAACCGATACTGCCCCGCGCCTGAACCCGTTGCCTTGGAGGCTCCGGGCGCCCATACGGATGCACCGTCGGCGGCGGCCGAACGCAGCGAGTCCGAGGCTCGGCCCCGGCCGTCTCCGTCACAGGCGATCCAGCGCGGGGTGCCGGGTTTGGGACTGCCGCCCGCCCTCCCGGTGCCTGGTACGGGTCCGCGCCGCTGACCGGCGGCTGACCCTCCTCGACCCGCATCACCCGTCCCGCCGCAGGTCAACGCGGGACGGGTGGCGGAGCCGTGACGGGTCGACCCGTACCAGGACCGTGACCCGTACCCGCCCTGACCAGCCCCGCAACGGGTGGGACACGTCGCTGACCGTGCCCCCACCGGCCCGACCGAGAGGAGCGAGCAAGATATAGCGAGAGCATTGCTCTCGCAGGCCCCCGCAAGCGGGAGCAAGATATCGGCGAAGCTACTCTTCGCCGCCGGCGAAGGCGCCTTCGCCAGCTCCCGCCCCGGGGGTGGCGGGAGAGGTACCCCAGAGCTGCTGCGTCTGAGGTGGTTGCCGCTCCAGGGCGACTCATCCGGGCTGCAAAGTATCGTCGGCGGGACCGGTCTGGCGTTTGCGTTCCAGAACAACGACCGGGCAGTTCAGGGCTTCGGCGATCCGGTTGAGGTTGGCGGGTGTGGCGTTGCGCCAGCCGGATTTGATCTCGCCCGCGAGCTGTTCGGAGATGCCGACCTTCGCGGCCAAGGCTCGTTTGGTCAGTCCAGCCTTCTCGCGTGCCCAGGTGACCGCCTCGGGTTCCTGGCGGAGTCTGCCGGGCCTTTTCCTTTTGCGGCGTGACATGCCAACCCCCGGGAGTGGGTGCTGCCTGGCGTGGGTCAATGGGTGGCCCAGTCTTCGCGTGCGGCGATCAGTGCGGGGAGGACTTCGTCGTGGAGGCGGTCGGCCTGGGCGCGTAACTTCGCGGCGACGTCGCCGAGTTCCTTCGGGTCCAGGCCGAGTATCCAGTGACCCAGGCAGACTTGAATGTTGACGACGGGTGCGCGTTGGCAGGGGTCGGGGTCGTAGGGGTTGCAGTCGATGCTGCCTTCGAAGACGGCGTCTTCTTCCGCGTCGTCTCTGCTGCCGGTGGTGGTGAGGGGCATGATCGGGCCCTCGAAGAAGTTCCGGTGGTTGATGCCGGTTAGTCGGGACGGCAGCAGAGCCAGGGAGACTCCGGTCTCGCTGGGGTCGTCTTCGGCCCAGGCGGGCAGGTAGCCGGATGTCACAGATCCGCCCTCGGTGGTGATCGTCCACTTGCCCGGCGTGCTCCACGGGGGCGGCTGCTCCTGGCGGTTCTGGTCCTCCGGGTCGGTGGTGCTCTGGTGCGATGGAATGGCGTTCTCCTTCGTCGCGTGTGTGCTGGTGAACGGGCTTGGGGCCGTGCGGAGTTCGGTCATTGGCCGGTTGCTCCTGCCGCTACGGACAGGGAGAAGTGGCGGGGCTGTCGGCGGTGCGCGGGGTGTACGGCGGGCGGGGTGAAGGGGAGGGCGGCGCGGACCTGCTCGGTCAACTGCCGGTCGGGGGTGGGGGTTTCCGGGTTGGGTGGGCCTACTTCGAACCAGACGACCTTGCCGGCCGGGTCAGGCATGCTTCCCCAGTCGGCGGCCAGGGTCTCGACCAAGAGCAGGCCGCGCCCGGTCTCGGCCTCCGGCGAGGCGTCGCGTGGCTGCGGCCGTACCGGATCGGCATCGGTGACCTCGACGCGTACCCGTACGCCGGTCCACCGCACGACCACCGCGCAGGGTGCCCGGGTGTAGCGGACCGCGTTGGTGATCACCTCGCTGGACAGCAGCTCCAGGTCGTCGAAGTCCCCTTCCGGAAGCCCGACTTCCCAACCGTGGACGACGTCGATGATCCGGTGCCGCGCGGCTGCCACACACGCCTCGTCGGAAGGGACCCGGAAGCCGTACGGACTCTCGACGTGCTCGCCTTTCACGGTCGGCCGCCGACGGTGTGCACCTGGTGAGGTGGAGCGAGACATGTCATTGCGCACCTTTACGTGTGTGTTGGCCGAGGGGGAGGCTGAGGCGCGCGGCTCAGGCAGGCGGCAGGCGCTGCCGTCTTCGGCCACGAGGCCCCGTGAAGAGGTTCGGCCGTCCACAAGCTCAGCGGGAGTGTGTGCCGGTCACCGAAGCGGAGGCTGCGAACACACACTGTGTGAAGCGGACTTGGTTACGCTCGCTGCACTGAGTGATGCGAGGGATACTTGGAGCCGAACACGCTGCTCGATGCTCTGCTGGACGAGGCGGGCATGTCACGCGTCGGTCTGGCGACCCGCGTGAACACCGCTGGCCGGAGCCGTGGTAAGCAGATGCGCTACGACCACGCCTCGGTGATCCGCTGGCTGCGCGGACAGCGCCCGCGCGGCATCGTGCCCGACCTGATCTGCGACATCCTGGCCGCACGTCTCGGCCGGCCGGTCACCCTCGCCGACATCGGTATGGGCCATCCCGCCAGGGACGAACCGGCCGCGCCGCTGGCCGGGTTCATCGAGCGCTCGACCGCGCTGTGGCGCGGTGACGGCCAGCAGCGTGAGGACCTGAAGCGCGCTCCGCTCATCACCGGAGTGGCCGCGATAGGCCCGGTGTGGGAGTGGGAGAACCCGCCCGACGACCTCGATGTCTCCCGGGCCGGCAATCTCCGGGTGGGACGGGCCGACATCGACGTGCTCCGGGTCGCCCGGACCCACTACGAGGCGATGTACCGGCAAGCGGGCGGGGTCGCCACCCGGGGCCGGATCGTACGGTTCCTCGCTGACCACACCTCCCCGCTGGTCCGCGGCTCCTACAGTGACGCCACCGGCCGGGAACTCCACCGTGCCGTGGGCGGGTTGGTCGCCGTAGCCGAGATCTGCGCGTACGACTCCGACGCCCAGGGCCTCGCCCAGCGCTACTTCCACCAGGCGCTCCGGCTGGCAAAAGCCTCCGGGGACCGGGCGTTCGGCGGCTATGTGATAGCGCTTCTGGTCAACCAGGCTGTGTTCATGCGGGACTTCCGGCAGGCTGTGGCGTTCGCCGAGGCCGGTATCCGTACGGCGGGCGCGCACATGTCGCCTGCTCTGGCGACCGACTTGTACGCCATGCAGGCGAAGGCGTTCTCACGGATGGGCGACCAGGCAGCCGCCCACCGTTGCATGCTGCTGGCCGAAGCAGCCGCCGCCCGTATCCGTGCCGCGGACGAGCCGGCCGAACTCGGTTACGTGCAGCCCGGATTGGTTGAGGCACAGCTCGCCGAAGCCCTCATCAGTCTCGGGGACTGGACCCCGGCGCAGACCTATGCCGCCGAAGCCGTACGGGCCCAGGCGCACGCCCGCGGCTCCGTGCACCGCCTGGCCACCCTAGCCACCGCCGACCTCGGCCGCGGCAACCCCGAACAGGCCGCGGCACACAGCATCACCGCCCTCACCCTCGCCCAGGGCCAGGAGTCTCAGCGCCTGCGGGACCGCTTCACGCGGCTACGCGGTTTGCTCGCCGACCACGGGTCAACCGCCGGACGCGAGGCCGTCGAGCAGATCGACGCCTCCCTGACGCTGCCGTTGTGACCGGGCCGGTGCGGTACCGTCCCAGGCACCGAGCTGGCAACCAGGGACGGAGCACGCGCGTGTCGGTGTGGAAGAACCACGGTGAGAAGACCGTCTACGAAAACCCGTGGCTGACCCTCAACCTCGCCGACGTCGAACTGCCCGACGGCCGCCACCTCGACCACTACGTCATCCGCCAGCGCCCGGTCGCCCTGGCCACCACTGTCAACGAAGCAGGCGAAGCCCTCCTGCTGTGGCGCCACCGCTTCATCACCGACACCTGGGGCTGGGAACTCGCCGCCGGCGTCGTCGAACACGGCGAGGACATTGAGGCTGCCGCGGCCCGCGAAATGCTCGAAGAAACCGGCTGGCGCCCAGGACCGTTGCGGCACCTCCTCACCGTCGAGCCCTCCAACGGCCTCGCCGACGGCCGCCACCACGTCTACTGGTCCACCACCGCCGAATACATCGGCCACCCCGAAGACGACTTCGAATCCGAGCGGCGGGAATGGGTGCCCCTGGACTCAGTCCCGTCCCTCATCGAGCGAGGCGAGATCCGCTCCGCCAACGCGGTAGCCGCACTCCTCCTGCTCCACCACATGCACGCAACCGGCCGAACGGCGGACTAAGAAATCTTGCTATCGGTGGGATGCCTCCAGGGCTGAGGAGGACCGGGTACGGGGCCAGTAGTAGCGGTGACGCCGGAGCGGCTGAGTGCCACCTTGAGTTGATCATCACTGACTACCCACACCCTCTGTCGCCCAGCTGACCGAGTTGCTAGCCCAGCGCTGATGAGGACACGAGGCGTAGGACCTCGTCGGTCAGGGTTTCGGGTCATCATCGGTCCTGGTGGAACTTGCCAATGCGTTGAGGTCGGTGCGCCCGGCGCCGACACCTGGCCATCGGCGCCTTCTCCTGATGCGCTGGACGTGATGGGCGCTGTTGGTGGGTCCCGTATCCGTGGACTCGTGCGTCCCACCTGTCTCGTCTCTAGGCTTGATGCAGATGGGACGGGAGGGGGCCGTTGACCTGCGCACGAATAGTTCGCAGAATAATTGACATATAAAAATTAAGTCGGCAAGATGCACCCATGACGCAGACGTTGTCGAAGGAAGCGGCGGAGGGTGTGCTGGAGAAGCACAGCCTTGGCCTGACCAAGGTGATCGCCGCTGGCTGGTCCCGATGGCGCGAGCTTGTGAAGCAAGACCCTGGCCTGGGCTCCATCCTCAGCAACCGCAGCAGGGCATCGATCGTCTCTGACTGCATCCGGCACGAAGCGCTGGTTGTCTTCGACGGTGCGGAGGATGTCACCGTCTCGGAGGACCGCGGTTTCCTGCTGCTTACCTTCAACGAGAAGATCATCCTGCGCTTCAAGAAGTTCCGTGGGGCGACGCTGCGCACCTCCAGCGTCCCCACCCAGCAGGCGCTCGAGTACGCCGCTCAGACTCTGCCGGGGATGGAGTCGCTCACTCACTTGGTCGCCGGCTACCTCCCCGACGAAGTCGGGATCGACCTCAAGAAAGCGGCAATCACCTGTCCGGAGGGCAACGGCGTCAACTGGATCATCGAACTCGACCTCACCAAAGTGGTCGGCGATGTCACCGAGCAGCGTGACCTTGCTGCGGTCGCCCACGTTGAGACGGATGAAACGAAGATCGGTACCATCGTTCGGCCCCGCCGGCCGGAGCACGAGACAGACACTGAGAAGCAGGCATCGTCCGAAAGGTAAGTCATGATCCCGCGCATGCTGACCCTCGCGCGGGAGTCCCGTGGGCTCAGTCAGTCACAGCTCTCGAAGCTGACCGGCATTCCTCAGTCGATACTGTCGAAGGCTGAGAACGGTGTGAGTCCTCTCTCCCCCGAGCGCCTGGACAAGATCGCCGAGGCACTCGACTACCCACGTGACACCTTTGACTGGGCAGACGAACCGCTCGGTCTCGGACCATCCGGCTTCTACCACCGGAAGCAGTCCGGTCTCGGTCAGATGGCGCTTAATCGCATCGAAGCCGAGATCGGCCTCCTGGTGATGCAGTTGCGGCGTTTGGAACGCAGCGTCGATGTTGAGCCGGCTCACCGGTTCCCCGTCTTGGATGCCGACGAGTACGAGCCCGAGGAGGCTGCGGCGGTGCTACGCGCGACCTGGCATCTGCCCTCCGGTCCCGTCGAGAACGTCGTGCGCACGGTTGAGCGCGCCGGGGTGATAGTGGTTCGACGTGATCTTGGCTCGGCCAAGATCTCTGGTTTGAGCCTTCATCCCCCCGGGGATCTGCCGGTCATCGTGCTGAACACGGATATGCCTGCGGACCGGGAGCGGTTCACGATCATGCACGAGGTCGGGCATCTGGTCATGCATCAGGTGCCGCGTGACGAGGGAGAACGTGAGGCGGACGTGTTCGCTTCCGCCTTTCTCATGCCCGCTCGCGACATCTCACCCTTCCTTGCCGGGGGCATGACCATTCCCAAGGCAGTGCAGCTCAAGCAGCACTGGAGGTGCTCGATGGCCTCGATTATCCGGCGGGCACACACTCTGGGGAAGATCGATAACGCCAAGTACAAGAGTCTGAACGTGCAGATGTCACAGCTCAAGTACCGGAAGAATGAGCCAGGGGAGTTCCCTCGCGAGGAGCCGCGGATCTTGGGGGACGTCCTGTCCGTCTTCCGAGATGATCACGGCTACAGCGACACGGAGTTGGCAACGGTGGTTGGACTGCACGCGCACGAGTTTTACGTGCGTTACGGCACCGGCCGCCGCTTGCGGGCGGTCTAGTAACAGAGCAGCAGCACCCCCGTCCCTGAATGTGGACGGGGGTGCTGCCTATACCAGTGATCATTGGCCGCTCGCACGGCGTTGTATGTGAGCCAGCGGCCGAGGACGGTGCACCCGCAGTTGCTGCGACCCTCCCCGGCCGCAGTGGGAACGCCCGAACGCTTCGTGTTCACACGCCTACGCACGCGGGCTACACAGAAAATCGCCCGGGTGACCGCGGGAGGCGGCGTACGATCCGTTACAGCCTTGTGAAGGGCGGCGACGACAAGGGCATGGACATGGCGCTTACGCACGAGTGGCACGACGGGACGATCGCTGCGCTGAAGAAGGCCCTTGACGAGGGTCTGGACCAGTCCGAAACGGCTGCGCACATGATCGCGCTACTCGGACCCGAACCGCAGGCGCACGCCGCCTCCGTCGTTCGAGCGCTGCAATACCACCCAGTGCCGCGGCCGCATCTCAAGGATCCGGGTTCGCGAATTTACGCTCCGATGTTTGAGATTGGTGGAAGCTGCCATCCTGAGCCGCTGGGTGAGGCGACGGAGGAGACGCTCTCGGCCTGGGCGGACGCCCTTGATCTTCTTACCGCGTACCCGCTGGTGGTCGCACGGCTCGCGGATCTGCTGTGGTTGCGACGGTTCGGTGCCAAGCCGTACGTCTACGCCCAGGCAGCACAGCAGGCTCTGCGCGCACTGTGGGCCTACCCGGGTATCGCGGAAGTGTATCGAGCAGACTGTCTAATCCGTGCGCTTGACATCACCGCCGAGGCGGGGATGAAGAAGCATGCCGTCGAGACCGTCGGGGAGCTCGTGTCGGCGGCGAAGCAAGTCCTGGTGAATTCCGAGCCAATGCCGGGACCGTGCCTGCGGCTATTGACCCGGTTGGCCGCGCTGCCAGCTAAGCAACGTCCCGTGGAACTGGCAGGCCTCATCGACGCTGCGGGTACTGCGTTCAGCGCGGATCCCTTCAGCCTCGATGCGGTCATGCAGTTGCGTCTCCAGCTGGCAGCGGCAGATCCCGAGGCGCGCCGGACCGTCGCCGCCGACATCGTGGAGTTGTGGGAGCAGGCAGCGGAAGACGCCGCCGCGCCGCTGGTCGCGATTCGCCACATTGAGCAGGCCTTGGCGGTGGCGCGCACCGTGGGTCTGCGCGAGGACACGCAGCGCCTGCTGGTGCGCTTGCAGGAGATTAGCCGCGGCGACCAGGGCCTCGTCGAGTTTTCCGCCGAGGTGAGCATTCCATCCGAGCACGTCGAGGCGTTTGTTGGCCAGTTCCTCGTGGGAGACGATCCGCGCGCATGGCTCACCAGGTTCGGCAGCTACTGCCCTGTCCAGGCCGATCGCGATGCAGTCGCCCAGCAGGTGCGCGTCGCAATGCGCGAAACTCCGTTCTATTATCTGACCACGCTCGTCAAGCTCAACGTGCAGGGACTGCCCGTCAAGATCCTCTCCGGAGACGACGATCGCTTCGCCCAGGCTGTTATCGATCACGACACGCGCGGCATCACGTCCTGGGGCGTGTTCGCAGCCGAGATCCTCGGCCGGATCGTGGCCGACCCCCGGACGACACCAGAAGCAGTTGCCGGCTTCCTGACCGAGGGGATATTCGACGAGTTGCTCTCCGACGGGCTGGTGCGCGCCTTCGGCCACTTCACTGCGGGCCGGTACGAAGAGGCGCTCCTGTGCGCCGTTCCGCGCCTGGAAACGGCGCTTCGGTCAGCGTCGATGGAACTGGGCCTGGTCGTCTACACGGAACCGGCCGCCGCGCGAAACGGCCTGGGGACCTTCGCCGGCCTCGGTGAATTGCTCGCCGGACTCAAGGGGCGTACACCCGATGCTGAGCGGGCCTACCTGACGCTGCTGCTGTCGGACCCGTTGAGCCTGAACCTGCGCAACAGGGCGCTGCACGGTCTCATGCAGCAGGTATCCAAGCAGGACGCCGCGCTCGCGCTGCACGCTGCCGCCATCCTCGCCCTGTGGCAGAAGACCACCACCAACGAGGGCGGCGCGAGCCAAGCAGAGAGCTGACCTACTTTCGTCGCGCCACCGATGCCTCTGAGCCACGGGGAACAGAAGGCCCCGGACTGGGATCACGCCTCGCCGCGCCAGGTGACCCGG
Source organism: Streptomyces sp. CBMA29 (assembly GCF_014596445.1). GTDB lineage: Bacteria > Actinomycetota > Actinomycetes > Streptomycetales > Streptomycetaceae > Actinacidiphila. Next base: position 59,725 of record NZ_MECL01000048.1, on the reverse strand, counting down.
AAGGCGATCGGCCGCCAGAGCAAGTACAGCCAATTGTCGGTCACGGAGTCAAGGAAGGTCGCGCTCTGGACGAGCGTCCCGGCGGGCGATCTTGCAGCACGGATTCAGCACACATGAGCCCGGAAACCGACGCGAAATGACGGCAACCAGTAAACGGTGTTTGGCTGGTCAGCGGGCCAGCCCTCCGCATCGCCGCAGGTCACCGCCCCACCCCGAGGGAACTTGTAAAGCGAAGGTCGTCGGTTCGAATCCGACAGGAGGCTCTTCTTCTCACCCCGGATGACCTGCAGTTTTGGTCGTCTGGCGGCTTCGCCGTCGGCCTCGGACGCCATGTCCGGGGCCTTCTGCGTGAGCGATGCGTGAGCGGATGCCGCATCCGGCTGCGGTACGACGGCCAACGCGGGAGCACTGTTCGGCTGGTCCGGGTGGGCGGCGCGTGGGATGAGACCGGCCGCGCGTTCGGCGATGGCGCGGTCGAACTCCGGCAGCAGGCTGGTGTAGGTGTCCGCGCTGATCGCGATGGAGGAGTGGCCCAACGTCTCCTGGATGTCCTTCATGTCGCCGCCCGCCGCGTGGATCCGGCAATCACTGACGTTGCGAGGCCGTCGCGGGCTCCGCACTCTTCCTGGTGTCGGCGAAGAGGAGGGTCGGCTCGGCGAGGATGTCGCGGCCGGCCTCGGTCTTGTAGATGGTGTCGACGCTGCCGAAGCGGGCGGCGGTGTAGTCGAGGCTGAGGCGGGCTGCGGCGTCGCGGACGGAGGGTTCGTCGGGGCCTTCGATCTCCAGGAAGGTGGGGAGGTCGGGCCAGGTGTCGAAGTCGAAGGCGACGTCGCCGAGTTGCCATTCCTCGCGGAAGTTCTCCTGGTAACGGACCTCGTGCAGGCCGAGGTTGGTGAGGATCTCGGCCATGGCGTCGAGGTCGCCGACCTCGGTCTCGATCTCGGTCGTCCCGTGGATGGACGTGGCGTCGGTGACCTGCTTGAGGGTGAGGGTGGTGCGGGTGCCCTCGTTGCGCAGGCGGACCCACTGGGAGCCGTCGAGGACGTCGCTCTCGAACAACAACTGATCTTCGAGCAGCGGAAACTCCGCCTCCAGAACCTCCCGCAGCCCCCGCTCCTCCGCCTCCAACAACGCGAACGAATGATTCGCCACCAGCCGCGTCACCCGCTCATCAACCCCATGCTCATCCCGCAAAAACCGCGCTCCGTCCAGCGGATGAAAGCCGGTGACCGCGAGCCGGGGCGCATAGCCCACATCGTGCAGAACGGCCGCTGCGGCCAGCGCTCTGGATTCGTCTCCCGTCACTCTCACCAGTCGGTCTGCTTGCCCGGCGACGCCCTGCGAGTGCGCCCATCGCCGAGGAAGTGATGTGGCCAATTCTGATTCGGCGATTCGCCACGCCCAGAGCATGAAACCTCCTTGGTGCTTGCAGCGGGTTGATCGATCCGCGATCAGAATCAATACGTTCGCGGAGACTGTCGTTCACTGCGGTTCACTGGCCTATGAACTGCCTTATTGATCATGTGACTAATCGTCGTCTGGCTCGTTGGCGTGGTCACGGAACAGGGTGATCTGGCTTCCTATGTCCTTCCGGGCGGCCAGTACAAATTCCGTGTAAGCCCAGTTCATCTCCCTCTGACGCGTCGGATGGTCCATACGATTGCGACGCCGACGATGCATCCGCCTGCCGTCCACGGAATGCTAGGGTGACCGTCGTTCGCCCGATAGCCGATATACGCAGCGAGCAAGGTTACAGAAAATGCAAGTATGAAGCCGAATTGCCGGGTTCTCATGCCGTTTTTCCGTTCGTTGATAGGTTCCGGTTCTGCGATCTTCGCCACGGGTTCTGTGAGCATCGGTCAAGATGTGAAGTGCAGATGGCAGAACTGCCCCCTGCGACGGGGTCGGCGCTGAGGAACCGGCCCTGAACGGGCGAGTACATCCGCATGCCCACCACTATGTTGCCGTCGGCGTTGTCGTATGCCCGTTGGTATCGGCCGAGCCAGCCGTAGCGGCTGGTGGCGCTGCCTGCCTTGGGGCTGCCGTACTCGTCGGCACTGAACAGCGTCACCGGCTGTACCGCGTCCAGCGGCAGTTGCACGCTGATGTCACCGTGCAGGGTCGTCAACTGAAGTGTGGTGCCGCCGGTGGCGCCGGTGGTGGCCTCCAGTCCGCCATCCAGGCCCTCGATGCTCCTGGTGACCGTGTCGGCTGCACCTTGTCGAAGTTGTGGTGGCGTCCGGGTACGGCGTGCCGGTCTCGATGACGATCCGGCTTCGTCCAAGGTTCCTGGCAGTGCGGTTCACGGTGTGCTCCTGAGCATCTCGAACGGACAGAGCGAGCGGGATGAGCGGATGAGCTGGGTTACCGCGGAACACCGGCGTCGCGCAGACCGGTGATCAAGAGAGCGAGAGTTCGTACGGCGCTCGGTGGATCGGGGGAGCCATCAGTTGGCGCAGGTCCTCGGTCGGTACGAGGTCGAGGTCAGCAGGGCCCCGTCGGTTGGGAAGCCGCCTTCGACGCCTTTGCTTTTCTAGCGAGTCGAGGAGTGCGCTGCGGGGCGTTTGAAGACCTGACGGCCGTGCCACACGATGTGCTTTGGATTCACGGCGGGACGTCCGGGGCGGGACATGGTGATGCTTTGACCATGGAGGGCGTCGACGGTGCGACCCGCCGCGCTACGGGTCACGTACGACTGGGAGACCTGGATGGACAGGCTTGGGGTGAGGCCAAGGACGCCTATATCGAACAGGGTGTGGTGAAGGGAGCACAGGGCCAGGCCGTTGTTCAGTTCGTCGGGGCCGTCCTGGCTGCGCCAACGGATGTGCGCGGCCTCCAGCCCGACGGGGTTGCGGCCGAGAGCGCCGTCGAAGCCGCAGAAGGCGCAGGCGTACGCGTAGGCACGCAGTACCTCCTCCGCGAATCCGGTCCGGCGGGGCCGTTTCTTTGCCGATGGGTTGTGAGCCAGGTCCTCAAGTGCCTGAAGGTCCAGGTCGGCGGCGTCGCAGATCGGGATCTCCAGAGCAGGCGTGAAGTGCCGCTCCAGCAAGAGCCGAACTGCTGCCGCCAGCGTGCTCGCGTCGGCCAGCAGACGTTCGATGTGCGGGTGCAATCGGCCGTGGACGCCTCGGTCACGCAGGGCGCTGCCGCTCTCCTGGGCATCCGGGCCGATGGGGTTTCCGTCCCGGTCCCGCAGGTCCCACAGCTCGCGCTCCAGGTGGACGAACGGCATAGCCGCCCGTGACTTGGCCCGCGACACGCTGGCCATCGGCGGCCCGAAGTCGTTGATCATCCGGCTGACGGGCTCCTCGGCCTCGTCGTACGTGACCACAGTGGTGCCGGTCGCCGCGAACCGACCCAGCAGCCACAGCACCAGCAGCGGCTTGTGCGGGGCCCGGCCACCGTTCACCTGGGCACGCCGGAGCTTCTTCAGCGTGCTCAGCAGTTCATCACCTGTCACATGGACATACTTTCATCCCCGGAATCGAACCGCGGTTGCGTGAGCATCGCGTGAGCGGATGCCCTGAGACAGGCCATCCAGAACTGGACGGTGCAACCCACGGCGTGGCGCTGACCAGCCAGGACAGCACCACGCGGCACCGTCGGCTACTCGGGATCATGATCCTCGTCGCGCTTGTAAAGCGAAGGTCGTCGGTTCGAATCCGGCAGGGGCGTCTCTGTGAAACCCGGCTCAGGCAGGATCTGAGCGGGGGTTTTGCGTGGGTGTATGCGGGCGCGCAGGTGGGCGGGGAGAGTGTCGGAAGGCGTCCGTGAGCGGTGCGGGCTCTCGGGTGTGAGGTCCGGCTAGTCTTGGAGACCGGTCGGCCCGCTCTTGGGAGGCACAGCAGCATGGACCCGCAGCACTTCGCACTCCTTGATGAGGCCCGCAGGAGTCTGCCGGACGGGTTCAAGGCCGAGATCTCCGGCGACATCATCGTGATGATGGTCGGTCCCTCCGGCATTCACCAGCGCAATCTCCTGGTGGTACGGCGCCAGTTCGACGCAAACTGCCCTGGAGATCTGCTGCCGAGCGAGAACACCGACCTCGTCTCTCCCAGCGTGGGCAAGAGCCGCAACCCCGATCTCACCTATCTGCCAGCTGATGTCCTGGAGACCACGGACAACCAGGTCCCCGCGGAGAGCGCAGCCATCACCGTCGAGCTGGTCTCGCCTTCGAACCCTGAGAACGACTGGGTGGGCAAGGTCCGGGACTACCCGATGATGGGAATCCCGCTGTACCTCGTGGTCGATGCCAGGCTGAAGACGGTCACACTCTTCAGCCGTCCCGACGGCTGGAAGTATCACCGCCGCGAGGACGCCGACTTCGGTGAAAGCCTTCGCATCCCGGAGCCGTTCGACTTCGACCTGGACACTGCGACGCTGCTGCCCTATTCCTGAAGCCGCAGGGCCGCATGTGGGCTGATGTCCGAGCACGGATTCAGCACACATGGCCGCGGAAACCGAAGTGAACTGACGGCAACCAGCCAACGGCTTCGTGCGGGCCGGGGGGCCGGGTGGGCCGGGGGGGTCACCGCGGGGCGAGGACCGCGCCCTCTGCGACGGGGGCGCGGTCCTGGGGGTGGGGTCCTGGGGGTGGGGGGTCAGGAGGTGCGGGTGGGGGACGGGGAGGAGGGGTCTCCGAGGACGTGGAGGCCGAGGAGCCCGCCGATGGCGCCCTGCGTGGGCTTGGGGGCCGGGGCGGACGGGGCGGGAGCCTCCGGCTGGGAGGGCGGGGCGGGCGGCGGGGCCTGCGAAGTCCCGCCGGAGGAACCGCCGCTGGAGGTGGACGTCGAGCCGCTGGTGGGGCTGGAGCCCGTGGAGCGGCCACCGCCGGTGGAGGTGGAGGACGTGGACGACGTGGACGACGGCGCCTTGGACGTCGGCTGCCCCTTGGCCTTCTTCTTGTCCTCGCCCTTCTTCTTGGACTTCGCCGACGCCGACGGCTTCGGCGACGCGCCGCCCTGCGAACCGTCGCCGTCGCCCGAGACCTCCGGCAGCGGTGCGCCCGGCAGGTTGTTGGTCGGGATGACCGTCGGCCGCTGTGGCCTGTCGTCGTGCGTGCTGGACGAGCGGACGGCGGCGCCGAGCACCGAGCCGATCAGCAGCGTCAGACCGGCGATCACGGTGGCGAGCACCGTGCCGCGGCGCAGCACGCGGCGGCGCAGGTCCCACACCGTGACGCGCGGGCCGAGCCGCCGCCAGGCGTCACCGGCGAGGTGACCGTCGATGGAGTAGATCGGCGCGCCCGCGATGATCAGCGGGCTCCACGCGGCGAGGTAGATGAAGTCCGGGGCGTCGTACACCGGGACGGTCCGCCAGCTCACCGTCACCAGCAGCGCGATCGACAGCCCCGCGCCGAAGAAGGCCGCGACGCGCTGCCACAGGCCGCAGACGGTCAGGACGCCGACGACCACCTGGAGGAAGGCGATGCTCAGGCCCGCGCCCACCGGGTGGTTGAGCGCGGCGTCGCGCAGCGGCTCCGCGAGGGCCCACGGGTGCAGGGAGTTGAGCCAGGTGACCATCGAGCCGCGCTTGCCGCCGTCGAAGTAGACGGGGTCGCAGAGCTTGCCCATGCCCGCGTAGATCGACACGAAGCCGAGGAAGATCCGGAGCGGGAGCAGCACGATGCCGAGGTTCATCCGGCGGTCGGGGTACCAGGCGTGCTTGGCCGGTTCGCCGTTGCGGGTACGCGGCCTGCGCTCGGTGCCGTCAGAGCCGGTGCCGTCGAAGGACGAGGAGTCGCCGACATAGCCCACCCGCTGCTCGTCGGTACCGCCGTCCCCGCCCTCGTCGTACGCGCCGGTCGCCGGGCGTACGCCGCTGAGCAGGCCGGTCGGCGACTGCGCGCCCCGCTGGCCCACGACGGTCGGCACGGGAGGCGCCGCCGTGGTGTCGTCGATCCGCGGCAGCACCTGGGTGGCCGCGCCGGAGGAGTTCGCACCGCCGGCCACGCCCGCGCGGCGGACCGCCTGGAGCAGTTCCCCGGCCGCCGGGTCGCCCGGGGTGGAGCGGCCCGACCACACCACCGGCGACAACTTCCGCCGCCCGGCCGCGCCGGGCTGCGCTTGCGTCACGACGGGGATCTGCGCGGTGTCGTCGAGGCTGAGGGCACGGCCCGGGGTCGCGCCGAGCTGCACCCGGAAGCTCGCGTGATTGACGATGACCTGGGCGGGATCGCTCGGCACCCTGGCCATGCTCAACGGAGCGGGCTCGTCGAAGCCGGGCAACCCTCCCCCCGTAGGAGTGCGGGGTGTTCTGGTGTCCACACTCATCTAACCGAGTGACGGACGTTTAGGACACTGCCTTCGCGCCCCCACGATGTCCGAGACCCGTCAACGCCCGGTCAGCGCCCCGGCGATGACGATTCGAAGACGCGTCCGAGAACGCCTCAGACCCCGTCGCCAAGGCCGCTCAGAGCCTGCGCCACGCAGGCTTTTCAGACCCCGCACCACGACACGGCTCAGAACCTGTCCCACGACACGGCTCAGGCCCTGGGCCACGACAACGTCTCAGGCCCTGCGCCGCGACGCCTCGTACAGCACCACACCCGCCGCCACACCGGCGTTCAGCGACTCCGCCGCGCCGCCCGGCATCGGAATCCGCACCAACAGGTCGCACGTCTCGCTGACGAGCCGCGACAGGCCCTTGCCCTCGCTGCCCGCGACGATGACGACGGGCCCCGACAGGGCGTCCACCTCGTGCAGTTCGAGGTCGCCGTCCGCGGCCAGGCCGACGACGGTGAGCCCGGCCTTCTGGTACGACTCCAGGGTGCGGGTGAGGTTGGTGGCGCGCGCCACCGACACCCGCGCCGCCGTACCCGCGGACGTCTTCCACGCACCGGCCGTCATCCCGGCCGCGCGCCGCTCGGGCACGACGACGCCGTGCCCGCCGAAGGCCGCCACCGAGCGGACGACGGCACCGAGGTTACGGGGGTCGGTGACACCGTCGAGCGCGACGATCAGCGGGTCCTCGCCAGCGTCGTGCGCGGCGGCGGCCAGATCGTCCGGGTGCGCGTACTCGTACGGCGGGATCTGGAGCACCAGGCCCTGGTGGTTCAGGCCCGCGGTGAGCCGGTCGAGCTCGGGGCGCGGGGCTTCGAGCAGCGGTACGCCCCGGTCGGTGGCCAGCCGCAGCGCCTCCCGTACCCGGTCGTCGTTCTCGATGAACTGCTGGACGTACACAGCCGTGGCCGGGATGTCGGCGCGCAGCGCCTCCACCACCGGATTACGGCCGACGACCAGCTCGGAGGTCGACTTGGAGCCGCGGCCCGACGGGCGCCGGGACTGCGAGGAGACGGCCCGCTTGGCCGCGGCGTTGGCGACGCGGTTCTTCTTGTGGCCCTTGCGCGCCTCCGCGGGCGGCGTCGGGCCCTTGCCCTCAAGGCCCCTGCGCCGCTGCCCGCCGCTGCCGACCGTGGCGCCCTTTTTGTTGGATGTACGGCGGTTCCTGCGCTGGCTGTTCCCGGCCATGGGGCACTCTCACTTCGCTTCGGTCATGCTCGCCGGACGTGGGTCCGGCGTACGGATATACGGGTCGGGTCGGCGGTTCGGCGGGTCGGGGCTCGTCGGCCGGGGCCGCGGAGGCGGCCGGCCGCGGGATCGGTCAGCCGCGCAGCGTCCAGCGCGAACCCGTCGGTGTGTCCTCGATCTCCAGACCCGCCTGTACGAGCTGGTCGCGGATCGCGTCGGCGGTCGCGTAGTCCTTGCGGGCGCGGGCCGACTGCCGCTGTTCGAGGACCAGCCGGACCAGGGAGTCCACGACGCCGTGCAGGTCGTCGCCGCGGTCGGCGCCCGTCCAGTGCGCGTCGAGCGGGTCGAGGCCCAGCACTCCGAGCATCGCACGGACCTCGGCGAGCCGCGCGACCGCGGTCTCCTTGTCGTCCGCCGTCAGCGCGCTGTTGCCCTGCCGGACGGTGGTGTGGATCACGGCGAGCGCCTGCGGCACGCCCAGGTCGTCGTCCATCGCCTCGGCGAAGGCGGGCGGCACCTCGGCGGCGGGTTCGACCGGCCCGGCCTTTTCGATGACCCGCTGCACGAAGCCCTCGATCCGCGCGAACGCCGACTCGGCCTCGCGCAGCGCCTCCTCGCTGTACTCGATCATCGACCGGTAGTGCGGGGTGCCCAGGTAGTAGCGCAGCACGATCGGCCGCCAGCGCTGCACCATCTCCGAGACCAGCACCGAATTGCCGAGCGACTTGGCCATCTTCTCACCGGCGATCGTCACCCAGGCGTTGTGCACCCAGTAGCGGGCGAACTCGTCGCCGTACGCCTTGGCCTGCGCGATCTCGTTGTCGTGGTGCGGGAAGATCAGGTCGATCCCGCCGCCGTGGATGTCGAAGACGCTGCCCAGGTACTTGTGGGCCATCGCCGAGCACTCCAGGTGCCAGCCGGGACGGCCGCGGCCCCACGGGGTCTCCCACGACGGCTCGCCGGGCTTGGCCGACTTCCACATCGCGAAGTCCCGCTGGTCCCGCTTGCCGGTCTCGCCCTCGCCCTCGGGCTGCCGCAGATTGTCCAGCTCCTGGTTGGACAGCTCCAGGTACTCGGGGAACGAGCGCACGTCGAAGTACACGTTCCCCTCCGAGGCGTACGCGTGCCCGCGCTCGATGAGGCCGCGCATCATCTCGATCATCTCCGGTACGTGGCCGGTGGCGCGCGGCTCGTACGTGGGCGGCTGGCAGCCCAGCGCGTCGTAGCCCGCGGTGAAGGCGCGCTCGTTCTCGTACCCGATCGACCACCAGGGGCGGCCCTGGTCGGCCTCCTTGGCGATGATCTTGTCGTCGATGTCCGTCACATTGCGGATGAACGTCACGTCGTAGCCGCGGTAGCGGAACCACCGCTGGAGGATGTCGAAGTTGAGCCCGGACCTGATGTGGCCGATGTGCGGGGCCGCCTGCACGGTGGCGCCACACAGGTAGATCGAGACGCGGCCCGGCGTGAGCGGGACGAAGTCGCGGACCTGGCGCGCGTTGGTGTCGTACAGGCGAATAGTCACCCCACAAGGGTAGTGGCCCGGAGCGGGTGCCTTGTGCGGTCTGACACAGGCCACACACAACGGTGACAATCGGCTGTACGGCGGCCCCCGCGACCCGGCCCCGCCCGGCTCAGCCGTGCTCGACGATCCGATCCGCGCTCACCCGTACGACGACACGCACGTCCCCCGGCTCGTCGTTGCCGTACGCCTCGCCGGTGTACTTCCGGCTCAGCGCGTTGATCAGATCGTCGCCGCCCTCACGGGTGAGGGTGGCCGTGCCCCGGATCTCCAGGTACGTGTACGGGTTGTCGACCGGGGTCACCAGCACGGTGGTGCGGGGGTCCTTGAGCAGATTGAGGTGCTTGCGACGGCCCTCCTTGGTGGAGACGAGCACGTCGTCACCGTCACGCGTCACCCACACGACGGACAACTGGGCCTGGCCGTCCGGCTGGAGGGTGGCGATGGTCGCGAAATTCTTGTCGTCGATCAGGGCGCGGGCGGAGTCCGAGAGAGCGGCCATGAGCGGGTCCTTTCACATGCCGGAGCGGTGATCCGGAGCGGTGATCTTCCGGCTACGCAACGTGCCGGACGGGCCGGGAATTCCCTCACCCGCCCGCGGGATTTCCTCGCTCACTCGTGCGGGTGAGCGAGGACCACCAGTGCCGTCGCGACGGCCGCGAGGCCGTCACCACGGCCGGGGAAGCCCAGACCGTCGCTGGTGGCGGCGCTCACCGAGACGGGGGCGCCGACCGCCGAGGTCAGGACCTTCTGGGCCTCCTCACGGCGGCGGCCGATCTTGGGGCGCTTGCCGACGACCTGGACCGCCACGTTGCCGATGACGAAGCCCGCGTCGCGCACGATCCGGGCGGCCTCGGTGAGCAGGGCGGTTCCGGACGCGCCCGCCCACTCGGGCCGGTCGGTGCCGAAGTGGGCGCCGAGGTCACCGAGCCCGGCGGCGGAGAACAGGGCGTTGCAGGCCGCGTGGGCGACCACGTCGGCGTCGGAGTGCCCGGCGAGCCCCGGCCCCTCCCCCTCCCACAGGAGCCCGGCGCACCACAGCTCGCGGCCTTCCTCGAAGGCGTGGATGTCGGTGCCGATGCCGACCTGGGGAAGCACGTAGCCGGTCGGCGGTACGTCACCGGGCGGCAGCGCGCCGACGCTCGGGGTGCCGCCGCCGCTCGGGGTGCCGTCAGTAGCCATCGGTGGCCCTCCTGCGGGCGAGTACGGCCTCGGCGAGTACGAGGTCCAGCGGGCGGGTCACCTTGAACGCCTCTTCGTGGCCCGGCACGACCAGCACCGGCACGCCGAGCTGTTCGACCATGCTCGCGTCGTCGGTGACATCGCGGGTCACGGTGGCGTGCGCCTTGGCGAGCGTGCCGCGGTCGAAGCCCTGCGGGGTCTGGACGGCGCGCAGCAGCGCGCGCTCCGGAGTGCCGGTGACCAGGTGGGTGGCCGCGTCGATGCTCTTGACGGTGTCGGCCAGCGGCAGCGCGGGGACAACGGCGGGAGCGCCGCCGCGTACCGCCTCGACCACGCCGTCCACGGTCTCCACCGGGACCAGCGGGCGGGCCGCGTCGTGCACGAGGACGACGTCCACGTCGTCGGGGAGCGCGGCGAGGCCGAGCCGTACCGACTCCTGCCGTACGTCACCGCCGGGGACGACCCGTATGTCGGTGGACTCGGGCAGGCCGTGGGCGTCGAGCAGCGCCCTGACCTCGGGGACGCCCTCGGGCGGGGCGACGACCACGATCACGTCGACGGCGCGGGCGCGGGCCATCGCGCGGACGGCGTGCACCAGGATGGGCACCCCGCCGAGGGTGCGCAGGGCCTTGGGCGCGCCGGGGCCGAGCCGAAGTCCACGGCCGGCGGCGGGAATGACTGCTGCGGTACGCAGGTTTGTGTCCTTGTATGAGGTGGGTATCGCCTGGGAGTACCCCCAGGCGATATGGGGGACAGTGCCGGGCAGGCGCTCACCGCGGACCCCTTCCGTGAAGTCCGCGGGGTTGTGCCACGCCCGGTACCGCCTGGTGAGCGGTCGCGTACGTCTCCGTACGCGGGCACAAGCATGCCGCAGCACCCGGTCGTCATGCCCGACCGGGTGCTGCGGTAATTCCCTCGGGTGGTGTTTCCGGGGGCAGTGCGTCGCCGTACGTCACGGTCGGCGTGGCCACGCCGATTGAGACGAGAAACGAGAACCTCGATGGCACGTGGTGGGCGCGCGCGAGGATCTTAGGACGCGAGAACCTCGTCGAGCAGCGCCTCGGCCTTGTCCTCGTTGGTGTTCTCCGCCAGAGCGAGTTCGCTGACCAGGATCTGCCGGGCCTTGGCGAGCATGCGCTTCTCGCCGGCCGACAGGCCGCGCTCGCGCTCACGACGCCACAGGTCGCGGACCACTTCTGCGACCTTGATGACATCGCCGGAAGCGAGCTTCTCCAGATTTGCCTTGTATCGCCGGGACCAGTTGGTGGGCTCCTCGGTGTACGGCGCGCGCAGCACCTCGAAGACCCGGTCCAGACCCTCCTGACCGACCACGTCGCGTACGCCGACGAACTCCGCATTGTCCGCGGGCACACGTACCGTCAAGTCGCCCTGGGCGACCTTGAGCACCAAGTAGGTCTTGTCCACGCCTTTGATCTGGCGAATTTCGATTGCCTCGATCAGCGCGGCCCCGTGATGGGGATAGACCACGGTGTCGCCAACCTTGAACGTCATGTGACAGGTACCCCTTCCGTGGCTATCCAGGGTAACACGGGAACGCCCTCATCTGAATGGCGTTTTCGCAGGTCAGAGCATATCTCAGGGCTTGACAACGGCCCCCGGGACGTGCTGGAGCATGCCTCCCGTGCGAGGTATCCGCAGGTGGGAGCAGGTATACGGGGAGGCTGAAACGCTGCCGTTACGGGCCCCTCCGCCGCTGAACAACGGGCAGTACGTCCCTATTTGTCGCTCCCGGACGAGTGGGTCATCGCTACTCCGTTCGGGAACCTGCCCGCAGATGATCCAATTTTGCACAGTCGTGGAACAACGGCGGAACACTCGCGGAAAACCGGCCGCGTCGATCATGAACGGCACCGGGTAATCACGTCGGGGGAATGCGGAATGCAATGGGTACGCGCACCCGGCCCGCCACCGGGCGGGTGAACCGCGCGAGTGAACCGGGCGGGTGAACCGGGCGGGTGCGCCGGGCTCCCAGCGGCCACCCGGTGCGCGGGCGCCTCAACGGCTCGGTAATCTAAGGCCGCTGGAAGATCTTCCGAACCTGATCTAGGAGATGCCGCCGCCGTGGTCCGCAGCTTCCGTCGCGGCGCCCTCGCCGCCGTTTTCGCGCTCTCGCTCGCCCCGCTCGCCGCCTGCGCGGCCGGGAACGACGCGCAGACCCTGAAGGTCCAATCGGACAACGACTCCGTGACCCACGGCGTGATCAAGGTGCAGAACGCCGTGGTGCTCACCCAGAGCTCCGGCGACGGACCCGCGACGGTCTCCGCCCGCCTGTTCAACAACGGCGACGACGCCCAGACCCTCCAGTCCGTCCAGCTCGGCTCGACCAGGGTCACGCTCGCGGACAAGGACGGCGGCCAGACCGTCAGCGTCCCCGGCCACGGCAGCGTGCTCCTCGGCGGCAAGGGCAACCCGTCCGCCGTCGTGGACAGCAGCACCGAGGCGCTGCGCGACGGCGACGTGCAGAACGCGGTGTTCGAGTTCAGCTCCGCCGGGCCCGTCGCGATCCAGCTCAACGTGATCCCGGCCACCGGCGACTACAAGCGGTTCGGTCCCAGCTCGCTGCCGACCACCCAGGCCCCGACGCCGACCACCACGCCGACCGGCTCGGCCACGCCCACGGGCTCCGCCACCCCCACCGGCTCCGCCACGCCGACAGACACCGCGACCCCGACGGGCACCGCCACCCCGACCTCCTGAGGTCGGTTTTCGGACAACCTGAAACGGCCCGGTGGCGAGCGTGCCACCGGGCCTGTTCACGTATACGAGTCGGTTTACGGCTCGAATTTGTAGCCCAGGCCGCGGACCGTCACCAGATAGCGCGGCGCGCCCGGGTCGGGCTCGATCTTGGCGCGCAGCCGCTTGACGTGCACGTCGAGGGTCTTGGTGTCACCGACGTAGTCGGCGCCCCAGACCCGGTCGATGAGCTGCATACGGGTCAGGACGCGGCCCGCGTTGCGCAGCAGCATCTCCAGCAGGTCGAACTCCTTGAGCGGGAGGTCGACCTTGCCGCCGGAGACGGTGACCACGTGCCGGTCGACGTCCATCCGGACCGGACCGGCCTCCAGGGCGGCCGGGGAGATCTCCTCGGGCTCGCCGCGGCGGCGGAGCACCGCGCGGATCCGGGCGACCAGCTCCCGCGAGGAGAACGGCTTGGTCACATAGTCGTCCGCGCCTATCTCCAGGCCGACGACCTTGTCGATCTCACTGTCCTTGGCGGTCACCATGATGACCGGGACATTGGACTTCAGCCGGAGCTGGCGGCAGACCTCGGTGCCGGGCAGGCCCGGCAGCATGAGGTCGAGCAGCACCAGGTCGGCGCCATTGCGCTCGAACTCGTCCAGCGCGTCGGGCCCGGTCGCCGAGATGGCGACCTCGAAGCCCTCCTTGCGGAGCATGTACGACAGCGCGTCGCTGAAGGACTCTTCGTCCTCGACGACGAGTACGCGTGTCACGGAAGGACCTCCGGGGCGGGGATGTGTTCGGGGAGAGAGCGGAAGAGCTGTTCGTCCGACGGCTCGTCCAGCGACTCCTGGTCGGAATCGAGATCGGAGTCGCGGTCGGAGTCGGAGTCGTCGGGATCGGAGTCGGAATCGGGGTCCGCGTCCGCCTCGGCCACGGGATCGGTGCCGGGCGGCAGTGAGCGGTCGCGGGCGATCCCGGCTTCGGGAAGCCGCAGTGTGAAGGTGGAGCCCTGACCCTCGGCGCTCCACACGGTGACCTCCCCGCCGTGCGAGGCGGCCACGTGTTTGACGATGGACAGCCCGAGCCCGGTGCCGCCGGTGGCCCGCGAGCGCGCCGGGTCGACCCGGTAGAAGCGCTCGAAGACCCGGTCGCGGTCCTTCTCGGAAAGGCCGATGCCCTGGTCGGTGACGGAGATCTCAATGAGGTCCCCGCCGGGTGCGTTGATCCTGCGCCCCGCTATGCCGACCCGCGTACGGGCCGGACTGTAGTTGACGGCGTTCTCGACGAGATTGCCGAGGGCGGCGGCGAGCTGGCCCCGGTTTCCCCATATGTGCAGGTCAGGGGTGGTTCCGGTAGCCATGGTGATCTGTTTGGTGTTGGCCTGGTGACGGCAGCGGTCGACGGCCTCGGCGACGAGGTCGTCCACGGCCACCGGCTCGGCGTCGTCGAGCAGGTCGTCGTCCTGGACCCGGGAGAGGTCGATGATCTCCTGGACCAGGCTGGTCAGCCGGGTGGCCTCGATCTGCATCCGGCCCGCGAAGCGGATGACCGCCTCGGGGTCGTCCGAGGCGTCCATGACGGCCTCCGACAGCAGGGAGAGCGCCCCCACGGGGGTCTTCAGTTCGTGGCTGACATTCGCCACGAAGTCACGGCGGACCGCCTCGATCCGCCGGGCCTCGGTGAGGTCCTCGACCAGCAGCAGCACCAGCCGGGAGCCCAGCGGGGCGACCCGGGCCGAGACCGCGAGACCTTCGCCGCGGCTCACACCGCGGCGCGGCAGGTCCAGTTCCACCTGCCGTATCTCGCCGTCCCGCCGGGTCTCGCGGGCCATCTGGAGCATCTGGTCGACGGCCAGCCGGCCGCCGCGTACCAGCCCGAGGGCGTACGCCGCCGAGCTGGCCTTGACCACCGTGTCGCCCTCGTCCAGGACGACGGCGGAGGACCGCAGGACCGAAAGGACGGTGTCCACACCCGGCGGCAGCGCGCCGGTCACATTGTCGGGCCGCATGGCCGTACGGGTGGGGCGGGCCTGTTCCCGCTCGCTCCAGCGGAACGCGAGCACGGCGATCACGCCGGTCAGCAGACCGGCTATCGCACTGGCTGCGGCGACTGCCGCGTTCACGTCCATAGCCCCAGGTTAGGTGGGTCGCGCAAGCGATTCACAACCCCGGAAGCTACCTCTCGGATGCTCGTTGCCAAGAGTTCACCTTCACGTGGGGAGTGGTTCACTCAGGGTGTGCGGTCGGTACGCGTACGCCCATCAGCGTGGCAGCGTGGAGGAGAAACCTCTGTTCGGACGGAAGGAAAGCGATGCGGGACGCATATCACGAGGAGCTGGACTCGATCGGTGACGGTCTGGTCGAGATGGCCCGGCTCGTCGGCTCCGCGATCGGCCGCGCCACCACCGCGCTGCTCGACGCGGACCTGAAGGTCGCGGAGAGCGTCATCGCCGCCGACGAGAAGGTCGACGAGATCCAGCGGGAGCTGGAGAACCGGGCGATCACCCTGCTGGCCCGGCAGCAGCCGGTCGCCACCGACCTGCGGATCGTGGTCACGTCGCTGCGGATGAGCGCGGACCTGGAGCGGTCCGGCGACCTCGCCCGCCACGTGGCCAAGCTGGCCCGCCTGCGCTTCCCCGAGTCGGCCGTGCCGCGCGACCTGCACGCCACCATCCTGGAGATGGGCCAGCTCGCGCAGCGCCTGGTCGCCAAGGCCGGCGAGGTCATCATCAGCAAGGACGTGGACGACGCGCTCCAGCTCGAAGCGGACGACGACCGCATGGACGAGCTGCACCGCACGCTCTTCCAGCACCTGCTGGACGACCGCTGGAAGCACGGCATCGAGACGGCCGTGGACGTGACGCTGGTCGGCCGCTACTACGAGCGCTTCGCCGACCACGCCGTGTCGGTCGCCAAGCGCGTCGTCTACCTGGTCACCGGTGAGCACGCGGACGAGATGACGCCGCAGACGCCGTCGGCGGTGGAGGGCGCGTAACGCCGTCCGGCGGGGGCGGGGGGCTTGGGCGGTGCGTCGCGGGTCGGTGGCGGCACGGAGGTCTTTCGCGACGCGCGGATCGGCCGCCGCGCGTAGGGCGCGTAAGGCATTCGGGGGAGGCCGGAGTGCGCTCGTGCGCCGGGGGTGCGCTATTGAAGGGTGCGGCCGGCGCGGAGTTCACTGGTGGTAGGCAAGCCTGAGGAGGGTGTACTGATGCAGGAATCCCCCGTCACGCCAACTCCCGTACGCGACCAGCCGTCTTCCGACCACGCCCCGCAGCCGCTGCGGACCCCGCTGCCGCTGGTCGCCGCGTGCGGCTGCGGCTCGGGGTGCGGCTGCGGCTGCCAGTCCGGTGGCGCCTGCCAGTGCGGAGGCTGCACCGGCTGACGCCCCATCCGTCCCGACTCGTCTGATCCGTACTGTCCCGTCGCACCAACCGTTCACACGGACGACGGCCCGCGCTTCCTGACGGACGCGGGCCGTCGTCATGTCCTGACGCGGGAGACGTACGCGTCCTGCGTCTGCGGGACACCTCTACAACCCTTGCGCTTCATCACGTGTCTACCTCCCCACAACCGTGCGGTCCCGGATCGGACCGGTGGTCAACTCCGATGGGGAGAGGCGTACTTGCTCATGGAGATCGTCAGTCACAGATGGCGCTTCGCGGCGCTCGCCGCCGCGCTCCCTCTCCTCCTCGCGGGTGCCGTCAGCGCCGCCGCTCCGGCCGTCGCGGCCGACCCGCCGGCCATTTCCGCCACCGCGTCGGTGACGTTGCCGCCCAAGGTGGCGGCGGGTCCCGACGGTGTCACCAAGGTCGCCATCGGCTTCGGCAAGGACCGCCCCGGCCACCCCACGGGCCCGCGGACGATCACCGTCGACTTCGGCGACCTGACCGGCGTCGCGGACGTCACCTTCCTCAATCCGCCGTGCGCGCAGAAGAGCGAGCGGCCGAACATCGCGGTGTGCACGGTGCCGCACGACAAGGCGGACGGCAGCGACACCGTCCGGTTCAACCTCTTCGCGCAGGGCGGTCTCCAGGGCGGCCCGGCGCACGTCATCACGTACACCGGTACGTGGGGCGGGGTCGCGGCGACCCCGGCCAGTACCGAGGTGAAGGTCGGCACCTCGTCCGACGTCCTCGCCCAGGGGCAGAACCCCACCGGCGTAAAGCCCGGCGACACCTTCTCCGTACCGCTCACCGCGCACAACCGCGGGCTCGATGCCGCCGACGGTTTCCGGCTCGACCTCGTCGCGAGCCCCGGCCTGAAGCTGGTGAAGGACCCGGCGTGTACGTACGCCACGACGCGCGAGGGCGAGGACCACGCGACCTGTACGTATACGGAGAAGCTGGCGGCGGGGGCGAGCGCCACCGCCCTGCCGCCGTTGCGCGTCCACGCCCTGGACACCGCGTCCAACGAGCGGATCACCATCGAGACCACGTCGCTGGTCTCCCCCGGTCCCGGCAGGGCGCCGGTGCCCGACCACTTCTCGGTCAGCTCCTCGATCGCGGTGCACGTCGCCACCACGGCCGACTTCCAGGTCACCGGCGCCCATGTGTCGGGCCCGGTCGGCGCGAACGTCAAGGCGCGGGTCACCCTCACCAACAACGGACCCGCCACGGTCTCCGGCTGGATCTTCGCCGTGGTGTACGTCGAGGTGCCCAAGGGGACGCACCCGGTGTACTTCCCGCACGACTGCGAGGGCATCGACGCCCACGGCACCCGGTATCCGGAGGACAGGGACGCCGTCCGCTTCGAGTGCTGGATCCACGACGACACGTCGGCGCCCGGCACCTCGACCGCCCTCGACTTCACCTTCCACGTGGACCAGCGGGTCGTCCGGCCCGGCAAGGTCTCCTACAAGCTGAACGTCGCCAGCCCGCCCGCCGATCCGGTGCCGTCGAACGACACGGCCGCGATCACGGTGACGGTCACCGGCGGTCCCAGCGGCAGCGCCTCCCCGACATCGAGTCCCCGCGCGGGCACGGGCGCGGGCACGGGCGGCGGTACGGGCTCCCCGAGCCCCACGAGCGCTCCGACCGCGAGCGGCACCGCCCCGGCCACCGGCAACCTCGCCTCCACCGGCTCCGCGCCGGTCGCCCTGATCACCGCGGCCTCAGCCGCCGCCCTCACCCTCGGCGCCGCCGCCTTCCTCACCTTCCGCCGCCGACGCCCCCACCCCTGACCGCCCCCACCCCCCGACCAGGCGCCCCCGGCCCCCGGGCGCCGCAAAGCCCCCCGCCCACGGAGGTCACGTGGGCGGGGGGCTTTGTGTGCGCGAGCAGGACCGTTACTTCTTGCCCTGGTTCTTGACCGCCTCGATGGCGGCTGCGGCGGCGTCGGGGTCGAGGTAGGTGCCGCCCGGGTTGAGGGGGCGGAAGGAGGCGTCGAGCTGGTAGGACAGGGGAATGCCGGTGGGGATGTTGAGGCCGGCGATGTCGGCGTCGGAGACGCCGTCGAGGTGCTTGACCAGGGCGCGCAGGGAGTTGCCGTGCGCGGCGACCAGGACGGTGCGGCCCGCGAGCAGGTCGGGGACGATGCCGTCGTACCAGTACGGGAGCATGCGCAGGACGACGTCCTTGAGGCACTCGGTGCGCGGACGCAGCTCCGGCGGGATGTCCGCGTACCGCGCGTCGCCGCTCTGCGAGAACTCGGCGCCGTCCTCCAGGGGCGGCGGCGGGGTGTCGTACGAGCGGCGCCACAGCATGAACTGCTCCTCGCCGAATTCGGCGAGGGTCTGCGCCTTGTCCTTGCCCTGGAGCGCGCCGTAGTGCCGCTCGTTGAGCCGCCAGGAGCGGTGGACGGGCACCCAGTGGCGGTCGGCGGCCTCCAGGGAGAGCTGCGCGGTGCGGATCGCGCGCTTCTGGAGGGAGGTGTGCACCACGTCGGGGAGGAGACCGGCGTCCTTGAGCAGCTCGCCGCCCCGGACCGCCTCCTTCTCACCCTTGTCGTTGAGATTGACGTCCACCCAGCCGGTGAACAGGTTCTTCGCGTTCCACTCGCTCTCGCCGTGACGGAGCAGGATCAGTTGGTACGGAGCAGCAGCCATGGTCCCGAGCCTAATAGAAATCCCCTGGCGTCACCCGACCGCCCTCTGTAATATTCTCAAGCCGGTAGAGGTCATTACACAAAGGGGGCGCGGTGACGGCGTTCAGTCGGGCGGTACGGGAGACGGTGAGCGGTCTTCCCCGCCAGTTCTGGTGGCTGTGGACCAGCACCCTGGTGAACCGCCTCGGCGGCTTCGTCGTGACGTTCCTCGCCCTCTATCTCACCGTGCAGCGCGGCTACTCCGCCTCGTACGCGGGCCTGGTCGCGGCCCTGTTCGGGCTCGGCGGCGCCGCAGGCGCGGTGCTCGGCGGGGTCCTGGCCGACCGGATCGGCCGCCGCCCCACGCTGCTCGCCACCCAGCTCGGCGCCGCCGCCACCACCGCGGTGCTCGGCTTCGTCACCAACCCGCTGGCCATCGCCGCCGTCGCCACCCTCGTCGGCCTGACCAGCAGCGCCTCCCGGCCCGCGCTCTCCGCGATGATCGCCGACCTCGTACCCCCGAAGGACCGGGTGCGCGCCTTCTCCCTCAACTACTGGGCGATCAACATCGGCTTCGGCGTCTCGGCCGCCGCCGCGGGCTTCATCGCCTCCGAGGGGTACGTGTGGCTGTTCGTCGGCGACGCGCTGACGACCGTGCTGTGCGCGGTGGTCGTGTACGTGAAGGCGCAGGAGACGCTGCCGGTGACGGCGAAGGTGACGCGCGTGACGGGGAAGGCGAAGGCACGGCCCGGCGAGGCCGCCGACGTAGGGTCCGCCGACATCCGCCTGTCCGACGTCCTGCGCGACCAGCGCTTCATGGCTCTGGTCGGTCTGACCTTCCTGCTCGGCTCGGTGATGAACCAGGCCAACTCCACGCTCGCCGTCGACATGGGCGCGCACGGCCTGTCCGCCCGCCAGTTCGGTGTCGTCATCGCCATCAACGGCCTGGTGATCGTGCTGCTCCAGATCCCCGTCACCCGGCTGGTACGGCGGTACGGCAACGCGGCGCTGCTGGGCGTCGGTTCACTGCTGATGGCCTGGGGCTTCGGCCTGACCGTCCTCGCGGGCTCGGTCGCCCTCTACTCGCTGACCGTCGTCGTATGGACCCTCGGCGAGATCGTGCACGCCCCTGCCTCGATGTCCGTGGTCGCCGACCTCGCCCCGGCCACCGCCCGTGGCCGCTACCAGGGCATGTACACCCTGTCCTGGTCCGCCGCCGCCTTCGCCGGTCCCCTGGCCGGCGGCGTCACCCTCGACCAGCTCGGCCGTAACACCGTCTGGCTGGGCTGCGCCGTCCTCGGCACGCTCGCGGGCGCCGGTTACTACCTGCTGCTGCGCGGCCGCCCGGCCGCCCCGGTTCTCCCCAGCGCCCCTGTGACGGCCGGGGTCGAAGCCCCGGCCCCGGCCCAGACCTCGGCCCAGACCCCGGCTCCCCGCGGCGGCCGGGCGCCGAGGTGACCTGGACGCTCGCGGTCAGCAGCTTCCTGCGGCTCATCGCCATGCTTCGGCCGTACGGTGATTCTTAGGACTGACCTTCGGTCAGGTGAGTGAACGCGTCCAGATTCCTGGTGGACTCGCCGCGCGACACCCGCCACGCGTACTCCTTGCGGATGGAGGTGGCGAACCCCAGCTCCAGCAGCGTGTTGAAGGAGCCGTCCGCGTTCTCCACGACCGCGCCGAGCAGCCGGTCGACCTCTTCCGGCGTGACGGCGGCCAGCGGGAGGCGGCCGTTGAGGTAGACGTCACCGAGCCGGTCGATGGCGTAACTCACCCCGTACAGACGGAGGTTGCGCTCCAGCAGCCAGCGGTAGAAGGCTTCCTGGTTCTCGTCGGGGTGGCGGACGACGAAGGCGTTCAGCGACAGGGTGTGGGCGCCGACCAGGAAGGAGCAGGTGGTGGAGAGCTTGCGGGTGCCCGGGAGTTGGGTGACATACGTGTCCGGGCGCGGCGACTCCCACGGCAAGTCGGCTTCGCACAGGGCCTGTTCGAGCGCGCGGACGGCTCGCGCCCGCGGCGTGTCGTCGGTGGCGTCCGCAGCGTCCACCGGGGTCTCCTCAGCCATGCGCCGATCGTAGGTGACGGCGGTGGTCGGCCTGCGCAGCCGCGTACACCTCGGTGGTGTCGGCCGCGGCCTTCCCCCAGCCGAACTCCCGCGCGTGCCGGGCCGCCGCCGCGCCCAGCGAGTCGCCGAGCGCCGGGTTGTCGACGAAGCGGCGCAGCACCCGCGCGTAGTCCCGGGGGTCGTGCCCCGGTACCAGGAAGCCGGTGCGGTCGTCCGCCACCGCGACCGGCAGCCCGCCGACGGCCGCCGCGATCACCGGCGTACCGCACGCCTGCGCCTCGATGGCGACCAGCCCGAAGGACTCGTTGTACGACGGCATGACCAGAACGGTCGCCGCCCGGTACCAGTCCGCGAGCCGCTCCTGGTCCACCGGCGGCTGGAACCGTACGACGTCGGACACGCCGAGCCGCGCGGCCAGCTTGTGCAGCGCCTCCGGCTTGGCCAGGCCGCTGCCGCTGGGGCCGCCGACGACCGGCACGAGGAGGCGGTCGCGCAGCGTCGGGTCCTCGTCCAGCAGCACCGCGACGGCGCGGATCAGCACGTCGGGGGCCTTCAGCGGCTGTATCCGGCCCGCGAAGAGCGGGATCACCGCGTCCTGCGGCAGCCCGAGGCGCCGGCGGGCCGCCGCGCGGCCCGGCTCCGGGCGGAAACGGTCCAGATTCACGCCGGGGTGCACGACCGCGACCTTCGAGGCGGTCGCCTCGTAGTGCCGCGCCAACTCGTCCGCTTCCTCGGCGGTGTTGGCGATCAGGCGGTCGGCCGCCGCGACGACCTGCGTCTCGCCGATCACCCGCGCGGCGGGTTCGGGACAGTCGTCCTCGGCCAGCGCCGCGTTCTTGACCTTGGCCATGGTGTGCATGGCGTGCACCAGCGGCACGCCCCAGCGCTGCGCCGCCAGCCAGCCGACGTGGCCCGAGAGCCAGTAGTGCGAGTGCACCAGGTCGTAGTAACCCGGGCGGTGGCCCGCCCACGCCTGCATCACCCCGTGCGTGAACGCGCAGAGCTGCGCGGGCAACTCCTCCTTGGCCAGGCCCTCGTACGGGCCCGCGTCCACGTGCCGCACCAGCACGCCGGGGGCCAGCTCTACGGCCGGGGGCAGCGCCCCCGTAGTGGCCCGCGTGAAGATCTCGACCTCCACGTTCAGGTCGGCGAGGCGCTTGGCCAACTCCACGATGTAGACGTTCATGCCGCCCGCGTCGCCGGTGCCCGGCTGGTGCAGCGGTGACGTGTGCACGCTCAGCATGGCGACTCGGCGTACGCGGCGGCCTCCGGCCCGGCGGCCCCTCATCCCCAGCGCGTGCTTGTGCTTCTGCGCGCCGCGCAGCGCGGCGAGCCGGGACGGCGTCTGCTGGGTCACCATACGTTCCTTCCGAAGGCCGTACCCCCGCGGTCAACCATGGGGAACGCCGGAACTGGCGGTTCCATTTCCTTGTTGCCGAAGCGTGACCTTGGCGGTTGGCTGGTGTCTTGGTTTCTTTTGCCCGCCCGCCCACCCGTGCGGGTGCTTTTTCCGTCTGCGGGTGCCGCTTGTGCCTGGTCGGTCCCGGCCCGGGGTACCTCCTCGAAATCCGTAACACCTGGCCCCGCGCATCCGGCACCCTTCTTGTCAACGTATTTCTGCGGGGGCACCCCGCCCCGTCCCCTCCGGGTCCATCGGCGTCCGCCTGTCCGGTGGGGGTGGCCGGGAGGGGGGGAGGGCTCGGGTACGGCGGCGGGTGCCTGTCCGGTGGGGGTGGGCGGGGAGGCGGGGTGGGTGGGCTCGGGTACGTCGGCGTCCGCCTGCCCGGTGGGGGCGGGCGGGAGGGGGGTGGGTGGGAGCCGGACCCGGCGGCGGTCATCCGCTCGTGGGAGCGGAGGAAGGGGGGTGGGCGGGGACCGGGCCCGGCGGCCGTCGCCCGCTCATGGGGGCGGAGGGAGGGGGGTGGGCGGGAGCCGGGTCCGGCGGGGGGCCGAGAGGGGTGGGGTTGAGGCTGGCGGTGGTCGCCCGCCCGTGGGGGCTGGGCGGAGGGCAGAGACGGGGGGGCCGGGCCATGCCCGACCGACCGTCCACTGGGGGGGTGCGGGGGGAGCCCGTCGGGCCGTCGCCCGGTCATGGGGGCGGGGGTGGCGGAGGTCGGTTGTGCTTGGGGCCGGGGAGGGGGGCGGTCGGCTGTGGCCCGGGGGGGGGCGGGGGCGGAGGGCGGTTCGCCGGAAGGAACCCCCACCCCCTCAGCCACAACGGACAGGCGGACGCCGACGGGCGAGGAGGGGACGGGGCGGGGTGCCCCCGCAGAAATACGTTGACAGGAAGGGTGCCGGATACCCAGGGCCAGGTGTTACGGATTTCGAGGAGGTACCCCGGACCGGGACCGACCAGGCACAAGCGGCACCCGCAGACGGAAAAAGCACCCGCACGGGTGGGCGGGCGGGAAAGACTAAAATCGAGGAATGCGCGGCATCGTGGGGGTGGTGACCAGAGGAACCACCGGGCCCAACCGGCTGCGCCGGATGGACCGGTGGATCGCCACCGCGCTGGAAGCGGAACTGCGGCGAGCCGAAAACCCGGTAGCCGTGGACCTGGGCTACGGCGCCGCCCCGTGGACAGCGGTAGAACTGCTGGGCCGGCTCCAAGCCATAAGAGCGGACGTCCAAATCGTCGGCGTCGAGATCGACCCGTCCCGCGTGGCGGCAGCAAAACCCTACGAGCGCGACAGCCTGAGCTTCGTGCACGGCGGCTTCGAGGTCCCCCTCCCCGGCGGAAGCCGCCCCGTCCTGATCAGGGCGGCGAACGTCCTGCGCCAGTACGACGAAAGCGAGGTCGCCGCCGTGTGGACCCGGC
Organism: Streptomyces sp. CBMA29; assembly: GCF_014596445.1. Classification (GTDB taxonomy): domain Bacteria; phylum Actinomycetota; class Actinomycetes; order Streptomycetales; family Streptomycetaceae; genus Actinacidiphila. Next base: position 35,949 of record NZ_MECL01000048.1, on the reverse strand, counting down.
TGCGCGGACGGCTCGCCCCCGGCGGCCTCCTGGTCGAAGGCACCTGCGACGAGATCGGCCGCCGCCACGTATGGGTGGCGCTCGGCCCCGAAGGCCCCCGCACCGTCACCTTCGCCACCCGCCTCGGCTCGCTCGCCCGCCCCTCCGACCTGGCCGAACGCCTCCCCAAGGCGTTGATCCACCGCAATGTGCCCGGCGAACCCGTGCACGCCTTCCTCACCGCCTTCGACCGCGCCTGGGCCTCGGCCGCCCCGCTGTCCGCCCTCGGCGCGCGCCAGCGCTGGATCCGCGCCGTCACCTCGCTGCGCGCGGACGGCTGGCCGGTCGTGGACGGCCCCGCCCGGTGGCGCCAGGGCGAGGTCACGATCGCCTGGCCCGCCCTCGCCCCGCGCGGGTAACGCCCGCTCGCCCTTCCCCTTTACGGCTCGCCGTGCCACCATCCGCCAAGATGTGACGGCCCGTCAGATAAGCCCTGCTTTCAGGGGTACGAGGAACCGAGCGAAGAGCCACCGCGCCCGTGACGTGAGGGAGGCCCGGATGACCCGCGGAATCCGAAGCGGAACCAGAAGCGGCACCCGAAACGGCACCCGAAGCGGCACCTGCGCGGCAGCGCTCACGGCGCTCACCGCCACGGTCGCGCTGACCACGGCCACGGTCACGGTCACGGCCACGACCCCGGCGCAGGCCGCGCCCCCGCGCACCCTGGCCCAGGTCAAGGCCGAGGTGGACGCGCTGTACCGGCAGGCGGAGGCGGCGACGGACGTGTACAACGCGGCCGGGGAACGCGTACGGGCTCAGCAGCACGACCTGGTGGCGCTGGCGGTGGCCATCGACCGTACGCAGACGCGGCTGCGCACGCTCACCGCGCAGGCGGGGGCGCTGGCCCGCGCGCAGTACCGGGCCGGCGGGGTGCCGGACACGCTGCGGCTGGCGATGTCGGGGGACCCCGACACCTTCCTGTCGGACGCGGGACTCGCCGCCCGTGGCGCCCGCGCGGCGAGCGCCACGATCGACGCGCTGGCCGACACGCGCGGGAAGCTGGACGGTTACGCGCACGCCGCCACCGAGCGGTGGCAGCAACTGGTCGACGCGCAGCAGACGGCGGCCGGGGCGCGGCAGCGCGTACGGGCCAGGCTCGCCGAGGCCACCGCGCTGCTGGCCACGCTCAAGGAGCGGGAGCGCGTCCGGCTCGCGCGGCTCGAGGACGAGGCGGCGTACCGCGCGCAGAGCGACTGGCTGGCGACCGGTGACGCGAAACGCCTGGTCACCGCCGCGTCCACGGCGTCCTCCGCAGCGGGCCGCCGCGCCGTGGCCTTCGCGACCCGGCAGATCGGGAAGCCGTACGTGTGGGGCGCGGCGGGCCCGTCCTCGTACGACTGCTCCGGGCTCACCTCCCAGGCGTGGGCGGCGGCGGGTCATCCCATCCCGCGCACCTCGCAGGAACAGTGGGCGCGCCTCCCCCACGTGCCCGTGGACCGGATGCGCCCCGGCGACCTCGTCATCTACTTCTCCGACGCCAGCCACGTCGGCATCTACGTCGGCGGCGGCGCGATCGTCCACGCGCCGCGCCCGGGACGGGACGTGGTGGTGGCGGGGGCGGGTTCGATGCCGATCCTGGGGGTCGTACGACCGGGTTGATGACGGTTGGCACACGTCTGGGCGTGGAGATACGGGGGGGTACGCGTACGGGCGGCGGTCCGGACGCGGGTCGCGGCGGGGGCGGGGTTGTGGCCACCACGCGTGACCTTGGTCATGTGCGGATCAACACATCCACCGTGAAATCCCCTGCTGACCGCCGCATATGACGCTGACGGTTCACTCTCTACCCTCCCGTCACCTTGCCTCCAGCCACTAGGGTCTCCGGAGATCCTCGGGGGAGGGAAGGAGTCGCTTGATGTCCGCAGCCCAACGCGGCACCGATCGGCCCTCAGCCACCGACGAGACGCGCGGGGCCGAGGGCCCCGCTGCCGTACCCGGTTCAGGGCCGGCTGCCACGGCCGGGCCCGCGCCCATTTCCGTACCGCCGTCCGTACCGACGTCGGTCGCCGTACCGGCGTCCGTCACGCCGTGTGCGGAGTCCGGCGCGCCCTACACGGAGTCCAGCGCGCCCTTTACGGAGTCCGGCGCCCTCTCGCTGCCCCGGCAGCGGCAGGACCCGGGCAGCGGTCCCGCGATCTTCACGCTGCTGGTGATCGGCGAGGACGCGACGGACGCCTTCACCGCGCCGTGGTTCCAGGACGGCGGCGGGCCGCGGATCCGTATCCTGCGGGCACGTAATCTCACCGCGGCCGGCCGTCTCCTCACCGACGACGTGCACTGCATCCTGCTCGACCTGCCCGACGTACTGGACGGCCTGCGGCAGGTGCTGCGGCTCGCGCCCGGCACCGCCGTACTCGTCCTGACCGACGGCGCGGACGACGGGCGGGCCGCGGAGGCCGTACGGGTCGGGGCTCAGGACCACCTCGCGCGGCACGAGGTCGACGCCGGGACCGTCACGCGCGCCGTCCGCTACGCCGTCGAACGCAAGCGCGCCGACCTCGCGCACCGGCAGCTCACCGAGACGAAGCTGCTCGCGCAGGAGAACTCCCGGCTGGAACGCGGCCTGCTGCCGACCCCGCTGCTGGACGGCGCGAGCCTGCGTTTCGCGGCGCGTTACCGCCCGGGGCGCAGCCGCGCCCTGCTCGGCGGCGACTTCTACGACACCGTCCGGGCCCCCGACGGCACCGTCCACGCGATGATCGGCGACGTCTGCGGCCACGGCCCGGACGCCGCCGCTCTCGGGGTCCAACTCCGCATCGCCTGGCGCGCGTTGACCTTCGCCGGGCTCGGCGGCGACGCGCTGCTGCGTACGCTCCAGCAGGTGCTCGAACACGAGCGGTCGGACGACGAGATCTTCGCGACGCTCTGCACCGTCGACATCGCGCCGGACGCGCGGAGCGCCGATCTGCATCTGGCCGGACACCCGGCGCCGCTGCTCTCGACTCCCGGCGCTCCCGGCAGCGTGCCGGAACTGCTGCCGTACACGGAGGGCGGCCCGGCGCTCGGCCTGCTCCCGGACGCCCGCTGGCAGCGGATACCGGTACGGCTGCGCGGCGAGTGGAGCCTGATGCTCTACACCGACGGCCTGATCGAGGGCCGGATCGGCCAGGGCAAGCAGCGGCTCGGGCAGGACGGGATGGTACGGATCACCGCCCGGCTGCTGGCCGAGGGCCTGCGCGGCGAGGAACTGCTCGACGCGACGCTCACGGAGGCGCGGGAGCTGAACGGCGGCGAGCTGACGGACGACGTGGCGGTTGTGCTGCTGGAGCGGCCGAAGCGGATCTGAGGCCGGTCCCCCGGTGTGCCGGTGCGCCCGCCCGGTCGGTGGGTACGTCAGCCGTTGTACGGGCCGTACGGGCCGTCGCTGCTGCTGCCACCGCCGCGGCGCCGCCGCGGGCCGCCGCCACGGCGGGGTCCGGTGATCTGCCGGACGGCGGGGCGTACGTCCACCATGTACACGATCACGGCGATCAGGCCGATGATCGGCAGGAACGACAGCACAGAGAACAGCTTCATCACCACGGCCGCGATGCCGAGGATGATCAGCCAGAACGCCTTGGTGTTCTTGTCCGCCGCCCGGTACGCGTCCTCGCGGCGGATCGCCGCGTCGATGAAGGCGAAGGCCGCGAAGAGGAAGAGCGCCCACGACACCAGGCCGAGCACCCCGAAGAACCCCGTGATCAGCACGCCGTCCACCGCCCTTGTCGCTGTCGGCCGGCACCCTGTCGGCCGTCCGCTTGCCGCCCGCCCCACCGTACCGGCTCCTGTACGGACAACGGGCCGGGCTCGCAAAGCGTGCCCGGCCCTCGCCTCACTCCGCGGACTTGTCGGTCGCCTTCTTCGCGCCGCCCGGCTTGCGGGGCGTGGTCTTGCGGGCGGCAGGCTTGTCGGCGGGCTTCGCGGCCAGCCGGTCGCCGATCGACTCGGTCAGCGGCTCGGTCAGCGGCTCGTCGGCCGGGATGTCCGCGAGCTTCACGGCCGGCGGGATCTCCATGATTTCGTCGGCCGCGCCGCCGCGCCACTGCGCGACCGCGCCCTTGCCGCGCTCGGCCAGCTCGTCGTACGTCTCGCGCGCCTTGACCGCGTACTCGGCGGCCCGGCCCACACCCTGGAGCGCCAGGTCCTGCACGGACCCGCCGATCTTCTTCAGGTCCATGTCGATGCCGCTGATCGTCTCGTTCAGCCGCGTCTGCGCCTTGGTCGACGCGTCCTTGGCCTGCGCGGTGACCCGCTGCTGCACGTCCTTGGGGTCGGTGCCGCGGATCTTCTCGATCCGCTCGGGCGCCTGGTCCTTCAGCTTCTCCAGCAGTGCGGGCACCTCGCGGAGCTTCGCCGCGGCGAGGTCCGCCGTGCCCGCGACCGCGTACAGCGGAGTCGGGTTGCGCAGGCTCTTGACGATGTCGTCGGTGATGGTCATTTCTCGGATTCCTCCCGTACGAGTGTCGGAGACGAATCCGCCTCCACGTTCTTCTGCTCTTCCACGGCTTGTCGTGCGGCTTCTTCGGCCTTGGCGGCCGCTTCCGCGGCGGCGTTCTCTTTCCTGAAGGACTCGTAGATCTGGATGAGCACCTGCTTCTGCCGCTCATCGATCGACGGGTCCGACATGATCACCGCCGGCACCTCCAGCTCGTCCCGCTCCCGCGCGTCGAGCATTCCCGCCTGCACGTAGAGCGTCTCCGCCGAGATCCGCAACGCCTTCGCCAACTGCTGAAGGATCTCCGCACTAGGCTTCCGCAGCCCGCGCTCGATCTGGCTCAGATACGGATTCGACACACCGGCCGCCTCCGCCAACTGCCGCAGGCTGAGCCGCGCCCCCCGCCGCTGCTCCCGCAGGTACTCCCCGACGTTGCCCACCTTCAGCGAAGCCATGCCTCCACCATCCCCCACCCCGCTAACTTTTGCAAGCACACCGCTTGCAACTGTGCCCCTGTGCCTGACCGCCGCCGACGCGCCCGCCTTAGCGGGCTGAGCGACGAGTCCCGCGCCGCCCGTCCGGGACAAGGAGGTAGGCGAGGAGGAGGGTCATGACGGCCACGCCGGCCCACATGGCTTGCTGCCAGCCGTCGACGAAGGACTGGCGGGCGGCGCGGACGAGGGCGGGGGCGGCGGGGCCGCCGGTGGCGCGGGCGGCTTCGACGGCGTTGGCGATGCCTTCGCGGGCGGTGGCGGCGGTGGCCGGGGGCACGCCGTCGAGACGGGGGCCGATGGCGCCGCGGTAGCCGGAGGAGAGGAGGGCGCCGAGCAGGGCGACGCCGAGAGCGGTGCCGAATTCGCGGGTGACGTCGTTGAGCGCGGAGGCGACCCCTTGGCGTTCGCTGGGCAGTGAGCCGGTGATGGCCTCGGTGGCGGGGGTCATGGTGAGGCCCATGCCGATGCCCATGGCGAGCATGCCGGGCAGGACGGAGAGGTAGCCGCCGCTTACGGAGACGAGGGTGGCCATGAGGGCGAGGCCCGCGCCGCCGAGGAGGATGCCGAGGGCCATGGTGTGACGGCCGCCGATCCGTTCGGCGAGCCGCGGCGCGAGGCCCGAGGTGGCCATCATCAGGACGGCCATCGGCATGAGGGCCAGTGTGGACAGCAGGCCCGACCAGCCCAACACGGCCTGGAGGAACGGGAAGAGGACGACGAAGATCCCGGCCTGGACACCGAAGACGGCCAGCAGCGCGACGGAACCGCCCGCCAGGGCGCGCTCGCGGAAGAGGCGTACGTCCAGCAGCGGACCGTGCCGCCGCAGCTCCCAGACCACGAAGCCGACGGCGGCCAGGACGCCGACCAGCAGGCTGAGCAGGGTCACGGGCGCGGCCCAGCCCCGCTCGGGACCTTCCTGGAGCACGAAGATCAGCCCGACCACCGCGACCACCGAGGTCAGCGCCCCGACCGTGTCGAAGGAGTGCGTCGTCGCGTCGCGCGAGTCGGGCACGGACCGCACCGTCATCACGGCGGCCACGAGCACGAGCGCCACGGGCAGGACGAAGAGATAGCGCCAGCTCGCCACGTCGACCAGTGCGGCCGACAGGAACATGCCCAGGATTCCGCCGCCGCCCGCGACGCCGGTCCACACCCCGATCGCCCGCCCGCGCTCCTCCGCCGGGAAGGTCGAGGTGATGACGGCGAGCGTCACCGGCATGATCATCGCCGCGCCCACACCGCTCAGCACCCGCGCCGCGATCATGACCTCGGCCGACGTCGCCAGACCCGCGACGACGCCGGCGCCGCCGAAGACGGCAAGTCCCGTGAGCAGTACGGGCTTTCGGCCCCATCGGTCGCCGACCGCGCCGAGCGGCAGCAGCAGCGCCGCCAGGCTCAACGTATAGATGTTGATGATCCACAGGATCGTGCTCTGCGAGGCGTCGAACGCGACGGCCAGGTCTGGCTGGGCGACGTTGAGGCCGGACACCGAGGCGATGACGGCCATCAGCGCGACGCAGACCGCGACCAGGATCGCGCGGCGCCGACGCGGGTCGTCAACACCCGCCGTATCAGGGGCTGTTACGTCGGCCGGTACGTCAACGGCCGCGCCCGCGCCCTCGGTTTCGGCTTCGGCTTCGGCTCCGGCTCCGGACTCGGCTTCGGCGCTGACCCGCGCGGGCAGGTTCGGACTCTCCGTGCTCATCTGGACGGACCTTTCACCAGGGACGGTCAACAAGGGGAAACGCGGGTGCGATCGTCGCCACGACCGGCCCCGATGTGCAAAATTGTTTGCCGATCGGCAAACTGGGCTCATGGATGACGCGGCTGGCACGGACGGAACAGACGGCTCAGACGACGAGGTGGGCCGCACCCTCGACGCCGTCGGCCCCCGCCTGAAGAATCTGCGGCTCGGCCGGGACCTGACGCTGACGCATCTTGCGGCGGCGACCGGCGTCTCGGTCAGTACGCTGTCGCGGCTGGAAGCGGGCCTGCGCCGCCCCACGCTGGAGCAACTCCTGCCGCTGGCACGGGTGTACGGCGTCACCATCGACGAGTTGGTCGACGCGCCCCGCACCGGCGACCCGCGCCTCAACCTGCGCCCGATCGCCTGCAAGGACGGCTCGACCGTGCTGCCGCTGACCCGCAGGCCCGGCGGCATCCAGGCGTACAAATTCGTCCTGCCCGCCCCGCCGCGCGGCGCCGTGGAGCCCGTCCTGCGCAGCCACGAGGGCTATGACTGGATCTACGTGCTCAACGGCACACTGCGGCTGGTCCTCGGTGAGCACGACCTCGTACTGAAGCCGGGCGAGGCGGCCGAGTTCGACACCCGTACGCCGCACTGGTTCGGCTCCACCGGCTCGGGGCCCGTCGAATTCCTCAGCCTCGTCGGCAAGCAGGGCGAGCGCGCGCACGTACGGGCGGCGCCGGACCCCGCCGCGTCAGAGCGCGCCTAGGGCGTGTCCGGTGCGGCGAGAGCCGCTTCGGTGTCGGCGGCGGCCAGGTCGGCGTTGATGTGCGCACCGGCCAGGGCGCCCGCGGCGGCGGAGGCGCCGACCTGGGCGGTCAGGTCGGTGGCGTTGCCCGCGACCCACACGCCCGGCACCGATGTGGTGCCCGCGGGGCCGGTGGTGGCGAAGCGGCGGCCCATGCCGCCCGGCAGGTCCTCCATCGGCAGACCGAGCCCGGCCAGTCCGTCGGTACGGGCCAGCATGCGGGTCGCGACGGCCAGCACGCGGCGCGGTACGAACCGGCCGTCGGTCAGCCGTACGCCCGCGATGTGCCCGCGCGCCGCCTCGATCGCGGCGGGCTCGGCGAATTCGGTGAACTCGGCCGACTCGGCGGACTCGACCGCCGCCACCGGGGCGTCCTCCACCCGGATCGCGCGGGCGGCGAAGCGCGTACGGGTCTCGTCGTCCAGGTCGGCGCCGCGCGTGAAGTACACCAGGTCGTCGGTCAACTGCCGGAAGAGCAGGGCGTGGTGGACGGAGGCCGGGCCGACGGCGAGTACGCCGATGGGCTCGTCGCGCACCTCCCAGCCGTGGCAGTACGGGCAGTGCACGAGGTCGTGCCCCCAGTGCCGGGCGAGGCCGGGGACGTCGGGGAGTACGTCGCGCAGGCCGGTGGCGACCAGGAGGCGGCGGGCGCGGAGGGTGGCGCCGTCGGCGAGGGTGACCGTAAACCGCGGGTCGGGGATCTCCCCGGCGGCGGGGACGGCCTCGGTGCCGGAGACCGCCCCGGTGCCGGAGACTGCCTCGGCGGCGGTCACCTCGCCGACCAGCACCTTGCCGCCGTAACGGCGTACCTCCTCCCGGCCCCGGCGCAGCAGTTCGGCCGGGGGGATGCCTTCGAGGCCGAGGAGGCCGTGGACGCCGTCGGCGGGCGCGTTGCGCGGGGTGCCGCTGTCGACCACGGCGACGGAGCGGCGGGAGCGGGCGAGCATGAGGGCGCCGTTGAGGCCGGCGGCGCCACCGCCGATCACCACGGCGTCGAAAGCCGGGGCGAAGGCGTCGGTCACATCGGCGGGATCGTTCACGTGCTCGGGAATCGTCGCGGGCATGGGCGTACCTCTCCATACATGCTGGCTGACCTGCTGACCTGCTGGCTTACTGGCTTACTGGCTTGCTGGCTTGCTGACCTGCTGGCTTGCTGGCTTGCTGGCTTGCTGGCTTGCGTCCTTGCGGTGGGCGGGTCCCGTCCGGGGCCCGGTACGACCACGCTAAGCGGACTTTGCGTGGGAGGCATAACATGTTGCCTATGACGCAAGACGATGGAGATCTCGACAGCCTGGTACGCAAACGGATTCGCGCGCTGCGGGTGGCGCAGGGCTGGTCGCTGGACGAACTGGCCGGCCGCGCGCGGCTCAGCCCCTCCACGCTCAGCCGGATCGAGAACGGTCAGCGCCGCCTCGCGCTGGACCAGCTCGTGACCCTCGCGCGCGCCATGGACACCACGCTCGACCAGCTCGTCGAGACGGCCACGGAGGACGTCATCTCCAGTCCGATGATCGACTCCGCACATCAGGCGATGCGCTGGGCCGTCAAGGCGGACCCGGGTATGACGGTCGTACGGCAGCGCCTGACGAATCCGCCGCCGGACAGCCCCTCCCGGCTGCGCGCCCACCCCGGGCGCGAATGGCTCGTCGTCCTGTCGGGCACGGCCGTGCTGCTGCTGGGCAACCGGCGCTTCCGCGTGGAGACCAACCAGTCGGCCGAATTCCCGACGATGCTGCCGCACGCCATCGGCGCCGAGGGCGGGCCCTGCGAACTGCTGGGCATCTTCGACCGTGACGCGCGGCGCGGGCACCAGCGCGGCGACGAGAAGGGCAACGGTGCGGGGGCCGGGGCCTGAGCCCGTTCGGCGAATCGAGCAGGTCGGGGCCCGCAGATCACGCAGGTCGGGGCCCGCGACTTGCGCCGCCGGCAGCCCGGACGCCCACCGTCTTGCCGTTCCCGAAAGCGACCGGGCCGCCCGCCCGCGGCCCTCATACGGTGGGCGCCATGACTCACGCAGCCCCGCACGCGGCCCACGACGCCCACGGCCACGACGATCGCGATCAGGCTCAGGCTCAGGCTCAGGCTCACGGCACCGACAGCCATCACGACGCCGAGGCCGACAGCCAGGCGGACATCCTCGACCTCGACGCGGAAGTCCTCGCCGAGCACACCGCCTCGATCACCGCGTGGCTGCCCGTCGAAACCGCCCCCCGCCACATCGTGGATCTCGGCTGCGGCACCGGAGCCGGGACCCTCGCCCTGCTCCGGCGCTTCCCCGAGGCCGAGGTCACCGCGGTCGACACCTCGGCCGACCACCTGCACCGTCTGCGCCACAAGGCGGAGACGGCCGGGGTCGCGGAGCGCGTCCGTACGGTCCGGGCGGACCTCGACACGCAGTGGCCCGAACTCGGCGCGCCCGACCTGGTCTGGGCGTCGGCCTCCATGCACCACATGGCGGACCCGGAGCGCACACTGCGCCAGGTCCACGACACGCTCGCGCCCGGCGGGCTCTTCGCCGTCGTCGAACTGGCGGGCTTCCCGCGCTTCCTGCCCGAGGACGCGCCCGCGGAGCGCCCGGGGCTCGAAGAGCGCTGCCACGCCGCGCTCGACCGCCACCACGCCGAGCACGTGCCGCACCGCGGCGCCGACTGGGGGCCCATGCTGAGCGCCGCGGGTCTGACCGTGGTGGGCGAGCGCGTCGTGACCGTGAACATCGGCCCGCCTCACACCGAGGCCGTCGGCCGGTACGCGCTCACCAGCCTGACCCGTATGCGCGGCGGCATCGCCGAGACCCTGGCGCCGGAAGACCTCGCCGCGCTCGACCGGCTCCTCGACGCCGAGGGCCCGGACAGCATCGCGCGCCGCGACGACCTGACCGTGCGGACCGAGCGCACGGTGTGGGCGGCGCGGCGCCAGGGGGCCGCCACGGACTGGCATCGCTGACGTCGGGGGCATCCGCCGGCGGGCGGCGAAATCGAGCGGCGGCCCGCCCGAGTCGCCGCCTATCGTGGGCTCATGAGCCACGCCAGGACTTCCTACGTGTGTCTGCCGTGCCGGGCTTCGTACAAGCAGCCCTACGGCGCGGACCGGGAGCGGATCTGTCCGCGCTGTGCCGGGGTCCTGATTCACGTGGGGTCGGCCTTCGCCCCTCCCCGGCGCCGCGATGTCGCGGCGTGGCGGACCCTCGGCGTGCTGCTGAACGCGGGCGTCCGCTTCCACAAGTCCTGCTGCTCAGGCCCCGGATACCGGCCGCGTACGCTCCGCGAAGTACGTGAGCGGACGGCGTACGCGCGCCGGACCGGGGAGCCGTTCGAACGCGCCCTCGTACGGCCCGAGTTGCCCTGACAGACCCCTCAACGGGCGAGGCGGGTCGGGGAGGTGTCGAGGCGGGTGAGTTTCTCGGGGTTGGCCACCGCGTGGATGTGGGTGACGCGGCCGTCGCGGACGACGAAGGTGGCGGCGGCGACGCGGCCGTTGACTTCGACGCGGGCGGCCGGGGCGCCGTTGAGCCAGAGCGCGGAGACCAGGCGGCCAGGGCCGGCCAGGAGGGCCGCGACGCGGGCGGCGCCGTGCACGGGGACGCGGGAGGCGGGGGCGAGGCCGCCGCCGTCGGCGACGAAGACGACGTCGGGTGCCATGACGTCGAGCAGGTCCTGGACCCGGCCGGTGCGCAGGGCGGCGAGGAAGCGTTCCACGACGGCCTGCTGCTCCGAGCGGCTGACCTCGACCCGTGGCCGCCGGGCCGCCACATGGTCGCGGGCGCGCCGGGCGATCTGGCGTACCGCGGTCACGGACTTCCCGACCGCCTCGGCGATCTCCCCGTACGGCGTCTCGAAGACCTCGCGCAGCACGAAGACCGCGCGCTCGGTCGGCCCGAGCGTTTCGAGGACGGTGAGCAGCGCCATCGAGACGCTGTCGGCGAGTTCGACGTCCTCGGCGACGTCGGGGGCCGTCAGCAGCGGTTCAGGCAGCCACTCGCCGACGTACTCCTCGCGGCGGCGCGCCAGCGTACGCAGCCGGTTGAGCGACTGCCGCGTGACGACCCGTACCAGGTACGCCCGCGGGTCGCCGACCCGCGACCGGTCGACGTCCGCCCACCGCAGCCAGGACTCCTGGAGCACGTCCTCGGCGTCGGCCGCCGAGCCGAGCATCTCGTAGGCAACGGTGAAGAGCAGGCTGCGGTGGACGACGTACGGGTCCTCGGCGGTGTCCTCTTTCATGCGCCCGACGCTACGTCGGACGGCTCCGGGCGCGTGGCCAGCGGGATCTCGCACGCGTCCGAGAAGCCCTGCGAGGTGATCCCGTGCGCCGTGTTGCACCGGGCGGCCAGGTTGGCGAAGCCGATGTGGACGGTGAGTTCGACCAGCCCGGCCGGGCCGAGGACGTCGAGCAGACGGGCCGACAGCTCGTCGGTCACGTCCGGCGGGGTGGTGGTCATGGCCTCGGCGTAGGTGAGGACGTCCCGCTCCAGCGGTGTGAAGACGTCCGCGGCGCGCCAGCGCGGGACCTGGCTCGCCTTGGCCAGGTCCAGCTTCTGGTTCAGTGCGAGGAAGTAGTTGATGTCCAGGCACCAACCGCACCCGATCTGCGCCGCGACGGCCATGTGCGCGAACGTCTTCAGGCTCGCGTCGACCACGTCCCACCTGCCCACTTCGGCCGCGAAGACCTGGTTCGCCGCGGCGAGCGCGGGGTGGTGGTACGTCACCTCGACCGGCTCCGGCACCGTGCCGAGCTGCTCGGCCAGGGCCTCGCGGACCTCGGCGGGGAGTTCGGCCTTCGGAATACGCAGCGCCATGGTGGCCTCCTTGTCGTGCCTCGGTGCCCCGGCGCCGCCTTGTGCGGCGCCGTGCGGCTCCGTGCATGAAGACACCGGCCGACGCGCGGGCGTGACAGCCGTACGACGTACGTTTGGGCGTATAGACGTATGGACGTATTGGCGTCTGGACGGGCGGGCCTTCGGATCAGCGGGCGAGGAGGTCGCGGAGGGCCCTGACGACCGTCGCCGGGGACTCCTCGGCCATGAAGTGGCCGGTGTCGACCGTGGTGTGCCGCAGGTCGGGGGCCCACGCGGACCACAGCGCGGCGGCGTCGAACCCGAGGGCCGCGCCCCAGTCCTGCTGGAGGACGGCGACGGGCATACGGAGCCGGTTGCCCGCGGCGCGGTCGGCCGCGTCGTGGGTGACGTCGATACCGGCCGAGGCGCGGTAGTCCGCGACGATCGAGGGGACCGCGGCCCGGCAGGCGGCCAGGTAGACGGCGCGCACGTCGGCCGGGACGGCCTCGGGAGCCCGCGCCCACAGGTCCAGGAAGTGGCCGAAGAAGAGGTCGGGGTCGGCGGCGATCATCCGCTCGGGCAGACCGGGCGGCTGCGCCATCAGGTAGAGGTGGAAGCCGACGGCGGCCGTGGTGCCGTGCATGGCCTCCCACATGTCGAGCGTGGGCAGGACGTCGAGGCAGGCGAGGTGCGTGACCGTGCCCGGGTGGTCGAGGGCGGCGCGGAAGGCGACCAGGGCGCCGCGGTCGTGGCCCGCGAGCGCGAAGCGGTCGTGCCCGAGGGCGGCGGCCACGGCCACGATGTCGGCGGCCATGGTGCGCTTGGCGTAGACGGCGTCAGTCGTCATCCCCCCGGCCTCCGCCGGCTTGTCGCTCGCGCCGTAACCCCGCAGGTCAGGGCAGATCACGGTGTGGTCGGCCGCGAGGTCGGCGGCCACGTGCCGCCACATCAGGTGGGTCTGCGGGAAGCCGTGCAGCAGGACGACGGGCGGCCCGGAGCCGCCGACCGCGGCGGTGAGGGTGACGCCGTCGGCCGCGGGGACGCGGCGGAGGTCGAAGCCGGGGATGGCGGGTGGCATGGGGTGCCCCTTTCGGTGGGTGGACGTACGCGGGCCGTACGCGTGGGCGGACCGTGTACGTACACGGCGGTCCGGTCGTACGCGGGCCGAGCGCGTCAACGGGCTCGTGCTTCCAGCGTGTGGGCGGCGGATGAGCAGCCGATGAGCGCGCTACCGTGACCTGGGGGAACTCCCGGAGAGGCGGTACGTGGTGCGGGTGGCGTTCGGCGTGCTGGGGCCGGTGGTGGCCTGGGCCGAGAGCGGGGACGGCCCGGACGAGGCGGTACGCGGTGCGGCCCTCGCGCTGAGGGGGCCACGGCACCGGGCCGTGCTGGCCCGCCTGGTCATCGCCCGCCGCCGCGTCGTACCGGTCGCCCGGCTGGTCGAGGACCTCTGGCCCGAGCGGCCAGGGGACGACGGCGCGGGTCCCGGCCGCTCCCCCGCACCGCCCGCGGACCCCGTCGGCACCCTCCGTACCTTCGTCGCGGCCCTGCGCCGCACCCTCGAACCCGACCGCCCGCCGCGCGCGCCCGCCCTGCTGCTGGTCACCGAGGGCCCTGGATACGCGCTGCGCGCCGCGCCCGACACGGTGGACGCGTGGCGCTTCGAACAGGCCGTGACCGAGGCCGCCGGACTGCCGCCGAAGGACGTACTCGCCCTGCTCCAGAGGGCGTTGGGGTGGTGGCGCGGGCCCGCGTACGCCGAGTTCGCCGACCAGCCGTGGGCCCGCGCCGAACGCTCCCGCCTCGCCGAACTGCGGCTGCACGCGGTGGAACGCCGGGCCGAGGCCCGGCTCTCCCTCGGCCTGGCCGCCGAGGCCGCCGCCGACCTCGACGCCCACGCGGCGGAGCACCCCTGGCGCGAGGACGCCTGGCGGCTGCTCGCCCTCGCCCTCTACCGCTCGGGCCGCCAGGGCGACGCCCTGGCCGTACTGCGCCGCGCCCGCACCCTCCTGGTCGAACAGCTCGGCGTCGACCCCGGGCCCGGCCTGCGCGCCCTCGAAGCCGACATCCTCCGGCAGGCCGACGACCGGCTCGACCCCGGCGCGGGCGGCGCCGAACGCGTCTGGGCCGAGGCCACCGCCGCCTACGACCGCACCGTCCCCACCGGCGCCCGCGCCCGCCTCGAATCCACCGTCACCCTCCTGCGCGGCCTCGCCGTCACCGGTGGCGACGGGCTCCAGTCCGCCCGCCGCCACCGCCTCGCCGCCGTCTCCGCCGCCGAGGAACTCGGCGACCCCCACCTCTGCGCCCGCGTCATCGGCGCCTACGACGTCCCCGCCGTCTGGACCCGCCTCGACGACCCCGCCCAGGCCGCCCACGTGGTGGCCGCCGCCGAACGCACCCTGACGGCCCTGCCGCCGGGCCCCGCCGAAGAGGCCCTGCGCGCACGGCTGTTGGCGACGATCGCGCTGGAGTCGCGGGGCGGGGCCGGCGGCGGGGTCGGCGGAGGGGCCCTCGGCGGAAGCGGCGGACGCGGGGCGCAGGCGGCGCGGTTGGCGGAGGAGGCGGCGCGGCGGCTGGATGATCCGGTGCTGCTGGCGTTCGCGCTCAACGCGGCCTTCATGCAGACGTTTCAGCGGGCGGGTCTGGCGCCGGAACGCGATGCGATCGGCGCGGAGCTGGTCGAACTCTCCGCGCGGCACGGCCTGTTCACGTCCGAGGTGCTCGGCCGGCTCATCCGGCTCCAAGCGGCGTGCGCACGGGGCGACTTCGGGGCGGCGGACGAGCACGCCGCCGCCGCTGACCGGCTGGCGGAGCGTCATGAGCTGCCGCTCGTCGAGGTGTTCACGCGGTGGTACGGGGCGCTGCGGCTCGCGGAGACCGGCACCTTCGAGGCGGCGGAGGCCGCGTACGGGGAGGCCGCCGCCGAGCTGACCGGGGCCGGGATGCCGGGTCTGGAGCGCGGGCTCCTCCCCCTCGCCCTCCTGAGCCTGCGGCTCCGGCACGGCCGCGGCCTGCGCGTCCTCGCGCGGACCGACGTCGACTGGGGCCCGTACGCCCCGTGGGTCCGCCCCCTGCTCCTGCTCGCCGAGGACCGCCGTTCCGAGGCCGCCGCCGCCCTTCGGGGTGCCCCCGAGCCCCCGCGCGACCTGCTCTACGAGGCCATGTGGACCCTCACGGCCCGCGCCGCCCTCGCGCTCGGCTCCACGGAAGCCGCGCGGCGCGCCTACGCCGAACTGCTGCCCGCCGCCGACGAGTTGGCGGGCGCCGCCAGCGGGCTCCTGAGCCTCGGCCCCGTCAACGACCACCTGCGCGACCTGACCGCCGCCCTGCGGACCCCGTAACCGAAATCGACGTGCCCCGCCCGCTTTCGCTTGACATCATCGGAACATGGTCCACATCGAGGTCGTCCAGGGTGACATCACCAAGCAGGACGTCGACGCCATCGTCAACGCCGCCAACGAGTCCCTCCAGGGCGGCGGCGGAGTCGACGGCGCCATCCACTGGGCCGCCGGCCCCCGGCTCGCCGAGGCCGGCGCCGCCCTGGCGCCCTGCGCGCGCGGAGAAGCCGTCGCCACCCCCGGGTTCGACCTCGACCCCCCGATCCGGCACGTCATCCACACCGTCGGTCCCGTCTGGAAAGGCGGCGCCTCCGGCGAGGCCGACGTCCTCGCCTCCTGCTATCGACGCTGCCTCGAAGTGGCCGACACCCTCGGCGTCACCACCCTCGCCTTCCCCGCCATCTCGACCGGCATCTTCGGCTTCCCCGCCGACCAGGCGGCTCGCATCGCCGTCGCCGTCCTCACCCACGCGTCGACTCGCGTCGAACACGTACGCCTCATGGCCTTCGACCGTCCCTCCTACGCCACCCTCGCCGCCGCCCTCGCCGAAGCCTGACCCCTCCCCGGGGCCCGTGGTGACGCGCAGCCGCGTCGTGGCTTGTCGCGCCCACGCGGCGCCGGCCGCAAACAAGGCCGAGCCCCGCGCCCCCAAAAAGCTCGGCCCCCCGACTCCCGAGAAGCCCAGCCCCGCAGGGGCGCGGGGAACTGGGTGGGCAAGCCGCACCGGACCGGCGGCCGGGGAGACACGGGCACCCCCCCCCGTCAGGGGGGCTGGTCGCGGTGGAGGGTGAGGCGGGTGAGGTCGATGACCAGGCGGAGCAGAAAGGCGAGGAAGACGAGGTCGATGAGGACTTGGACGCTGACGAGGATGCGGGCGAAATCGCTGGTGGGGGCGATGTCGCCGTAGCCGACGGTGCCAAGGGTGACGATGGCGAAGTAGAGCCCGGCGGTGCGGTTGACCGGCTCGGTGAAGCTGCCGGGCGAGAGGTGGGAAAGGGAGACGTAGGCGCCGGCGAAGAGCGCGAGGAAGAGGGCGAAGGTGACGACGAGGGTCTCCACGGCGCGGAGCTGAGGAAGGTCGGCGTGGAGGATGCGGCGGAGTTCGAGGACCATGACCGCGGCGAAGACGACGGCGCCGATGCCGAGGCGGATCAGCGCGGCGGCGTCGGGCCGGCCGCCGTTGAGGGGCAGGAAGTAGTACAGGACCAGGATCGCCGCGGTGGAGAGTACGCAGCGGGCCACGCTCGCGGCCATCGCCCGGCGCCGCTCGGGGCGGTCGAGGTCGGCCAGCCGCCGCGCGCTCATCGCATCACTCCCTCGCCGGACAGACCGCCGGACAGACCGCCGGACGAACCGCCGGTCTCGATCGTCCGACGCCCGCACCCTGACGGCAATCCGGCCGGGTCCGAACGGGAACGACGGCGAACGCACCGCGTTCCCCATTTCTCCTCCGCCCCTCCCGCCCCTTCCATAGTTCGTGCCACGAACCACCACCCGATCACCCTTGTCCCGTAGGCTGGCCTTATGGGGAAGGACGTGGGCGAGCACATGGGAGTCGTCACCGCACTGGTGCGCTCCTCCTTCCTGGTGAACGCCGTGTACGCGGAGGCGGGCCGGGGGTACGGACTGACGCCGCAACAGGGGCAGTTGCTGTGCGTGCTGATGGGACAGCCGCTGGGGATGGGCGAGTTGGGCAGCATCCTGGGGCTGGCGAAGTCGAGCCTGACCGGTCTGGTGGACCGCTGCGCGCAGCGCGGGCTGGTCCGGCGGGAGGCCGATCCGAGCGACGGCCGCGCGGTACGGGTCGCGCTCACCGCCGAAGGGCGGTCGCTGGTCGACGCGTTCTACGCCGACACCTGCCGCCGCGTCGAGGAGTTGCCCTCCGGCCTGACCGAGGCGGAACGCGTCACGCTCGCGGGCCTGCTCAGCCGCGTGGTCCGCGACAACAAGGTGCCCGCCGTCTTCCTCGAACTGGACGAGGGCCCCGTCGCGCGCTGAGCCCGCGCACTGAGCCCGCACCACGTCCCGTACCCGAAAGCTCAGCCCGTACCGAAGAGCGCCGCGAACCGCCCCACGAGCAGATCCCGCCCCTTGTACGCGGCCACCCGCTCCGCCGGCAGGAGCACGGGCACGGGGGTCGGCCGGTCGTCGGACAGGGTCTGGCCGACGCCCCCGCCGGGCCCGAGCGGCAGCAGCACGGACGGTACGGGCGAGGGCCGGTAGACCGCCGTGGGCCGTTCGCCGCGCACCTGGGCGAGGATGTTCTCGGCGACGACGGCGGCGTGCTTCATGGCGTACCCCGCCGTCTTGGCCTCGGCGAGGTCGGTGAGGTCGCCGAGCGCGTAGACGTGGTCGTGGACCCGGTCGTACGTCCCGCCGTTCCCGTAGACGTTGAGCGTGTCGGTCACGCGGACCTGCCCCTTGGGCGTACGGACGGTGAGGCGGCCGTCGGCGAGGTAGTGGCCGTTGACGCGTACGCCGTAGCAGCGGAACCAGATGTCGGCGGTGACCTGGCCACCGGTCGAGGTGGCGACCGTGAACGTCTTGGCCTGACCCGGCTCGGTCGGCGGCTGCGCGGCCAGGGCCGTACCGAGCCGCAACTCGACTCCCAGCGCGTCCAGTTGGCGCAGAAGTTCGCCCCGCAGCTCCGGCATGAAGCCGGGCAGCAACCGCTCGGCCGGGTCGAGGACGACGATGTGCTTGTCCGGCCACACGGCCCTGATCTCACCGGCGAGTTCGAGCCCGACGGGGCCCGCGCCGACAATCAACACCCGCTCGGATAGGGCCAGTTCGTCGTGACCGACGCGGAGCCTGCGCAGCGCCTCGGCCGTGGAGTCGGTCTCGGTCTTCGCCGGGAAGGCGTAGTCGGAGCCGGTGGCCAGGACGAGGAAGTCGGCGTCGAGGCGGTCGCCGGAGGCCAGTGTGACGCCGCCGGGGTCCACCGAGGCAGCGCGCTCGCGGAGCACCCGGCCGCGGGCCAGCAGCCGGTCGTACGGGAAGAACATGTTCGCCGCCCAGTCGGGCCTGACCAGGGCGCGCAGCGCGCCCGCCGCGTGCACGAACGCGTCCTTCGGCTCGATCAGGACGACGTCCGTGTCCTGGTCCAGCGCCTTGGCGACGGCGGCGCCCCCGTACCCCCCGCCGACGACCGCGACCGTCACCGTACGCACCGCGCCCTCCGCGCTGACGCCGGAACCCGCACCCGCACCCGCACCCGCACCCGCACCCGCACCCGCACCCGCCATGGTCACCACTCCCCCGCACGCCTCGACATTTCATTCGCTCTACGAACCATATTAGTTCGTAGAGCGAACCGTAAAGCCGTGCAGGTGGGGGCACGGACGACGGGAGAGGCGGAAGGCCGCGGACACTGCTTGACTCTCACCTCGGGGAAGACCCCAGCATCGGACGCACGCCGGACGAAGGCCCGGCGTGAGGAGGGACGAAGGAGCGCGGGTATGGAGCGGGACACGGGACCCGGCCTGATGGGCATCGGGGCCTTCTCGAAGGCGGCCGGGCTGTCGCAGCGGGCGCTGCGGCTCTACGCCGAGCTGGGCCTGCTCTCCCCCGCCCGCGTGGACCCGGCGACCGGCTACCGCTGGTACGCAGCCGGACAACTGGAAAAAGCCCGCCTGGTGGCGTGGCTGCGCCGCCTCGGGATGCCGCTGGCCGGCATCCAGGAGGTCTGCGCCCAGGACGGCCCGGAAGCGGCCCTGTCGGTCCGCGCGTACTGGACCCGCGTCGAGGCCGACACCGCCGCCCGGCGGGACCTGGCCACCTTCCTCATCGACTACCTGTCCTGGAAGGACCCCGCCATGTCAGCCGCCACCGCACCGCTCGGCATCCGTTACGCCGCCCTGTCCGACACCGGGCTCGTCCGCGAGAGCAACCAGGACACCGCCTACGCGGGCTCCCGCCTGCTCGCCGTCGCCGACGGCTTCGGGACCGGCGGCGCCCCCGCGGGCGCCGCGGCCGTCGACGTGCTGAAACTCCTCGACGCGGGCGCGGGCACTGTCCCGGCCGGCGAGCTGCTGAACGCCCTGGAGGACGCCGTCGAGCAGGCCGGGGCGGCCGTCCGCGGCGTCGCCGCCGCCGAGCGCGAGCCGGGACACGTCGGCACCACCCTCACCGCGATGTTCTGGACCGGCTCCCAGCTCGCCCTCGTCCACATCGGCGACTCCCGCGCGTATCTGCTGCGCGACGGCGGCTTGTTCCAGATCACCCACGACCACACCATGGTCCAGTCGATGGTGGACGAGGGCCGCCTCAGCCCGGCCGAGGCCGAGTCCCACCCCCAACGGTCCCTGCTGGCAAGGGCGTTGTCGGGTACGAGCCCGGCCACCGACGGGAGCGCGGGCGCCGACATCCGGCTCCAGGACGCCTGCCTCGGCGACCGCTATCTCCTCTGCTCCGACGGCCTGTCCGCCGTCGTCCCCGCCGACGACGTACACGCCACGCTCGCGACGACCCCGGACCCCGACGACGCGGTCCGCGCGCTCGTGGCCCTCGCCAACCGCAACGGCGGCCCGGACAACGTCAGTTGCGTGGTCGCGGACATCGTGGAGCTGCCCGCCTGACGCCCGTACGCCCTCGCATACCTACGGCTTGGGCTCCAGCACGTCCACGCGCGGGAGGTCCCGGTGCCGGTGGTGCGCGTCGGCGACGGCGGCCAACGCGGGCCGGTCCAGGGCCCGGTAGGCCGCGGCCAGCAGCTCGTGTGCGTGACCCTCGCGGGTCGCGTCGCCGATCGAGGCCCAGTGCAGGTCGCGGCCGAGGACCAGCGCCTCCGTCGGGTCACCGGCCGCGAGGCGCCGCCGCGCCTCGGCGACGGCCGCCGCCAGCTCGCCGGGGTCCGCGAAGACCGCGGCCATGTGCGTGCCGAAGGCGTGCTCGTCCACGCCGTTGTGCGAGGGACGGCCGAGCGCGGTCTCGCCCTCCGCGAGGGCGCCGCCGCCGTCGAGCGTGGTGATCCGGCCGGGGTCGATCGGCGGGCGCCGGTAGCCGTACGTGTGGGCGCGTACGTAGTCCGCGCCGGTCCCGGTACGGTCGCCGGTCTCGAACTCGCCCACTTTCGAACGGAGTCGGGCCATCCCCGGCGCACGCTCCGCGACCTCCTCCGGCCCCCGGCCGGTGTCTTCGTGCAGGTCGCGCCAGTGGCGTTCGAGCGTGGCGCGGACCGCCTCCAGCGGGGTGCGGAAGGTGCGGTCGATGCCGCCGCCGTCGTTGTTGTAGTACGAGGCGACGCCCGCGCAGGTGCGGCCGTCGTCGTACCAGAGGCCGTAGTGCAGGCCGTCGGTGCCGCCGTGCAGAAAGGTCAGGAACTCCGGCGGGTCGCGGAAGAAACGGCCGTGCGCGCGGATGTCGACGCCGTCGCGGGCCCGCACGTCCGGGGCGTCGAAGAGGTCCATCATCCCGTACGGCCACAGCTCCAGGTCCGCGAAGGCAGACGCCTCGACCGGGTCGAGCGACCCGATGAAGTCGTGGAACCGGAACAGCGAGTCCGGCAGCTCGAACCCCCAGTCCGCCAGCACCCGCGCCTCGACCGCCGCCCGCAGCCGCTCCCGCTGCCGGTCACGGTCCTGGTCCTGGTCCTGGTCCTGGTCCCGCTCACCCATCCGTCCACCCCGTTCGACGACGCCCCGCACCCGACTCTGTCCCTGACCCGCGCAGGCTAGCGAAGGCCGCGGAGCGGGTGCGGTGCCGGGGCGGCGTTGAGGCGGCGTTGGGACGGCGTCGGCGCGGCGTCGGCGCGGCACTTGGGCGGGCGGCGGGCGATGATCGGACCATGAGCGAAATCGTGCTGATGTCGGACCCGCGCATCGCGGCCGTCCCCGTCGAGGACTGCGACGAGCCGCTGCTCGACGTACGGGGTGGCGGACAGGGCGGCGGCCCGCTCGGCGCCGTCGACCCGCGCCGCCAGGACGACGACGGCAGCTTCGCCCATCTGCGCGAGGGCGTCCTGACCCGGCTCGCGCACGCGCGCTCGCTGCTGCCCGACGGCGTCGGCCTGCTGTTCGTGGAGGGCTACCGGCCGCCGTCCCTCCAACGCGCCTATTTCGAGGGGTACTCGGCGGAGCTGCGCGCCGCTCGGCCGCGGTGGACGCCCGCGCGGATCAGGGAGGCGGCCAGCCGTTACGTGTCGCCGCCGGAGATCGCGCCGCACAGCGCGGGCGCGGCCGTCGACCTCACCCTCGTCGCGGACGGCCGCGAACTGGACATGGGCACCCGCGTGAACGCCAACCCCGAGGAGAGCGCGGGCGCCTGCTACACCGACGCGCCGGGGCTGTCGGCCGAGGCCCGCGCCAACCGCCGTACGCTGTCCGCCGCCCTCACCGCCGCGGGCCTGGTCAACTACCCCACCGAGTGGTGGCACTGGTCCTACGGCGACCGCTACTGGGCGCTGGCCACGGGCGCGCCGCACGCCCGCTACGGCCCCCGCGAGCGCACCGGTTCCTGACCACTGGTTCCTGACCACCGGTTCCTGACCACCGGTTCCTGACCGCCGACACCCCCGTACCGGGGCCCACGCCTGCCGTACGCGACGTCCGATTTCCGCCAGCGTCCGGCGGCCCCGCGCACAACACTGGCCGTATGACCTCAGAGATCACCACAGCGGCCGGGCCCGCCGTCCACTCACGCATCGAGCCCGGAATCCTCTACTTCGGCACGCCCGTCGTGCTGCTCTCCACCGTGAACGAGGACGGTTCGGCGAATCTCGCGCCGATGTCGTCGGTGTTCTGGCTGGGGTGGCGGGCGATGCTGGGGCTCGGGGCGCGGTCGCAGACGGCGCGCAATCTGCTGCGCGACGGCGCGTGCGTACTGAATCTGCCCGAGGACTCGATGGCGGCGGCCGTGGACCGGCTGGCGCTGACCACCGGCCGCGATCCGGTGCCGGAGGGGAAGGCGCGGCGCGGATACCGTTACGAGGGCGACAAGTTCGGGCTGGCCGGGCTGACCCCGGCGGCGTCGGAGACGGTCGCGGCGCCGCGCGTCGCGCAGTGTCCGGTGGCGCTGGAGGCGGTGGTCGAGGCCACTCACCCGCTGGCCGAGGACGACCCTCGACAGCGCGGCGGAATCGTGGTGTTCGAGGTACGGATCACCCGCGTGCTGGTGCACGACAGGATACGGGCGGCGGGCACACGGGACCGGATCGATCCCGACAAGTGGCGCCCCCTGGTGATGAGTTTCCAGCACTTCTACGGGCTCGGCCCGCGGCTGCGGGAATCGGCGCTGGCCACCATCCCCGAACGCCTCTACCGGGGACCCGACATCGAGCGGTCGCGCGCCGACTCGGCGGCCACAGGGCGCTCTTGACACCCGGGGGCGGCCCGCACAGCCTTGGGTGGCGCGCCCACGGCACCCGAACTCCGATACCCCGCCGGTGGCGCGCGACGTGCGATACGCGGCGCGCCGGCACGACGGCGCGCGGCGGGGGTGGGCACGGCGGGTGGACGCCGTCGTGGTCGTGGACGCGGGACGAGGAGGAGCCGTCATGCGGGGGCCGGACGCGTATCCGACCGTGTCAGGTGTCGCGGCGGCGGCCCGCGTACTGACCCGGCGCCATCCTGACCTGTGCCGGATGCGGCTGGCCGGGGAGTCGCGGGCCGGGCGGCCCCTGTGGCTGCTGTCGGTGGGGCACGGCAGCCGGCACGTGCTGGTGGTGGCCGGGCCGCACCCGGACGAGCAGACCGGCGGGGCGAGCGCGCTGTGGCTGGCCGAGCACGCGGTCGCCGACCGGCAGCGGCAGGCCGAAGCGGATCTGACCTGGGACTTCCTGCTCTGCCTCGACCCCGACGGCAGCGTGCTCAACGAGACGGGTCCGGCCGGGCCCCGGCCGCCCGCCGTCCACTACCGGCACATCTACCGCCCGGCGGCGGCCGATCAGCCCGAGCGGGCCGGGTCCTTCCGCGCGCCGGGTGACGAACTGCCGGAGACGATGGCCCTGTTGGCGGCGATCGACGAGCTGAAGCCGTTCCTCCAGTGCACGCTGCACGGCACGGACGTCGGCGGCGGTTGGGTGCGGCTGACCGCCGATGTGCCGGGCCTGGCCGAGCCGTTCGGCAAATACGCGGCCGAACTGGAGATCCCGGTGCAGACCGGTGCCTACGACGCGCTGTCCTGGACCGGGTCGGGGCCCGGAGTCTTCGTGCGGCCCCCCGCGGGCACGTCCGAGCGGTTCGCCGGCGAGCCGGAGAGCGCGGCGGGGTCCACCTGGGCCCGCCCGCACCGGCACGGCGGGCTGACCGCCGTGGTCGAGGTCCCGATGTGGGCGACCCGGCGCGTGGCCGACCAGGACGCGCACCCCGACCCCGCCCAGGCCGTCGCCTCCCTCGCCGCCCGGCTGCGCAAGGACGGCGCCGCCACCGCGTCGGCGCTGGACCGCGCCTGGCGACTGCTCTCCCCGCAGGCCGCGCACAGCCCGCTGCTGCGCGGTGTCGAGCAGGCCGTCGGCGCCTTTCCCGGCCTCGCCGACGCCTACGAGACGCTCGCCGACGCCTCCCCCGTCCCCCTGACCATGGCCCACGTCGCCGCCCTCGACATCGCCGCCCGCCGTATCCCGCTGCGCGCCTCCGGGATGCTGCTGCGGCTCCTCGACGAGGAGCGCGGCGGCGAGGGCGACCCCGGCGGCGACCACGGCCGCCTGCGCGGCCGGCTGGAGCGCCGGATCGACTCCGGCGCCCGTGACCTGCTGGCCGCGACCGACGCCCACTGGGTGCCGGTCGGCGACCAGGCCGAACTCCAGGCCAGGACCGTCCTGGCGACCGTCGACCTCGCGTCGGCGCGGTGACCCGCCCCCCCAAGACCCCGCCCCAAAGGGGCACACCGGTCGGCCACAGACCACCCGCCGGTGGGGGCCGACCGCGCAGTTCCCCGCGCCCCTTCCGGGCACGACCCACCACGTAGGCGCACCCGGCCACCACCCGCCCCAGAGGGGCAGCCCGGCCGTGTCCGGACCACCCGCCGGTGGTGGCTTGCTCGCGCAGTTCCTCGCGCCCCTGACGGGGCGCACCGCCTTTCGTCCGGGCGGCGAGCCGATCGGTTGAGCGGGCTCGGGCACGACGCTCGTGCGGGTCGCCCGCCGCCGATGGGGAGTTGGCCCTTACGTGGGGTGGTCCAGCGGGCCGCAGGCTGGGCAGTCGGGGCGGCGCGGGTGGCGTTGGAGTACGGGGTCGCCGAGTGCCATGAGGTTGATGCCGTAGCGGAAGCCGGGGCGCATCCGGGGGACGCCGGTGAGCAGGGCGATGGCGGCGTGGGCGACGAGCGTGCCGGACAGGCCCGCGGTGACGGCGCTCGCCGGATTCCACGGCATACGGGGCGAGGCGGCGTCCTCGCTCTGGCCGGGGCGCAGCCGCAGGTCGCGCCGTTCGTCCTCGCCCGCGCGCTGGCACTCCCAGCAGGGCCCGTCGCCGGGTACGTGGACGCCCGCGGTGACCAGCGGACCGCGGTAACCGCCTTCCACCCAGGGCAGGTTGAGTGCGATGCAGACACGGTTGGCCCAGCGGCGGATCTCCGGCGGCCGGTCGGCGCCGAGGACCAGCAGATCGTAC
This sequence comes from Streptomyces sp. CBMA29, assembly GCF_014596445.1. Classification (GTDB taxonomy): domain Bacteria; phylum Actinomycetota; class Actinomycetes; order Streptomycetales; family Streptomycetaceae; genus Actinacidiphila. Next base: position 10,844 of record NZ_MECL01000048.1, on the reverse strand, counting down.
GGTGACCGGCCGCCGCCGTCCGGGGCGAGGAGCGCGGCGAGGGCGTCGGGGCCGCGGATCTCCCGCCGTTCACCGGTGACGGTGACATCGGAGTTGAGGGCGCGCAGCGCGGCCACCGCGGCGTCGGCTTTCGGCCGTCCGATGTCGGCCTCGCGGTAGAGCGTCTGCCGGTTGAGGTTGGACAGTTCCACGACGTCGGGGTCGACGGTGTGGACGTGGCCGACGCCGGAGGCGACCAGCGCCTGCGCGGCCATGCCGCCCGTGCCGCCGACGCCGAGGACCAGCACGCGGGCGCCGGCCAGGCGCAGTTGGGCGTTCCACGGACTGGCCCGTGAGCTGAGGTCCATCCAGCGCAGCAGCGCGACACCGCGGGCGTGCCGTACGCGGTCGCGGTCGACGAGCCCCGCGGGCAGCGGCGCCGCCGCGTCGTCCACGAAACCCGCCTCCCGTAAGTCCGCCATCGCGGAGCCGATCGTGGCGGCGGGCAGGAGTAAGCGGGGGTGCGCGGCGGCGACTTCGGCGGCGATCTGCGCCGCGGTGCGTGTGCCGTCCATCGCCTCGGTAAGGGTCCAGATCCAGCCGTCGGGGTCCTCGATCTCGGCGCCGATCCCGTAGATCACGCTGCCGATCCTGACGTTGCCGTCGGCGGTGCGATATGCCTGGTGTTCGGGTTTGATCCGCGGCCTGAGCAGCGCCTCGGACTCGTCGGTGTGCGGTTCGGTGTGCGGTGGTGCCGTCATCAGCCGACCCCCTCGTGCTCCGCCCGTACGCATGAGTACGTACGGACCTTGACACTGTCGCCGGGCCGCCGGAGCCTTGGCAAGGTGCGGGGGAATCAGTGGGGGATCCAGGGGCCAAACCGTTCAACTCCTCAGCGCTGCACCCTGCTTGGACAGAGAGGAGTCACCGTGGCGAACACCACTCTCGTCATCCGACGGCTGGACAAGGAAGAGACCACCGGCGACAGCAACTCCAACGGCACGTGACGTCGGACGCCGACGCCTATCCCAGCGTCGCGGAGGTCGCAGCGGCGGCCTCCGCGTTCGCGTACTCGCGGCCCGTGCTGAGCACCCTGCGGGTGGTCGGCCGGTCCCGGCAGGGGCGTCCGCTGCATCTGCTGACCGTCGGGCGCGGCCGGCGGCACATCCTGGTCGTCGCGGGCCCGCACTCCGACGAGCGCGTCGGGCCCGCGACCGCGCTGCGGCTGGCGCACCGGGTCGCCGCCGACAGCCGCCTGCACGCGGGGGCGGACGCCTCCTGGCACTTCCTGCTCTGTCTCGACCCGGACGGGACCGTACGCAGCGAGGCCGGACCGCCGGTGCGGCGCACGCCCGCCGAGCACTTCCGGCACGCGTACCGGCCGCCCGCCGACGAACAGCCGGAGTGGGCGCCGTCGATCCGGCCGCCGGACGACCAACTCCCCGAGTCCCAGACGCTGGTGAGCCTCATCGACGAGCTGCGGCCGGAGTTGCAGTGCTCGCTGCACGGCAACGACCTCGGCGGCAGCTGGGTCCAACTCACGCGTGACATACCGGGGTTGGCCGAACCTCTCGGCAAGCTCTCCGCCGAGCGGGACGTGCCCGTGCAGACCGGCACGTACGACGCCCTGTACTGGACGGTGTCGGGGCCCGGCGTCTACCTGATGCCCGCGCCCGGCCAGCGCGCCCAGTTCGAGAACCTGCCCGAGGACGTCAACCGCTCGACCTGGATCCGCCCGCACCGCTACGGCGGGATGACCGCGCTCTTCGAGGTCCCGATGTGGGCCAGCCGCGATGTCGCCGACACCACCGCGCACCCGGACCCGGCCCGCGCCCTCGCGGCTCTCGCCGCGCTCCTGCGCCGCCACGCCGACCGTACCCACGCCCTGCTCGACGCCGTACGGCCGCTGGTTCCCGACCCCGGCTCCCCCGCCGCCCGGCCCCTCCTGCGCATCACCGGCGGCATGCCCGCCATCATGCGCAGCGTCGCCGACGACTGGGACGGGCTCCACCCCTCCCCCGTCCCCCTCACCCTCGCGCACCTCAACGCCCTCGACATCGCGGCCCGCCGCATCTCCCTGCGCGCCACCGGGATCATGCTCCGCCTCCTCGACGGCCACGGCGGCTCCGCCGCGCGCACCCTCCACGGCGACTGCGCCGCCCAGCACGCCCGCTGGGCGGCCGAGTTGGCCGCCGGTCATGAGTTGACGTGGGTGCCCGTCCCCGACCAAGTTGACCTTCAGTCGGAAACAGTTCTCGCAGCCTTCCGCCTCCTCGCCGAGAGCTGACCCCCGTCAGGGGCGCGGCCCCTGTGCCTCGCCTCTGCGAGAGGCGGCACGCCGATCTTTTCAGGGGCGCGAGGAACTGCGCGGCCCGCCCCCACCGGGCTGTCAGCCCAAAAACAACCGCATCTGCCCCACCCGGGCCGGTTCTCAAAGGCGCGCCACCGCCGTGGCTGAGCGCGCAGTTCCCCGCGCCCCTGAAAAGATCGGCGTACCGCCCAGGTAGAGGAGCCGTCCGGGGCGGGTTAAACCCTCGCGGCAGCGAGCTCGGCGGCGACGAGCTCGGCGACCTGGACGGCGTTCAGCGCAGCGCCCTTGCGAAGGTTGTCGTTCGAGACGAAAAGCGCGAGCCCGTTCTCGACGGTCTCGTCGAGCCGGATGCGGCCGACGTAGGACGGATCGCGCCCGGCGGCCTGAAGGGGAGTGGGGATCTCGGAGAGCTCGACGCCGGGTGCCGACCGCAGAAGGTCATAGGCACGGGCGACGCCGAGCGGCCGGGAGAAGCGGGCGTTGAGCTGGAGGGAGTGGCCGGAGAAGACGGGGACGCGTACGCAGGTGCCGGAGACCTTGAGCTCGGGGATCTCGAGGATCTTGCGCGACTCGTGGCGCAGCTTCTGCTCCTCGTCGGTCTCGAAGCTGCCGTCGTCCACGAGGCTGCCCGCGAGGGGGACGACGTTGAAGGCGATGGGCCGGGCGTAGACGGCGGGCTCGGGGAAGGCGACGGCGTCGCCGTCGAAGGTGAGCCGGTCGGCGGATTCGACGACCTTGGTCGCCTGGCCGTGCAGCTCGGCGACGCCGGACAGGCCGGAGCCGGAGACGGCCTGGTAGGTGGTGGCGACCAGGGCGGTCAGCCCCGCCTCGGCGTGCAGCGGGCGCAGCACCGGCATCGCGGCCATGGTGGTGCAGTTCGGGTTGGCGATGATGCCCTTGGGACGGTGGGCGATGGCGTGCGGGTTGACCTCGGAGACGACCAGGGGGACGTCGGGGTCGCGCCGCCAGGCGGAGGAGTTGTCGATGACGACCGCGCCCTGGGCGGCGACCTTCTCGGCGAGGGCGCGGGAGGTGGCGCCGCCGGCCGAGAACAGCACGATGTCCAGGCCGCTGTAGTCGGCGGTGGACGCGTCCTCGACGGTGATCCCGCCGCCGGAAGCGCCGGCCCACGGCAGGGTGCTCCCTGCGGACCGGGCGGAGGCGAACAGCCGCAGCTCCGTCACCGGGAACGCGCGCTCGGCCAGCACCTTGCGCATGACCGAGCCGACCTGTCCGGTCGCTCCGACGATTCCGATCCTCATCCGGCTCTCTCCGATCGATGTGTGCCGTCGCGTACGGCCGCGGGCCCGCGCGTCGGCGTGGCCGCCCTGTCGAGTATCCCCCGGGGCGGGAGCGGGGCGGCGGGGCATTTCAGGGGACGAGACGCAGCCTGGTCAGGGCGTCGTCCACGGTGGCGGGCGTCGGGGGCAGCAGCGGCAGCCGTACGTCGGGGGTCGGGATGCGGCCCTCCGCGTGCAGCACGGCCTTGATGACGGTCGGGTTCGGCGCGCGGAAGAGGGCGGCGGCCAGGGCGGCGAGGCGGTGGCCGAGGGCCGTATCCCCCTTGGCGTCTCCCTTGGCAGCGGCCTCCGCCAGCTCGGCCCAGCGGGCGGTGGCCAGGTGCGCGGAGGCGAGGATGCCGCCGGTGGCGCCCAGCGCGAACAGGGCGGGCGCGAAGATGTCGTCGCCCGCGAGGATCTCGAAGCCGTCCGGGTGATCGCCGAGCAGGTCCACGGTCTCGGCGTCGATGCCGCCGGTGGCGTACTTCACACCGGTCACGCCCGGCAGCGCGGCCAGCTCGCGCAGGGTGCGGGCGGTCAGCGGCTGCCCGGTGCGGTACGGCACGTGGTAGACGATCAGCGGTACGGGACCGGCCGCGGCCAGCGCCGCGACGACCTCGGGCCGTACCGCGGGGTCGATCCGCTGCACGAAGATGTCGATCTCGCCGCCGCAGGTCAGGCCGACGGCGAAGGCGTCCTCGTCGGAATAGCCGAAGTGCTGGAGGACCGCAGCCGCGTCGGGGCCCGCGGCCAGCACCTCCTGGCACAGCTCGTAGACCGCGCCTTCCACGCACCCGCCGGACACGCTGCCGATGGCGTCGCCGCCGCCGTCGACGGCGAGCGCCGCACCGGGCTGGCGCGGGGCGCTGCCGCCGGTCGCGACGACCGTCGCGACGGCGAACGGACGCCCGAGACCGCACCAGCGGTACAACTCGTCAGCGATGTCCAGCATGGCGTTCCAGCTCCTTCTTCCTACGACTCGCGCTTCGCGGCCGTCACTTGACGCCGAGCCAGCCCTCGATCGGGTGCAGGGCGAAATAGGCGACGAAGACGGCCGTGAGAACCCACATGAACAGGCCCGGCTCGCGCCACTTGCCCTGCGCGGCCTTGATGGCGGTGTACGAGACGACGCCGGCGCCGACTCCCGCGGTGATGGAGTAGGTGAACGGCATGAGGGCGACGGTCATGAAGACCGGTACGGCCACGGCGCGGTCGGACCAGTCGACGTGCCGGGCGTTGCTCATCATCATCGCGCCGATCACGACGAGCGCGGCGGCGGCGACCTGGCCGGGCACGATCTGGGCCAGCGGGGTGAAGAACAGGCCGAGCGCGAAGAGGATGCCGGTGACGACCGAGGACAGGCCCGTGCGGGCGCCCTCGCCGACGCCGGTCGCGGACTCGATGAAGACGGTCTGCCCCGACGCTCCCGAGACGCCGCCGATCGCGCCGCCCGCGCCGTCGATGAACAGCGCCTTCGACAGGCCCGGCATCCGGCCCTTGTCGTCGGCGAGCCCGGCCTCGGTGCCGACGCCGATGATGGTGGCCATCGCGTCGAAGAATCCGGCGAGCACCAGGGTGAAGACGATGACGCCGACGGTCATACCGCCGATCGAGCCCCAGCCGCCGAACTCGACATGGCCGAAGAGCCCGAAGTCCGGCATCGAGACCGCGCTGCCCTCCAGCTTGGGCGCGCTGCCGCCCCAGTCGGCCGCCGTCAGATTCCCCGCCGCGTTGACGATCACCGAGAGCACCGTGCCGACGACGATGCCGATCAGGATCGCGCCCGGCAGGTTCCTGGCCTGGAGCATGAAGATCAGCAGCAGGGTGACGCAGAAGAGCAGCACGGGCCAGCCGTGCAACTGGCCGCCCGCGCCGAGCGCGACAGGCGCCGAGCCCTTCGGGTCGCCCTTGCCGACGAAACCGGCGTTGACCAGGCCGATCATCGCGATGAACATGCCGATGCCGATGGTGATGCCGTGCTTGAGCGCCAGCGGTATCGCGTTCATGACGATCTCGCGCAGCCCGGTGGCCACCAGCAGCACGATGACGCCGCCGTAGATCACGCACATACCCATAGCCTGCGGCCAGGTCATGTTCGGAGCCACTTGGGTGGAGATCACCCCGGCCACGCTCAACCCCGCCGCGAGCGCCAGCGGCACCTTGCCGACGAAGCCCATCAGCAGGGTGGAGACGGCGGCGGCGAGCGCCGTTGCGGTGATCAGCGCGGCGTGGCTGAGCTTGTGCCCCGCGACGTCGGGTCCCGACAGCAGCAGCGGGTTGAGGAGCAGGATGTAGCACATCGCCATGAAGGTCGTGATGCCGCCGCGGACCTCGCGGGGGATCGACGAGCCTCGGGCCGAGATGTGGAAGTACCGGTCGAGCCAGGATCTCCCGGCGGGCTGTCGCGAGCCTTCGCCCGCGTCCTCCGCCGCCGTCCGCGGCTCTACTGGCGTCTGGGTCATGGTGCCAACTCCCAAGGTTCACAGGGGCACTCGTACGCGGTGTACGAGATTTGGGATCTGCGTGGCCTGCACGACCCGGGGGACGGCCCGAGGCGAACAAGAGAGGGTGACCGGGGGGCGGGTGCCCCCCGGCCGTCTACGTTCCGGTCAGGTGCTCCGGCCGGATCGGGGTCCGGTTCAACTCCAGCCCCGTCGCGTTCCTGATCGCCGCGAGGACCGCGGGAGTGGACGACAACGTGGGCGCCTCGCCGATGCCGCGCAGCCCGTAAGGCGCGTGCTCGTCGGCGAGTTCGAGCACGTCGACCGGGATGGTCGGCGTGTCGAGGATCGTGGGGATCAGATAGTCCGTGAAGGACGGGTTGCGGACCTTGGCGGTCTTGGGGTCGACGATGATCTCCTCCATCACCGCCACCCCCAGGCCCTGCGTGGTGCCGCCCTGGATCTGGCCGACGACCGACAGCGGGTTGAGCGCCTTGCCGACGTCCTGGGCGCAGGCGAGTTCGACCACCTTGACCAGGCCCAGTTCGGTGTCGACCTCGACCACCGCGCGGTGCGCGGCGAAGCTGTACTGGACGTGGCCGTTGCCCTGTCCGGTGCGCAGGTCGAACGCGACGGTCGGGCGGTGCCTGAACTCCAGTTCCAGGTCGACGGCTTCGTCCTCCAGGACGTCCGCGATGTCGGCCAGCGCCTCGCCGCCGTCGGTGACGACCTTGCCGCCCTCCAGCAGGAGTTCGGCGGTGGCCCACGCCGGGTGGTAGGTGCCGAATTTACGGCGTCCGGTCTCCAGCACCTTCTCGCGTACGGCTTCGCAGGTGTTCTTCACCGCGCCGCCGGTCATGTACGTCTGCCGGGAGGCGGAGGTGGAACCGGCCGAGCCGACCTGGGTGTCGGCGGGCTGGATGGTGACCTGGGTGACGCCGAGTTCGGTGCGGGCGATCTGGGCGTGCACGGTGACGCCGCCCTGGCCGACCTCGGCCATCGCGGTGTGCACGGTCGCGACCGGCTCGCCGTTGATGACCTCCATCCGGACCCGGGCGGTGGAGTAGTCGTCGAAGCCCTCGGAGAAGCCGACGTTCTTGATGCCGACCGCGTAGCCGACACCGCGTACGACGCCTTCGCCGTGCGTGGTGTTGGACAGCCCGCCGGGCAGCGCGCGTACGTCGGCGGCTCCCCCGGCCACCTCCCACTGGCGCTCGGGCGGCAGCGGGCGGGCCTTGACCCTGCGCAGCAGTTCGGCGACCGGCGCGGGCGAGTCGACGGGCTGGCCCGTCGGCATGAGCGTGCCCTGCTCCATCGCGTTGATCTGCCGGAACTCGACAGGGTCCAGGCCGAGTTCGGCCGCGACCTTGTCCATCTGCGCCTCGTAGGCGAAGCACGCCTGGACCGCGCCGAAGCCGCGCATCGCGCCGCAGGGCGGGTTGTTGGTGTAGAGGGCCAGCGCCTCGATGTCGACGTCCTCGACGACGTACGGACCGACCGACAGGGAGGCGGCGTTGCCGACGACGGCCGGGGAGGCGGAGGCGTAGGCGCCGCCGTCCAGCACGATCCGGCACTTGATGTGGGTGAGCTTGCCGTCGCGGGTCGCGCCGTGCTCGTACCAGAGCTTGGCGGGGTGGCGGTGGACGTGGCCGAAGAAGGACTCGAAGCGGTTGTAGACGATCTTGACGGGCTTGCCGGTGCGCAGCGCCAGCAGGCAGGCGTGGATCTGCATCGACAGGTCCTCACGGCCGCCGAAGGCACCGCCGACGCCGGAGAGCGTCATCCGGACCTTCTTCTCCGGCAGCCCGAGGACCGGCGCGATCTGCCGCAGGTCGGAGTGGAGCCACTGGGTGGCCACGTAGAGGTCGACGCCGCCGTCCTCGCCGGGTACGGCCAGGCCCGACTCGGGGCCGAGGAACGCCTGGTCCTGCATGCCGAAGACGTAACTGCCGCTGACGACGACGTCGGCGCGAGCCGCCGCCGCTTCCGCGTCGCCGCGCACGATGGGCTGGCGGTGGACGATGTTGGGGTGCGGGACATGGCCGATGTGGTGGTCGTCGCGGCCCTCGTGGACCAGTACGGCACCGGGCGCGGTGGCGGACGCCTCGTCGGTGATCACCGGCAGGTCCACGTACTCCACACGGATCTTCGCGGCGGCGCGGCGCGCGGTCTCCGGGTGGTCGGCGGCGACCAGCGCGACCGGCTCGCCATGGTGGCGGACCTTGCCGTGGGCGAGGACCGGGGTGTCCTGGATCTCCAGGCCGTAGTTCTTCACCTCGGTGGGCAGGTCGTCGTAGGTGAGCACCGCGTAGACACCCGAGGTGGCCAGCGCTTCGGAGGTGTCGATGGAGCGGATCTCGGCGTGCGCGACGGTGCTGCGCAGCGTGTAGCCCCACAGCATGTCCTCGTGCCACAGGTCCGAGGAGTACGCGAATTCGCCGGTGACCTTCAAGATGCCGTCGGGGCGCAGCGTGGACTCGCCGATGCCGCCCTTCGACGCGGTGCCCTGGGTGAGGCTGGTGGGTGTCCGGGTGACGGACGAACCGGCACTGGGCGCGGGCGTGTTGGGCATGCTCACACCGCTCCTTCGGTACGGGCGGCGGCGAGCCGTACGGCGTCGAGGATCTTCTCGTAGCCGGTGCAGCGGCACAGGTTGCCGGACAGCGCCTCGCGGATGTCGCCGTCGGACGGCTCGGGGTTGCGTTCGAGCAACTCGTCGGCGGCGACCAGCAGTCCGGGGGTGCAGAAGCCGCACTGGACGGCGCCCGCGTCCACGAACGCCTGCTGGACGGTGGAGAGTTCACCGCCCTCGCCGGCCAGGCCCTCGACGGTGACGACCTCGCGGTCCTGCACCTGGCCCGCGGCCACCAGACACGAACACACCGGCACGCCGTCCAGGCGGACCGTACAGGAGCCGCATTCGCCCTGCTCACAGGCGTTCTTGGAACCGGGCAGGCCCATCCGCTCGCGCAGCACGTACAGCAGGCTCTCGCCCTCCCATACGTCGTCGGCTTCCTGCGGGCTGCCGTTGACGGTGAAGGTCACGCGCATGGCTTGCTCCTGTCGTCCAGCTCGTGGGGCTCGTTGCCGCGGTACTGCTCCCAGCACCAGCCGAGCGTGCGGCGGGCCATGACGGCCAGCGCGTGCCGCCGGTAGGACGCGGTGCCGCGGACGTCGTCGATCGGGTTGGCGGCCCCGGAGGCCAGCTCAGCGAACTGCCGGGCGACGGCGGGCGGGATCACCCCGCGGCTCTCCCACAGCCCGGCCTCGTCCAGCGCGGCGGCCAGGAACTCCTCGGCCGTCCTCGCCCGGATCGGGGTGGGCGCGGCCGAGCCGATGCCGGTCCGGACCTCGCGGGTCTCGGGGTGCAGGGCCAGGCCGAAGGCGCAGACCGCGATGACCATCGCGTTGCGGGTGCCGACCTTGGAGAACTGCTGCGGCCCGGTCGCCTTCTTCAGCCGCACGGCGCGGATCAGCTCGTCGGGCTCCAGCGCGTTGCGCTTCACGCCCTGGTAGAAGTCGTCGATGGGGATCAGCCGGGTGCCGCGTACGGACTGCGCCTCGACCTCGCCGCCGCCCGCGAGCAGCGCCGGGTGGGCGTCTCCGGCGGGCGAGGCGGTGCCGAGGTTGCCGCCGACACCGCCGCGGTTGCGGATCTGCGGGGAGGCGACGGTGTGGCTGGCCAGCGCGAGGCCGGGCAGCTCGGCTCTGAGGTTCTCCATGATCCGGGTGTACGGGACGGAGGCGCCGAGCCGGACGGTGTCCTCGGCCACCTCCCACTCCTGGAGCTCACCGATGCGGTTCAGGTCCAGCAGAAACTCGGGCCTGCGGTGGTCGAAGTTGATCTCGACCATCACGTCCGTGCCACCCGCGATGGGCACAGCGGAGGGGTGCTCGGCCTTGGCTGCGAGCGCTTCCTCCCAGCTGGCGGGGCGCAGGAATTCCATGGGGTTCTCTTCTCGAATCCGAGTGGGCTGTTCATGTCCTGTACACGCGGCGTGGCCCTAGTACACGGCTGTGGGGCCGTCCGGGTGCAGTCACCGAAAACATGAAGCGGTTGGGTGGCCAGGGGGCGGGTCTTGTAGATTCCTCCTAAAGGGTCCGCTCCGAAACCTCGCGGCAGCCCACCCGCAACACCGGTGTTCGACACTGCGACCCCGGACTCCCGCGACCCCGGACTCCCGCGACGACGGCCGGGACCGCGACCACGACCCGGCAGAGGACAAGGCGACGACTATGCGGCTGCGCGCACTGCTGGACACCGAGGCCCTCGGCCTGCGGCTGCTCGGCGGCGAGGACGAGCTGGACCGTACGGTCCGCGGGGTGATGACCACGGACCTGCGCGACCCCAGCCGCTATCTGACCGGCGGCGAACTGGTCCTCACCGGTCTGGCCTGGCGGCGCGGCCCCGGCGACTGCGAGCCCTTCGTCCGGCTGCTGGCCGGTGCCGGGGTGGCGGCGCTCGCGGCGGGCGAGGCGGGGCTGAGCACGATCCCGCAGGACCTGGTGGCCGCCTGCGCCCGGCACCGGCTGCCGCTGTTCGCGGTGGACGAGACGGTGGCCTTCGCGACCGTCACCGAGTACGTGGTCCGACAGGTCTCCAGCGGCCGGGCGGGTGATCTCGCGGCGGTCGTGGACCGGCACCGGCGGCTGATGTCGTCGGGGCCCGCGGGCGGCGGCCCCGACGCCGTGCTCGACCTGCTCGGCAGCGACCTGGACCTGCGCGCCTGGGTGCTGTCGGCGGTCGGCCGGGAGATCGGCGGCTCGGGACAGTCGCTGGCCGCCTCGGTCCGCGCCGAGCTGGCCGGCGCCCAGCAGGCCGCCGCCCGCACC
>NZ_MECL01000047.1 GCF_014596445.1 Streptomyces sp. CBMA29 | reverse complement strand
GCTCCCGGCGGTGGCGGCGGCTTCGGTCCCCGTCCCGGCGGCTTCGGCGGGCGTCCCGGTGGTCCGGGCGGCCGTGGTGGAACGCAGGGCGCGTTCGGTCGCGGCCCCGGCGGCCGTCCGGCGCGCGGCCGTAAGAGCAAGCGTCAGCGGCGCCAGGAGTACGAGGCCATGCAGGCCCCGTCCGTGGGCGGCGTGCTGCTGCCCCGCGGCAACGGCAGCACCGTGCGCCTGTCGCGCGGTGCCTCGCTCACCGACTTCGCCGAGAAGATCAACGCCAACCCGGCGTCGCTCGTTCAGGTGATGCTCAACCTCGGTGAGATGGTCACGGCGACCCAGTCGGTCTCCGACTCCACGCTGGAGCTGCTCGCCGGCGAGATGAACTACGTGCTGGAGATCGTCAGCCCGGAGGAGGAGGACCGCGAGCTGCTCGAGTCGTTCTCCATCGAGTTCGGTGAGGACGAGGGCGGCGAGGAGATGCTCGTCTCCCGTCCGCCGGTCGTGACCGTCATGGGTCACGTCGACCACGGTAAGACCAGGCTTCTCGACGCGATCCGCAAGACCAACGTGGTCGCGGGCGAGGCCGGCGGCATCACCCAGCACATCGGTGCCTACCAGGTCGCCACCGAGGTCAACGGCGAAGAGCGCGCCATCACCTTCATCGACACCCCGGGCCACGAGGCGTTCACCGCCATGCGTGCCCGCGGCGCCAAGTCCACCGACATCGCGATCCTGGTGGTCGCGGCCAACGACGGTGTGATGCCGCAGACGATCGAGGCGCTGAACCACGCCAAGGCGGCCGACGTGCCGATCGTGGTCGCGGTCAACAAGATCGACGTCGAGGGTGCCGACCCGACCAAGGTGCGCGGACAGCTCACCGAGTTCGGTCTGGTGGCCGAGGAGTACGGCGGCGACACGATGTTCGTCGACATCTCCGCGAAGCAGGGTCTCAACATCGACTCCCTGCTGGAGGCCGTGGTCCTGACCGCGGACGCCTCGCTCGACCTGCGGGCCAACCCGGAGCAGGACGCACAGGGCATCGCGATCGAGGCGCACCTCGACCGTGGCCGCGGCGCCGTGGCGACCGTCCTGGTCCAGCGCGGCACGCTGCGGGTCGGCGACACCATGGTGGTCGGCGACGCGTACGGCCGCGTCCGCGCGATGCTCGACGACAAGGGCGAGAACGTGGAGGAGGCGACCCCGTCGACCCCCGTCCTCGTGCTCGGTCTCACCAACGTGCCCGGCGCGGGCGACAACTTCCTCGTCGTGGACGAGGACCGTACCGCCCGCCAGATCGCCGAGAAGCGGGCCGCGCGCGAGCGCAACGTCCGCTTCGCCCGCAAGGGCGTCCGGTTCTCCCTGGAGAATCTGGACGAGGCGCTCAAGGCCGGTCTGGTCCAGGAGCTCAACCTCATCATCAAGGGCGACGCGTCCGGTTCGGTGGAGGCTCTCGAGTCCTCGCTGCTCCAGCTCGACGTCGGCGACGAGGTCGACATCCGGGTCCTGCACCGCGGTGTGGGTGCGGTCACCGAGTCGGACATCGACCTGGCGACCGGCTCCGACGCCATCGTCATCGGCTTCAACGTCCGTGCGGCCGGCCGTGCCGCGCAGATGGCGGAGCGCGAGGGTGTCGACGTCCGCTACTACTCGGTGATCTACCAGGCCATCGAGGAGATCGAGGCGGCCCTCAAGGGCATGCTCAAGCCGGAGTACGAGGAGGTCGAGCTGGGCACCGCGGAGATCCGCGAGGTCTTCCGCTCCTCCAAGCTCGGCAACATCGCCGGTGTGCTGGTCCGCTCCGGCGAGGTCAAGCGCAACACCAAGGCCCGTCTGCTCCGCGACGGCAAGGTCATCGCGGAGAGTCTCAACATCGACGGCCTGCGCCGCTTCAAGGACGACGTCACCGAGATTCGTGAGGGTTACGAGGGCGGTATCAACCTCGGCAACTACAACGACATCAAGATCGACGACGTCATCGCGACGTACGAGATGCGCGAGAAGCCGCGCGGCTGACGCGGCTGCCCGGCCGTGCGGTACGCCGCACGGCCGGGCGACGGCTCGGGGCCGGGGCCGGTCGGCGGGAGAAAATCCCGTCGATCGGCCCCGGCCGTCGGCTGTAACGTCATACCCATGTACGCAGGCACGCTGTGCTTCGACCTGCTCCTGGGTGACGTACGGTCCCTGAAGGAGAAGCGGTCCGTCGTCCGTCCGATCGTCGCCGAGCTGCACCGCAAATTCGCGGTGAGCGTGGCGGAGACCGGCGACCAGGACCTCTATCGCAGGGCCGAAATAGGAATCGCGGTGGTGTCGGGAGACCTCGGACACCTCAAGGACGTACTCGACCGGTGCGAACGCTGGATGATCGCCCGTCCCGAAGTGGAACTGCTGTCCGCACGGCAGCGTGTCCACGGCGACGACGAGTGAGCGCGACGCCCAAGGACACAGAGAGAAGAAGACGATGACCGACACCGCGCGGGCGCGAAAGCTGGCCGACCGCATCCGGGTCGTGGTCGCGGAGACCCTGCAACGGCGGATCAAGGATCCGCGGCTGGGGTACGTGACGATCACCGACACCCGGGTCACCGGCGACCTGCGGGAGGCGACCGTCTTCTACACGGTCTACGGAGACGACGAGGAGCGGGCGGCCTCCGCCGCGGCCCTGGAGAGCGCCAAGGGTGTGCTGCGCTCCGAGGTCGGACGGCAGACCGGGGTGCGGTTCACCCCGAGCCTGGCCTTCGTCGCCGACGCCCTGCCCGACAACGCCAAGACCATCGACGACCTGCTCGCCAAGGCCCGCGCGGCCGACGAGGAGGTCCGCAAGTCCGCCACCGACGCGCAGTACGCGGGCGAGGCGGACCCGTACCGCAAGCCGTCCGACGACGAGTTGGACGGCGACGGGCCGGACGACGACCTCGACGCCCCGGCCGCCGCTGGCCCGGCCGCCGCCGGCCCGGACACCGGCGCCGACTCCGAGGGCGGTCCGGCAAGCGCATGACGCGTAAGACTGAGGCCCCGTCCGGGCTTGTCATTGTCGACAAGCCCGGCGGGCTCACCTCGCACGGGGTGGTGTCGCGGATGCGGCGGCTGGCCGGGACCCGGCGGGTCGGGCACGCGGGCACGCTGGACCCGATGGCGACCGGGGTGCTGATCCTCGGCGTCGAGAAGGCCACCCGGCTGCTCGGCCACCTCGCGCTCACCGAGAAGGAGTACGTCGCCACGATCCGGCTCGGCCGGACGACGGTGACGGACGACGCCGAGGGCGAGATCACCGCCGTCGCCGACGCCACCGGGGTCACCAGGGAGAGCGTCGACGCCGGGATCGCCGCACTGACCGGTCCGATCCAGCAGGTACCGTCCAAGGTCAGCGCGATCAAGGTGAACGGCGTGCGGTCGTACACCCGGGTCAGGGAGGGCGAGGAGTTCGAGCTGGCCGCCCGGCCGGTGACGGTCCACTCCTTCACCGTCCAGGACATGCGGCGGGCCGACGAGGCCGAGGCCGAGCCCGGGGACGCTGTCGGCGCCGTCGACCTCGACGTGACCGTCGTCTGCTCTTCCGGCACCTACATCCGGGCCCTCGCCCGCGACCTGGGCGCCGCGCTCGGCGTCGGCGGCCATCTGACCGCGCTGCGCCGCACCCGTGTCGGCCCGTACGGCCTGGACACCGCGCGCACGCTGGAGCAGTTGGAGGAGACCTGCACGGTCATGCCGATCGAGCAGGCGGCCGACGCGGCCTTCCCGCGCTGGGACGTGGACGCCGACCAGGCCCGGCTGCTGGCCAACGGCGTCCGCATCAAGGCCCCTGCGCTGCCCGACGGGCCGAACGCCGTCTTCGGCCCCGACGGCCGCTTCCTGGCCCTGGTGGAGGAGAAGGACGGCCAGGTGAAGATCGTGGCGGTCTTCCCGGAATAGCCGTCCGTCCCCCTGCGCCCGCGCCCGGCCCGGTGTGACCGGGCCGGGCTCTGGACACCGTGGAGCGCGGCCGTCTGTCCCCTGAGCGGCCCCGCTCCACGATCCCCCTCGGTCCCCCCTCACGTCTCCCTATCCATCCGGAACCCGGAAATCACCCCAATGGGCGGGCGCTCGGAGTGAAGCGAGGGAGCACAGGGGGGCGCTTTTCCTCCGCGATCTAGGCGGGAGATCATCGGGCGCCTACCGTCGAAGCGGGACGAAACGGGGCGCGGCGGTGGGGGAGGTGCCCGATGGCGGTACGCGGGGCCGACGTGGACGACGCGTTGGTGCGGGTCTGTGACCTGGCGGGACGGCCACGCGGGACGGGTTTCCTCGCGGACGCCGACGGCACGATGGTCACCAGCCACGAGGCGGTCGACGGGCTCGCCCGGCTGGTGCTGCACGCGCCGGGGGACCAGGTGTGCCTGGTCGAGGCGGAAGCGATCACCGTACTGCCCGAAGCCGGGCTCGCGCTGGTCGCCACCGAGGGGCTCAATCTGCCGCCGCTGCCGATCGCGCCCTGCGGCCCCGCCCACCCCGAACGACGGGTACGGCTGAAGGTCCCGCAGTGGACCGACGGCGTCGTCCTCGGCACCGCGTCCGTCACGTACACCGCCACCGACCGCTTCCACCTGCTGGAGGAGGTCTACGAACTGGGCCTCGGCGCCACCGACATGAGCCGGGTCGCGCCCCAGTCCTCCGGGGCGCCGCTGATCGACGCGGCGACCGGCGCGGTACTCGCCGTCGCGGTCACCGCGCTGCACGCGGGACACCGGGCGGCCGGTTTCGCCGTACCGCTGCGGGCCGGACCCGGCACGCCGGAACCACTGGCCGCGCTGCTGGCCGGGAACGCGGCGACGGTGCCCGCCTACGGTCCGCACCTCAACCTCGCGGGGGCGCTCCAGCTCACGGGTACGTCGGTCGGTTCCGCCGCCGGGCCCGGCCAGTGGCGGGAGCCGGTCGCCAGGCCCGAAGTCGCCGACGCACTACGGGACTTCCTCGCGCAGCGGGGCGAGACCGCGCCGCTGGTGCTCGGCCTGGTCGGCGACCCCGGCAGCGGACGCAGCACCGAACTGGCCGCGCTGGCCGCTCGCCGG
>NZ_MECL01000046.1 GCF_014596445.1 Streptomyces sp. CBMA29 | reverse complement strand
CGCGCATGGCGGTGCGCCGCGCGGCCGAGGCCGCGTCGCCAGCGCCGGCGCCGGCCCCGGTCTCGCGGTCCGGCTCGGCTTCGGTCTCGACGGCTTGGTCAGCGCGGGGCTGAGGGACGGCACTCACCCCACCACTATCGCCTGTCGGCGCGGCGGCCCGTCCGGCGGGGGCACCGGGCGGCCGGATCGGGGGGCGCGGCGCGCGGCTGAAAACACGCCGTGGCGATCGGTCCCGAATGATCTCGAATCGGCACGGAACGGCCATCACACATCACACCGGGACGAGTCGATTTCACACCTGCCGGGAGGTCAGCACCGGGCAATGCCTTGCCCAACTCCCTTATGCCACAAGTAAAGCGGAGGTATAGCTTCCGGCCCCCTCCTTGTTGACGTGCGCTCGTCACCATACGTTTTCGGCCGTCCCACTGATGTCAACTCGCACCAATGGCACCACCTGTCACGCATCCCACAAGCCCCCGGTTCACCCCCCACAGGAGGCAATAGTTGCGTTCGATCACCCTCACACCCACTGCCCGCCGCACCGCGCTCGCGGTCACCGCCGCGGCCGGACTGGCCCTGTCCGGGCTGGCCCTGGCCCCGTACGCCGGCGCCTCCCCCGCCGCGCACGGCGTCAGCACCGCGCGCTCCTGCGCCCTCAGCACCCATCCGGACGTGATGGCGTGCAAGGCGCTCAAGGTCACCCAGGGCGTCAGCACGCTCAAGAAGTCCACCGGTTCGGTGAACCCGGCCGCGGCCCCCTCCGGCTTCGGCCCGGCCGATCTCCAGAGCGCGTACGCCCTGCCCTCCTCCGGCGGGTCCGGCGCGACCGTGGCGATCGTCGACGCGTACGACGACCCCAACGCCGAAGCGGATCTGGCCACTTACCGCTCCACCTACGGCCTGCCCGCCTGCACCGCCGACAACGGCTGCTTCTCGAAGGTCGGCCAGTCCGGCAGCGCCTCCGCGCTGCCGAGCGCCGACGCGGGCTGGGCCGAGGAGATATCGCTCGACCTCGACATGGTCAGCGCCGCCTGCCCCGACTGCCACATCCTCCTGGTCGAGGCCGACGACTCCTCCATGACCAACCTGGGCGATTCCGTCAACACCGCGGTGTCGCTGGGCGCGAAGTACGTCTCCAACAGCTATGGCGGCGGCGAGTCCTCCTCGGACCCGTCGTACGACAGCTCGTACTTCGACCACCCCGGTGTCGCCATCACCGTCAGCGCCGGTGACAGCGGCTACGGCGCCGAGTACCCGGCCGCCTCCCAGTACGTCACCGCCGTCGGCGGCACCTCGCTCACCAGCGACTCCTCCAGCCGCGGCTGGACCGAGTCCGTCTGGACGGGCACCGGCTCCGGCTGCTCCTCCTACGACGCCAAGCCGTCCTGGCAGACGGACGCCGACTGCGGCAAGCGCACCATCGCCGACGTCTCGGCGGTCGCCGACCCCGCGACGGGCGTCGCCGTCTACGACACGTACGGCTCGGACACCGGCTGGGAGGTCTTCGGCGGCACCAGCGCCTCGTCGCCGCTGATCGCGGCCGTCTACGCCCTCGCAGGCGCCCCCTCGGCCGGGTCCTACCCGGCCTCGTTCCCCTACGCGCACTCCGACGCGCTCAACGACGTCGCCAGCGGCTCGAACGGCTCGTGCGGCGGCTCGTACCTGTGCACCGGCGTGAGCGGCTTCGACGGCCCGACGGGCCTCGGCACGCCGAACGGCACGGCGGCCTTCGCGGGCTGACCCGCCAGGCCGCCCTCCTCCACGGAGGAGGGTTCGCCCCCTGGGGGCGCGAGGAACTGCGCGAGTCGCCACCACCGGCCGGTGGTGGCGAATACCACCGAACTGCCCCTCCGGGGCCGGTGGTCGGGTCCACCTCCACGGTGGCCGGTCGCGCGGTTCCTCCCCCGGCCTTCGGCCGGGAGGTGCCCCCGGCGCCCCTGAAAAGCGCCCGCCACGCACAAAGCGCGGGCCCAGGGGCCGCGCCCCTACAGGCGGTTCGCGGTGGCGACCGCGCGCAGGACGGCGGCGGCCTTGTTGCGGCACTCGGTGTCCTCGGCCACCGGATCGCTGTCGGCGACGACACCGGCCCCGGCCTGGACATAGGCGGTGCCGTCGCGGAGCAGCGCCGTACGGATGGCGATGGCCGTGTCGGAGTCACCGGCGAAGTCGAGGTAGCCGACGCAGCCGCCGTACAGACCGCGCCGGGACGGCTCCAGCTCCTCGATGATCCGCATGGCGCGCGGCTTGGGGGCGCCGGAGAGGGTGCCCGCGGGGAAGCAGGCGGTGAGCACGTCGAATGCGGTACGGCCCTCGGCGACCCGGCCGGTGACGGTCGAGACGATGTGCATGACGTGGGAGTAGCGCTCGACGGACATGAAGTCGACGACCTCGACGCTGCCGGGTTCGCAGACGCGGCCCAGGTCGTTGCGGCCGAGGTCGACCAGCATCAGGTGCTCGGCGCGTTCCTTGGGGTCGGCCAGCAGCTCCTCGGCGAGCGCGGTGTCCTGCCGAGGCGTGGCGCCGCGCGGGCGGGTGCCCGCGATCGGGTGGACCATGGCACGGCCGTCCTCGACCTTGACCAGGGCCTCGGGGCTGGAGCCGACGACGTCGAAGTCGCCGCCCTCGCCGCCGGGGAAGCGGAAGAGGTACATGTACGGACTGGGGTTGGTGGCCCGCAGGACGCGGTAGACGTCGAGCGCGCTGGCCGTGCACGGGGTCTCGAAGCGCTGCGAGGGGACGACCTGGAATGCCTCGCCCGCGCGGATACGTTCCTTGATGTCGTCGACCGCGCGCTGATAGGCGGCGCCGCCCCACAGGGCGGTGTACTCCGGCAGCTCGGACGGCGGCAGCTCGACGGGCACGTATTCGACCGGTTTGGCCAGGTCGGCCTGCATGGCGTCGAGGCGGGCGACGGCGTCCGCGTACGCCTCGTCCACCCCGGTGGCGCGGTCGTTGTGGTTGATCGCGTTGGCGATCAGCAGGACCGTGCCGTCCCAGTGGTCGAGGACGGCGAGGTCGGAGGTGAGCAGCATGGTCAGTTCCGGCAGCCGCAGGTCGTCGCGGGTCCGCTCGCCGATCCGCTCCAGGCGGCGCACGATGTCGTATCCGAGGTAGCCGACCATGCCGCCGGTGAAGGGCGGCATCCCCGCCGCCAGGTCGCGCGGAGTGTGCAGGGCGCCGACGGTGACGCGCAGCGCCTCCAGCGGGTCGCCGTCGACCGGGACGCCGACCGGCGGCGTGCCGAGCCAGTGCGCCCGGCCGTCGCGCGCGGTGAGTGTGGCGGCCGACCGTACTCCGACGAAGGAGTAGCGCGACCACCTCCGGTCTCCCCCGGAGCCTTCGGCCTGGGAGGTGCCTCCGTCCGCCGACTCCAGCAGGAACGTTCCCGTCCGCTCCCCCGCGAGCTTGCGGTACAGCCCGACCGGAGTGTCGCCGTCAGCGAGCAGCCTGCGCGTCACGGGAATCACCCGGCGGTCGACCGCCAGCTTGCGGAAGGTCTCAAGGTCCATGAGCCGAGATTAGTGGTCGCGGCCGGGCGCCGGGAGCGGCCGGTGCGGCGAAGGGCGGACCGGCTGGCCGAGCGGCAGTTCGTCGGCGTCGAAACACGTACGGTCCCCGGTGTGGCAGGCGGCGCCGACCTGGTCGACCTTCACCAGCAGGGTGTCGCCGTCGCAGTCCAGCGCGACGGACTTGACGTGCTGGACGTGGCCCGAGGTGTCGCCCTTGACCCAGTACTCCTGGCGGCTGCGGCTCCAGTAGGTGCAGCGGCCGGTGGTGAGGGTGCGGTGCAGGGCCTCGTCGTCCATCCACCCCAGCATCAGCACTTCACCGGTGTCGTATTGCTGGGCGATGGCGGGTACGAGTCCGTCGGCCGTGCGCTTGAGGCGGGCGGCGACTGCTGGGTCGAGTGCGCTGGCGGGCATGGTGACCATTCTGCCGCCGAATATCAAGAACTCGAAAAGTGTCAATAACCGGCAAAGAGGGCAAGTGAGTTGACCACCATCCGGTTGTCGCTCGCTCATGTCACCCGTATGGGGCATCCTGCCTGCATGGGTTTTCCACCACCGCCGCAAGAAGGACCGCCGCCGCCTCCTGACCAAGGAGGCGGTTTCGGGCCACCACAGGGCTACGGCCCCCCTCCTCCCCAGCCGCCCGGTGACGGTGGCTATGGCTATCCGCAACAAGGCGGCGGTCAGAACTACGGTTATCCGCAGGAGCCGACGCAGGCCGCGCCGGGGCCTTATGGCCAGCAGGGTTACGGCCAGCAGGGTTACGGCCAGCAGGGCGGTTACGGCCAGCCGGGTCCGCCCGGACCGCCGGCCCCGCCCGGCTACGGCTACCCGCAGGGCCCCGGCGGCTACCCGCCGCCCCCGCCGCCGCCGAACAACACCAAGCGCAATGTGCTGATCGCCATAGCCGCGGTCGTGGTGATCGGCGGTATCGGCACCGCGGTCGCCGTGTCCGGCGGCAGCGACAGCAAGGACGACGCGAAGCCGACGCCGTCGATCAGCGGTCTGCCGTCAGGACTGCCGTCCATGCCGTCCTTCACCGAGCCGACGCCCAGCTTCACGCTGCCGTCGGACACCCCGACCTTCGACACCCCGACCGACGACCCGTTCACCGACTTCCCGAGCGTCACCCCGACCGAGAAGGTCGTGCCGTACGTGGTGCTCTCGCCGGGCAAGTGCTTCGACGCGCCGACGCTCACGCCGACCGTCGACACGGTGACCACCAAGTCGTGCAGCTCCGCGCACGACGGCCAGGTCGTCGCCAACGAGACGCTGTCCGGCACCTTCAGCACCGACTCGGAGATCCAGTCGAAGGCGCTGGAGCTGTGCACGGCCGACGCCAAGAAGCACCTTCCCGCGGACGGGCGGCTGTACTACCCGTACGCGCTCTTCCCGAAGCTGACCACCTATCAGCTCCAGGGCCGCAAGACGGTGACCTGCTCGCTCACGCTCAACAACGGCACCAACAGCAAGAAGCTCTACGCTCCGCTGGGCTGACGCCTCACGGGGGCGGCAGGGGCGGGGAGCGGACGTATCGGCCAGGGGGCCGGTAATCTGGAGTCATGTCGACACATGCCCAGCGCGAACGTCTGCTCCTCGCCGATCTGCTGGAGCAGTCAGGACCTGACGGCCCGACGCTGTGCGAGGGCTGGTCCACCCGCGACCTGGCCGCGCACGTCGTGGTACGCGAACGGCGCGGTGACGCGGCGGCGGGACTTCTCATCCCGCAGCTCAAGGACCGTGCGGAACGGGTCCGCAAGGAGTACGCGCGAAAGCCGTACGAAGAGCTGATCCAGCTCATCAGGACCGGCCCGCCGCGGATGTCGCCCTTCACCATCAAGCAGGTGGACGAGGCTTCCAACACCGTCGAGTTCTACGTCCACGCCGAGGACGTCAGGCGTGCCACGCCCGACTGGACGCCGCGTGCCGTCGACCCCGTCTTCGCCGACACCCTGTGGGCGCGGCTGGAGCGTGCCGCCCGGCTCGCGGGCCGCCGCTCCCCGGTCGGCCTGGTGCTGCGCCGTCCGAACGGCCAGACCGCCGTCGCCCGCAAGGGCTCTCCCGTGGTGACCGTGACCGGTGAGCCGTCCGAGCTGACGGTCTTCGTCTTCGGCCGCCAGGACGCCGCCGAGGTCGAGGTGGACGGCGACAAGGACGCGGTGGCGCGGCTGTACGCGGCGAAGCTCGGACTGTGACGCGGTAGGCGTGGGCGGCAGCGCGTCCGCCCGCCGGGAAATCCTGCGGCCGGGGCTCGTCACAGGGCGCTGTCGCCGGACACCACAGCGCTCGCCAGCAGGGACAGGGCGGCACGCTGCTCGTCGGTGAGGCCGGCCGCGAGCGCCCGGATCCGCCGGTCGGCGTCGGCCTCCAGCGCCCGCGCCGCCGCCCGCCCTTCGTCGGTCAGTGACACCTGTACGGCGCGGCCGTCGTGCGGCGCGGGGGCGCGGCGGACCAGGCCGCGGCGCTCGGCCCGGTCGACCAGGCCGGTGATACTGGATTTGTCCAGCTCCAGATGGCGGGCCAATTCCCGCATGCCCGGCTCCCGGTCCCTGAGCACGCCCAGCAGGCGCAGCTGGATGACCGACAGGCCCAGCTCGGCCGCGACCTTCCCCAGCGCGTTCTGCACGAGGAACGAGAGCTGCGCCAGAGCATCGACGATTCCCAGGTCAGCCGCGCGCGCGGGCGGTTCGTCGTGCGCTCGGGCGGACGGCGTGGCGGGGGCGGCGTCGTGTGGCATGGCCTCATCGTACTTGACTTAGTACGTGGCACCAATTAATTTGGTTGGTGCCACGTACTAATCCTGCGTACCCGCCTCCGAGGAGCCGTCATGCACGCCGCCGTCGTCCGCTCGTTCGACCAGCCGCCGCGCTACGGGGAGTTCGAGACCCCGGAGGCCGACGAGGGGCACGTCCTGGTGGACGTGCTCGCCGCCGGGCTGCACCCGCGGGTCCGCTCCGGCGCCAACGGCACGCACTACACCAGCGACGGGCGGCTGCCGCTGATCCCGGGCGTGGACGGTGTCGGGCGGCTGCCCGACGGCACCTCGGTGTACTTCGTGGCCGACGACGACGTGCCCGGCACCATGGCCGAGCAGGCGCTGGTCGACCCGCGGCGCGCCGTACCGCTGCCCGCGGACGCCGACCCGGTGGTCGTCGCGGCGGCGATGAACCCCGCCATGTCCTCGTGGGTCGCGCTGCGCCGCCGGATCTCCTTCCGGGCGGGCCAGAGCGTGCTGGTGCTCGGCGCGACGGGGAACGCCGGGCAGATGGCCGTACAGATCGCCCGGCACCTCGGCGCCGGGCGAGTCGTGGCCGCCGGGCGGGACGCCGACCGGCTCGCCCTGCTCGGCGGCCTCGGCGCCACCGACGTGGTCTCCCTCGCGGGCGACCCCGAGGAGGCAGCCGACCGGCTCGGCGAGGCCGCGGCGGACGTGGACGTCGTGATCGACTACACCTGGGGCGCGCCGACCGAGCGGGCCATCCCCGCGCTGCTCACCCGCCGCACCGACCGCGCCGCCGCCCTCGACTGGATCCAGATCGGCTCCATGGCAGGACCCGACATCACCCTGCCGTCCTTCGTCCTGCGCGCCGCCAACCTCCGCGTGATGGGCAGCGGCCAGGGTTCCCTCACCGCCGCGGGCATCGTCGCCGAACTTCCCTCCCTGATCGGCCGGCTCACCGCCGGTACCTTCTCCGTCACCGCCGACGCCGTTCCCCTCCGCGAGGTCGAGCACGCCTGGACGGCTCCCGTCGAGCCGGGGCGCCGACTCGTCCTCACCCCGACCGCGTGACCCGGCTTCTTCCGGCTTCTTCAGGCCAGGGAGGCCCCGTCAGGGGCGCCGGGGGCACCTCCCCACGCCCCTCGACGGCGCATCGCCGTTCGTTCGGCTAAGGGCTGTCCCGTAATCCCCGGCGGGCGTGCGACGACAGCTACGGCACCTCGCGGCGTTGTCGGGCTCGTCCGAATACAACCCGGTATGAGGACGACCCTCCGCCTTGCGATGCACCGCATCTGACGCCGCACGCTGATCCACCGCGGATGACGGGACAGCCCTTAGGCCACGACCTTGGCGAGGAAGGCGTCGAGATTGCGGAGGGTGCGGGCGATCTGTTCGTCGAGGGTGAGGGTCTCCTCAAGCCTCTTGACCAGGGCGGAGCCCTTTCGGCCGCGGACGTAGAGGGAGCAGGCGAGATCGGCGCACATGTAGAGGGCGACGGTGTTGCCCTGGCGGCCGGCGGCGCCTGCGAGGGGGGCGGCCAGCAGGTCGACGCCGCCGCCGGAGTGGCCGGTGAGGCAGAGGGAGCAGAGGCTGCTGCGCATCAGATTGCGCCGGGCGCCGGGGGCGATCCGCAGGACGATGCCCACGGGCTCGTCGCCGGGCCGCACCAGATAGGCACGGTCGCGGGCGCCGGGGTCACGCCAGCCCAGGAAGTCCAGGTCACGCCACGGCAGGTCGCCCAGGTCCCGGGGCAGGCTGATCCGCTTCGCCTCCCCCTTGGAGCAGTTGACGAACGAGCCGCGAATCTGCGCATCACCGAGCGGGTCCATGAGCGCGAAGCTAACAGGACGCCCCCGCGCACGTCACAGCATTTTCCCGGCGTCAGTCCCGGCGTCAGTCCCGGCGTCAGTCCCGGCCCGCGGCCACCGGCTCGGCGGGAGCCGTCACGTCCGCCGCCGGGCGCGGAGCCGGCTTCTTGCGGGGAAGTTCGGCGGTGCGGATCGCGGGGGTGGCGAGGCCGACGACGCCGCCGGTCATGGTGAGGACGGCGCTGGTGAGGAAGACGGGGGCCGGGCCCCAAACGGCGACGGCGGCGCCGAAGAGGGGGTAGGCCAAGGGGGCGAGGCCGAAGCTGCTGAGGCTCATCACCGAGGTGACGCGGCCGAGGTAGCCGGGGTCGGCGGCCGACTGGACGAGGGCGTACGCGAGGCTGCCGCAGATGCCGCAGAACAGGCCGCTGAGCGCGGCGACGGCGACCGCGAGGGCCGGCGAGGGCGCCACGCCGATCAGGCCGACGCCCGCGGCGCCCGCGAACAGGGCGCCGATCTGTACGGCCCCGGCCCGCGGGAGGCGGCCCCGTACGGTCAGCAGCAGCGCGCTGCACCCGGCGCCCGCGCCGAAACCCGCGATGATCCAGCCGTAGCCGGACGAGCCCCAGCCTCGGTGCTGGGCGAGCAGGATCATGCCGACGTTCAACGGGCCGACCAGGCCCAGTTCGCAGATGGCGGCGGACAGCACCAGCGGGCCGACGAGCCGGTGGCGGCGGACGTACCGCAGGCCGTCGACCAGATTCCGCCAGGCGCTCGCGCGGTCCTGCGGCCGGTCGGTCCCGGCGGGCGCCTCGGGCAGCGGGCTCATGCGGGTGGCGATCAGCAGCGGTACGGAGACCGCGAAGAGCCCGCCCGCGAGGGCGAAGGCGGCCGTGGCGCCGCCGAGCCCCATCGCGAGGCCGCCGACCGGCGGTCCGACGATGGTGCTGAAGCGGATGGTGAGGGCCCGCATGCCCTGCAACCGGGTGAGCTGGTCGGCGGCGACGATCCGCGGCGGCAGCGCGCCGACGGCCGGCATGAACAGCGCGTCCACGACGCCGAAGAGCAGCGAGACGACGACCAGCAGCCACAGCCCGGCCGAGGAGAGCGCCAGCGTCGCCGCGGCGCCGAGGATGAGCGCGCAGCGCACCGCGTCGCTGCCGATCACCACCCTGCGCGGCCCGAACCGGTCGGCGATCACTCCCCCGCCGAGCATCAGCACCGCGCGCGGCACGGCGCCGACCGCCATGACCAGGCCCACCTGCGTCGGCGGCGCCACCTTGGCGGCGGCGAAGCCGAGGGCGAGGAAGTAGACGGAGTCGCCGAGCATGGACGCTGTGTACGCGACCAGCCAGCGCAGGACGTTCCCGTCCCGGTGCGCGGGCCTGCCGTGCGGTGGTGCGGATATCACGGTCGCCGTCATGGTGGCGGCCCTCCTCGGATCGTGGGTCGGGACAAAGAGGCGGGGACAGAGCCGCGGAGGGGGCAGAGCGGCGGGGACAAGGCGGCGCCGCGGCGCCCGCCCTCACTCCCGGAACGGGAACCCGTACATCTGCACCGCCACCAGCTCCCGCCCCTCGGTGTCGCCCGCCTCGACCGCCGCCTTGCCGCGGTCGGTCCAGCGGCGCATGAGCGCGGTCATCTCCTCGTCCATCTCGCGGAGTTCGGCGACGCTGAGCCGCGGCATGTACTCGGAGCTGAAGGAGGCGTCGGTCCACTCCTTCGCCCAGGCGGCCTGCTGGGCCAGGTAGCGCTCGTACCGCTCGTAACGGCTCGCCAGGAGCTGCCTGGTGACCTCGTTGACGACGGCGGCGCCCTCGGGCCGGTCCGTGAAGTCCCCGCTGCGGAAGGAGAAGCCGCGCTCGGCGGAGACCTTCCACCAGCGCTCGCGGCCGTCGGTGCTCTTCTCGGGGGCCTCGACGATGAAGCCGTGGGCGGCGAGCTTGCGCAGGTGGTAGCTGACCAGGGACACGGCCTCGTCCACCTGGTCGGCCAGGTGGGAGGCGGTGGCGGCGCCCGAGGTGACCAGGTGGCGGTAGAGCTGGATGCGCAGCGGGTGGGTGAAGACCTTCAGCGCGTCGAGATCGGTGATGCGCTGGGCCCGGGGCCGGGGGATGTCGTCTCTTTCTGGCACGACCACCACCCTAGATAGGAAAGGAAAGTTGCGCAATCTTATTTGCGCAACTTCTCTTTCTCATCTGTTCACCGGCAGTGGACCCGGCGCCCCCGGCAGGATGTCGGGCATGTCACTCGACGGCACCCGCGCGCACCTCCGCGGCCCCGGCGACCTGCCCCCGCTGGTCGAACGCGCCGCCCGCACCGCACATCAGCTCGGTTTCCCCCACTCCTGCCGCCCCGAGCAGGGCCGCCTGCTGCGCGCGCTCGCCGCCGGCGCCACCCGTATCGGCGAGACCGGTACCGGACTCGGAGTGGGGCTCGGCTGGCTGGTCACGGGCATGCGGGACGACGCCACCGCGGTGAGCGTCGAGCGCGATCCAGGGCGCGCCGAAACGGCCGCCTGGCTGTTCTCGGAACTCGCGCCGCAGGTCACCGTCGAATGCGGCGACTGGAAGGACATCGCCGCGCACGGCCCCTTCGACCTGCTGGTCCTCGACGGCGGCGGCCAGGGGAAGGGGGACGAGGCGGCCGATCCGGTGGAGCTGCTGCGGCCGGGCGGCGTCCTCGTCGTGGACGACTTCACGCCCGCCGCGCAGTGGCCGCCGCTTTACGAGGGCGGCCCGGATCTGGCCAGGCTGCACTGGCTGGAGCACCCGGCGCTGCGCTCGGTGGAGATACCGCTCGCGCCGGACCTCGCGGCGCTGGTCTGCACCCGCCGCCGCGACTGAGCGGCGGCGAAGTGGCGTGCTCTCAGCGCACCGGGTGCCCGGCCTCCCGCAGCGCCGTCTTGACCTCGCCGATCCGCAGGTCGCCGAAGTGGAAGACGGACGCGGCCAGTACGGCGTCGGCGCCCGCCGCCACCGCGGGCGCGAAGTCGGCGAGGCGGCCCGCGCCGCCGGAGGCGATCACCGGCACCGACACCAGCTCGCGGACGGCCGCGATCATCTGCGTGTCGTAGCCGTCCTTGGTGCCGTCCGCGTCCATCGAATTGAGCAGGATCTCGCCCGCGCCCAGCTCGGCCGCGCGCTGCGCCCACTCCACCGCGTCGATGCCGGTGCCGCGCCGCCCGCCGTGCGTGGTGACCTCGAAGGAACCCGAGGGCGTGCGCCGCGCGTCCACCGACAGCACCAGCACCTGCCGGCCGAACCGCTCGGCGATCTCCCGGATCAGCTCGGGCCTGGCGATGGCGGCGGTGTTGACGCCCACCTTGTCGGCGCCCGCGCGCAGCAGCAGGTCCACGTCCGTGACCGTCCGCACACCGCCGCCCACGGTGAGCGGGATGAAGACCTGCTCGGCCGTACGGCGGACGACGTCGTACGTGGTCTCCCGGTCGCCGGAGGACGCGGTGATGTCCAGGAAGGTCAACTCGTCGGCGCCCTCGGCGTCGTAGAGCCTGGCCATCTCCACCGGGTCGCCCGCGTCCCGCAGATTCCGGAAGTTGACGCCCTTCACGACGCGGCCGTTGTCCACGTCGAGGCAGGGAATGACACGGACCGCGAGGGTCATCCGCCGGCTCCTCGGTAGGCTTCGATCTCCACCTCGACCAGGACACGGGAGTCCATGAAACCGGCCACCACGACCATGGTGGCGGCGGGCCGTACGGCCCCGAACAGCTCCCGGTGGGCGCGCCCGACGTCGTCGGCGTCCCTGGCGTGGCTCATGTACATGCGGGTGCGGATCACGCTGTCCGGCCCGAGGCCGAACGGCTCGATCGCCGCCAGCGCGTTCCCGAAGGCGAGCAGGGTCTGTTCGTACGGGCTGCCCTCGCCGCGCACCTCGCCGTCGACGAGCGGCATCGTGCCGGACACCAGGACCATGTCCCCCGCCGCGACGGCGCGGGCGAAACCGATGGTCTCCTCCAGCGGGCTTTCGGACTGGTCGCGCCGTACCGCGGGGGTCTCCGTCATCGTGATACCGCCTCCAGGGCTTCTTCCAAGGTGAACGCCTTGGCGTAGAGCGCCTTTCCGACAATCGCGCCTTCGACACCCCGCGGCACGAGAGTCGCGATGGCGCGCAGGTCGTCGAGGGACGAGACACCGCCGGACGCGACGACCGGCCGGTCGGTGGCCGCGCAGACCCCGGCGAGCAGTTCCAGGTTGGGGCCCTGGAGCGTACCGTCCTTGGCGATGTCGGTGACGACGTACCGCGCGCAGCCCTCGGAGTCCAGCCGGGCCAGCGTCTCGTACAGGTCGCCGCCGTCGCGGGTCCAGCCCCGGCCGCGCAGCGTGGTGCCGCGTACGTCGAGGCCGACCGCGATCCGGTCGCCGTGCTCGGCGATGACCTTGGCCACCCACTCCGGGGTCTCCAGCGCGGCCGTGCCGAGGTTGACGCGGGTGCAGCCGGTGGCCAGCGCGGCGGCGAGCGTGTCGTCGTCGCGGATGCCGCCGGACAGTTCGACCTTGATGTCCATCGAACGGGCCACCTCGGCGATCCGCGCCCGGTTGTCGCCGGTGCCGAAGGCCGCGTCGAGGTCCACCAGGTGCAGCCACTCCGCGCCCGCCGCCTGCCAGGCCAGCGCGGCGGCGTGCGGGTCACCGTAGGACGTCTCGGATCCGGACTCGCCGTGCACGAGGCGTACGGCCTGGCCGTCCCGGACGTCGACGGCGGGGAGGAGTTCGAGCCTGTTCATCGGGTTGCGTCCTACGTCGTAGAAGGAAATGGATGGGCCGGATGGGCTGGAAGAGGGCCAGTAGACAGATGAGAGGGTCTAACGGGTCGTGCGGTTGACGCGTTAGAGGGTGTCCAGCCAGTTGGTGAGCAGCTGGGCGCCCGCGTCGCCGGATTTCTCCGGGTGGAACTGGGTGGCCCACAGCGCGCCGTTCTCCACCGCTGCCACGAACGGCTCGCCGTGCGTGGCCCAGGTGACCTTCGGCGCGCGGATCGCCGCGTTGTGCGTGTCGAATTCCCACTCGCGCACCGCGTAGGAGTGCACGAAGTAGAAGCGGGCGTCGGTGTCCAGGCCCGCGAACTGCCGTGAGCCGACGGGCGGCCGTACGGTGTTCCAGCCCATGTGCGGGACGACGGGCGCCTTCAGCGGCTCGACCGTGCCGGGCCACTCGTCGAGCCCTTCGGTCTCCACACCGTGCTCGATGCCGCGGGCGAAGAGGATCTGCATGCCGACGCAGATGCCCATGACCGGCCGTCCGCCGGCCAGCCTGCGGCCGACGATCCAGTCGCCGCGTACGCCCTTCAGACCCGCCATGCAGGCGGCGAAGGCGCCGACGCCGGGCACCAGCAGCCCGTCGGCGTTCATCGCCCGGTCGAAGTCGGCGGTGATCTCCACCTCGGCCCCGGCGCGCGCGAGCGCCCGCTCGGCCGAACGGACGTTGCCGAAGCCGTAGTCGAGGACGACCACGCTCTTGTTCGTCGCTGCCATGACGGCTCCTCCCGCTAGAGCTGGAGCAGCCCGGCCGCCAGCGCCATCACGGAGCCGATGGCCAGGACCGCGATCATGCTCTTGGACTGCTTCTGCTGCCAGAAGGAGTAGACGCCTCCGGCGAGGAAGAGTCCGAGCAGGATGAAGAGGGTCGAGTACGTGTTCATAGCGCGCCCTTGGTCGACGGCAGGATTCCGGCGGCGCGCGGGTCGCGCTCGCTGGCGTAACGCAGTGCCCGTGCCAGCGCCTTGAACTGGCACTCCACGATGTGGTGCGCGTTGCGCCCGTACGGCACGTGGACGTGCAGCGCGATCTGCGCCTGGGCGACGAAGGACTCCAGGATGTGCCGGGTCATCGTGGTGTCGTAGGAGCCGATCATCGGCGCCATGTTCTCCGGCTCGGTGTGCACCAGATAGGGGCGGCCGGACAGGTCGACGGTCACCTGGGCGAGGGATTCGTCCAGCGGGACCGTGCAGTCGCCGAAGCGGTAGATGCCGACCTTGTCGCCGAGCGCCTGCTTGAACGCGGCGCCGAGCGCGAGCGCGGTGTCCTCGATCGTGTGGTGCGTGTCGATGTGCAGGTCGCCCTCGGTCTTCACCGACAGGTCGAACAGGCCGTGCCTGCCGAGCTGGTCGAGCATGTGGTCGTAGAAGCCCACACCGGTGGAGACGGCCACCTGTCCCGTACCGTCCAGGTCGATCTCGACGACGACAGACGTCTCCTTGGTGCTGCGCTCCACGCGGCCCACGCGGGTCATGCGGACTCCTCCGTACGGTGGTGCCTGATGTGCTGCTGGTCGCTGTGTTCCTTGACCACGGTCCTGACGGCGTCGAGGAACGCGTCGTTCTCCGCCGGGGTGCCCGCG
The DNA here is from genome assembly GCF_014596445.1 of Streptomyces sp. CBMA29. GTDB lineage: Bacteria > Actinomycetota > Actinomycetes > Streptomycetales > Streptomycetaceae > Actinacidiphila. Next base: position 15,464 of record NZ_MECL01000046.1, on the reverse strand, counting down.
GAGACCCGCAGCCAGCCGGGGACGCCGTTGTCCCGGACGAGGACCCCGTGGTCGAGGATCGCCCGCCAGGCGGCGTGGCTGTCGGCGAAGCGGCCGAACTGCACGAAGTTGGCGTCGGACTCGGTGACCGCGCAGCCGATCGCCGTCAGCTCGGCGACGAGCCGGTCCCGTTCGTCCTTGAGCTGCTGGACGTAGCCGAGCAGCGTGTCGGTGTGCTCCAGAGCGGCCAGCGCGGTCGCCTGGGTGACCGAGGACAGGTGGTAGGGCAGCCGGACGAGCTGTACCGCGTCCACCACGGCCGGATCGGCCGCCAGATAGCCGAGCCGCAGCCCGGCGGCGCCGAACGCCTTGGACATGGTGCGGGTCAGCACCAGGTGCGGGCGGCCCTCGATCAGCGGCAGCAGCGACGGGCGGTGCGAGAACTCGCCGTACGCCTCGTCCACCACCACCATCGACGGCTTTGCGGCCTGCGCGGCCTCGTAGAGCGCCAGTACGGTCGCGGCGTCCACGGCCGTACCGGTCGGATTGTTGGGCGAGCAGACGAACACCACGTCGGGGCGGCGGCGGTGGATCTCGCGGACCGCCGCGTCCACGTCGATCCGGAAATCGGCGTCGCGCGGCCCGGAGATCCAGCCGGTGCCGGTGCCGCGTGAGATCAGCGCGTGCATCGAGTACGACGGCTCGAAGCCGATCGCGGTCCTGCCGGGGCCGCCGAAGGTCTGAAGGAGCTGCTGGATGACCTCGTTGGAGCCGTTGGCCGCCCACACCTGGTCGCTGCCCACGCGGTGGCCCGCGGTCCTGGACAGATACGCGGCCAGTTCGGTGCGCAGCTCCACGGCGTCCCGGTCCGGGTAGCGGTTGAGCTGCCGGGCGGCCTCGGTGACCCGCTCGGCGATCCGGGCGACCAGCGCGTCGGGCAGCGGATACGGGTTCTCGTTGGTGTTCAGCCGCACCGGCACGTCGAGCTGGGGCGCGCCGTAAGGGGACTGGCCGCGCAATTCGTCGCGGACGGGCAGGTCGTCGATGCCGGTCACGGGAGGTCCCATCCGAAGCGGGCCTTGACCGCGGCGCCGTGTGCGGGCAGATCCTCGGCCTCGGCGAGCGTCACCACGTGGTGGGCGACCTCGGCGAGCGCGTCGCGCGTGTAGTCCACGACGTGGATGCCGCGCAGGAAGGACTGCACGGACAGGCCGGAGGAGTGGCAGGCGCAGCCGCCGGTGGGCAGGACGTGGTTGGAGCCCGCGCAGTAGTCGCCGAGCGAGACGGGGGCGTGCGGGCCGACGAAGATCGCGCCCGCGTTGCGCACGCGGGCCGCGACGGCGGCGGCGTCCTCGGTCTGGATCTCCAGGTGCTCCGCCGCGTAGGCGTCCACCACCTCCAGGCCCTGGTCGAGGGTGTCGACCAGCACGGTCGCCGACTGGCGGCCGGTGAGCGAGGCGGTGATCCGCTGGGTGTGCCGGGCCGCCTCGACCTGGGCCTCCAGCTCCTTGTCGACCGCGTCGGCCAGTTCGGGCGAGGTGGTGACCAGGACGGCGGCGGCGAGCGGGTCGTGCTCGGCCTGGCTGATCAGGTCGGCGGCGACGTAGCCGGGGTCGGCGGCGGCGTCGGCGAGGATCGCGATCTCGGTGGGCCCGGCCTCGGCGTCGATGCCGATCCGGCCCTTGAGCAGGCGCTTGGCGGCGGCCACGTAGATGTTGCCGGGGCCGGTGACGAGGTTGACCGGGCGGCACTCGTCGGTGCCGTACGCGAACATCGCGACGGCCTGCGCGCCGCCGGTGGCGTACACCTCGGTCACGCCGAGCAGGGCGCAGGCGGCGAGGATCGTGGGGTGCGGGGAGCCGCCGAAGTCCTTCTGCGGCGGGGAGGCGACCGCGATGCCCTCGACCCCGGCCTCCTGCGCGGGCACGACGTTCATCACGACGGACGACGGGTAGACGGCGAGGCCGCCGGGCACGTAGAGGCCCACTCGCTGGACGGGCAGCCACTTCTCGGTGACGGTCCCGCCGGGCACGACCTTCGTGGTGACGTCCTGGCGGCGCTGCTCGCGGTGGACGAGGCGGGCGCGGCGGATCGACTCCTCCAGCGCGGCGCGCACGGCCGGGTCGAGCGCGGCCAGCGCGTCGCTCAGCGCCCGCTCGGGCACCCGCAGCCGGTCCAGGCGCACGCCGTCGAAGCGCTCTCCGTACTCGATGACCGCCGCCGTGCCGCGATGGCGCACGTCCTCGCAGATCGGCCGCACGGTGTTCAGCGCCGCCTCCACGTCGAACTCGGCTCGGGGCAGCAGGTCGCGGTCGATCCCGCCCTCGGGGAAGGCGGCACCGCGCAGATCGATTCGGGAGATCACTCTGCCAAGTGTAGAGACCCGGGCACGGGGGCGTTCCGCGGTTCCACTCCGTGATACGCCGCCCGGGGCGGGCCCGCCGGTGTCGCGGGCATGCTCTAGCGTGGCGGCGGTCGTGGGAGGGGGAAAGGTGAGCGAGCGTCGTGGTGAGGGGCCGCCGGGGGACTGGACGGCTGCGGAGCAGGGGATGTGGCGGGCTTTCCGGCTCGGGACGACCTTCGGGGCGGGCGTCGGGGCGGGCGTCGAGGGGACGCCCGCGGTACGGGCCGACGCCGTCGCGCAGCTGCTGCTGGACGGGCCGCCGCCGGAGCCGGGGCGGGTGGCGGCGCTCAAGCTGGCGGGCCTGCGGATCACCGGCCGTCTGTCGCTGGCGGGCGGCACCGTCGCCCCCTACGTGCAGTTCGACGACTGCCGCTTCGAGGACCAGGTGCTGCTGCCGGAGTGCCGGGCGGGCAGTATCCGGCTGGTGCGCTGCCACCTCCCGCGGCTGGAGGCCGCCCGGCTCCAGATCACCGGTGACCTGCACCTGCCGCAGTGCGTCGTGGCCGGCGGCATCCGCCTGACCGACGCCCAGATCGGCACCGACCTCCTGCTCAACCAGCTCACCGTACGGCGCGACCGCCATGGCCGCGCCATCGCCGCCGACGGTCTCACCGTCGGCCAGGACCTCGACGCCGAACTCCTCGACCTGCGCGGCGAGTTCAGCCTCCGCAGCGCCCGCGTCGGCGGCCGTCTCAACCTGCGCGGCGCCACCCTGCGCAATCCGTACGGCCGCGACGCGCTCAACGCCGCCCGCACGACGGTCGAGCACACCGTCTACCTCACCACCAGTTGGCCCGCCAACCGCTCGCCCGACACGACCGCGGCTCCCGGCGGGACGGACACCGCGGGCGGCACCCCGGGCGGCACCCCGGGCGGCACCCCGGGCGACGGCGCTCCTTCCGGCACGGCCCGCCGGGAGTTCAGCGCGGAGGGCGGGGTGCGGCTGGACGACGCCCGGGTGGGCAACGCCGTGGTGATCGACCGGGCGCGGTTCCGGCTGGGGGAAGGGCAGCAGCTCTCGCTACGGCGGTTGCAGACGCCCGAACTGCGGATCACCCTGGGGACGCCGCCCAGCGGGACGGTGTCGTTGGCGGGGGCGCGGGTGGGGCGGCTGACCGACGCGCCGCAGAGCTGGCCGGGGCCGGGGCAGGTCGATCTGACGGACTTCTCGTACGAGGCGCTGACCCCGCGCACCGCCTTCCCGCTGCGCGAGCGCGTCGCGTGGCTGAACGCGGCGACGCCGGAATACAGTCCCGGCCCGTACGAGCGGCTGGCCGCCGCGCTGCGGGCGGGCGGCGAGGACGCGCACGCCCGCGAGGTGCTGCTGGCCAAGCAGCGGCGGCGCCGCGAATCGCTGCCGCCGGCCGGGCGGGCCTGGGGGTGGCTCCAGGACGTGACGGTCGGATACGGCTACCGGCCCGGCCGGGCGGCGGTGTGGATGGCGGTGCTGTGGGCGCTGGGCGCGCTGTACTTCGCCCTCCACAAGGCGCCGCCCCCGGCGGGGAACGACTACCGGCCGCATTGGAGCCCCGCGCTCTACGCCCTGGACCTGCTGCTGCCGGTGATCGACCTCGGCCAGGACAACGCGTGGCGGGAGGTCGGCGTCAGCCAGTGGGTGGCCTCCCTGCTCACCCTGCTCGGCTGGACACTCGCCACCACGGTCGCCGCGGGCGCCTCCCGCATGCTCAGCCGCGGTTGAGCAGGGCGCGTTGAGCAGGGCACGTTGAGTGGGGCGCGTTGAGCAGGGCGGCAGCCGTCGGAGCCGGGCGGCAGCCATGAGGTGCGTCACCCCCGCTCAACCGATCCGCGGCGATTCGGGGCCCGCCGCGGCCCCGAGGGGTGCAGCGGATGCCTAAGGCGGGCGTACTGCCCGTACCCTTGCTCACTGTGACCGATCGTCTTCCGCTCTTCCCGCTCAGTACGGCGCTCTTTCCCGGCCTGGTGCTGCCGCTGAACGTCTTCGAGGAGCGGTACCGCGCGCTCGTGGGCGATCTGCTGGCGCTGCCCGAGAACGCGCCGCGGCGTTTCGGCGTGGTGGCGATCAAGAACGGCCAGGAGGTCGCTCCGACGGGCCAGGACGGCGGGGACACGGGTCCGGCCGCCGGTCTCGGCGAGGACCCGGAGGCCGCGCTGTACGGCTACGGGTGCGTCGCGGACGCGGCGGGCATCGCGGAGCGCGACGACGGCGGGTACGAACTGGTGGCCACGGGTCTGATCCGGTTCAAGCTGCTGTCGGTGGACGCGAGCGGGCCCTATCTGACGGCCGAGTACGAGGAGCTGCCGGACGAGCCCGGCGCGGGCGCGGGAGCGCTGGCCTCCGAGGTCTCACGGGTGTTCGGCACGTATCAGAAGCGGCTGGCCGGGGCGCGGGAGCGCACGCTGGCGCCGGGGCAGGAGTTCCCCGACGACGCCACGGTGCTGTCGTATCTCGTCGCGGCGGCGGTGGTCGTGGAGACCTCGGTGAAGCAGGAGCTGCTGGAGGCGGCGGACACCGCCGCCCGGCTGACGGCCGAACTGCGGCTGCTGCGCCGCGAGACCGCGGTGATCGACAAGCTGCCGTCACTGCCCGCGGTGGAACTCACCCACCAGGCGATCAGCGCCAACTAGGGCGTGTCCTAGCGCGTATCAGGGGGTCGGCGATGGCGAAGAAGGCGCGTACGGCCGGAGGCACCCCGGCCACGGTCGCCCTGGAGAAGGCGGGCCTGCCGTTCACCGTGCACGCCTACGCGCACGACCCGGCGTCCGCACTCTCCTACGGCGCCGAGGCCGCGGCGGCGCTGGGCACGGCGCTCGGGGCTCCTCCTGACGAAGTCCGGGGCAGGGTCTTCAAGACGCTGGTCGCGGAGGTGGACGGGGCTCTGACCGTGGCGGTCGTCCCGGTGGCGGGCTCGCTCGACCTCAAGGCGCTGGCCGCGGCGGTGGGCGGCAAGCGCGCCACGATGGCGGCGCCGGCCGACGCCGAGCGCAGCACCGGTTACGTGCTCGGCGGGATCTCCCCGCTGGGCCAGCGCAAGCGCCTGCCCACGGCCCTGGACGCCTCGGCCCTCGGCTTCCCCACGGTCTTCGTCTCCGCGGGCAAGCGCGGCCTGGAGCTGGAGCTGTCCCCCGCAGACCTGGCGACGCTCACCTCAGCGGTGACGGCCCGGATCTCACGTACCTGAGCCGGAAGCCCCGGCGTCAGCCGGAGCGGGAGAGCGTCACTGCGCCGGGGGCGGCGGCGGGGGCGGCGGCGCGCCCCACGGCTGCGGCGCCACGTACACCGGCTGCGGGTCACGCGGCCCGAAGAGCGAGGTCAGGCCCAGGTGGACCAGCATCGCCGCCGCCGACCAGGCGACCAGCGCGCTCTTGGCGCGCAGCTTCAGCGGCCCGTCGAAGACGACGTTCGGGCCGACCTCCTTGGCGTGTGCCTTGATGTGGACGGTCGGTCCGAGGACGATGCCCAGCCGCCAGCCGACGATGGAGGCGAGCACGCCGCCGACCGCGAGGCCCAGGACCACGGCGACGCCGCCGCGGCGGTACCAGAGGAAGACGCCGAGGGCGGTCAGCGCGCCCAGGCACAGCGCGATCAGCACGAAGGTGCCGTCGCCGCCGATGGCCTCTTCGCCCTCGGTGTCCTTGAGGTAGATGTACGTGCCGTCCGAGATCAGCGGGACGCGCGGTGACAGCCACGCCCACAGCAGCCCGAGGAACACCCCGCACACCGTGACGGCGACCGCGACGAGCGCGGCGCGGCCCAACTGTGCGATCGGTGAGGGCCGGTCCCCCTTGCCGTCGCCTCCACCGGGGCCTGCGCCCGGGTACGGCGGGAACGGCGGCGGCTGGTCATGCGGCGTCAGGGGTGCGGTCACCCGCCCATCGTGCCAGGTCTGCCTGTCCGTCGCTTCATCGGCAGGCCGCCCTGCGGTACGCCCAGGTGGCGACGGCCAGCGAGCCGACGCCGACGGCCGCGCACACGGACAGGTCGCCGGCGACCGCGGCCCAGTGCGGATGGCCGCCGAAGGTGCGGGCGAACGCCTCGACGCCGTACGTGGAGGGCAGCAGATCGCGCGCCCAGGAGATCGGCGCGGGCATGTGCGAGGCGGGCAGCACGCCGAGCAGCAGCGCCGCCGACATGCCCAACTGGCCGAAGAGCGTGGCGATCTCCTGCCGCGGCGCGAGCAGCCCGAGGGCCGCGCCGAGGCCGGAGAGCGCGGCCCCGGCCAGCGGGATCACGACGGCGAGGATCCACAGATTGGCCAGCGGCAGATGGAACAGGACGCAGCCGGTCACGGCGGTCACGAGGGTGCCGGGCACGGTGAAGGACGCGTACGCGCCCGCCGCGCCGAGGACGACGGCGGCCGGCGGCACCGGCAGCGTCGCGTAGTGGTCGAGTCCGCCGGACGCCCTGAGCTGTCCGAAGTACTGCGCGAGCAGATTGAGCGCGACGAAGGCGACCACCAGGACGCTGGAGCCCGCGACGACCGAGCGCGCCGCCTCCCCGTCCCCGCCGTCGACCACTCCGCGCATCATCACCATGATCCCGACGGACTGGAAGGTGGCGACGAACAGCAGCGGTATCCGGGCCACCCGGGCCCGCGAGAGCTGCGCGCGGTAGACCGCGCCGAAGGCGGGCCACAGCCGGGCCCGCGGCGCGAGCGGCGCGGCGCCGGACTGCTGCGCGGCGACGCCCCGGGGCGCGGGAACGGTTTGGGTGAGCACGCTCATACGCAGGCTCCACGCGTGGTTGCGGAACACGGCGGGGCCGTGTCGTACGGCGACAGCACAGGGTCGTACGGCCGGGGCGCGGGGGCGTACGACGAAGCCGTCCGCCGGTGCGGCGCGACCCGCGGCGGGACCCGTCTCATGACTTCACCAGGCCCTCTCCCCTGCCGCCGAGCGCGAGGTAGACGTCCTCCAGGCTGGGCATCGCCAGGGTGAAGTCGTCCAGGGCGGCGAAGGCCGGTCCCCCGGTGACCTCGGCGACGGCGGCGCGGGCCCGTTCCTGGGGCAGCCTCAGCGTCCAGCGGCGGCCCGAGATGTCGGCGAGCGGGTGCAGGGCGGCGATGGCGGGCAGCGCCATCGGCGGCTCGTCGCGCCACACGAGGTCGAGCCTGACCTCGTCGGCGACCAGCGACCGCAGGCCCGTGGGGGTGTCGCAGGCGATGACCTTGCCGTGGTCGAGCACGGCGACCCGGTCCAGGACGTTCTCCGCCTCGATGACGTTGTGGGTGACCAGCAGCACGGTCGCGCCGTGCTCGGCCCTGCGGCGGCCGACCGCGGCCCACACCGCGCGCCGGGCGACCGGGTCCATACCGGTGGTGGGCTCGTCGAGGACCAGGACGGGCCGCTGGCCGACCAGGACGGCCGCGAAGCAGGCGAGCCGCCGCTGGCCGCCGGAGAGGCGCTTGATCGGGCGTCCCGCGATCGGGCCGAGTTCGAGTTCGTCCAGGACGGCGTCGCGCTCGGCGCGGGCGGCGCGCGCGTCCAGGCCGCGCAGCCGTCCGGTGGTCTCGGCGGCGAGCGCGACGGTCAGCTCGTCCAGCGCGGACGACTCCTGGCCGAGGTAGCCGACCAGCCGGGAGGCCCGGTCCGGGTGGCGTACGAGGTCGTGGCCGAGCAGGTCGATCGATCCGGCGTCGGGCCGCAGCAGGCCGGTGAGCTGGCGGACCAGGGTGGTCTTGCCCGCGCCGTTGGGGCCGAGGATGCCGAAGAGTTCGCCGCGGCCGACGTCGAGGTCGATGCCGTCGTTGGCGCGTACGACACCGGGCCTGGCGGTTTGGGGCGCCTGATCGGCGGCGGTACGGCGGCGGCGCAGCCCTCGGCCCCTGGCCGCGGAACCGGCCGGGTACGTTCTGACCAGACCGCGCACGGTGCACACCGCGTCGCGGGCTGTGGCGACCGCTGGGGGCGCCGTCTCCTCCGTGCCCGTACTCACGAGGACCGAGAGTACGCGCTGCGCGCCGCCCGCGACGCAAGGGGGCCCGGTTCACCCGGCTTTCGGACCCCGGGCGGGTCGCTCCCCGCCGGGGGCGGGCCCGGCCGCCGGGCGGGCCGCCGGGCCGGTCGGAGCCGGACCTCGGCCGGGACCGGCCCGTGCCACGCGACGCCTCGCTGGCCCTGCCGGGGCACCGGCGCAGGCGGCGGAACCCGTGCTCACTCCCCCGCGGGTGCGTGCTCGGCGACCGCGTGGGCGTCGACCTCGCGCCAGAATCCGGCCCTGATCGCGTACCGGTCGTGCTCGTCGATCTGGTCGTCCTTGTGGGCGAGCAGGCCGAAGCGGGCGGCGTATCGCAGCAGCTCACCGTCTATGCGGTGCGGGACGCGGGGGTAGTGGGTGGAGAGCTGCTGGAGCTGGGAGGTGTCGGTGAGGCGGGCGATCCAGCGGCGGGCGAAGACCTGGCCGACCTCGAAAGGGTCGCCGCTGACCGCCGTGATGTCGGCCTCGCGGTCCGCCCAGCGCTGCTCGGCCGAGGTGAGCTGGGCGAGGGTGGGCAGGCCGCTGGTGTCGGGCAGGTCGGCGCCCGCGCCGCGGTCGGTCCAGCCCTTCTCCGACGACCAGCGCAGGGTGGCGCTGGGGGCCGGCTGGGCCGGCGGCGGCGCGGGGGCGGCGTGGCTGCGGCCGGCGAGATCCTTCGGGGTGGGCACGGTGGGACCGGCGGGTTCCGAAGGGGCAACCTTGCCCGGCGGTGCGCTCTCGGCCGCCGCCGGTTCCGGCGCGGTGCCGTTCTTGCCCGGCCGCTCCTCCGGAGGCGCCAGCCGCTCGCCGCCGGAGGCCGACTCGGGCAGCGGCGCGGAGAGGATCGCGGCGATCTCCGGGCGCGGGCCGGGCGGCGGACAGACGCCGGGGATCTCGCGGGCCCTGATCGCCGCGGTGATCCACTGGCGGTCCAGCACCCGCCGCTCGTCGGCCTCCGCGACCAGGTCTTCCGACTGGTTGTAGTCCCCGTCTGCGGCCTGGACGGCCCACAGATGGACGGCGACGCCGTGCTCCTTGGCGGACATCATGCCGGGCAGCAGATCGCCGTCACCGGTCACCAGGACGACATCGGAGCACGCGCGGTTACGGGCCAGCTCCGACAGCTCGGCGTGCATGGCGGCGTCCACGCCCTTCTGCGCCCACCGGCCGTCCGTCCGGGTGAGCGCGCCCAGTCGTACGGTCACCCGGGGCATCACCCGCAGCCGACGGTGTTCCGGTTGCGGAACCCGGTCGGGTGCGCCGTCGAACCAGTAGATCCGCAGCAGTGGCTGACCGGTCTCCAACTCGGCACGTTCGCGCAGGCCAGCGACGACAGCGGCATGATCAACGGTGATCCGGGACCGGGAGGGTTCACCCGCCAACAGACTCGCCGCAGCGCCCAGTAGGTAGCCAGCGTCCACCAGGACGACGCAGCGGTCCATGTTGCACCTCTTCCGGTCGCCCCCCGGCACGGATGTCCCCCGAGTCTGCCCGAATGCTCGGGGGTTATGACCTCGAACCCGATCATCGGCGTGGCGGTGGTCACCATTCCGGCCGCCCCACTCCCTCAACTGCCCGAAATGCGCGCTTCGTACTCCCGTGCAAATCTGATGTCGGCCGATGGGCCACCAGGCCAACGGCCGACATCCCCCACTAGGAGAGACGATCGTGGCTAAGAACAAGAACCAGAACCGTCAGCGCGAGAACCAGAACGAGCAGCGCGGCGCCGCCGCCACCGAGGAGCGGGAGCGCACGCAGCGCCCGATGGACGAGGACCAGCCGGAGATGGCGCCCGCGCAGGACTTCTCGCACAAGCAGAACAAGCAGAAGTTCGGCCACAACTAGGCCCTGGTCCCCTCGCGTGACCGCGGGGGCGCCCCACCACCAGGGGTGCCCCCGCACTCACATCGCGCTTGCGCACGCACTCGCATCGCGCTCAGCTCATCCGCTCATCCGCGCGGGTCAGCCGGCCTGCTGCTGCGCGGCGCCCAGGCACGCGGGGCCCAACAACGCCTTGAGGTCGCCGAAGAGCGAGGGGTCCGCGGTCACCCGGTGCCGGTCGAGCCGCAGCACCGTGGTCGTCCGCGCACCCTGGAGTTTCACCCGCACCTCGGTGTTGCCCTTGTGGCTGGAGAGCACTTCGCCGAGCCTGGCCACCAGCGGCGGGGTCACCTTGACCGTCGGGATGGAGATCATCACCGGCGCGTTGGCGCCCACGTCCGACAGGTCGGGGACCATCAGCTCCATCGCCACCAGCCGCGGGATGTCCTCCCGCTTGTCGAGCCGCCCCTTGACGAAGACCACGGCGTCCTCGACGAGTTGGGTCGAGACCAGTTGGTAGGTGGCGGGGAAGAACATGCAGTCGACCGAGCCCGCCAGATCCTCGACGGTGGCGATCGCCCACGCGTTGCCCTGCTTGGTCATCTTCCGCTGGAGCCCGGAGATGATGCCGCCGATGGTGACGATCGCGCCGTCGGAGTAGTCACCGGCCAGCGCGGCGATCGCGGCGTCCGTCTTGTCGTTGAGGATGTGCTCGATGCCGAAGAGCGGATGGTCGGATACGTAGAGGCCGAGCATCTCCCGTTCCTGCGCGAGCAGATACGTCTTGTCCCACTCGATGTCGGAGAAGACCACGTCCATCCCGAAGGCCGGGGTGTCGTCGCCCTCGTCCCCAGCGCCGCCGAACAGGTCGAACTGGCCCTCGGCCTCCTTGCGTTTGACCTGCACCACGTTGTCGATCATCGTCTCGAAGTGCTCGGTCAGACCGCGCCTGGTGTGCTTCATCTCGTCGAAGGCGCCCGCCTTGATCAGCGATTCGACGGTCCGCTTGTTGCAGGCCACCACCTCGACCTTGTCGAGGAAGTCGGGGAAGGTCGCGTACCGCCCCTTGGCCTTGCGGCTGCGGACCACCGACTCCACCACGTTCGTCCCGACGTTGCGCACGGCGGTGAGGCCGAAGACGATCGTGTCGTCGCCGCGCGGTGTGAAGTTGGCGTTGGACTCGTTGACGTCCGGCGGCAGCACCTTGATGCCCATCCGGCGGCACTCGTTGAGATAGAGCGCCATCTTGTCCTTGTCGTCCTTGACCGAGGTCAGCAGGCCCGCCATGTACTCGGCCGGGTAGTTGGCCTTGAGATACGCGGTCCAGTAGGAGACCAGGCCGTACGCGGCGGAGTGCGCCTTGTTGAAGGCGTATCCGGCGAACGGCACCAGCACGTCCCAGACCGCCTGGATGGCCTGGTCGGAGTAGCCGCGCTCGCGCATGCCCGCCTGGAAGGGGATGAACTCCTTGTCGAGGACTTCCTTCTTCTTCTTGCCCATCGCGCGGCGCAGCAGGTCGGCCTGGCCGAGCGAGTAACCGGCCAGCACCTGGGCGGCCTTCTGCACCTGCTCCTGATAGACGATCAGGCCGTAGGTGATGTCGAGGACTTCGCGGAGCGGCTCTTCCAACTCCTTGTGGATCGGGGTGATCTCCTGCTGCTTGTTCTTGCGCAGCGCGTAGTTGATGTGCGAATTCATGCCCATCGGGCCCGGCCGGTACAGGGCCGAGACGGCGGAAATGTCCTCGAAGTTGTCGGGCTTCATCATGCGCAGCAGGGCGCGCATGGGGCCGCCGTCGAACTGGAAGACGCCCAGGGTGTCACCGCGCCCGAGCAGCGCGTACGCGTTGGGGTCGTCCAGCGGCAGTGACAGCAGGTCGATGTCGATGTCCTTGTTGGCCTTGATCGACTTGACCGCGTCATCCATGATCGTCAGGTTGCGCAGGCCGAGGAAGTCCATCTTCAGCAGGCCGAGCGACTCACAGCTCGGGTAGTCCCACTGCGTGACGACCGCGCCGTCGTTCTTCGGCGAGAAGATCGGCACGTGGTCGATCAGCGGCTCGGCGGACATGATCACGCCCGCCGCGTGCACGCCCATCTGCCGGACCAGGCCCTCGATGCCCTTGGCCGAGTTGATCACCTTGGTGACGTCCGGCTCGTTCTCGTACATCGCCCGGACCTCGCCCGCCTCGCTGTAGCGCGGGTGCTCCTTGTCGGTGATGCCGGAGAGCGGGATGCCCTTGCCGAGGACGTCGGCGGGCATGGCCTTGGTGATCCGGTCGCCCATGGAGAAGGGGTAACCGAGCACGCGGGCCGAGTCCTTGATGGCGGCCTTGGCCTTGATGGTGCCGTAGGTGGCGATCTGCGCGACCTTGTCGGAGCCGTACTTCTCGGTCACGTAGCGGATGACCTCGCCGCGCCGACGCTCGTCGAAGTCGATGTCGACATCGGGCATGGACACGCGCTCGGGGTTGAGGAAGCGCTCGAAGATCAGGCCGTGCGGGACGGGGTCGAGGTCGGTGATGCCCATGGCGTAGGCGACGATCGAACCGGCCGCGGAGCCACGCCCGGGGCCGACCGCGATGCCGTTGTTCTTCGCCCACATGATGAAGTCGGCGACGACGAGGAAGTAGCCGGGGAACCCCATCTGGACGATGGTGTCCATCTCGTAGTCGGCGAGCTTCTGGCGGTCCTCGGGGATGCCGGCGGAGAAGCGCCGGGCCATGCCGCGGGCCACTTCCTCGCGGAACCAGGTCACTTCGGTGTAGCCCTCGGGGACGTCGAACCGCGGCATCAGGTTCTTCGTCTCGAACATGCCCTCGGTCTCGATCCGGTTCGCGATCAGGAGCTGGCTGTTGCGGCAGCCCTCCTGCCACGCGTCCGAGGAGTCGATCGCGTACATCTCGGCGGCGGACTTCAGGTAGTAACCGCTGCCGTCGAACTTGAACCGGTCGGGGTCCGACATGTTCGAGCCGGTCTGGATGCACAGCAGGGTGTCGTGCGCCGAGGACTCGCCCGCGTACGTGTAGTGCGAGTCGTTGGTGACGACGAAGGGCGCGTCGATCTTCTTGGCGATCTCCTCCAGGCCCGCGCGGGCCCGGCGGTCGATGTCGATGTCGTGGTCCATGATCTCGACGAAGAAGTTCTCTTTGCCGAAGATGTCCTGGTACTCACCGGCGGCCTTGATCGCCTCGTCCATCTGCCCGAGCCGGATGCGGGTGGAGATCTCGCCGGAGGGGCAGCCCGTGGTGCCCATCAGGCCCTCGGCGTACTCGCTGAGCAGTTCGCGGTCCATCCGGGGCTTGCGGAAGTAGCCCTCGAAGGCCGCCCGCGACTGGGCGCGGAAGAGATTGTGCAGCCCGACGGCGTTGCGCGCCCAGATGGTCATGTGGGTGTACGCGCCCGCGCCCGAGATGTCGTCCCGCTTCTGGTGCGGCGCGCCCCACTTGACGGGCTTGTTGTACCGCCGCGACTCGGGCGCGAGATACGCCTCGATGCCCATCACCGGGGTGACGCCGGCGTCCTTGGCCTGGTGGAAGAAGTCGTACGCCCCGTGCAGATTGCCGTGGTCGGTGATGGCCACATGGCTCATCTCCATCTCGTTGCACGCCTTGAACATGTCCTTCAATCTCGCCGCTCCGTCCAGCAGCGAGTACTGGGTGTGGACATGGAGATGAGTGAAGGGCTGGTCGGTCACGGGCGGCGATACCTCCGGCGAGAGGGGGGGATTACTGGCGGATTGCTGAGGGACTGCTGGCTGGTTCTGGCGGCCCTGTGAGTCTACGACCCGGGTCCGACAACGGGGCCCCGCCACGGGCGGTCCGGCGCCTCCCCCGCCCGCCGGGGACGAAACGGATCAATCCGGTCCGTTTCCTCGCCGCAGGATCAAGTGGAAGCCGTGCGCACCGGAAAGCCCTCGCGGATATCCGGGAGATCGCAGAACGCGGCGGTTCGGGCCGGCCAGAAGCGGAATTCTGCCGCGCCCCGCGGGGGCGATAACGCGACGGACGAATGACCGAAAGGCATCTGTCGGGACCACTCGACAGAGGCTTGAGTGATCACGCACCGCCCAGGGGAAAAGGGGTCGGCGCAAGCGGATGACGAGATCTTTCGTCACTCTGCATTCATATGGCTCTCAAACAAGGGGAGGCACCTTGTCCATCAAGGGAATTCGGCGGCACATGGGAGCGAAGGCGGCGGGCGTGGTGCTGTTCGCGGGCGCCGCGGGCATGCTCGCGGCGGGCAACGCCGGCGCGGCCACGTGGACGGCCTACACCACCGACAGCGGCGCGACCGGCGCTCATGCGGTCTACACCCCCGACACGCTGTCCGCGTGCGACACCCAGGCCGACGGTCTCCGAGCCTACGCTTCGGTGACCTGGATCGACAGCGCCGGCGACTACAAGGGCGCGAGCATCGAGGACGCCAACGGCAACGGAACCTGCACGACGAAATACATACCGTCGCTGACACCGGGCACCCATTTCACGCTCACCGCCTGCCTGAAAAACGGCTCCGGCGGCGCTCAGCAATACTGCGGAACGAAGACCGGCACCATCTGATCGGCGCTCGCCGCGCATGTCCGGGAGACGCGGAAGCCGCCCCCCGGACGCGTGACACACGTCCGGCTGCCGGAGTCCGGAACCGCGCGACGGACCCGTCACCGAGACACGCGTCGCCGCCGGTTCGGGGACATGAGCCGTCGTTCCCGGACCGCAGGCCGGTGGCCGGCCCGGGAACGACAGCCGACGACCGGACGGCGGGCCCGATTCTCACGGGATTCTGAGACTCCCGTGGCGCCTGTCATGACACACTATGCGCCTATGGAATCGGCAGGGGCGGGACTGAGGGCAGTGCGGGCGGCGATGTTCGCCGCGCTGTGCGTCGTCATGTCCGGCACCACCCACGTGCTGCTGTCCCGGGAGCCGCTGCCGCTGCCGGTGATCGCAGCCGTGGCCGCCTCGGTGTTCGCGGTGGCCTACGCGCTCGGCGGCCGCGAGCGCGGCTACTTGGCCATCGCCGCCGCGCTGATTCCGCTGGAGCTGGCCTCGGACACCCTGTTCAACGCCGGGCAGCGCACCTGCTACGGCCCCGGCGGCGGCCCGGTCACCGGCTCGTGGCGGTCGCTGCACGAGGCGGTCGTCTGCCAGGGCGGCGACGCCGGCGTTTCGCTCGCCCACGGCACGATCACCGGCAGCGGATCGCTGGCCGCCCGCACCACCGCATCCGCGGCCGGCGGCCTGTCGGTGAGCCCCTGGCTGCTGCTCGCCGCGCACGTCGCGGTGGGCCTGGCCGCGGCCCTGCTGCTGCGCTCCGGCGAGGCGTG
>NZ_MECL01000045.1 GCF_014596445.1 Streptomyces sp. CBMA29 | reverse complement strand
CATGACGGGCGACGGCCCGCCGTCCGCCGGTCCGCCGGGAACGCCCGCTGCCACGGCCGCCCAAGGCTCCGGCACCGCGCCGGGCGCCGGCGCCCCCGGCGCCGTACCGACCGATTCGGTGTCCCCTTCGGCGCCCGCCTCCGGAGGAACCGTTTCTCCTACGGATACGCCCACCGGTCCGGCGTCCTCCACCCCGCCCGCGACCGCGACGGCGACGGCGTCCCCGACCGCCACCGGCCGCGGCGGCCTGTGCCTCGGCCTGCTCGTCGTCAACCTCTGTCTGGGCGGCCAGGGCTGAGGCGCGCGGACCCGCGGGGCACGGACCCGCGGGGCACCGCGCGGAAGCCAGGACGCGGGCCCCGCACGGCACGGGAACGTCACCCGACGGCCTTCCCGGTGACCGGGGCCACACGCCCTCGCGTCACCGTCGGCGCCGCCGCGCGATAGCCTGACGGACGGCTCTCTTGACGCCGAGAGAGCCACGTTCCGGGGCCGCTCGGGCCACTGCCGGGGCGGCAATGCCAGGTACCCGCAGGAAAAGGCCAGGAGAAGGCAATGACTCGCACCCCCGTCAACGTCACCGTCACCGGAGCGGCAGGCCAGATCGGCTACGCCCTCCTCTTCCGCATCGCCTCGGGCCACCTGCTCGGCGCGGACGTGCCGGTGAGGCTCCGTCTGCTGGAGATCCCCCAGGGCCTGAAGGCCGCGGAGGGCACCGCGATGGAGCTGGACGACGCCGCCTTCCCGCTGCTCCAGGGCATCGACATCACCGACGACCCGAACACGGCCTTCGACGGCGCCAACGTCGCGCTGCTGGTCGGCGCCCGCCCGCGCACCAAGGGCATGGAGCGCGGCGACCTGCTCTCCGCCAACGGCGGCATCTTCAAGCCGCAGGGCAAGGCCATCAACGACCACGCGGCCGACGACATCAAGGTCCTGGTCGTCGGCAACCCGGCGAACACCAACGCGCTCATCGCGCAGTCCGCCGCCCCCGACGTACCGGCCGAGCGCTTCACCGCGATGACCCGCCTGGACCACAACCGCGCCATCGCGCAGCTCGCGAAGAAGACCGGGGTGCCGGTCTCGGAGATCAAGAAGCTCACCATCTGGGGCAACCACTCGGCGACCCAGTACCCCGACATCTTCCACGCCGAGGTCGCGGGCAAGAACGCCGCCGAGGTCGTCAACGACGAGCAGTGGCTGGCCGACACCTTCATCCCGACCGTCGCCAAGCGCGGCGCCGCGATCATCGAGGCGCGTGGCGCGTCCTCCGCCGCCTCCGCCGCGTCGGCCGCCCTCGACCACGTCCACACCTGGGTCAACGGCACCGCGGAGGGCAACTGGACCTCCATGGGCATCGTCTCCGACGGTTCCTACGGCGTCCCGGCCGGTCTCATCTCGTCCTTCCCGGTCACCACGAAGGACGGCGCGTTCGAGATCGTCCAGGGCCTGGAGATCAACGAGTTCTCGCGTGCGCGGATCGACGCGTCCGTGAAGGAGCTGGAAGAGGAGCGCGCCGCCGTGCGCGAGCTGGGCCTCATCTGAGTCCCGTACTTTTCTGCCGGTAAGGGGTGCCGCCCTGGTGCGGGGCCCCTTACGTTTGCCCCATGGACGTCATCCTGCGCGAGGTACGCGACTCGGACCTGCCCGTCTTCTTCGTTCAGATGCAGGACCCCGAGGCGGTGCGGATGGCCGCGTTCACCGCTGAGGACCCGTCGGACAGCGCCCGCTTCCACGCCCACTGGGCCCGTATCCGCGCCACCCCCGGCGTCGTCAACCGCACGGTCGCCGCGGCCTCCGACGGTACGGTCGTCGGCCACGCCGCCGTCTACGGGCCGCCCGAGGAGCGCGAGGTCACGTACTGGATCGGCCGCGAGTTCTGGGGCCGCGGCGCCGCCACCGCCGCCCTCCGCCAACTCCTCGCCGTCGTCCCCGAACGCCCCCTGCACGCCCGCGCCGCCGCCGACAACCCCGGCTCCCTCCGGGTCCTCCACAAATGCGGCTTCCACCCCGCGGGCACCGACCGCGGCTTCGCGAACGCCCGTGGCGAGGAGATCGACGAAGTCCTCCTCACCCTCCCGGCCTGACCCCAACTCCCGTCGCCGCAAGCCCTCTTACCCGGGGGCCAGGATCTCGCAGAGACGGGACAGGGCGCCGGAGAAGGCGTGGTCGGGGGGTGTGGCGTAGCCGATGACGAGGGACGCGGGGGCGCGGGCGGTCGGGGCGCCGTAGACGGGGAGGCCGCTCAGGGCCAGGCCGAGGGCGTGGGCGCGGTCCACGAGGGCTTGCAACGGGCCTGATTCCGGGGGGAGTTCGAGTACGGCGTGCAGGCCGGCGGCGATGCCGGAGACGCGGACGCGGGGCGCGTGTTCCGCCAGGGCCGCCACCAGGCGGTCGCGGCGGGCGCGGTAGCGAAGGCGCATGCGGCGTACGTGGCGGTCGTACGCGCCCGATCCGATGAATTCGGCGAGGGTCAACTGGTCGAGCACCGGCGAGTGGTGGTCGGCCATCCGCTTCTCGCGCACGACCGCGTCCAGCAGGTGCGGGGGCAGCGCGAGCCACGCCAGCCGCAGTCCCGGCGCGAGGCTCTTGCTGGCTGTGCCCGCGTACACGACGTGTGCGGGCGCGAGGCCCTGGAGGGCGCCGACGGGCTGCCGGTCGTAGCGGAACTCCCCGTCGTAGTCGTCCTCCAGGATCACCGCGCCATTGCTCCGCGCCCACCCCGTGACGGCCGTACGGCGACCGGGGGACAGCGGCACGCCGGTCGGGAACTGGTGCGCGGGGGTCAACAGCACCGCCTGCGCAGAGCCGTCCAGCCGGTCCACCCGCGCCCCGTCGCCGTCCACGTCCAGCGGCACCGTCTCAAGTCCCGCCGTACGCAGCAGCGTTCGCGTGTCGGGGAAACCCAGCGCCTCGACGGCGATCCGGCGGGCGCCCCGGCCGTACAGCGCGCGGGCCAGCAGACCGACGCCCTGCACGTACCCCGTGCAGATCATCAGGCGCTCCGGGTCGGTCCGCACCCCGCGCACCCGCGCGAGATACGTGCTCAGCGCCGCCCGCAACTCCGGCCGCCCGCGCGGGTCGGTGTACCCGAACGCCTCGTTCGGCGCCGCCGCCAGCGCCCGCCGCGCCGCCGCCGACCACGCGGCGCGCGGAAAGGACGACAGGTCGGGCGAGCCGGGCCACAGGCTGTACGGGAGGCCGGTCGCGTTGTCCGGCACCATTTCGACCGGGGCGACGGGCGTACGGCGTACGGGGGCGCTCTCCGCCCGGCCGGGGACCGCCGCCGGGCGCGGCGCCACCGTCGTGCCCGAACCCTGCCGTGCGGTCAGCCACCCCTCGGCGACGAGCTGCGCGTACGCGTCCGCGACCGTGTTGCGCGCGAGGCCCAGATCCCCGGCCAGCACCCGGCTGGACGGCAGGCGCGTACCGGGGGAGAGGCGGCCGTCGCGTACGGCCTCGCGCAGGGCCCGCTCAAGACCTGCCCGCGCGCCGCCGCCCGCCGCGGCCCGCGCGGCGGGGAGGTCGAGCAGCAGGTCGTAGTCGGCGGTGCGCTCACCGCGAGTGGCCCAGTCGTCCATGCGCCAAGTGGACCACGGCGTGGAGCCACTTTCCTCCTACGGTGGAGGCATGACGACGACGACCGATGCCACCGACACGGACACCGTTCCCGCGCCCGCTCGCCGGATCGACCTCCGCGACAAGGCCCCCGACTTCTACGCGGCCATGGCCGCCCTCGACAAGGCCGCCGCCCACGGCCTCGACCCCGCCGTCCGCGAACTCGTCCGCGTCCGGGTCTCCCAGCTCAACGGCTGCGCCTACTGCGTCGACAAGCACAGCGCCGACGCCCGCGCCCTCGGCATCACCGAGCAGAAGCTGCACGGCGTCACCGTCTGGCGCGAGACGCCCTTCTTCACCGCCCGCGAGCGCGCCGCCCTGGCCCTGGCCGAGGCCGTCACCCACCTCGGTGACCACGGCGTCCCCGACGCCGCCTTCGACGAGGCCGCCCGGCTCTTCGACGCCGACGAATTCCCCCGGCTCCTGGCCATGTGCGTCACCATGAACGCCTGGAACCGGATCGGCGTCTCCTGCCGGATGTCCCCGGCGGTCCGCGCGTAGGACGCGATACGGCCGAGGTTCACGTCACGCGTCGGGCGGCGGTACGGCCGCCGCTCGCATCACGCGTCGCGGTGGCGCACCGCGTCGAGCACGGAATGCGCGCCCTGCGCGACGACTTCCGCGGCCAATTCCTTTCCGAGCTTTTCCGGCTGCCGCGCCGGACCGCTGACGGCGGCGGAAATCTGCGTCCTGCCGTCGAGTGACGTGACCTGTCCGAACACCCGGAGATTTCCGTCCGGGCCCAATTCGGCGTAACCCCCGACCGGAACGCCGCACCCGCCGTGCAATTCGGCCAGGAACGCGCGTTCGGCGCGGACCCGCGCGTCGACGCGGGCGTCCCCGGCGCCGGCGAGCAGGTCGCGTACGGCGGTGTCGTCCGCGCGGATCTGGATGCCGAGGGCGCCCTGGCCCGGACTCGGCGGGAAGCGGTCGAGCGGCAGCACCTCGCCCACGGCGCCGTCGAGGCCGAGGCGGCGCAGGCCCGCCAGGGCCAGCACGACCGCGTCCAGCCCCTCGGTCGCCAGCTTCTCCAGGCGCGGCGGTACGTTGCCACGAATCGGCACGATCCGCAGGTCGGGGCGTACGGCGAGGAGTTGGCCGATCCGGCGGGCCGCCCCCGTACCGACCCTGGCCCCCTCCGGCAGCCCGGCGAGCGTCGCCCCGCACAGCGCGTCGGCCACGTCCTCGCGCCCCGGCGGCGGCAACAGCGTCAGGCCCGGCGGATTCGACGTCGGCAGGTCCTTGAGGGAGTGGACGACCACGTCCACGTCGCCGCGCGCCAGTGCGGCCTCCTGCTCCGTGCTGAACGCCGAACCGCCGCTCCCCGCCGACACGTCGGCCAGCGGTGAGCGCCGGTCGCGGTCGCCGCCCTCCACGATCACCCGATGCGTGAAGGTCACCTCGGGAAACCGCTCCCTCAACGGCGCCAGATATTCGCGCACTTGCGCCCTGGCGAGGTCGCTCCCGCGTGATCCGACAATGCAACGGCCGTGCTTCATATTCGCCAATTGCCCATGCCTCCAAGCGTTTCCGCTTCACCCTAAACCCGGCCGCCACCTCCTTTTGCACACACGATGTCGGAAACGCGCTCCCGTGAACCGGCCGTGAACCGGCTGCGCACCGGCCGTGCGCCGACCGTGCACCGGCCGTGCACCTGCCGTGCCTCAGAAACCGACGGGCTCGCGGAGCAGCAGTACGGTGCCGCGCCCCGGCACGTACTCCGCGTTGAGGACCAGGAGCCGGTTCACGGTGCTCGGCCAGCCGTGCACCTCCATGGTCCTGGCGCTCTCCAGCGGCAGACAGTGCTCCTCCACCCGGCGCAGCGCCGTCTCCAGGTCCGGCACCACCTTCTGCGCGCCCACCACCCAGATCGCGCGCCCTGCCCCGCCCGCGTACCCGGGCAACTGGCTCCCGCTGCCCGACGCGATCACCAGCGACCCCGTCTCGGTGACGGCCGCGACGCTCCCGACGCTGACGTCAGGACCGGCCAGCGCCCGCCGGATCGCGTCCGCCTCGCTCGCCCGGTCCATGGCCAGCACGCGCGGCTTGACCGCCTCGTACCGCCCGCTCCCGTTGATGTCCTCCTCGATCCCGGACAGCCGCAGCGTCTCGCTGGCCCCGGTGAACACGCTCGCGCCCCGCGGGATCAGCTCACCCACCCGGACCCGCGCGGCGGCCACGTCGTCGAGGATCTCCACGTCGAAGCCGTGCAGCACCAGTGCCCGCGCCGCCCGCTCCAGCCGCTCCGCCTCCGCCGCTTCCGTGAACGTGGCGGCCGATGTCCGCGTACCCATGATCACTCCCCGCTTCCTGTCCGACCCGACGCATCAGCGCACCGCCCGTGCGCGGGCGGTGCGCTGTCTTGTCGCACGGAAGCGGCCGGATGTGACCGATGCGGCCGAGCGGGCCCCGGACGCCGTTACAGGCGCGTCGGGGCCTTGGCGGACTGCTGGCGGGGGACGGCGGAGAGGCCCTCGCGGCCGAAGGGGTACTCGCGCATCTTGCGCCAGACGCCGTCCTCGCCCTGCTCGTAGAGGGCGAAGCTGATCGCGGTCCAGGCGGCGGAGAAGGCGGCGAGCTCGGACTGGGCCCGGTCCATGGCGGGGCCGGGGATGCCGTGGGCGACGGTGACGTGCGGGTGGTACGGGAACTGGAGCTCGCGGGAGACGGGCCCCGAGCGGACCTGCTCCTGGAGCCGGGCGCAGCCGTCGCCGCCGTCGGCGAGGCGGACGTAGACCACGGGGGAGAGCGGCCGGAAGGTGTCCGTGCCGTGCAGCCGCATCAGGAACGGGCGGCCGTCGGCGGCGACCTGGGCGAGGTGGCGGCGCAGCGCCGGAAGCGTGTCGCAGCCGACCTCGGTGGGCGGCAGCAGCGTGACGTGGGTGGGGATCGCGTACGCCGCCGGATCGCCGAAACCGGCGCGCCGCTCCTGGAGCAGGCGCCCGTACGGCTCCGGGACCGCGATGGACACGCCGATCGTGGTGGTCGTGGTGGTCCCCACTGCGCTCACCCCTTTCCCCGTTCAGCCGGCCGCGTGGTCACCCCCGCGCGATGACCCCGCATGGTCATACAGCCATCATGCGGGACAATCATGCGAGAGCGGAAAAGTCCTCCCCGTAACGTGCTCAGCAGCGCCCCGTACCGTACTCAGTGCTTGGCGGGCAGGAAGCCGACCCGGTCGTACGCCCCGGCCAGCGTCTCCGCCGCCACGGCGCGCGCCTTCTCGGCACCCTTCGCCAGCACCGCGTCCAACGTCTCCGGGTCCCCCAGATACTCCTGCGTACGCGCCCGGATCGGTGTGACCCACTCCACGAAGATCTCCGCGAGGTCGGTCTTCAGCGCACCGTAGCCCTTGCCCTCGTACCGCTCCTCGAGTTCCGGAATTCCGGTACCGGTGAGCGCGGAGTGAATCGTGAGGAGATTGCTGATGCCTGGCTTGTCTTTTTCGTCATATTTGATGACCGTGCCGGTGTCCGTCACCGCGCTGCGGAACTTCTTCGCCGACGCCTTCGGCTCGTCCAGCAGGTTGACCAGGCCCTTCGGCGACGCCGCCGACTTGCTCATCTTGGCCGTCGGGTCCTGGAGGTCGTAGATCTTCGCGACCTCCCGCACGATGTGCGGCGCCGGGATGGTGAAGGTCGGACCGAAACGCGTGTTGAACCGCTCCGCCAGGTCCCGGGTCAGCTCGATGTGCTGCCGCTGGTCCTCGCCGACCGGCACCGCGTCCGCCTGGTACAGCAGGATGTCCGCGACCTGGAGGATCGGATACGTGAACAGGCCGACGGTCGAGCGGTCCGCGCCCTGCTTGGCCGACTTGTCCTTGAACTGCGTCATCCGGGACGCCTCACCGAAGCCGGTCAGGCAGTTCATCACCCAGCCGAGCTGGGCGTGCTCGGGCACATGGCTCTGGATGAACAGCGTGCAGCGGTCCGGGTCGAGCCCGGCGGCCAGGAGCTGGGCGGCGGCCAGCCGCGTGTTCGCCCGCAGCTCGGCCGGGTCCTGCGGCACGGTGATCGCGTGCAGGTCGACCACCATGTAGAAGGCGTCGTGCGTCTCCTGGAGCGCCACGTACTGGCGGATCGCCCCCAGGTAGTTCCCCAGGTGGAACGAACCGGCGGTGGGCTGGATACCGGAAAGCGCGCGCGGGCGATCTGTTGCCATGTCCATCATTCTCTCAGGTGGTGACCCCGCTCCCATACCCCTGGCGGACACCACCTGGCCGCCGTCGGTGAGGTTTCGCCGTGATCGCGGCGAGCGACGATAGAAAGGGGCGTCACCCCGCCCCTTCGCCCTGGCCTCCGACGTACAACGAACGGAGAACGCACGTGACCACCACCACCGCAGGTCCTTCCGGCACCGCAGGCACCGCCGGTCCTTCCGGCACGGCCGGCACGACCGGTACCGCCGGTACGACCGGCGCGCGGATCGCCGCCGCCGAGGCGCACAGCGCGCACAATTACCACCCGCTCCCCGTCGTGGTCGCCACGGCGGAAGGCGCGTGGATGACCGACGTCGAGGGCCGCCGCTACCTCGACATGCTCGCGGGCTACTCGGCGCTGAACTTCGGCCACGCCAACCCCCGGCTGATCGCGGCGGCCAAGGCACAGCTCGACCGGGTCACGCTGACCTCCCGCGCCTTCCACCACGACCGCTTCGCGGACTTCTGCACGCGGCTCGCCGAACTGTGCGGCATGGAGATGGTGCTGCCGATGAACACCGGCGCCGAAGCGGTGGAGACCGCTGTCAAAACGGCGCGCAAGTGGGGCTACCGGGTCAAGGGCGTACCGGACGGCCGGGCAAAGATCGTCGTGGCGGCCGGAAACTTCCACGGCCGCACCACCACGATCGTCAGCTTCTCCACCGACCCCGAGGCCCGCGCGGACTTCGGCCCGTACACCCCCGGCTTCGTGACCGTCCCCTACGGCGACCTCGCCGCGCTCGAAGCGGCCGTGGACGACGAGACCGTCGCCGTGCTGCTGGAGCCGATCCAGGGCGAGGCGGGCGTTCTCGTGCCGCCGCCCGGATATCTCGCCGGGGTGCGCCGGGTCACCGCCGAGCGCGGGGCGCTCTTCATCGCCGACGAGATCCAGTCCGGCCTCGGCAGGACCGGCCGCACCTTCGCCTGCGAGCACGAGGACGTCGTCCCCGACATGTACGTCCTCGGCAAGGCGCTCGGCGGCGGCGTCGTGCCCGTCTCGGCCGTGGTCTCCTCCCGCGACGTCCTCGGCGTCTACCGCCCCGGCGAACACGGGTCCACCTTCGGCGGGAACCCGCTGGCCTGCGCCGTCGGGCTCGAAGTCCTCGCCATGCTGCGCACCGGGGAGTACCAGGAGCGCGCCGCCGAACTCGGTGACCACCTGCACCGCGAGCTCTCCCTCCTCACCGGCTCCGGCAAGGTCACCGAGGTGCGCGGGCGCGGGCTATGGGCCGGGGTCGACATCGATCCCGCCGTGGGGACCGGCCGCGAAATCTCCGAGCGGCTCATGGCGCTCGGGGTCCTTGCCAAGGACACCCACGGCAGCACCATTCGGCTGGCGCCGCCGCTCACCATCTCCGAGGCCGACCTCGACTGGGGGTTGGCTCAGCTCCGCGCTGTGCTCGGCGTCTGACGCGGGTCGGTGCCGGGGCGGGGTACCTCCTCGAAATGCGTCGTCCTGGTCTTCCCGTTCTCGGTGCCCGGCGAGCCGGCGCCCGACCCTCCACGGAGCCGGCCCACCGCCTTCCCCGCCCCGGGCGGACGGTTGGGCGTCGTGGGACCTGGCCCCCCTCACACCCTCCTCTGCCAGAGCGGACCGTCGGGCGCCGACGGGCGCGGAGGGGACGGTGCGGGGTGCCCCCGCAGAAATGCGTTGATCGCCGGGTGCCGAATGCGTAGAGAGCAGGACGACGCATTTCGAGGAGGTGCCCCGTGCCGGTACCGACCAGGCACAGGCGGCACCCGCAGACGACCAAAGCGCCCGCACGGGTGGGCGGGTGGGCAAAAGAAACAGGTCCCGGCAGAGCCGGGGATGGAGGGCGGCGGGCCGTCGGTGCTCGACGCCTTAGAGTCGAACCGTGCTTGTGGGAATGGTGTGTGCGCTGGGTGCGGCCGTGTGCTTCGGGGTGGCGTCGGTGCTCCAGGCGGTGGCGGCGCGGGCGGCGGCGGAGCCGGGTGGCGGCGCGGGCTCGGCGGTCGACGCGCGGCTGCTGGTCAGGGCGCTGCGGGAGTGGCGCTACGTGGCGGGCCTGGGCCTCGACGGAGTCGGCTTCGCGCTGGAACTGGTCGCGCTGAGGTCGCTGCCGATCTACGCGGTGGGCGCGGCCCTGGCGGC
>NZ_MECL01000044.1 GCF_014596445.1 Streptomyces sp. CBMA29 | reverse complement strand
GTGGGCGGTGTCGGGCGCGCCGTCGTCCGCGGCGGCCGGGCGGGTGGAGCGCGGGGTGCTGGCGGCGGGCGGCCGCTCGACCGGGTCGATATGGCTGAGCAGGTGCTTCCTGACCAGCAGCACGGCCCGGACGCCACCGTAGGGCGAAGGCGACGACAGGTCGACGGACAGGTCGAAGCGCCGGGTGAGCTGGCCGATCGCGGCCAGGCCCATGCGCGGCGGGTCGCCGAGGTCGGAGAGCAGGATCGGGTCGGTGCCCGCGACCATCTTCCGCGCGTACGCCCGCTCGTCGGCGGCCATGCCGACGCCGGAGTCGTCCACGGTGACGGAGACACCGTGGTGGACGGCTTCGAGGTTGACCACCACGGCGGTGTCGGGCGCGGAGTGCCGCAGCGCGTTGTCCAGGAGTTCGGCCACGATGATGGCGACGGGCTCGACGGCGTGCGAGACCAGCGCCGTACCGGGTTCGAGGTGGTTGTTGACCCGGACGCGGTGGTAGCCGACGAGCCGGGACTGGCCGCCGGTCACCGCCTCGACCAGGTGCGACTCCTCGCGGGCCAGGCCGACCCAGGCCCCGCACACCACGGCCGTCACCTGGGCGCGGCGCAGCGACTGCTCGTTCTCGTGGTCGAGGGCGAACAGCGTCTGGGCCAACTCGGGCTCGTCGTAGCGCTGTTGAAGCCCGCGCAGGACGTCCTGGAGGCGGTAGAGCCCGGCCTGGATGTCGCGGGTGGCGCCGCGCATGCCCGCGCGGGCGGCGGCGTCGACCCGCTTGCGCTCCTGGGCGGTCGCGGCGAGGACGGCGGTGAGGACGTCACCCAGGGCGGATTCGATGTCGGTGGCCGGGAGTCCTGCGGGCAGGGGTTCGGGGTGCAGCGGTCCCGGCACGCGGACGTGCGGGTGGGCCGCGCGGGTGGCCTCGGCGGGGATGCGTGCGGCGGCCAGGTGGGCGATCTCGGCGGCGACGGCCGTGGTGACCCGCTCGCTCTCCCGCCGCGCCTCGTCGAGCCGGGACCGCAGTCCGGCGATCTCCGCGCGCTGCCGGGCCCTGTGCCGTAAGGAGCGCAGCAGGCCGCCGCCGAGCGCTAAGGCGGACACGGTCCCGGCGGCCAGGCCGACGACGGCCAGGTCCGGTATCTCGATCATCGAATCGGCCTCGGGAGATCAGGGAACGGCGGGACGGCGGGCCGCCCGGGAGCGGGCCGTGCCCAGTACACACTGGAACCGATCGGTCGCGCGCTGTTTTGCGCGAAGATCCTTTTCGATATGGCCCGAGGGCGACCGGTTCTGCCCGAAGTGTCGACACGACGGACATCCATGCACCGGGGCACCCCTGTCCCACCTGCGGCGTGGCCGAAACACCCCGCTATACATGCCGTGCATAGCGGGTGTGTAGGGTGAGCTTCCGTCCGCTCAGCAGACACAGAGCGGACATACAGACTTCGCACGGATGTCACCCGGCGAGCCCGCGCGGCGGGCCGGGCGAAGGCCCCGTGCCGAACAGCCGTACACCGCCGCGCGGCGCCGTTCCGAGCCACCGCGCGGCGCGCTCACGCACAGACCCGGAGGACCCGCCATGCCAGGAACGCCCTCAGCCATACGACGCCGGTGCGCCGGAGCCGCGGTGGCGGCGGTGGCGCTGGCGACGGCGCTGAGCGGGTGCACCACCTACGACACGCAGTCCCCGCGCAGCGCGCGGAACGCGGCGGCGAAGAAGGCCGGGGCCGACCCGTCCGCCGCGGCGCTGCCCGCCGGAGCCGTCGACTGCCGCGAGGCCAAGTGCATCGCGCTGACCTTCGACGCGGGTCCCAGTGAGCACACCCCCGCGCTGCTGAAAGTCCTCGACGAGAAGAAGGTGCGGGTCACCTTCTTCCTCCTGGGCCACAACCACGTGGACAAGTACCCGGACCTGGTCGCGCAGATGGGGCGGAACGGGAATGTGCTGGGCAACCACACCTGGACCCACCGCAGGCTGACCGACCTCGAACCGGCCGAGATCCGCACCGAGTTGGACCGGCTCAACACGGCGGTCGAGAAGCTGACCGGCGAGCGGCCAACGCTGATGCGCCCGCCGCAGGGCCGTACCAACAAGGAAGTCGCCAAGATCTCCAAGGAGTTGGGCCTGTCACTGGTGCTGTGGAACGACACGGCGAGCGACTACGCGACCACCGACTCCGCGCTGATCCACAAGCGCATCCTCAAGGACGCGCACCGGGACGGGATCATCCTGCTGCACGACCTCTACAAGGGCACGGTGCCCGCGGTGCCGGGGATCATCGACTCCCTGCGCGCCGAGGGCTACACCTTGGTGACCGTGCCGGAGCTGATGGCCCCCGCCAAGCCGGAGCCGGGGAAGATCTACAAGCCCTGAGACCCCTCCCGCCCACCGGCCCCGTGCGTCGGGCCCGTGCGTCGAGCCCCCCTTTCTCGGACACCGCCCCGCCCGGGTCGCCGTCCCGGTGGCCCCGAGTAAACTGATCTTGGGACGACTCCTCAGAGAACCTGAGACCTGCGAGGTGAGACGCCGATGACCGTCGGATCACCGCGCCCGAGCCCGCTCGTCGAGCAGGCCGCGCAGCACCTGCGGGAGCAGATCGCCGAGGGGCGCTGGCCGGTGGGCGCGAGGCTGCCGGGCGAGACGGCGCTCGCCGCGTCGCTCGGTGTCGGCCGGTCCACGGTCCGCGAGGCGGTACGCGCCCTGGCGGGTGCCGGGCTGCTGCGGACCCGGCAGGGCGCCGGGGTGTTCGTCATCGCCACGGAACCGGTCGAGGAGTGGTCGGCCAAGCTCGGCAGGGCGGCGGCGACGGATGTCCACGAGGTGCGCGCGCTGCTGGAGACGCGGGCCGTACGGCTGGCGGCGCGGCGCCGTACCGACGAGGACACGACGGCTCTCCAAGAAACGCTGACCTCGGCGCTCACGGCCATCGCTTGCGCCGCCCGGCCGGAGGCCGCCGCCGATCCGGCGGCCCGCGTGGACGCCGACCTCGCGCTGCACGCGGCGCTGGTGGCCGCGGCCGGCAATCCCGTACTCACCGATCTGTTCGCCGAGTTCGCGCCCGCGCTGCGACAGGCCCTGCCGGCCCTGGGGACCGTGGGCCCGGCCGGTCATGAGGCGCTGGTCGCGGCGGTGCTCGACGGCGACGCGGACACGGCCGAGCGCCTGGTGGCGGCCGAACTCGACGTCATCGCCCGTCTGTTGCGCGAGGCGCGGGCCAGGAGCGCGGCGTGAACGCGCTCATCCCCCGGCCGCGCTCGCAGCCCGCGCCCGGCGCCGTCCACGTGCCCGGCTGGCTCTCCCCGGAGGAACAGGCCGAGTTGGTGGCGGCGTGCCGCGCGTGGGCGCGCGGCCCGGTGCCGATGCGGCGCACCCGGCTGCCGCGCGGTGGCGTCATGTCGGTGCACACGATGTGCCTGGGCTGGCACTGGCGCCCGTACGCGTACTCGCGGATCGCGCACGACGTGAACGGCGCCCGGGTCGCCGAATTCCCCGAGCGGCTGGGCGAGTTGGGCCGCAGGGCGGTGGCGGACGCGTACGAGGACGAGGCAGCGGGGGCCGCGTACGCGCCGGACACGGTGCTGGTGAACTTCTACGGCGAGGGCGCCACGATGGGCATGCATCAGGACAAGGACGAGAAGTCCGGTGCCCCGGTGGTGTCGTTGAGCATCGGCGACGCCTGCGTCTTCCGCTTCGGCAACACCGAGACGCGCGGAAAGCCGTACACCGACGTGGAGTTGGCCTCCGGTGACCTCTTCGTCTTCGGCGGCCCGTCGCGCTACGCCTTCCACGGGGTGCCCAAAGTCCTGCCGGGCACCGGCGATCCGGCCGTCGGGCTGAGCGGCGGACGCCTCAATCTGACGCTGCGCGTCACCGGTCTCACCGACTGACGCCCCTCGCACGGCGGCGCCCCCGCCGCCGGTCGGAACCGGCGACGGGGGCGCGCTGCTGCCAAGGAGTCCCGATCAGTCCTTGAGCAGGGTGAAGTTGCTGGTGACGGTCGCTCCCTTCGTGATCTTCACGGTGGCCACGGTCGGCTGCCAGCCGTCCTTGGCCACGATGAGCTGGAGCGGGTTGTTGCGGACGTCCAGCCACAGGGCGTACGTGCCGTCGGGGGCGGTCTTCAGCGTGTAGTGCGTCGCCCAGGTGTTGATCTGGACGGTGGCCCCGGACAGCGGCGATCCGCCGCCGCTGACGGTGCCGGTGATCTTGCCCCAGGTGGCGGGCGGCTTGACCGTCAGCGACACGGGGATCGGGGCGATGCTGTACGGCGTGTCACTGGCCAGGCCGATCGAGGCCGAGTACGTGCCCGGCTGGGTGATCTCGGGGACGGACGCGTCCAGGGTGACGGTCAGCGTGGTGCTGGCACCGGGTGCGACGGTGACGGACGTGGCGCTCTCCGACAGCCAGGTGACGTCGGTGACGTCGGGCTGGTCGTAGCCGGGGAGCACTTCCGCGTTCTTGGCCGGGGTCTGGCCCGCCAGGCCGCCGACCGAGTAGAAGCCGGCGCCGCCGCTGCCGCGGTAGAGCGAGGCGTTGGCGTTGGGCAGCGCCGTCCAGGTGTTGTCCGTGGGCTGGTAGGCCCACGTCTGGTTGGTCAGCGCGGCGCCCGCGTTGATGGCACCGCCCTTGACCAGCAGCACGCCGTTGGCCGAGGTGTACGTGGCGCCCCACGCGTCGGTCGGCTGGTCCGCGATCGGCGACCAGGCGTCGGCGGCGGGGTCGTAGACGTACGCGTGCGTGGTGCTGCCCGCGTCCGTGGTGCCGCCGGAGCAGTACAGCTTGCCGGTGATCGCGCCGCAGGACTCCCAGGAGACGGGCTCCGGGTAGGCGGCGGCGTTTGCCCACGTGTTGGACGCCGGGTCGTAGAAGGTGACGTCGGCGGTGCCGCACGCGGTGGCGGTGCAGCCGCCGACCGAGTACAGCTTGCCGTTGAGCACCGCGCTGCCCGCGCCCGCGTACGGCTTGGGCGAATTGGCCCCGGTGCTCCAGGTGTTGGAGGCGATGTCGTAGATTTCCAGCTTGGCGTCCGGGTTGCCGCTGGCGCCCCAGCCGCCGGCCGCGTAGAACTTGTCGCCGATCACGCCGTGGACCGGGGCCTCACGGGTGTCGGCGGCGGAGGCGAGCTTCGTCCAGGCGCCGCTGTCCGCGCTGTACGCGTACAGGTCGCTGGTGTCGGCCACGCCGGTGAAGCCGAACGCCGAGTAGACGGTCCCGTTGTGCACGACCACCGCGTTGTCACCGGTGGATACGGGCAGGTCGGGGATGGTCTGCCAGGCGTCGCCCGCCGCGCCCTGCGCGTTGGCGGAGGCGTCGGTGGTGGCCTTGCCGCCGGGCGACAGCGCGCCCTTCTTGGCGCTCGCGCCGTGCGTGGTGAGCGACAGCGGCGAGTAGTGGCCCTTGACGAGGTTGAGCGGGGCGCCGCCGGCCTTCTGGAGGACGACTCCGCCCGGCGTCTCGCCGAGGGTGACGGTGGCCGGGGCGTTACCGGTGTTCTTCACCGTCACGACCTGGCTGGCGCTCTTGCCCCAGGCGACGGTCTTGCTGATGCTCGCCGGGGTGACCTTGATCTGGCCCGCCTTGAGGGCGAGGTTGTGCGAACCGACGCCGTCCCTGGGGATGTTCACGGTCGCGGTCGCCGAGGTGTACTTCGACGCGGTGGCCGTGACCGGGTGCTTGCCGGTGAGGTGCGAGAACATCCAGAAGAAGCCGTCGCCCAGGTTCGGGTCGTCGGGCGTGGCGTTGGTGGTGGTGTGGTCGTCGGGCGCGTCGGTGCTGGTGACGGTGGCGCCGTTGACGCCCGCCTTGGTGTTGCTGTCGGTCACGTTGCCGACGATCAGGCCGCCGCTGACCGGGTCGTAGGTCCGCTTGCCGACGAAAACGTTGTCGAGCTGCCACCAGTAGGCCCAGTTGCCCTTGTAGTGGAAGCGCAGCCGTACGTCGCTCTTGCCCGCGTAGTCGGCCAGCGGGAGTTCGACGTGCGTGGGACCGGCCACCGAGGTGGTCGTCTTGTGCCAGACGGTGGTCCAGGTGGCGCCGCCGTCGGTCGAGACGTCCACGTCCGCGGTGGAGTTGCTGAACGCCTTGTAGTCGGTGTCGAAGCCGAGCACCGGGGCGGCGACGTCGGTAAGGTCGTAGGACGGGGACAGCAGCGAGCTGTCCTGGCTGAGACCCTGGCCGATGTTGTCACTGTCGATGTTGGCGAAACCGCCGCTGCCGCCGGTCCTGTTGCCGCGGGCGCCGGGGTCGTTGAAGACCCAACCGCCGTTGGTGGCGTCCGCGTTGGTCACCGACCAGCCCGCCGGGGGTCCGGTGGTGGAGGTGAACGCCTCGCTGCTGCCGGTCAGGTGCACCGCGTAGCCGGGCGCCTGGTCGGACGACGGGTCGACGGGTACGGGGACGTTGAGCGTCTGGTCGGCGGTGCCGATCTGGAGGCTCTTGTCGACCGTCTTGTAGCCGGGGTAGTTGGCGCTGATGTGCAGGGTGTACGCGCTGCTCTGAGGGAGCGTCAGCGAGTAGTCACCGGTGACGGGGTCGGTGTAGACCGGCGCGCCGGGGACACCGTCGACGGTGATCTTCGCGTACAGCGGCCAGCCGTGGCCCGAGCCGTCGGTGACCTTGCCCGCGACGGCCTGCTTGGCCACCGCGTCCAGGGCGAAGGAGGTGGTGACGGTGGCGCCGTCGGCCAGTTCGACGGCGGACGCGGTCTTGCTCGCGTAGCCGTAGGCGGCGGCGGTCAGGTCGTAACTGCCCGGCGGGACGTCCAGCTTGTAGGCGCCGGTCGCGTCGGAGGTGGCGCTGTAGTCGCCCGCGGTCACCTTGGCGCCCGCGAGGGCCGCCCCGGTGGCGTGGTCGGTGACCTTGCCGGTGAGCACGCCGTGCGGGCCGCTGCGGAAGGCCGCCAGGCCGTTCGGGGTGCCGAGGCCGGTCGGGCCGTCGTAGCCGGGGCCCGCGGTGCACTGCTGGGTGGGCGAGCAGGTGCCGTTGTTGCCCACGGTGACGTCGTTGAGGGCGCCGGCCTGCGCGTACGGGTAGGAGTTCGGGTACGTGCCCGCGGCCGGGGTGCCGGCCGACGCGTACACGCCCGCGATCAGCGGCGAGGAGGCGCTGGTGCCGCCGTAGACCGCCCAGCCGTTGCCGCCGTAGCCCTGGTAGACGGAGACGCCGGTGACCGGGTCGGCGACCGCGGAGACGTCGGCGACGGAGCGCTTGTCACAGAAGCCGTTGGTCTGGAAGGCCGGCTTGGGCTCGTAGAGCGAGCATCCCGAACCGGGGCCGCCGTACGCGTTGTTCCATACGGACTCGGTCCAACCGCGGCTGCTGCCGGTGTCCTTGGCGAGCGCGGTGCCGCCGACGGAGGTCACGTACTGCGAGGCCGCCGGGTAGCTGACGCCGAAGCCGTCGTCGCCGGAGGAGGCGACCACCGCGACACCCGGGTGGTTGTAGTACGGGTCCATGTCCGTGGTCTCGGACGGGTCCTCGCCACTGCCGGGTGTACTGCTGTAGCCGGTCCCGTAGGAGTTGGAGACGT
Organism: Streptomyces sp. CBMA29; assembly: GCF_014596445.1. Taxonomy (GTDB): domain Bacteria; phylum Actinomycetota; class Actinomycetes; order Streptomycetales; family Streptomycetaceae; genus Actinacidiphila. Next base: position 6,150 of record NZ_MECL01000044.1, on the reverse strand, counting down.
ACTTCGCGCCGAGCGCGACCGCCTCGTCCACCGCGGCGCCCAGGTCCGCGAAGTTCGCCGAGTCGGCCTCGACGAGCAGGATGTGGGCGTTGGGAGCGGCTGCCGAGACCATGTCGACGTCGAGCGAGATCTCGCCCGCCCAGTCGGGGTCGGGTGACGGGTAGTCGGTGCCGCCGCGCTGACTGACCTTCTGGAAGCAGCCGTTGGCGGTGGTGCACTCGGGCAGGCCGTACTGCGCCCGGTAGATCGCCAGGTCCGCCTCGGCGGTGGGGTCGTCGTAGGCGTCCACGATGGCGATGGTCTGGCCCGCGCCGCCGTCGGCGGGCAGGTTGTACGCGTCCTGGAGGTCGGTGGCACCGAAGCCGGCCGGGGTGGCGGCGAGCGGCTGGATGCCCTTGTGCGCGGCCACGTCGGTGCGGCGCAGCGCGAAGCAGCGGAATTGACCCGGCTGGGCGTCGCCGCACTGCCGTACGACATCGGGCCGGGAGGAGGGTGCGGCGGACGCCGTTGCCGCGGCGGGCAGTTGGAGACCGAGCAGGGCGATGGTGGCCGACGCGAGGGCGGCTACCGCGGTAGCGGCGCGCCGACCTCCGCTCCGTCTGGGAAATATGCGCAAGGCGGGACTCCGTGATGCCGGAGGGGACCGTGCCATGACGAGGTCGTGGCCGGTTGCGGTCCGATCGAACCGCTGGCGTATACCTGTGCCTCACACGCACCACTGGAACCCGAAGTGATTGTCGGATACCTGACATCACCCACACCGGAACTCCACGTCGCGTTCACGTCAACCAGACGGCACAACCTCACCGCGTCCGTATCCGTCGTCCAGCCAGCCGTGCCGGGCCGCGTGCCAGACCAGCCGTATACGGTTGTCGACTCCGGCGTCCCGCTGCATCGCCGCGATGTGCCGCTGCACGGTCCGCACCGCGACGCCCAGGGCGCGGGCCATCGCCGCGTCCGTGCTGCCGCTCACCAGCATGGCCAGGATGCGCAGTTGGACGGCGCTGCGGGCCGGTCCCGCGTCGGCGCGGGCCGGCGAGGGTCTGGCGTCGGGGCGGCCGAGCGGCACGGCGTCCGCCCACACCGACTCGAAGAGCGTGACCAGCGCGTCGAGCAGTCCGCTCGGCCGGATCACCAGCATCACCGGATCCGGTGGCCGCGCGTCGGCGGGCAGCGGCAGCAGCGCCAGCGAGCGGTCGGCGACGCACAGCCGCACCGGCAGCCGGTCGGTGACCCGTACGAACGCCTGCTGCCGGGTGCCCGGCGGGTCGAGCGCGGCCAGCGAGTCCAGGCCCATCGACTCCAGGCCCGCCCGCTCGAAGACCACCCGGCGGCGTACCCCGGACACGGTGGCCGAGCCGCAGGCCAGCGGGTCGGGGACGGCGTCGTCCGCGGTGTCCTTGTCGGTACGGACGAAGGCCATCAACTCGGAGACGGCCGAGGCGTGGAGCTGTTCCGCCCAGCGGCCGATGGCGGCCTGGCCCTCGACCACCCGGACGATCTCCTCCGCCCGGTGGCCCTCGTGCACCCGCTGGTACTCCACGCCCAGCCGGTCCAGCAGTTCCCGGCCGCGCCGCAACTGCTCCTGGGCGCGGGACACCAGCGGCAGCAGCGTGCTCTGCGGCGGCACCGGATACCAGCGCCCGTCGCGCCCGAGCTCCGCCAGGCCGCGCCCGGCCAACTCCCCGCAGACTTCCTCCGCCCGCGCCCTCGACACCCCCATCTGCCGAGCCAGTTCCGCATCGGCCACTCCCCGCGTGGCCACCAGCAACGGGTAGGCCCGGTCCGCGTCGGCACTCAACCCCAGAGCCTCAAACGGACGTTCGCTCATGATCGGGACTGTAGCCCTCACGGGCCGCCGAGACCGGCGATTCACACAGGCGCGCCATAGCCGTCGCACATCGGTCATGGGCCCGCCGGGCGCCGAGGCACCTGACGGGCCCATGACCGGGCCGTTACCCTCACATGACTGACGCTGTGTCATTTCCTGTGCACTGCGGGCGATTTCGAGGGTTTGCCGTGTCGCGGCCTCAGGCGGGTTCCGCCGCGAGCGCCGCCATCTCGCGGTCCACCGCCGCCTGGTGTTCGTCGGCGTCCTGTTTGGCCCGCTTGGGACTCCAGCGCCCGGCCATCACGAACACGAACGGCAGGAAGAGGACTTGGCCGCCGACGCAGATCCACCACCAGGTACGCCACTGGCCGGGCCCGTCGTGCGCGGCCTTCTGCACCTTGGCGCCGTACTTGGTGAGCACCGCCAACTGCGGCTGCGCCTTCTGGACCACGGCGAGGTCGGCGGGGCCGACCTCCTGGACCGCCTGTTGGGTGAGGGCCGCGGGCGCCTTGCCCGGCGGGTACTTGCCCAGTTCCGCGAAGAGCTGGGGATGGGCGTCGACGACGGCGAGCGCGGGCGCCGCCTGCTTCTGCGCGACGGTGACCTCGGTGCCGTGGTCGACCAGCGGGGTGACGGAGGTGACCAGCACCGGGATGAAGGCCGCCGAGACCGCGACCACGATCCTGATCGTCCAGCCCCACACCGCCAGGCCCGTCGCGGTGGCCGCCGGATTGTGCTTCTCGACGGTCTCGGTGAAGCTCGCCATCCACGGCCCGTAGGCGATGCCGCTGAAGACGCCGATCCCGATGAACAGCCACGCGAAGGTGTAGTAGCCGGTGGTGGGATGGGTGGCGCGGGAGGCGAAGATCGCGGTCACGACGATGGAGCCGACCGCACCCGCGATCATGAACGGCTTGCGCACCTTGAGCCGGTCGGAGATCACGCCGACCACCACCAGGGCGATGGCGTTCGCCGCCCAGTACCAGTTCGCGACCGCGTTGGCCCGCTGCTCGGTGTAACCGTAGGTGGTCGCGAAGTAGACGACGAAGTTGCCGACGGCCGCGAAGTACAGCAACAGGAAGAGCGAGATCGCCAGCGCGGAGCCCGCCACGTCGAGCCGGAGCATCTGCCGCCACTCGCCGCGCCGGGCGGCCTGCGGGTCGATGCCCTTGGCGCGCGCCTCGACCAGCGCGCGGTCCCGCAGCGTCACCATGATCTGGTCGCGCAGCCCGGGGGACAGCTCGCGCAGCGCGACGATCGCGATCACGAAGACCACCAGACCGGAGACGCCGGAGTAGCGCAGCTCGTCCTGCCAGCTCGACGTGTCCAGGGTGTTGCTGGTGACGGTGGTGACGACGAGGCTGCCGATCACCGGCCCCATCGTCCAGGCGCCCATCGCGGTGGCCCGCCCGACCTGCGGCGAGAAGTCGCGGATCAGCGCGGGCGTGGCCACGAGCACGATGCCCTCGATAAAGCTGACCAGCGCGAACAGCACCAGATACGTGGTCTTGCCGCCCGCGTTCGGCAGTCCGAGGAAGACCAGCAGCGACGCGACGAGCAGCCCGTAGACCACCAGATTCGCCCGCCCCCAGCGGTCGGCGAGCCCGGCCACCAGCGAGGCGAACGCGCCCACCGCGTTGCCGATCACCGAGACCCACACGAAGTAGCGGTAGGTCATGTCGAAGTGCGTGATGATCGACGTGGCGACCGCGTACTGGATGTAGAGCATGTAATACAGCACGACCGTGGTGATCACCACGATCGCCAGATACGCCATACGACGCCCGGTGGCCGGATATTCGGCCAGGTCACGGCGGTAGAGCCGACTGAGCGCGGTACGGGCGCCTGCGGACCGGGCGTCGGGCCCGGGTCTGTCGGCGTCGAGCGGCGTCGGGGTGGCGGACATACGGCTCCTCCTGGAGATGCTTGGAGACCGGGTGGAGTGCACGGGGACGGCACTGCTGCGACCCCTCGGAGGTGCGGTGCGGCCGGCCCCCGAAGGTGTGGCCAGAGGCTAGTACCGACTAGTCGGTATGCCTAGGGGTCTGCACGGGGTCAATTCCGCGTCGCCTCGCGGCCGGGGCGGGCCGCCGCGGCCCCGCGCGCAAACGGGGACCGGCGGGCCCCTTGAGGGGCCCGCCGGTCGGTGGCGCCCCGCGGGGAGCGCCGGCACATCGGTGGTGCGTCAGGTGGCGGTGCAGGTCAGCGCGGGTGCGCCGAGGGTTCCGCTGGAGGTGCCCTGGAGGCCGAAGGTGGTCGTGGCGGCCGGGGCGAGCGCACCGTTGTAGGCGAGGCTGCCCGCGGTCACCGCCGCTCCGGTCTGGTGGACGTCCGCGTTCCAGCCACTGGTCTCCTGCTGCCCGCCCGGCCAGGTCCAGGTGACCTTCCAGCTCTTGGTCGCGGCCGTACCGGAGTTGGCCACGGTCACCGTGGCGGTGAAGCCGCCGCTCCACTGGTTGTCGGTGTGCCAGGTGGCCGCGCAGCCGGAACTGCCGCCGGTCGGACCGCCGGTGGAGCCGGAGGTCGTACCGGTCGTCGTACCGGTCGTCGTACCGGTCGACGTACCGGAGGAGGTGCCGGAGGAGGTGCCCGACGACGTACCGGAGGAGGTGCCGCTCGACGTGCCCGAGGACGTGCCGCTCGACGTACCGCCGTTGGTGGTGCCGCCGGTCGTGCCGCCCGAGTCGCCGAAGCCGGGGGCCTTGATGCTGGCCAGGTAACCGTCCTTGACGGTGTTCACCGTCGTCCAGTCGTCGTTGAGAATGCCGCCGGTGTCACCGGAGTTGGGATTCCACGACCAGAAGGTCCAACTGAAGCTGTCGCCGCCGTAGGTGCTGGTCGGCCGCAGGTAGTCCACCAGCGTACGCAGCCAGGTCTGGTCGATGGTCGACTGGAGGGTGGTGCCGAACTCGCCGACCCAGACCGGGGCGATGTTCTGCTTGAACAGATAGCCCCAGTACTTGTCCCAGATCGCCGACATGTTCGCCGGGAAGGTCGGGTCGCTGAACCACGGCTGCTGGGCGACGCTGGTCGCGTAGTCGTGCGCCGAGTAGACCACCCGGTTCGCCACGTTCAGCTCGACCGGGTACTGCCCCGCGCCCATCAGATTGCCGCCCCACCAGCCGGAGGTCCCGTTGAAGGTCTGGACGCCCTCCACGAAGATCAGCAGATTGGGGTTGACGCCGAGGACGGCGTTGCCGCCGCGCTCGGCCGCCAGACGCCAGTCGATCGTGGTGTCGCCACACCCCCAACAGGCCGGGTCGTGGGGCTCGTTGTGCAGGTCGATGCCGACGACCGCCGGGTTGTTCAGGTAACGGGTCGCCATCGCCTTGAGGTTGGTGATCCAGGTCGACTCGGGGACGGCGGCGGTGTACCAGAGCGCGGACTGGCCGCCGGAGTCCGGACGGTGCCGGTCCAGGATGACCCGCAGCCCGATGGAACCGGCGTAGTTGACGATCTTGTCCATCACGCCGAGCGAGTTGAGGCCCTGGAGATCGGCGTTCATGCCGCCGGAGTAGTTGATGCTGGAGGGCACGGTGCCCTTGAAGATGTCGTCGCTGTACGGCAGCCGGATCGTGTTGTATCCGAGCTGCTTCATCTGGTCGATCATGCTCTTGTAGTCGCGCGACCAGATGCCGTGGGCCACGTAGTTGCTGGTCTCGAAGCCGAACCAGTTGACGCCCGCGATGCGGACCGACTTGCCCGTGGAGTCCAGGATCTGGCGTCCGCTGGTGTGCCAGTAGCCGGTGGCGGCCTCGGCCGCCGCCGGAGCCGCGGGCGCGCCCGCGGCCGTGGCGTGCGTCTGCCCGGCGAGGGAGAGCAGCGCGAGCAGCGCCGCCGCGACGGCGGCGGCCAGAAAGACCCGCAGCCTGTTCGGTTTTCTCTGGGGGCTCAGCGAGCCCGGAAAGGGGACCACGGTGGCGATTCCTCTCGGTGGGGGGACGGAACGCTTCAGTTCGTGGTGGGGGTCGGCGGCGGAAGCCTGGTGGGAGCGCTCCCATTCGTAACCGTATGGAAGCGAGGACACGCGAGTGGCGTCAAGAGGAAACACCGGCTTCAAGTAGTGAAGCGGGGCGGGACGGAGTCGGGGCGGTGCCGAAGAGGTGCCGGAACGGAGGCTGGAGCGGAGGCCGGAGCGGGGTCAGGGCGTTACGGGAGCGGGGTCGCCGACACCTGGCCCGTAATCAGTTAGGCTTACCTAACTAAGCCTGGGGGAACAGTCCGGGCGGAGCGCGAACCACGCAGTACGGCACAGCACCGAGAGAGCGGAGCACGCCCATGGCAGACCGACCGGTGGGACGGGCGACGGACCAGCAGAC
>NZ_MECL01000043.1 GCF_014596445.1 Streptomyces sp. CBMA29 | reverse complement strand
CCGCGGGCGCCTGGGCGGGCTCGGGCTCGGCCGCCGGAGCCGGGGCAGCCGCGGGCGCGCCGCTGCCGTCGTCGATGACGGCCAGCTCGGCGCCGACCTCGACCGTCTCGTCCTCGGCGACCTTGATGGACGCGAGCACGCCGGACGCGGGGGAGGGGATCTCGGTGTCGACCTTGTCGGTCGAGACCTCGAGCAGCGGCTCGTCGGCCTCGACGCGCTCGCCCTCGGCCTTCAGCCAGCGGGTGACAGTGCCCTCGGTCACGCTCTCGCCGAGCGCCGGCAGGGTTACGGAAACCGCCATGGTTGCGGTTACTCCTAACGATCTGTGCGGATGGGGTGGCGTGGAGGAGCGGAGGGTCAGTCGTGCGAGTGCAGCGGCTTGCCCGCGAGGGCCAGGTGGGCCTCGCCGAGCGCCTCGCTCTGGGTCGGGTGCGCGTGGATGAGCTGCGCGACCTCGGCGGGCAGCGCCTCCCAGTTGTAGATGAGCTGGGCCTCGCCCACCTGCTCCCCCATCCGGTCACCGACCATGTGGACGCCGACGACGGCGCCGTCGCGCACCTGGACGAGCTTGACCTCGCCGGACGTCTTGAGGATCTTGCTCTTGCCGTTGCCCGCCAGGTTGTACTTCAGCGTGACGACCTTGTCCGCGCCGTACAGCTCCTTGGCCTTCGCCTCGGTGATGCCGACGGAGGCGACCTCCGGGTGGCAGTACGTGACGCGCGGGACACCGTCGTAGTCGATCGGCACGGTCTTGAGACCGGCCAGCCGCTCCGCCACGAGGATGCCCTCGGCGAAGCCGACGTGCGCGAGCTGGAGCGTCGGGACCAGGTCGCCGACGGCCGAGATCGTCGGCACGTTGGTGCGCATGTACTCGTCGACCAGGACATAGCCGCGGTCCGTCGCGACGCCCTGCTCCTCGTACCCCAGGCCCTGCGAGACCGGGCCGCGGCCGATGGCGACCAGCAGCACCTCGGCCTCGAAGGTCTTGCCGTCCGCCAGCGTGACCTTCACACCGCTGTCGGTGTACTCGGCGCTCTGGAAGAAGGTGCCCAGGTTGAACTTGATGCCGCGCTTGCGGAAGGCGCGCTCCAGCAGCTTGGAGCTGTTCTCCTCCTCGACCGGCACCAGGTGCGGCAGCCCCTCGACGATGGTCACGTCCGTGCCGAAGGACTTCCACGCCGAGGCGAATTCGACGCCGATCACGCCGCCGCCCAGGATGATCGCCGACTGCGGCACCCGGTCGAGGACCAGCGCGTGGTCGGAGGAGATGATCCGGTTGCCGTCGATGGTCAGGCCCGGCAGCGACTTCGGTACGGAACCGGTCGCGAGCAGGACGTGCCGGCCCTGGATCCGCTGGCCGTTCACATCGACCGAGGTGGGGGAGGACAGCTTCCCCTCGCCCTCGATGTACGTCACCTTGCGCGAGGCCACCAGGCCCTGGAGGCCCTTGTACAGGCCCGCGATCACGTCGTCCTTGTACTTGTGGACGGCCGCGATGTCGATGCCCTCGAAGGTGGCCTTCACGCCGAACTGCTCGCTCTCGCGAGCCTGGTCCGCGATCTCACCGGCGTGCAGCAGCGCCTTGGTGGGAATGCAGCCGTTGTGCAGACAGGTGCCCCCGAGCTTGTTCTTCTCGATCAGGGCGACGTCCAGTCCCAGTTGCGCGGCACGCAGCGCGGCTGCGTAGCCGCCACTGCCGCCGCCGAGGATCACTAGGTCGAAAACAGTGCTGGCGTCGTTCGCCACGTCACGTCCTCCATGCATGGGTTCGCCGGAGCCGGTCCACCATGACCGGGCGGCGGCTTTGGTTCGGCCGCTTTGTCTAAAAGGGGGCCCTGTCGTGCCGAACCACATCTTCGCACTTGTTCGCGGCGGACGGGTCATCGGCCTGTGGGGTGAGACCCGTCGAACACGGCCCCGGACGCGCCGTCCGGGGCCGTAAGTGACCTATCTCACTGCCTTTTCGCCGCGCTCTCGCCGCCGGGCGCTTAGACCCGGTATCGACGGTCGATCGTGCTCGCCCCTCGTTCCTCGGGGCTGTGCGCGTTCTCCCTTTCGATACCGGCGCGCCCTTTGGCTCGATCGCTACACGGGTTCACCCGGAAGGCGGTTCAGAGAAGATCGCCGTCCGCGGCCTGGTGGGCCAGGCTGAGCAGGGTGCGGACCGCGGTGCCGGTGCCGCCCTTGGGGGTGTAGCCGAAGGGCGCGCCTTCGTGGAAGGCGGGGCCCGCGATGTCGAGGTGCGCCCAGGTGATGCCCTCGCCGACGAATTCCTTCAGGAACAGCCCCGCGATCAGGCCGCCGCCCGGCCGCACACCCATGTTGGCGATGTCGGCGGTGGGGGAGTCGAAGGTCTTGCGCAGCTCCTTGGGGAGCGGCATCGGCCAGGAGTCCTCGCCCGCGGCCAGCGCCGCGGTGTGGATCCGGGTACGGAAGCCGTCGTCGTTCGACATGATCCCGAACCGGCCCTCGCCCAGCGCCAGCACCATCGCGCCGGTCAGCGTCGCCACGTCGACGATCGCGTCCGGCGCCTCCTCGCTGGCGCGGGCCAGCGCGTCGGCCAGCACCAGACGGCCCTCGGCGTCGGTGTTCAGCACCTCCACCGTCGTGCCGCTGTACATCTTCAGCACGTCGCCGGGGCGGATGGCGTTGCCGCCCGGCATGTTCTCGGCCAGCGCCAGCCAGCCGGTGACGTTGACCTCCAGGCCGAGCCTCGCGGTCGCCACGACCGCGGCGAACACCGCGGCGGCGCCGCTCATGTCGCACTTCATCGTCTCGTTGTGCCCCGGCGGCTTGAGCGAGATGCCGCCCGAGTCGTACGTGATGCCCTTGCCGACGAAGGCGAGGGTACGGGTCGCCTTGGCGTGGGTGTACGCCACCCGGACCAGCCGCGGCGGCGTCGCCGAGCCCTGGCCGACGCCGAGGATGCCGCCGTAGCCGCCCTTGGCCAGCGCCTTCTCGTCCAGCACCTCGACCTTGAGGCCGTGCTCCTTGCCCGCTGCCTGTACGGCGGCGGCGAACGCCTTCGGGTTCAGGTCGTTGGGCGGGGTGTTGATCAGGTCGCGGGCCCGGTTCACCTCGGCGCCCACCGCGACGGCGCGGGCCGCCGCGGCCTTGTGCGCCTTGTCGCGCGGCTTGGCGCCGGTCACGGCGACCTCGCCGAGCGTGCCCTTGCCGTTCTCGGCCTGATACGTGGTGAACGCGTACGCGCCCAGCAGCGCGCCGGTGGCGACCGCTTCCAGGTCCGCCGGGTCGGCGGCGGGCAGCGCGAACGCCGCCTTCTTCGCGCCGCCGAGCGCGCGGGCGGCGACGCCCGCGGCCCTGCGCAGCGCCTCGGCGTCGAAGCCGGTGCCGTCCTCGGGGGCGTCGCCGAGGCCGACCGCGACCACCACCGCGGACTTCAGGCCCGCGGGCGCCGGGAGCTTGGTCACCTCGCCGTCGGCGCCCGAGGCGCCCAGCGTCTCCAGTACGGCGGCCAGCTTTCCGTCGAACGCCTTGTCCACCGCCTCCGCCCCCGGTGCGACCTTGGGGCCCTTGGCCCCTTTGGTCACGCCCACGACGACGGCGTCCGCACGCAACGCTGCGGCGGAGGAGGTACTGAGTGTCAGAGCAGTCACGGTGGAGGGGGTCCTATTCGGTCGAGGTCCTGTGCTGCGGCCGGTTGGTTGGCCCGGCCCGGCCCCAGGCATCGTATTCCGCCACATCAGCGGGGCGGCACGCGCCCGTTGCCCAATCCCCGACCCTACGCCTGCGGCGCGCTCCCCCACCCACCTCCTCTTCCCGAAGACGTGCCCCGCCAGGGGCGCGGAGAACTGCGCGCTCAGCCCGGACGCTTCCGCAGGTCACCACCGGCACCGGCGGGGCAGTTCGGTTGTCTTCGGATCACCGGGCCGGTGGTGGGTTGCTCGCGCAGTTCCCCGCGCCCCTTCGGGGCTCGCCTCGCGTGCGACGGAGGGGGAGCGTTACCTAGGGGCGGGGGGAACTGCGCGACCAGCCACGACGCTCCCGCAGGTCATCACCGGTCCCGGCGGGGCAGTTCGGTTGTCTTCGGATCACCGGGCCGGTGGTGGGTTGCTCGCGCAGTTCCCCGCGCCCCTTCGGGGCTCGGCCTCACGTGCGACGGAGGGGGAGCGTGACCTAGGGGCGCGGGGAACTGCGCGACCAGCCACGACGCTCCCGCAGGTCATCACCGGTCCCGGCGGGGCAGTTCGGTTGTCTTCGGACCACCGGCCCGGTGGTGGGTTGCTCGCGCAGTTCCCCGCGCCCCTTCGGGGCTCGCCTCACGCACGGCGGAGGGGGAGCGTTACCTAGGGGCGCGGGGAACTGCGCGACCTGCCACGACGCTCCCGCAGGTCACCACCGGTCCCGGCGGGGCAGTTCGGTTGTCTTCGGACCACCGGGCCGGTGGTGGGTTGCTCGCGCAGTTCCCAGCGCCCCTTCGGGGCTCGTCCCGCGCGCGGCGGTGGGGGGAGCGTTACCTAGGGGCGCGGGGAACTGCGCGACCAGCCACGACGCTCCCGCAGGTCATCACCGGCCCTGGAGGGGGTCAGCGGAGGGCTAGGAGGAGGAGGGCGGAGGTGGTGGCGGTTTCGCACAGGGCACCGAAAACGTCTCCGGTGGTGCCGCCGAGGCGGCGGACGGCGCGGCGGAGGAGGAGTTCGGCGCAGAGAAGGGCGAGGGCGGCGGAGAGCCCGGAACGGAGGGGGGTGAGGCCGCCGAAGGGGAGACCGGCGGCGCAGGCGAGGGCGCAGCAGAGGACGGCGACCGACCAGGCCCTCCGCAGGGACACGGTGGAGGCGACGGCGGCGCCGAGGCCGCCGGGCCGGGCGGCGCGTACGCCCGTACGGCAGGCGAGCGTCATGGCGGCGCGGCCGAGGACGGCGGACAGGACGGCGGCGGCGCAGCCGTAGCGCCAGCCGTGCGCGTAGCAGGAGGCGAGGGCGGCGGCCTGGGCGAGCAGGACGAGCACGAGGGTGAGGACGCCGAAGGGCCCGATGTCGGACTGCTTCATGACGCGCAGCGCCCCCTCGGCGGGCAGCCCGCTGCCGAGGCCGTCCGCGGTGTCGGCGAGACCGTCCAGGTGCAGGCCGCGGGTGGCGACGGCGGGCACGGCGACCGCGCCGACGGCGG
>NZ_MECL01000042.1 GCF_014596445.1 Streptomyces sp. CBMA29 | reverse complement strand
CGCGGCAGGAGGAGACCTACGGCCGCTCCCCCGCCGACGCGCCCGCCAGCCAGTCCCGGCCGCCGGGCAGCGGGCGCTCCGACGCGCCGAGCGGCAGCACCACGGTGAAGCGCGCGCCGGGACCGCCCGGCCGGTCGCCGACGGTGATCCGCCCGCCGTGCAGGGCGATCTGCTGCCCGACCAGGGCGAGGCCGAGCCCGGAGCCAGGGCTGTCGGGGCGGCGGCGGAAGCGCTGGAAGACCTCCTGCCTGGCGGCGGGCGGCACTCCGGGCCCGTGGTCGTCCACGGTCAGTACGACAGCGGCGCCCGCCGGGTCGGCCCCCGGTGCGAGCGTCACCTCGATCAGCGCCCCGCCGCCGCTCTCCGTACCGTCGCCGAGCCCGTCCAGGTCCCCGTCGGCGCCCCGACTCGTTCCGTGCACCGCCGCGTTGACCAGCAGATTGTCGATCGCCGAGCGCAGCCCCTGCGGCCAGCCGTACACGCGCAGGCCCGGCCGTGCGGTCAACTCCACGCGTACGTCAGGGCGTTCACGCCGCACGTCGGCCACGGCGGCGTCCAGCACGTCGGCGAGGTCGACCGGCACGAAGGCGTCGGCCTCGACCAGGTCGCCCTGGGCGAGGGCGCGCAGCATCACCAACAGGCCGAGCAGCCTGGCGTGTTCGCCGCGCAGATCGGCGACGATCTCGGCGCGTTCCGCGGGGTCGGGCTCGGGGCGGCCGTCCAGGACGTCGAGGTTGATCCGCATGCTCATCAGGGGGTTGCGCAGTTCGTGGGAGGCGGCGGCGGAGAAGGAGCGCGCGGTGGCCAGCGCCTCGGCCGTACGGGCGGCCTGTTCGTCGTAGCGTGCGAGGACGGTCTGGAGCGTGCGGGCGAGTTCGTCGACCTCGGTGACCCGGGTCGGCGTGTGGTCGAGGCGGGCGGCGCTGGTGCGCGGGTCGATGCCGCCGGCGCGGCGCTGGAGCCGGCGCAGCGGGAGCGCGGCGCGGGTGACGGCGAGCCAGGCGGCGGCGCCCGCGACAGGCGCGGTGAGCAGCGCGACGGTGACGATCCTGCGGCGCACCCGGCTGATCTGCTCCTGGCCCGCGGCGTCCGGCGAGAACAGCCACAGGGTGCCGGTCGCGGCGGGTCGCACGACGGACAGCGGTACGGCGAGCACCCGCCAACTGCTGCCGTCCGCACGGAAGGTGACGGGGCGTACGGCGTCCGCCGCGGCGGGCAGCGGCCGGCCGGCGGCGGGCTGCGGGCCTTCGGTGACAGTGCCCTCGGTGCCGGTCACGCGGATGCCGACGTCGAGCGCGGCGGCGAACAGCTTGCGCTGACGGGCCTGTTCGACCTCGGCCGACCGGTCGTTCGCCATGGCCCGCAGCAGATTGCGGGCGTCGGTGCGTACGGCGGCGGCCCGGTCCCGCAGGTGCGCGTCGGCCTGCGCGTGGACGTCGTGACCGACCAGCCGGACCATGATCCAGCCGGAGGCGAGGACGAGCAGCGGTACGAGGACGGTGATCGCCAGCGCGATCCGGGTGGACAGCCTCACGACGCGCCGTCCCGTACCCCGGCCTGCCGCTGTTCGCGTCCGTCGGCCCGCAGGACGAATCCCACGCCCCGCACGGTGTGCAGAACGCGGGGCCTGCCGCCCGCCTCCAGCTTCTTGCGCAGATAGCTGACGAAGGTGTCGACGGCGTCGGTGCGGACCTCGAAGTCGTATCCCCAGACCCGGTCGAGGAGTTGGTCGCGGGTGAGCACGAGACCGGCGTTGCGGGCGAGGATCTCCAGGAGTTCGAACTCCCTGCGGGTCAGCTCCAACGCGCGGCCCTCGCGGGTGGCGGTGCGGGCGGCCGGGTCGAGGACGAGGCCGCAGGCGCGGACCTGGCCGTCGGGGCGTGGCGGCCGGCGGCGCAGCAGGGCGTGCAGCCGCAGGACGAGTTCTTCGAGCGCGAAGGGTTTGACGAGGTAGTCGTCGGCGCCCGCCTGGAGTCCCGCGACCCGGTCGGCGACCTCGTCGAGCGCGGAGAGCACCAGCACCGGCAGGTCGTCGCCGCCTGCCCGCAGCGCCCGGCAGACCTCGATGCCGTCCACGTCGGGCATCGATATGTCCAGGACGAGGATGTCGGGCGGGGTACGGCCCAGCAGATCGAGCGCGGCGGCGCCGCCGTCGGCCTCGGTGACGGCGAAGCCGCGCAGCCGCAGGGCTCGGCCGAGTGAGCGGCGGATCGCGGCGTCGTCGTCCACGACCATCACGCGGCCGGGCCCGGTGCCGCCGCCCGCCTCCGGGCCGTTCGTGTGCGTCATCGGATCTGTCATCGGATCTGTCATCGGAACATGCCTCCGCTCCCCTGCCGTCGCATGGTGCATCGCGGGAACCATGCCTACACGGCCGGGGAGCGGAGAGCCATCGCGGGGTGGCGCTCCCGCCGTCGCGGCGGGGGCGTCACCCGGGTCACTCGGGCGGTGTCACCCGCCGTACTGCGCGAAGGTGCGGGTGAAGTCCCACGCCTGCTGGGAGACGCCGGAGCAGGTGTCGTCGTTCGGGTAGCCGCCGGGGCAGGGCCGGTCCCGGTTGGCGGACCAGAAGGTCAGCCGGGCCAGGTGGTGCTGCTGGGCGTAGGTGAGGATCGTACGGAAGTCGGCGACGGTGACGGTCTCGTTGTTGTCGGTGATGCCGTTCATCGACGAGATGCCGCTGTGCCGGTACGCCTGGTCGTCGGTGTACCCGTACGCGTTCTTGAGGGCGTTCTTCAGGCCGTCGGCGGCCTTCGTGGTGAGGTTGCCCATGTTCTGTCCCGCGCCGCCGAAGTCGAACGGCATGATCGTCCAACTGTCGACGGTCAGTCCGGAGGCGGCGGCCTTGTTGATCAGGCCGGTGTCGGGGCCGCTCTGCCCGGTGCCGATGGTGACGTACTCGACGATGCCGGGGTTGTTGGCCTTGATGGTCTTGAGCGCGTCGACCGTGCGCTGCTGGACGGTGCCGTTGCTGTAGGCGCTGGCCTCGATGTCGATGTCGATCGCCTTGAGGCCGTAGGCGTTGATGACCTTCTGGTAGGCGCCCGCGAGCGCGCTCGCGCTGGTGCAGGACTCTTCCAGCTTGTTGCCGCTGTAGCCGCCGAAGGACGGGACGACGTCGCCGCCCGCCGCCCTGATCTTGTTGACGGTGTTCTGGTCGACGCCGCCGGTCAGCGCCCGGCCGCCGTCCCACTGCGGGTTGCAGGTGCCGTTGCTGAGCACGAAGGCGAGCGTGAACCACTTGACGCCGGTCGCGTTCATGATCGTCGTCGGGTCCGGCGGATTGCCCCAGCCGTTGTAGAGGTACGGCGCGACGGCCTGGACGCCGGCGCCGCCGGACGGCGGCGGGGTGGTCGGCGGAGTGCCGCCGCCGGTGGGCAGCGTCCACTTCTGGTTGGCGGAGCCCGCACAGTCCCAGATCTGGAGCCGGGTGCCGTTGGCCGAACTCGGGCCCGTCGCGTCCAGACAACGGCCGGAACCGGCGTTGACCAGCGTGCCGTTGCTCGACGTCCACTTCTGCGCGTTGGTGCCGTTGCAGTCGTAGAGCTGGATCTGGGTGCCGTTGGCGGTGCCCGCGGCGGTCACGTCCATGCACTTGCCGAGCGCGCGCAGGGTGCCGTCGGAGGAGACGGTCCACGCCTGGGCGGCCGAGCCGTTGCAGTCGTAGAGCTGCACGGCGGCGCCGTTGGCGCTGCTGCCCGAGGCCACGTCGACGCACTTGCCGCCGTAGCCGGTGACGGCGCCGGTGGCGTCGGCGCCGGACGCCTGGCTGATCCCGAGGGCGGTCAGGGCTCCCGCGGCGAGCGCGGCGGTTGCCAGGAGCGTGGTGGTCTTTCGCATCTGCCGGGTCCTTCTCATCAGCCGGTCACGGTCCATTTCTGGTTGGCGGTGCCCGCGCAGTCCCAGATCTGGAGCCGGGTGCCGTTGGCGGAGCTGTTACCGGTGGCGTCAAGGCATCTGTTGGAGGCCGGGTTGACGATGTCGTGGGCGGCGCTCACGGTCCACTTCTGGGCGTTGGTGCCGTTGCAGTCGTAGAGCTGGACCGGTGTGCCGTTGGCGGTCCCGGCCGCGGTGATGTCCAGGCACTTGCCGAGCGCGCGGATGGTGCCGTCGGAGCCGACCGTCCAGGACTGCGCGGCCGAGCCGTTGCAGTCGTAGAGCTGCACGGCGGCGCCGTTGGCGCTGCTGCCCGAGGCCACGTCGACGCACTTGCCGCCGAGGCCGGTGACGGCGTGTCCCGTGCCGGTGCCCGGTCCCGAGCTGTCGCTGGTGGTGACGTGCACGTAGTCCACGACGAGCTGCTGCGGGAAGGTGGTGCCGGAGTTGGGGTCGCCGGGCCAGTAGCCGCCGACCGCGAGGTTGAGCAGCAGGTAGAAGGGGTGGTCGAACACCCAGCGGTTGCCGCCGAGGTCGGCGGACGTACGGGTCTGGTAGACGTTGCCGTCCACGGACCACTTGATGGAGTTCGGCGCCCAGTCGATGGCGAAGGTGTGGAAGGCGTCGGAGAAGCTCTGTCCGCCGGGGAGGGTGTATCCGGCGCCGATGCCGGCCGAACCGGAGTAGCCGGGGCCGTGGATGGTGCCGTGCACGCTGCCGGGCTCGAAGCCGACGTTCTCCATGATGTCGATCTCGCCGCTGTTGGGCCAGCCGACCGAGCCGATGTCGTTGCCGAGCATCCAGAAGGCGGGCCACATGCCCTGGCCGCGCGGCAGCTTCATCCGGGTCTCGAAGTGGCCGTACGTCTGGGTGAACTTCTGCGGTGTGGACAGCCGCGCGGAGGTGTACTGGCAGGACCCGTACCAGCACTGGTAGTTGGCCGGATTCTCCTTGCGGGCGGTGATGACGAGGTTGCCCTGGCCGTCGAGCGCCGCGTTGTGGGTACCGCTGGTGTAGTACTGGCGCTCGTGGTTGTTGACGTTGTCACCGGTCTCGTAGCCCCACTTGGAGCTGTCGACCGCGCTTCCCGCTGGGCCGTTGAAGTCGTCGGTGAAGGTCGCGGTGGCCGCCACCGAGGCGGTGTCGAGCCTGCTCGCGGTGGCTTGGGGGGACGCGGTCTGTGGCAGCCAGCCGCACAGCAGCAGTCCTGCGGCGGCCAGCAGCGCGAGGGGGCGTATGCGTCGGGTGGGGGGTGATGCCGACATTGCCGGACTCCTCGGTCGGGTCGTCAGAAAACGGTTTTGGGCATGCTCCTGACAGACAGTGAGGTGCGGGGCACCCTGGGAGACTTCCCTTACGTCTTAGTTCAGGACGTGATTTAAATGGCGGGGCTGAGGGGAGTCAAGGTTTCTGGCAAAGGTACGTACCTTAAAGTTCGCGGCGCTTGACGAGCACGGCGAGCACGACGACACCGGGGATGAGCGGCAGCCAGGTGGTGACCAGGCGATAGCCGAGCACGGCGGAGGTCGCGGCGACCGCGGAGGCCCCCGCCGTGACCAGCGCGAGGGCGAGCGCCGCGTCCAGCGAGCCGAGCCCGGCCGGGGTCGGCAGCCAGCCCGCCGCGGTGCTCGCGAAGAAGTACGCCACCAGGACGCCGCTGACCGGCACCGGCGCGTGCACCGCCTTGACCACGGCGACGACCACCGACGCGTGCATGGTGGGGAAGGCCAGCGAGCCGCCCCACAGGCACGCCACCCGCGCCCGGTCGCGGTGCAGGGTCCGTACGTCGTCGGCCATCGACGCCAAGAAGCAGCGGGCCCGGTCGCGCGCGCGGCCGACGTACCGCGAGGCCACGAACGCCAGCACGAGCAGCGCCAGCGCGACCGCGCCGATCACCATGGGGTCGGCGGGCAGCACGAATCCGTCGGGGGCAAGCCGGTGCAGTTGCAGGGCGTCGGGGAAGAGCGCGAGCAGGACGAGCAGCACCGTCACCCGGCCGATGGCGGCGGCCGACGCGCGGACGGCGAGCGCCGCGAGCGACCGCGTCGGCGTCATGCCGTGCCGCACCAGGAAGCGCAGATTGACGGCATTGCCGCCGACGCCCGCGGGCAGGACGTGGTTGGCTGCCGAGGCCGCGAACTGCGTGGCCAGCAGCCGGCCGGGCGGCAGCGACATGACGACGGCGCCCTGCTGGGCGACGGCGGAGCAGACCCACGTCATGCACGCGGCGAAGACCGCGACGGCCATCCACTCGGCGTCCGCCTGGCCCAGCCGCCCGGCGCTGTCGCCGATCATCGGCCACTTGCTGACGGCGAGCGCCGCGACCGCGGCCACCGGCAGCAGCATCGCGGCGGACCGCACCGAATTGCGCTGCCAGAGCGCACCCTCGTCACGGGCGATGGACACGGTGACTCCTCGTCGCATGCGGTACGACGGCCGGGGCCGCCGGGGGACGGTGCGCGTAGCAGTGCGGGAAGTGGGACGGTTTGTCCAGACTAGGTGCCTTCCGGGGCGGCGTCGTACCGGCACAGGGCCACCCGGGTCAATCGTCGGACCCGCGCGCCGAGACGGCGAGGGTCCGTCAAGGGCCCCTTTTCCCGGCTGCCTTGGGGGTCCGGCCACGCCTGGAGTCTGCCCGCGTACGGTGAACGGCGTGCAGACCGTGACTGTCGCCATGTCCCCGGTCGGGTGACTCTCCACCGCCGCGGGATTAGCTCCGGAGAGTGCCGCGCCTGGGCGCGGCGGACGGCGCGGAAGCCGAGGTCACCGGCGTGTCCCCGGCATGGCACCGCGGCGGTCGTCGGACCGGTCGCCGGGGCGCGCGCTCAGCGGGTCGGTCCGGACCGCTCGCCGCAGCGCGCGGTCACCAGGTCAGGAACGCCTCGTAGGCGGGCGCGAGGGTGTCGGTGAGGGTCCGGCCGCGGACGCCGACCGCCGGACGGCCGAGTTCGGCGACGGCCGGCGCCGGGGCGGCGGCGCGGCGCCCACCCCCGCCGCGCGCGCGGGCGAAGGTCTTCGTGGAGGTCGAGGGTCCTTCGGAGGAGCAGAAGCTGGCCACCTCGGGCGACGCCGAGATCGTCTGGCTGCACCGCGGCGCCCGGCCGGTCGGCGAGGCGCTGGTCGA
>NZ_MECL01000041.1 GCF_014596445.1 Streptomyces sp. CBMA29 | reverse complement strand
GCCCCGGGCGGCGACTTCGCCACCGCGGTCGCCATGGCGCTCGGTGCCGAGCTGCCGCTCGCCGCGTTGTGCGGCCGGCTGGCGCTGCGGGCGCTCGGCCGGCGCGCGTGACGCCGACCGCCCTACCGCACACCACGAACGACGATCACGAACCGAATCGATCCACCGGAGAACAGCATGCACCTCATCGCTACGGCCCCCATCGCCCCGATCCCGGCCCGGACCCGCTGGGCGGTCGCCGCCGGCGTCGGCGCCGCGTTGACCGCCGCCTGGTGGCTGGGCGACACGGCGCCCTATCCGTACGCCCAACGCGGCCTCCTCGACGTGCCGTTGCCGTTCCTGACAGCCGACCGGATGGACGCCGTACTGCAACCGCGGCCGGGGGAACGGATGCTGGAGATCGGCCCGGGGACCGGCCTTCAGTCGCTGCACGTCGCCCCGCAGCTCGGGCCGGAGGGACGGCTCGATGTGCTCGACATCCAGCAGGAGATGCTCGACCACGTGATGTGCCGCGCCGGGCGCGACGGCCTGGCGACGATCAGGCCCACCCGCTCGGACGCGCGTGAACTGCCCTACGCCGACGGGACATTCGACGCCGTATACGCCGTGACCGCGCTCGGCGAGATCCCCGAGCCGGATCGGGTACTGCGCGAGGCGGCACGGGTGCTGGCACCAGGCGGGCGGCTGGTGATCGGCGAATTCTTCGACCGGCACTGGATCCCCCTCGGCCGACTGCACCGGCTCGCCGACGCCGCCGGCCTCCACCTGACCGAGCGCCGCGGTCCAAGCCCGGCATACCTCGCCCGCTTCCGACCCTGCGGAGCCGACGGGCCAGGCCACCAGAGCGAGCGCCTCGCCCACAGCGACCGGGACACCAACGACGGGGAGGCGTGAACACCGTACGCAGGACCCGCGGTAGGCCGCTGCAGGAGGCGAGGGAGCTTGGCTATGAATCTCCGGCCCCATCGGAACGAGTTCTGTGACCCCTGCGATCTCCTCGACCGGGCCGAACAGGGCACCCGGTTCCTGCCCCAGCTCTGGCAGACCACCGAGGCCATCCTGATCAACAACCCCGCCCGCCGTCAGCCAGGACGACCTCCCCAGCCTCCACACGCTCGCCGCAGCGCGTCCTGCTGGCGGGCTGAGAGCTTCCCTGACCGGCCATCGGCAGAGACCATGGTCGGTATGGCATAGCGCCGGATGCGCGGTCATGTGGTCGGGACGATGGCCCTGTGGTCGGTGGCGATTCCGTGGAGCGGGCAGGGCTGGGCGGGGTCGCGGGGGCACAGGACCCAGAGCCGGGAGGCCGTTGCCCGGTAGAGGCGGTACGGGGAGGGGGCGGTCACCTCGTCGCGGGTGAAGGGAGTGGTGCCGGACCCGCCGGGGCGGGGGTACGCCTCCAGCGCGCGGTCGACCTCGGTGCCCGACAGTTCGCGTGCCTCGCCGACCGCGTACAGGGCGCGGCCGTGGTACGGCGCGACGGTGGAGTCGAAGACGACAAGACTGACCTGCGGGCGCACGGCGAGATTGCGGGAGTGCCGGGAGTCGGTCTCCGACATCCAGCAGAAGTCCCTGTCGCCTGCCGGGGCGAAGTAGACGGGTGAGGTCCAGGGGTGGCCGTCGGCGTCGGCCGTGCCCAGCGTCAGGTAGAGGTTGGCGTCGATGACGGCCCGCGCGTGGGCCACCAGGCCGTCGTCCGACACAACGTGCTCTTTCACCACAGGAGTCCTCACGGGTCGTACGGATTTCCGCATGTCCATCGGGGCCCACCGGGACAGACCCTAGCGGGCGACTTTGTACCGCAGGTGCAGTACCCGCTCGCCCTGGATGACCACATGCGGGTCCCGTAGCAGCACTTGCCCCTCGATCCCGCCGAAGAAGCGCTTGCCCGACCCGAACACGACCGGCACCACGTCCATCGCCACCTCGTCCACGAGGCCCGCCGCGAGGATCTGGGCGCCGACCTCACCGGCGTTGACGGCGATCGTCCGGTCTCCGGCCAGTTCCCGGGCCTTGTCGATCGCGGCCGTGACGTCGCCGACGAAGTGGTAGGAGGCTTCCGGGTGCCATCCCTCGGGCTTGGGCCGGTTTGACACCACGACCACGTGATCGCCCGCGGGCGGGTGACCCTCCCACCCGTTCACCAGGTCGAACAGGGTGCGGCCCATGACGATCACACCGATCGCCTCCCACATCGACCGTACGTACGCCGCCGAGACGGGCGAGACCCGGAAGGCGGTGCCGGTCGCGGAGTGGTCGTACTGCTGGTCGTCGGCCGGGGTGATCGGGGTGTCCCCGCTGAAGTACCACTCGTGCAGCGGCCCGACCTCGTCGTTGCTGTCGGCGATGAAGCCGTCCACCGACACTACGTTGTGCATGATCACGGTGCCCACGGGGGTTCTCCTCGGAGTCTGTTGCGCCTCTTCCCGATCTTGACGCGTGGGAGGGGGAGGGCGCATGTAAGAAATCAATCGGCGGGCATCGGACCGCTGTCCGGTGGAAAGTCCGGCCGGGCGGGGAAGCGGCGCCGCAGGTCCAGATACTGCGTCGGGGTGAGACCGGTGAAGTCCTTGAATTCCCTGGTGAAATGAGCCCGGTCGAAGTAGCCCGCGCTCTGGGCGAGGTCCGACCAGTCCACCGGCCGACGGGCGTCCACGGACACGATCAGGCGCGCGAAGCGGTAGATCCGCGCCACCCGTTTCGGGGTCACGCCGACGTGCGCCTTGAACTGCGCCGCCAGGTGATTGCCGCTCACCCCGGCGTCGTCGGCCAGCGCTCCGACCGGGATCGCTCCGTACGACGTCTCCAGCCGCCCGCCCGCGTGCCGGACCAGGTCGAGGCCGCGCGGCGGGGACTCGGCGAGCCGCGACCGCAGCTCGGCCTCCACCACCCGCAAGGTCTCGGCGACCGACGCGGCGGCACCGGCCCGATCGCGGATCCGGCCCATTGAGCGGCGCCACACCGCGTCGACCGGCACCCACAGATTGCGCAGCTCACCGGCCGGCACACCGATGAAGGGCGCCATCCCCCACGGCTTGAAGTGCACCCCGACCAGTCGTACCCGTTCCGGGTAGTCGACCAGGAAACGCCTGGTCCACACGCCCATGAACCAGCCATCGGTGAAGACGGCAGGCGGCACCGAAGGATCGGAGTCCCACAACCGGACGGGATCGCCGAGGTGGAGGAACAGGTGAGCCGACGGCATCGGTGGTACGGCTACCCGCCGATGGCGCGGCACGCCGGTCAGGCAGTAGATGTCGTCGATGAACCGGTCGAGCGGTGGTCCGGGCACCCGGCCGATGTATTCCATGAGTTCACCTGCCGGAGTGCGGCAACGTCGCGGTCATCTCCACCGTAGTGTCGGGTGGCGCCGAGCGAGTTGCCCGAGCGGCTTGCTATCGGACCCCGGTGAGATAGTCCGATTGTGAAAGCAGCCCGCGTTCGAGCATGACCAATACGCCAAGCTCTCAGCCCAACGCGTCCTCCCGGCAACCATGCACGATCTTGTGAGGCGACGGCGAAATATTTATGAGTGAAAACGAAAAGACCTGGGGGCATACCCGGAACAACGACCGGATGAGCAGCCAGTGGCCCTTGACATTTCTTCTCCACTTCGCTCCGGCCGCCGCCGAGAGTCCCGGTTGGCCGGAAATAAAAGAAGGCCGAAATTCGCCACGGCACAGAATCGGCCACCTCCGCGTCCCGCGGCGCGGAAGAATGCGAAACGCCGGGTGAACCCCCTCGCGACCAGCGAATGACAACGATGCCGGGTCCAGGAATCGGCCCCCCGGAAGCGCCCCCGTCCAACGCCCGCACCGCGCTGACGTGCACCGGAGCCGCCGTGGAGAACACGGCAGCGGGGCTGGGACTCATGGGTTCACTCGCATGGATTCCGTAGTACTGTCCCCTGTGCCCAGGCCACCCCGCCGATTCTCTCGGAGGAGAACATGGCCACCACAGGTTCGTTTTCCCCGTGGCATCGCCACGCTCCTGAGTTTCTGCACGAGTTCCTGCTCGGTGCGAGCGAAGCCGTCCCCACCAGACCCGCGGTGGTCGAAAGCGCCCCCGACGGAGGTTTTCACACGGTCACCTATCGGGAGTTGGCGGCACACACCGCCGCCAGGACCGAAGAACTCGCCGGCCTCGGAATCGGAGTCGGCGACCGCGTGGCGCTGGAGTCGGACAGCAGTGCCGCCGTCCTCACGTTGCTGATGGCGTGTTCCGCTCTCGGCGCGACCTTTCTCCCGCTGAGCCCGCAGTCGCCTGTGGGCCGCCGGCTCACGATCGTCGGCATGACCGGACCGGCGCTGTATCTGCGGGCCGGCGGCGAGGAACCGCCGGGTCTGCCGGCGTCCACCGGCACCGGCCGCTTCGGCCCCGAGGGGCTGGTGATCGAGCGCGCGCCGGCCCGGCGTGCCCATCACCGCACCGGCGCCGTCTCCACCGACCCCGCCTACGTCGTCTTCACCTCCGGCTCCACGGGCACCCCCAAGGGCGTGGTGATGAGCCACCGCGGGTATCTGGCCTTCTGCCGGGGGATGTTGCGGCATGACATCGTCACCGCCGAGGACCGCGTCGCCAGCACCTCGCCCTTCCAGTTCGACTTCTCCCTGCTGGACGCCGGGCTCGCGCTGGGAAGCGGGGCGACGCTCGTACCGGTGCCGCGCGGACTGCTGCGCTGGCCGCGTCGCTTCGCCCGCTTCCTGCGCGAGGCCGGGGCCACCCAGGTCAACGGCGTCCCCTCGATCTGGCGGCCGCTGCTGCGCCACGAGCCGGCGCGGCTGTCCGAACTCGGCGCGGTGCGGGGCATCCTCTTCTCCGGCGAGCGCTTCCCGCTGGAGGATCTGCGGCTGCTGCGCGGCGGGTTGCCCGGGGTGCGGATCGTCAACTGCTTCGGCAGCACCGAGTCCATCGCCTGCACGTTCTCCGACATCCCCGACCCGCTCCCGGCGGACCAGGCGGACCTCTCCATCGGGCGGCCGCACGCGGGAGCCGAGATCCTGCTGATCGACGACGAGGGCCGGCCCGTGGACGAGCCGGGGGCCGTCGGTGAGATCCACCTGCGCAGTCCCGCGCTGTTCACCGGCTACTGGAACGATCCTGCGGCCACCCGCGCCGTCCTGGTGGCCGATCCGCTCGAACCGCGGTCCGGCCAGCTCGTCTACCGCTCGGGCGATCTCGCCTCCCGCGGAGCCGACGGCGAACTGTACTTCCACGGCCGGGTCGACTCGATGGTGAAGATCCGCGGCAACCGCGTGGAGTTGGGGGCGGTGGAGCACCGGCTGCGCGCGTTCCCCTCGGTGGAGGCCGCCACCGTGCTGGTGGTGCCGCGCGCCGGGGACACGGCCGATCCCGTGCTGACCGCCTTCGTCGTACCGGAGCCCGCCGCCGACTGGGACCCCGTTCAGTTACGGGAGTTCTGCGGGAAGGAACTGCCCGACTACATGGTCCCCGACGAGCTGAGAGCCGTCGACCGCCTGCCGCTCAACCCCAACGGCAAGGTCGACCGGGCACGGTTGCTGGCACTGGTGCTGCCCGGAAAGGAGCGGACGGGGTGACGCGTATCGAACTGACCGGCGCGCGCGGGATATCGCCCAACCTGGCGCTGGACGAGCAGGTCCGGGAGCGCCGGCGGCGCGGCGACACCGTGGTGCACCTGGGATTCGGCGAGTCACGGCTACCGGTGTTCCCGCCGCTGATCGAGCGGTTGGCCGCGGGCGCGGGCCGCAACGCCTACGGCCCGGTCCGCGGCGACCTCGCGGCCCGGCGGGCGGTGGCCGGGTACTTCACCCGCCGCCGCGTGCCGACCGAACCGGACCAGGTGGTGCTCGCCCCCGGCAGCAAGCCCCTGCTCGCGGCGGTGCAGATGACCGTCCGGGGCGACACCCTGCTGCCGCGCCCCTGCTGGAACACGTATCCCCCGCAGGCGCTGCTGGCCGGGAAGGCGGTCTTCCAGGTGCCGATCCCCGCCGACTGCGGCGGGGTGCCGGAACCGTCGGCCCTGACCCGGACCATCGCGCGGGCGCGCGAGGACGGCCGGGACCCGCGCATCCTGGTGCTGGCACTGCCGGACAACCCCACCGGGACGACGGCGTCCTCCGCGCTGATCCGCGAACTGTGCGCGATCGCCCGGGAGGAGGACCTGCTGATCGTCTCGGACGAGATCTACCGCGACCTCCTGCACGATCCGCGGCAGCCCTTCCTCAGTCCGGCCGAGGTCGCTCCTGAGCGCACGGTGGTGACCACCGGGCTGAGCAAGAACCTGGCCCTGGGCGGCTGGCGGATCGGCGCGGCCCGGTTCCCCGAGGGCGACTGGGGGACGGGGCTGCGCGACGCGGTGGCCTCCTTCGCCAGCGAGGTCTGGTCCACCCTGGCCGGTCCGATGCAGGAGGTGGCCGCCTACGCGTTCGCCGAACCCCCCGAACTCCGTGCCCACCTGGCCGAGGCCGCCCGGCTGCACGGAGCGCTGGCCGGTGCCGTCCACCGGATCGTCCGCGCGGCCGGCGCCGAGTGCCGCAGACCCGATGCCGGCTTCTACGTCTACCCGGACTTCGAACCGCGCCGGGAGGCCCTGGCAGCCCGGGGCGTCACCGACTCCGCCACCCTCCAGGACCGCCTGCTCGACGTGCACGGCATCGCCGTCCTCGGCGGCCACCACCACGGCGACGAACCGGGAGCACTCCGCTTCCGGGCGGCCACCAGCATGCTCTACGGCGCGACTCCCGAGGAGCAGTCCGCAGCCCTGCACAGCCCCGATCCGCTCGTACTGCCCCATGTCTCGCGGCTGCTGGCCGCGATCGAAGAGGGGTTCGGCAAGCTCTGCGGCTGAGCCGCCCCCGACCGGAAGGAATGACCGCACGGTGCTCCCGAGCAACGCAAGCGTTCCGCCCGCCCCGGACAGCCCGCCCCGGTTCCACGCCGTCACCTCAAGACACCTGGACGACCTGACCGCCCGCGCCGGCCTGAGCCCCGACCAGCGCCTGGGCGTGCGGGCGGTGGCCGAAGTGCTGCCCTTCCGGGTCAACGACCACGTCGTGGACGAGCTGATCGACTGGTCCGCGGCCCCCGACGACCCGATCTACCGCCTGGTCTTCCCGCAGGAGGACATGCTGCCGGCCGAGGACGTGGCCAGGATCGCGGACCTGCTGCGCAGCGGGGCGCCACGCCGGCAGATCCAGACGATCGCCCACCAGGTGCGGATGCGGCTGAACCCGCACCCCGCCGGCCAGGTGGAGCTCAACCAGCCGGTGGTGGACGGTCAGCAGCTGGCCGGAATCCAGCACAAGTACCGCGAGACGCTGCTGTTCTTCCCCCGCCAGGGCCAGACCTGCCATGCCTACTGCACCTACTGCTTCCGCTGGGCGCAGTTCGTCGGCGAGCCGGAGCTGCGGATGGCGGCCGACAGCGACGAACTGGTCCTGGTGAACTACCTGCGCGCGCACCCGCAGATCACCAACGTGCTCTTCACCGGCGGCGATTCGATGATCCCCAGCGCCGCGGTGCTGAGGCGCTACGTCGAGCCGCTGCTCGCGCTGGACCAGATCGAGTCCATCCGGATGGGCACCAAGGCCCTGTCGTTCTGGCCGCGGAAGTTCCTCACCGATCCGGACGCCGACGATCTGCTGCGGCTGTTCGAGGAGGTCGTGGCGGCGGGCAAGAACCTGGCGCTGATGGCCCACTTCTCCCACCCGCGCGAGCTGGAACCGCCGGTGGTGGCGCAGGCGGTGGCCAGACTGCGCGGCACGGGGGCGGTGATCCGCACCCAGTCTCCGCTGATCCGCTCGATCAACGACGACCCGCGGGTGTGGGAGTCGATGTGGCGCGCCCAGGTGCGGCTCGGGATGGTTCCATACTACATGTTCGTGGAACGGGACACCGGTCCGGTCGACTACTTCGCGGTCCCGCTGGCTCGGGCCTACGACATCTTCCGGGACGCCTACGCCTCGGTCTCCGGCCTCGCCCGGACCGTACGGGGGCCGTCCATGTCGGCCACCGCGGGCAAAGTCTGCGTGGACGGGGTGGTCGAACTCCTCGGCCAGAAGGTCTTCGCCCTGCACATGATCCAGGCCCGCGATCCGGCCCTGGTCGGCCGGCCGTTCTACGCCGCGTACGACCCCGCGGCGATCTGGCTCGCCGACCTCAAACCCGCCTTCGCCGACCGGTTCCCCTTCGACGTCGACGACGCGGCGCAGGAGTCGCTGTGACCGCGGCCCCGGCGATCCGAGCCGAACTGCTGGACTGCTTCCAGAGCAACCTCGCGGTGCTGGCCGACCGTTACCACGGGCCCGGGACCCACCTGCGGCTGGGCGCCGCGCTGCGCCTGCGCACCCGCCCCGGTCCGTACGGCCTGCCCACCGTCGAGCCCTCCCTTGACGAGGCGTTGGCCGACGCCGCGGATCTCCTCGGCCTCGCCCTCGCGCAGAAGTGGCCCGGCGCCGACGGCGACTGGGCGCGATCGCTGCGGGAGACGGCGTGGGTGGTCGCGGACGCCTACCACCTGCCCTGGGTGCCCTACCACGGGCAGCGCCACATCGAGCACAGCTTCCTGGCCGAACCCGACGGCGACGGCGCTCTGGCGGTGACCGACGCGTACCACAACGACACTCCGTGGGGCGCGGCCCGCCCGACGCGGCTGCGCCTGGAACGGGAGGAGCTGGCGGCGGTCCTGGACACCGGCCCGGTCCGGGCCTTCCGGTTCGACCCCACGCCTCTGGCCCCCACGCCGCCGCGTCCCACCCGTCTCGGTCCGTCGCAGGAGGAGGTGCGGGTATCGTCCGCCGAGGCCGACGCCTACCTCCGTCCCTACGCCGAGCATCCGGACCGTGGACCGGCGCTGGATCAGTTCACCATGGAGACCTGGCTGCTGGCCCGGTCACGCCGGCTGCGTGCGGCGTATCTGGCCCAGTGGACCGCGGGGACACCGCAGCCCGTCGAGGAGCACCTCGCCCGCTGGGACGGGTTGGTCGAGTACACGTATCTGACCTCCCGCCGCGTCGCACGGGGCCGGGCGGAGCCACCCGATCTGCTGGCGCGGGCGGCCGAACTCCTGCGCGCCGACCCGGAGGTGCTCTCCGGCGGCGACCGGGGAGCCGGCGATGTCGGGGCGGCCAACGCCGTCGGGGCGGCCGGCGGTGGTCGGCCTTCCCCCGAGCAGGTCGCCTCGACGGTGACCGGGATCGTCGGGCGGGTTCTCGGCATCCGGGAGGTGCCCGCGCCCGACATCGACCTGGCCGGACTCCCCGCCTTCAACTCCCTGCGGATGCTGGAGATCGTCGACCGCCTGGAGGAGGACTTCGCCATCGAGTTCGGCCCGGGGGACCTCCTCCCCGAACGACTGCACCGCATCGTCGACCTGTGCGAACTGGTCGAGCGACGGCTCAATGGCGGCGCCGGGTGAGCCCGACGTCCACACCGACCGAGAAGGGTGCCTGCGCCGTGATGGACGAACGCTTCACCGGGATACTCCGGCCTTTCCTCCCCCACCTGGCCGACCGGCCGATCACCCCCGACACCCGGCTGCGGGAGGCCGGGCTGACCTCCATGCAGTCGATCGAACTGCTGCTCGCCCTGGAGGACGAGCTGGGCGTCGAGCTGCCCGACGAGGCGCTGGTCGAGAAGACCTTCAGCACGGCCGGCGCGCTGTGGTCGGCCGTCGCGGCTCAGGACGGCGGCGCCGATGTCTGAGTTCGCGCGCCCCCGCCCGGCGGCCGGCGGCCGCTTCGCCCAGCAGACCGATCAGGCCCGCGCGGTGGCCGAGAAGTACGCCCAGCAGACGGACGCGGCGGCCGAGTTCCCCGTCGCGGTGCTCGATGAGCTGCGGACCGGCGGCCTGCTCGGGCTGATGGTCCCCACCGAGTACGGCGGTCTGGGCGGCACCCTGGACGAACTGCTGGACGTGAGCATCGCGATGGGCCGCACCGACCTGTCCGCGGCTCTGATCTTCGCGATGCACTGCCAGCAGGTGGCCTGCGTGGTCACCCACGCCGCCCCGCCGCTCGCCGAGGAGCTGCTGCCGGAGATCGCGGCCGGGCGGATGTACCTGGCGTCGGTGACCACGGAACCGGGCAAGGGCGGCCACCTGCTCACCGCGGGCGCCCAACTCTCCGCGGACGAAGCGCAGTCCGGACACCTGGAACTCGACCGGTTCGCGCCGATCGTGACCGGCGGGGCGTACGCCGACGGCTTCCTGATCAGCATGCGCGCCCCCGAGGCGACCTCCGCCGACGCGGTCTCCCTGGTCTTCGCCCGCCGCGACCAACTGGAGATCACCGCCTCCGGGGAATGGGACCCGCTCGGGATGCGGGCCAGCCACAGCGTGGCCCTGCGGTTGACCGGCAGCATCCCGGGGCACCAAGTCGTCGGCGAGCACGGCGAGTTCCGCGCGGTGGTGTTGCAGACCCTCGGCCCGCTGGCGCACCTGGGCTGGTCGGCCTGCTGGCTCGGTACGGCCGCGGGGGCGCTGTCCCGGGTGCTACGGATGCTGCGGGAGTCCGCTCGGGGCAAGGACGGCAAGGACGGGCGGCTCGAGTCGGAGCTGCTGCTGAGCCGGCTCTCCCGGGCCCGGCAGCGACTGGACACCGTCCACGCGCTGCTCCGCCACACCGCCGCCGTGGTCACCGCGGCCGGCGAGGGCGGCACCGATGTCTCGCTGCCCCGCAACCAGTTGCTGATCAACAGCCTCAAGCTGACCGCCTCCGAGGAGTGCCATCGCGCCGTGGAAGACCTGATCGACGCCGTCGGGCTGCGGCACGGCTATCTCAGGAACTCGCCGACCCGACTGGAGAAGGCGCTGCGCGATCTGCGCTCCGCACCGCTCAACTACAGCAACGACCGTCTCCACCAGGCGGACGGCGTCCTCGCCCTGCTCGACGCGGGGGTGTCCTTTGCCTGACGCCCGCGCCACCGCTGTTCCCGCCGGAGCCGTGCCCCCGGTCCCCGATCCCCCAGCCCGCGATTCCCCGGACCCCGATCCCCCGGCCGTTCTTCCCCCGGCCCGCGTCCACCGGCTCCTCAAGAAGCTCGCGGACGCCGGGGAGTTCCGGCGGCTCTACCCGCACCCCGCACCTGGCCGGCTCGACCCGCTCGTCCTCAGGGAACTGCTGGCCGCCGCCGACGCCGAGGGGGCGCCGGGCCCGGTGCTCTCGCTCTGCGTCCACCTGGCGACGGCGGTGCCGCTGCTCGCCGAGGGCTCCCGCTCGAAGACGACCGCCGCGTGCCTGGAGGCCACAATGCGCGGCGAGCGGCTGCTCGCCCTGGCCGCCACGGACGAGGGCGCGGGCTCCGACCTGGCGGCGCTCACCACCACGGTCCGCACGCGGCCCGAAGGGCTGGTGCTCGACGGCGCCAAGCGCTGGGTGACCTCGGCGACCACCGCCGGCGACGCCCTGGTCCTGGCCCGCCGCTCGCCCGGACGGCACTTCACCAACTTCACCTGGGTCCTGGTGCCCCTGGACACTCCGGGGGTCACGGCCGAGCCCGCGGACACCGAGCTGTTCGCCGGCTCCGGGGTCGGCCATCTCCGCTTCTGCGACGTCCGGTTGACGCCGGACCACCTGGTGGGGCGGCAGGGCCGCGGAATGGCGGCCTTCGCCCAGCACATCGCGGTGGAGCGGCTGGCCTCCGCGGGCTGGGCGATCGAACTGTGCCGCAGGATCATCGCCGACACCGACCGGCGGCTGAGCAGCCGCATCGTCGAGGACACCGCGCTGCGCCGGCGGTCCGGCGTCCGCCAGCGCCTGGCCGAGTGCGCGGTCCGCGTCGCCGGACTGCACGCCCTGTGGATGCACCTGCGGGACCGGATCGCCGACCAGCGGGACGGCACCGCGGCAGCCGTCCTCAAGGCCGCGTCGGGGGCGACGGTGGACCATGTGCTCGCCGAGTGCGCTCGGTTGCAGGGCGCCGACGGCTTCGCGCGGGGCGGGGCGCAGGCGCTGCGCGCCGAGGCGGCGGTCTTCGGCATCGGCGGCGGCCCTACCGAGGTGACCCTGGACATCGTCGCCGAGCGTCTGGACGCCGTATTGGACGGGTTGACGCCATGACCGTACCGCCGTCGGTCACGGAGCCGGGCCTGCTGCTCGAAGCCGCCCCGGGCATCTGGGTCGCCCTCCACCAGAGGCGGGTCGCCCTCCACGGCGAGGAGTGGTTCGCCCCCCACCAGGAGCCCGCGCCGTACGCCCCTGCGACCCGGGAGGATCTGGCCGCGGCCGACGGCCTTCCACGGTGGCGGGCCGCCGAACTGCTCGCGGGGCGAAGGCTGTTGCGTGCCCTGCTCTGGGCTCGGTACCCGGAGGCCGCCGGCGCGCCCGTCGTCTACCGGCCCGGTGGCCGCCCCGTCCTGGCCGGCCGTCCCCGGATCGGCATCAGCATCAGCCACGACCAGGGGGCCGTCGCCGTCTGCGCGGCGCTGGACCGCGCGGTCGGCGTCGACGTCCAGCACGTCCCGGCGGCGGTCCGGCCCGCCCTGCTGCGCCGCTGTGCCCAGGGCCGCGCCGAGGAGTGGGCCCGGCTGCCGGCCGGCCGCCTGACCACCGAATTCGCCTGGCTGTGGACGGTCCAGGAGGCATGCGTCAAGGCCGAGGGCAGCGGCTTCGCCGGGCGGCCCTGGCAGGTCCGGGTCCGCCCGGCGGCGCGGTCCGGCAGTTGGGGCCGCTACACCTGGGTGTCGCTGCGCGACCGGACCCCCCTCCCCCTGAGCGTCGCCTACGGCGCACCGGCCCCGTTCCCCCACGAGCCCGCGGAGCAGCCATGACTCAACAGCGCGGCATGTACGAGTGGTTCGCCGACACCGCGCGCCGCCACCCCGCCGCGGTAGCCCTGGAGGTCGGCGGCCGACCCTGGAGCTACGCCGAACTCGACTCTCTGGCGGGCCGATTGGCCGATGCTCTGCACGCGGCGAACCCCGGCCGGCCGCCGCGGCGGATCGGGCTGCTGGCCTCCCGTACCCCGCACGCCTACGCGGGCTATCTAGCCGTCCAGCGGCTGGGCGCGAGCGTGGTGCCGCTCAACCCGGCCTTCCCGACGGCCCGCAACGCGGCCATCGCCAAGGCGGCGGGGCTCGATCTGGTCCTCGCCCAACCCGACCACTCCACAGCCCAGTTGGGCGCCCTGCTGCTCTCTCCCGACCTCGACTCCCTCCCGCCCGCCCGCACACTGTCGGCCCTCGCGGCGGGCGCACCCGGACCGCGGGACATCGGCTACGTCCTGTTCACCTCGGGATCGACCGGCTCCCCGAAGGGCGTCCCGATCCAGCACCGTTCTGTCGACGCCTATCTGAGCCACGTCATCGACCGCTACCAACTGGACGTCGGCGCACGGCTGTCGCAGACCTTCGAGCTCACCTTCGACCTCTCGGTCTTCGATCTCTTCGCGGCCTGGGGATCGGGGGCGACGCTGGTGGTTCCGGGCCCCGACGACGTCCTGGCGCCCGCCCGCTTCGTCGCCCGCGAGCGGCTGACCCACTGGTTCTCCGTGCCCTCGGTCATTTCCTTCGCCCGGCGACTGCGGGCGCTTGCCCCCGACAGCATGCCGTCACTGCGCTGGAGCCTGTTCTGCGGCGAGACGCTCACCCTCGCCCAGGCGAGCGCGTGGCAGCGGGCCGCGCCGCACAGCGTGCTGGAGAATCTCTACGGCCCCACCGAACTCACCCTGAGCTGCACCGAATTCCGGATGCCCGCACCGGGCGGGCACGCCGGGACGCCCGCCGCAGACACCGGCACGCCCAACGACGCCGGGCCGGGCGGCGCCGTACCGATCGGCGCCCTCTATCCCGGCCTGGAACACCTGGTCGTCGACGAGGACGGCCACGAGGCCGACGAGGGAGAGCTGTGCGTACGAGGCGTCCAGCGCTTCCCGGGCTATCTCGACCCCCAGGACAACATCGGACGCTTCCTGCGCCGGGAGCAGGGGCGTACCACCGTCGTCGAACGGGCCGATCCCCCCTCGGACGACCTCTGGTACCGCACCGGGGACCGGGTGCGCCGGAGCCCGGACGGGCTGGTCCACCTGGGCCGGCTCGACCACCAGATCAAGATCCGCGGCTACCGCGTCGAACTCGGCGAGATCGAGGCGGCGTTGCGCGCGGTACCGGGCGTCAACGAGGCGGTCGTGCTGCCACTCGACGGCGCCGCCGGGCAGGAGCGGCTCGCTGCCGCCTGTACCGCGCAGTCCGGCGCCCGGCTCGACCCGGACACCCTGCTGGCCGGGCTACGGGAGCGGTTGCCCGCCTATATGGTGCCGGTGGCCGTCAGCGTCCGTCGTTCCTTCCCCTACAACACCAACGGAAAGATCGACCGTACGGCGCTACGCGAAGCGCTGGCGCGGAACCCCTGATGAGCGCGATGAGGAAAGGCCCCGCCATGAACGTGGAGCCCGGCCAGGCCAGTCGGCGAGCCGCCGCACCGGCGGACGTACCGGAGGGCGCCGATCGAGCGGGAGTGCCGGGAAGCGTGCCGGCCGTGGCGGGCGTGGTGGTCTTCTCGCTGACCTTCCCGGCCACCGCCTGGGCCCTGGAGGGCATGGGCCCGTGGACGGTGACCACCGTGCGCGCCGTCCTGGCCGCGGTGATCGCGGGTGGCTGCCTGCTGGCCCGGCGCGTCCCCCTCCCCCGGCGCGCGCACTGGGCCGGACTGGCCACCGTGGCGGGCGGGTTGATCGTCGGATACCCGCTGCTGACCACGCTGGCGCTACAGACCGCCACCTCCACCCACGCCGCGGTGATCGCCGGACTCCTGCCGCTGACCACCGCCGTCTACGGCACCGCGCGGACCGGGGTCAGGCCGCCGCCGGTGTTCTGGGCCGCCGCGCTGACCGGGGCCGCGGTGGTTGTCGGGTTCGCGTTCCAGCAGGGCGGCGGGACGTTCTCGGCGGCGGACCTGTACCTGTTCGCGTCACTGCTGGTCGCCGCGGCGGCGTACACCGAGGGCGGGCTGCTGGCCCGAGCCATGCCGGGCTGGCAGGTGATCGCCTGGGCCCTGATGATCTGCCTGCCGCTGATGGCCGCCGGCTCGGTGGCCGCCCTGCTCGCCGACCATCCGCACCCCACCGCGCGCTCGCTGATCGGCCTGATCTGGCTGGGCGCCGGGGCGCAGTTCCTCGGCCCGCTGGTGTGGTACCGCGGGATCGCGGCCATCGGCATCACCCGGGCCAGCCAGATCCTGCTGTCCCAACCGCTGCTCACCTTGATCTGGTCGGTTCCGATGCTGGGCGAGCGCCCGCCGGTGATCGCGGCCGTCGCCGCGGTCGCGGTGCTGGTGTGCATCGCCGTCACCCAGCGGGCCGGCCGATGAGCGAGGACTCCGGGCTGCTCATGACCCTGGGCCGGCGCAGCGGCCCGCTGGACACCGTACTGATCCACCCGGCTGGCGGCGGGCTCGGCCAGTACCTCCGCCTGGCCCGGCGACTTGCCCGGCACGGAAGGGTCTACGGCATCCGCGCCGCGGGTCTGCTGCCCGGTGAGCGCCCGGAGCGGAGCGTCCCCCGGATGACGGCCGCCTACCGGGAACTCCTCGACGCACTGCCCCGACCGCCCGCGCTTCTCGTCGGCTGGTCGCTCGGCGGCGTCCTCGCCTGGGAGTTGGCCGCGGAGGCCGCAGCCGGAGCCGGAGCCGAGGCCCAAGGGACCGCCGGGGGTGCGCCGCCGCCCGCCGTCGTCATGATCGACAGCCACCCGGAACTGGAACCGGACAACGCGCTGTTGCGCTCCCACCCGCTCGACAGCATCGAACACTCCGTCAACGGACTGTCCTCGGGCCTCGATCCGGCGCTGCTGCGCTCCACCGCGTCCGCCCATCTCACCGCCGCGCGGACCCATCGCGTCCGACAGCGCAGCGACACCCCCACACTCCTGCTCGCCTGCGCGAGCCCCGACCGCGAGGCGCAGATCGCCCGCTGGCGCTCGCTCGCCACCCACCTCACCGTACGGGACCTGGACTGCGGCCACTTCGACGTCTTCACCCCGCCCCACCAGGACGAACTACTGAGCCACATCCAGCCGTTCATCGACGGTCTCACCGCGGCACGCTGATCGGCTGGGCGATCCGCGCCGGCGCTGGTGGCAACGGCCGCGAGCGGGGTCGGGGCCACCACGCCCGTTCTCATCACCCGCGGCTCATTGCCGGGGACGAGCCAAACCGTGCTGCCCGCCAGGTCAAGCCCCGGTCTTACGTGGGTCATCGCGGGCTGTGCGCGTCGGGCGGATGACGGGGTAGGTGCGACGGGACACCTATCGGAGGCGACGCCATGCGGCTCGACGACTGGCTGCTCACCCCCGGTGAGCGCGGCAATGACGCGACCATGCTCGACGTACGGGACGGCACCGGGCACGCCTGGTCGCGGGGCAACGAGGTACGCCCCTTGGTCCACGGCGCCGCGTACTTCGGCGCACTGCTCGCCGCGATACGTGGTCAGCGAGCCGGTGATCTGCTGATGTTCACCGACTGGCGGGGCGATCCCGACGAATTGATGGCGGGGGCGGGGACCGGGATCGGCGAGGTGCTGTGCGATGCCGCGCGCCGCGGGGTGGTCGTCAAGGGACTGGTGTGGC
Organism: Streptomyces sp. CBMA29; assembly: GCF_014596445.1. GTDB lineage: Bacteria > Actinomycetota > Actinomycetes > Streptomycetales > Streptomycetaceae > Actinacidiphila. The sequence continues at coordinate 60,629 of NZ_MECL01000041.1, read as the reverse complement.
GCTCGCATCTGGACCGCCTCCAGTTCAGCGAGAGCGAGAACCGCCATCTCGGCGAGGAGATCGAGGCCGCGGGCGGGGAGTGCCTGCTCGACATGCGGGTGCGCCCAGGCGGCGCGCACCACCAGAAATTCGTCGTCCTGCGGCACCCGGACCGGCCGGAGCACGATGTGGCCTTCGTCGGCGGCATCGACCTGTGCCACAGCCGCCGTGACGACGCCGACCACGGAGGGGACACCCGGGCGGTGCCGATGTCGGCTCCGTACGGGCCCACTCCGCCGTGGCACGACATCCAACTGGAGGTCCGCGGACCGGCCGTCGGCGCGATCGAGGCGACCTTCCGCGAGCGCTGGGAAGATCCCTCTGCGCTCAGCCGCAGCCCGCTGAACCGGCTGCGTGCCCTGGTCACCCGCGAGGACACCGTGGCCGACCCGCTGCCGCCTCAGCCGCCCGACCCCGAACCGCGCGGCACCCGGACCGTGCAAGTGCTGCGTACCTATCCGGCGCGCAGGCACGCCTACCCCTTCGCGCCGGGAGGAGAACGCAGCATCGCCCGCGCCTACGACAAGGCGTTGGCGCGCGCCCGGTCGCTGATCTACCTGGAGGACCAGTACCTGTGGTCGGCCCCGGTGGTATCGGCCTTCGCACGGGCCCTGACCGTGCGTCCGGGGTTGCGGATGATCGCGGTGGTGCCCGCGCATCCGGACCAGGAGGGCCGGCTGACCACGCCGATGAACCTGCTGGGGCGGATCGAGGCGCTTCGGTCACTGCACCGGGCGGGCGGCGGGCGCTTCGCGGTCTACAGCCCGGAAAACCACGCCGGGACACCGGTGTACGTCCACGCGAAGGTGTGCGTCATCGACGACGTATGGGCCGCGGTCGGCTCCGACAACATCAACCGCCGCTCCTGGACCCACGACTCCGAGCTGAGCTGCGCGGTGATCGACGAGACCCACGACGCCCGGGAGCCGCGCGATCCCGGCGGCATGGGCGACCGCGCCCGTGCCTTCGCCCGCGATCTGCGCCTGGAACTGGCCGCCGAGCACCTCGACCACGACGATCCCGACGCGCTCTGCGACCCGGTCGCCGCCTTCGACGCCTTCGCCCGGTCGGCGGCCGGACTGGACGCCTGGTACGAAGCCGGCCGCCGTGGCCCGCGCCCGCCCGGCAGACTCCGCGCGTACTCCACCCCCGTACTGTCACGCGCGTCAGCCGCGCTGAGCACACCGCTCCAGCGGCTGATCGCCGACCCCGACGGACGGCCCCGGGCGTTGCGCCGCCACGACGTCTACTGAGATCCGCCGGCCGCCCGGGGGCTCAGGACGGCGGCCGGGCCCGCCGGGGTGGGTTCCTTTCGGCGGGGTAGGCGTCCCCGGCGACGCAAGGCGGACTGGCGCGCCATGAGGGAGAGTCAGCTGATGCAGTTCGACGATGATGCCGCACTGGACACCTCCGAGGTTCAGGACAATCGGGGTGGGGCCCTTGGCGGCATACCCGGTGGCGGAAAGACAGTAGGCGGTGGGGTGATCGGCCTGCTGGTCGTGATCGCCTCGGTGGTGTTCGGGGTCGACCCGGGTCTGCTCAGCTCGGACGGAACATCCGGCAGCGCCGCCCGATCCGGTGGATCCCAGGGCACCGCGGCCGGTGACCTGGCGGCGGAGTGCCGGACCGGCGCGGATGCCAACAAGAAGGAGGACTGCCGGATCGTGGCCGTGGTCGACAGCGTGCAGGCGTTCTGGAAGCAGACGGAGACGGCCGCGGGAAAGTCCTACGCCCAGGCCCCGACCTGGCTGTTCACCGACAGGGTCAACACCGGGTGCGGTGAGGCGACGTCGGAGGTCGGCCCCTTCTACTGCTCCGCCGACGACAAGGTCTACCTCGACCTCGGGTTCTTCGACGAGCTCAGCGGCACCTACGGAGCCAAGGGCGGCCCCTTCGCCGAGGCGTACGTCATCGCGCACGAATACGGGCACCATATCCAGGACCTCAGCGGCACCATCTCCCGCGGCAGCGGTCAGGGCGAGAACAGCGGCTCGGTGAAACTCGAGCTCCAGGCGGACTGCTATGCCGGGATCTGGGCCCACCACGCCACCACCACACCGGATCCCCAGAGCGGAAAGCCGCTGATCACCGATCTGACCCAGGCCGACATCAATCTGGGCCTGGACGCGGCCGCCGCTGTCGGCGACGACCGGATCCAGCAGAAGTACCAGGGCAAGGTCACGCCGGACACCTGGACCCACGGTTCGGCGGCGCAGCGCCAGCAGTGGTTCAGCAGGGGCTACAAGTCCGGCACTCTCGGGGCCTGCGACACCTTTGCCTGAGGACGCGCTGAGTGCGGGCCGACTTCCCGCAGGAACGCACATCAGGCACCGATCGGGGGAGCGGCCGACCTCACGGGTACCGCCGGAGGCCCTGTCTCCGTGCGCGCCCCAACCGAAGATCACCCGGCCGGGAGACCACCCTCGATGGCGCGACTGCTTCTCAGGTATGGCGCGACCTGTCGGGACATGCGGTCGACGTCGGGGCGGAGTCCGGTGATGAGGGCGAATGCCTCTGCGGCCTGGAACACGCACATGCCGACGCCGTTGAGCGTTGGCAGGCCCCGGGCGGCGGCTTCCAGGAGCAGCCGCGTGCGCAGGGGCATGTAGATCACGTCGGCGACCCAGTGGTGTGGCTGGAGCAGGGTCACGTCGAGAGGCGTTCCGGGATGTGCGGCCATGCCGACGGCGCTGGCATTCACCAGGCCGTCCGCCGCGGGGACAGCGGTGGCGAGCGTGTCCGGTCCGATGGAGGCGGCCCGACCGGCGCCGAATCTTCTCTCCAGGGCAGCGGCAAGGTCGGCGGCCCTGTCGCGGTCGGGGTCGTGGAGCAGCAGTCGCACGACGTCTGCGCGCAGCAGCGCTTGTGCGACGGCCGCGCCGGCGCCGCCCGCACCCAGTTGCACGACCTGGTGGCGGGCCACATCGGGAAGGCCCTGCCGGAAACTCCGTGAGAAGCCGATGACGTCGGTGTTGTGCCCGATGCGGCGTCCATCGCGCAGGACGACCGTATTGACCGCACCGATTTCGGCAGCCTCCGCCGACAGTTCGTCCAGTTCGGACAGGACGGCCTGTTTGAAGGGATGCGTGATGTTGAGGCCGGCGTAGCCGCTGTCTTCGGCGTGGGCGATCACCTGTCCCAGGTCTGCGGTCCGGGCGTCGGTTTCGATCAGGACGTAGGACAGTGCTATGTCGTGGTGCGCGCCTTCGGATTCGTGCAGCACCGGGGACAGCGACGCTGCGATGCCGGAGCCGATCAGCCCGTATGTGAACGATTTCATGACGCCCGGTCCTCCTTCCCCGTGGGATCAAACCGTCGTGATGGGGGCGGTGCTCCGCTCCGCTTCCGGGGTCGCGACGGGCGCGGCGGGACGGGCCCCGCCAGGTCTTCTCGGTATCAGCGGGCCGGTGACCGTAGACGGTCCGGAGACGGCCAAGGTGCTGAGCGCGGCGTGGTCGGGGGAGAGCGAGCAGGCGGGGTCGGCGCGGGTCGCGTCGCCGGTCAGGGCCAGCGCCTGGCACCGGCAGCCGCCGAGGTCTTCGTCACGGTGCAGGCAGGTGCGGCAGGGCTCTTGCATCCAGTCCGTGCCTCGGTAGACGTTGAACGTTTCAGACCGGGACCAGATCCAGTCGAGCGGGTGATCACGGACGTTGGGCGGGTCCAGGTTCGGCAGGGATGCCGCCGCCGGGCACGGCAGGACGGTGCCGTCAGGGGCGACGGTGAGGGAGACCGAGCCCCATCCGCCCATGCACCGCTTGGCCACGCCCTCGAAGTAGTCCGGCAGTACCCAGACGATCTCGGTCGTGCCCGCCAGCCGCTCTCGCCACCGCTCGACGCTGGCTGCGGCCGTCGCGAGTTGCGCGCGGGTGGGCATCAGGGCGGTGCGGTTGAGCAGTCCCCATCCGTAGAACTGTGTGTTCGCCAGTTCCACGCGCTCGGCGCCCCAGTTGACGGCGAGTTCGATGAGGCCGTCCAGCGCGTCGAGATTGCGGCGGTGCAGGACGACGTTGACACCCAGCGGGAGGCCGGACTCTCGTACGGCCGCGGCGGCTCGCTCCTTCGCGTGGAAGGACCGGGTTCCCGCGATCAGATCGGATGCCCGCTGGTCGGAGTGCTGGACGGACAGTTGGACGCTGCGCAGACCCGCGTCGGTCAACGCCGCCAGACGGCTGCCGTCCAGTCCGAGGCCGCTGGTGACGAGTTGGGTGTAGACGCCGGCTTCCGAGGCCGCGGCGACCAGGACGTCCAGGTCCCGGCGGAGCAGCGGTTCTCCTCCGGACAGGTGCGTTTGGACGACACCGAGGTCGGCGGCTTCGCGCAGGACCCGCACCCAGGTGTCCGTGGACAACTCCTGGGAACGCCGAGTGAGCTCGACGGGGTTGGAGCAGTAGCCGCACTGGAGCGGGCAGGAATGGGTGAGTTCGGCGAGGAGCGCCCAGGGGGCGGGTGGCCCGGTCGTCATCGCATCCACCTCTTTCGCCTCAGGTCGTGAAGGAAAGCGGTGGCCTCGGCCTCGACGGGCGCTTCGGGGTAGTGCGCGAGCAGTTCCGCCACGATCGTCCGTACGCTGCGGCTTCCGTCGCACAAGGCGATGATCCGCGCCGAGGCGCCTTCGAGGACGACGACGCGTTCCGGGAGCAGAAGCAGGTCCTTGGCCCGCTTGGCCTCGTGGTGGAGTACGACGCCGGGCGCGAGCCGGGGCCGCCAGGTGTCCGGTTCGGCACCGGGGTCGGGATCGGGATCGGGATCGGGCAATGTCATCGCGCCACCTCGTACGAACCTGTCTCGTGGAAGCTCGCCTCGTGCGAACCCGCCTGGTCGATGCTGGTGAGCAGGGACCAGAGCACATCGCACTTGAAGGACAGCGCGCGTACCGCTCTGTCCTGTTCTTCGGGTGTACGTGCCCACTGCCGGACCCACTCCAGGGCCTCGGATCCGTCCCGGCGTCCTTGGGGTACGCGGCTGTGGAAGTAGGCGAGCCCGGCGGGCTCGATCCATCGGTAGTGGCGCGTGAAGGCTTCGATTCTGGTCACCATGAGGTCGGGCGCGGACAGTTCGGTGAGCGAGGAGGCGACCGCCTCAAGCACCGGTCGCAGGCGGCAGAAGTTGACGTAGCCGTCGACGGCGAACCGCACTCCCGGCAGGACCGAGTCGCCGTCGGCCATCGAGCGGCGGTCCAGTCCGACGGCTTCGCCGAGCCGGAGCCACCGCTCGATGCCGCCTTCTCCCTCCCGCGTGCCGTCGTGGTCCTGTATGCGGCGCAGCCATGCGCGGCGCATGGCGGGGTCGTCGAGTTGGGAGACGATCAGGGCGTCCTTGATCGGGATGTGGCGTTGGTAGTAGAAGCGGTTGGCGACCCAGGTGCGCAGTTCCGACCGGGTGAGCGACCCCGCGTGCATGCGGACGTTGAAGGGGTGGCGGTCGTGGTACCGGCGCCGGGCGACGTCGCGCAGGCGTGCCTCGAGGTCGTCCGCGACGGGCACCGGCGCCGACTGGGTTGATGCCGTGGTCATAGGGAGATCACCATTCCGTCCTGTGCCGCCTCCAGGCCGTGCCGTCGGAGCTGCTCGTGCTGTGGCGCGTCCGGGTCGACCAGCGGGTTCGTGTTGTTGAGGTGGGTGTAGAGGCACCGGGCGGCCGTTCCGGACAGCCGCTCGGCGGTCCCGCCGTCCCCGGTGATCGGAAGGTGCCCCATGCCCCGAGCCGTGCGGGCGGAGAAGCCGGCGCGCACCGGCTCGTCGTCGTCCCAGAAGGTGCCGTCGAGCAACACGCAGTCACAGGTGGCGAGTTGCGTGGCGAATTCCGGGCTCCAGCGGGCCAGGGCAGGAGCGTAGAGGGCCGTGGCCCCGCCGCCGGGATCGGACAGGCGCAGCGCGGTCACCCATGGAGCGCCGGCCTCGCCGTCCGCCGCGTAGCGGGGTCGTTTGTCGGACAGCGGTACGGCGGTGACGTCCGTCCCGCACAGGGTCAGGGTCGCGCCGGACCCGGTCAACGGCAGGTCGCGCCATACGAGATCGGTGTAGGGCGCCAGTACGGAGTCCAGCCGCAGCCGTTCCCGCAGGGCCCAGCGCACGGGTTCCGTCGCATGGATTTCGATGCGGGACGCTTCGCGGAGCCTGGCGATTCCCAGAGTGTGGTCGAGTTCCGCGTCGGTGAGGACGATGGTGACGACCGGCGTACGGGGTCCGGCCGGTCCGGGGCGAAGGCCCGGGTGTGCCTCCATCTGATCGGTGATGTCGGGGGTGGCGTTGACCATGAGCCAGCCGTCCTCGCCCGGACCTGTGACGGCGAGGGCGGCGTGGCGGCGGCGCCAGTGCGGGTGGGTGCGTGCACCGGAGCATCCGGTGCACGCACAGTTCCACTGAGGGACCGCTCCCCCCGCCGCCGTACCGAGAACGTGCAGCAGCATGGCGTGGTGGTCAGCGCGTGATCAGCGAGTAGCCCGTGACTTCGAGCGCCGTCTCGACGACGGTGTAACTCGGCGTCCGCCAGGCGGCGTCGGTGGCGGGGGCGGGAGCGGTCCGCTGCTGGGGCCGCTGTTCGGTCGGGTTCGAGGTGGAGGTAGAGGTGAACATGGGGATTCCTGCCTTTCGGAGTGGGGCCGCTGTCTGGTCAGCGGCAGAAGGGTGCCTGGCCCATGGCCGACTGGATGCCGCCCAGGATCAGCTTCTGGAACTCGGCCGCCCCGGGGAACGATCCGTCGGTGGAGAAGTCCTTGGCGTCGTGGCCGAGCGTGGTGAGCCAGGCGCGACCGCCGTCGTAGTACTGGCACCATGCGACGGGGTGGTTGCGGCCCATCCCGGGGTCCTTGTAGTTGCCGGTCACGCCCTTGGCCAGGGTGCTCTCGTCCACGGTGGCCAGGACGCGCACCTTGGTCGGGGCCGGGATGAGGTTGTACCACTCGTCGGAGAAGGTCCACCTCTTGGGAAGGGACTTGGTGGAGACGTCCTTGTGGTCGGTGGTGACGACCGTGCCGCTCTGCTCGGGTCCGTGGTCGTAGAAGTTCGCGTTTCCGAGCAGGCCCTCGTACCAGGGCCAGTTGTACTCGGTGCCGAACGCGTTGTGGATGCCGACGAATCCGCCACCGCCGCGGATGTACTGGCGCAGCGAGGTCTGGGCCGAGTCGTCGAGGGCGTCCCGGCTGGTGGAGAAGAAGACGACAGCGTTGTACTTGAACAGGGTCGCGGGTGAGGCGAGTTGGGTGACGTCCTCGGTGTAGTCGACGCCGAAGCCGTGCTGCCGGCCCATCGTGATGAGGGAGTTCTGCACCACGTTGGCGGCGGTGAGCGGCGGGTTCATCCCCGCGGCAAGCGCCGGGCCGAGGTCGGCGTGGCGGGGGCCCGCGCTGCGGGTGTAGAGAAGGATCTTGTAGCCCTTGGCCGGGCTGAAGTTGCCCCAGTCGTGGTAGCAGTCCGGATTCGTGCCCCGGCACACCCCGTAGTCGGGATCGCCCAGGTTCTTGGCGCCGTCGCCGATCCGGTCGTGGGCCACGCTGAGCGTGCCGGTGGAGATCAGGGCCACGACCATGGCGAGTGCCATGCCGAGTGTGGTGAGCACGGCCGACAGCGGCCGCAGGGGTCTGACGCGCGAGAGTTTTCCTGACATCGTCGTGAGGTCTCCTCTGTGTCTGAGCGGGGTTCGTGGCGAGGCCGCTAGGAAACGACGATCTTCCCCGTGCTCTGCGGTGCGACGGGGTCGTTGTAGAAGAACTCGCCGACCGTGTCGAAGGTGTGTGTCGCGGACTGGCCCGGCATGAGCAGGCCGGTGTCGAACTCGCCCTCGAAGAAGGACACGGCGCCGTGAGCCGCGGCGTTCGAGGCGGGGTTGGTGAACGTGACGGTGGTGCCCTTCGGCACGGTCAGGTGCTGCGGGGCCATCGCGTTCTGCGCGACCATGCTCTCCGCGCTGCCCGGCGCGTTCTTCGAGCTGTCCCAGACGCGCCCGAGCGTGACGGTGTCACCGGCGGTCTGCCCCGTCACGGGCGCGGTACGGATCTGGTTGCGCCGGGAAGGCGGCACGGGCGCGGCGGCGGGACCGACCTTCCCGCCGATCTTGAAGGCCCACAGGTGATCGCCCTTGGGGATGTCGGGGTACGGCAGTCCGTTGCCCCCGGCGAGGACGGCGACGTACTGCTCTCCGTCGACCTCGTACGTCATCGGGCTGGTGTTGACGCCCGCGCCGCACTGCCAGGTCCACAAGGGGGCGCCGTCGGTGTCCTTCATGGCGGTCAGCACACCGTCCGGGCCGCCCTGGAAGAGCAGGCCGCCCGCGGTGGAGAGGATGCCGTTGCCGTGGGCCAGCGACCAGTCGCCTTCGCGGCGCCAGGCGACCGTGTTGGTCCGCGGGTCGACGGCGACGTATCCGCCGGCGAAGTACTCGCCCAGCGGGCGCGCGGTGTTGACGCGGCCCCCGTGGGTGTTGGAGTAGGCGGAGTTGATCAGGCCGTAGCCGACGTAGACCAGACCGGTGCGGTGGCTGAAGGAGGGTGAGGACCAGTCGGCCCCTCCGCCGGCGCCGGGGAAGATGATCGTGGCCCGGTCCCAGTGCGCCTCGAAGAGACCTCCGGTGGGGTAGAACGGCACCGGGCGGGTGGCCTTGTCCAGCCGCGGCTCGGTCTCCACGAAGGGCTCTCCGCCGGGGAAGGGCTGTGTCGGCGAGGTCTTCTGCAACGCGTGCTGCGGGACCGGGCGTTCCTCCATTCCGTGGACGGGGTCGCCGGTTCGCCGGTCGAGGATGTAGTACATCCCGGTCTTGCTGCCGTAGACGACGACCTTGCGGGTCCGGCCCTTGACCTCGATGTCCGCCAGTACCGGCGACATCACACCGTCGTAGTCCCAGATGTCGTGGTGGACCGACTGGAAGTGCCAGCGCCGCTTGCCGGTTTTGGCGTCGATGGCCACCAGGCAGTTGGCGAAGAGATTGTCCCCGGCGCGGGTCGATCCGTCGGTGCGGGGATAGGGGTTGCCGAACGTCCAGTAGACCAGGCCGAGTTCGGGGTCGACGGCGGGGTGGATCCAGCACACCGCTCCCCCGGTCTTCCAGGTGTCGCCCTCCCAGGTGTCGTGGCCGTACTCACCGGGCCCCGGCGTACCGAAGAACGTCCAGACCACCTCGCCGGTGGCCGCCTTGAGGGCGTAGCCGCGGCCCCGAGCGCCCGCGGTACTGCCCTGGGTGCCGACGTAGATCAGGCCGTCCCAGTAGACCACCGCTCCGGCCAGGCCGCCCTTGCTGCCGCCGCACTGTCCGCTGGCCGGGTCGCAGCCCGGATCACCCTGGTCCTCGATGAGTACCTGCCGGGTCCACTTGACGGCGCCGGTCTTCTGGTCGAGGGCGTAGATGATGTTGGAGCCGGAGATGGTGAACGCCAGGCCCTGGCCCAGGGCCACACCGCGCATGTTGGTGGTGGCGGTACCGACGTTGGTCTTCCACCGCACATGTCCGGTCCGGCCGTCGACGGCGAAGATGTTCTGCTGGGTGGTCGCCACGTACAGGACGCCGTTCTGGGCGACGACGGCGCACTGTTGGGCCGATTTCGTCGAGCCGTCCTCGAGGTTGATGTGCCAGGCGCCGCCGAGCTTCTTGACGTTGCCCGGTGTGATCCGCTTGAGCCCGGAGTAGTTGTGGTTGGCCAGATTGCCACCGGCCTTGGGAAAGTCCCCGAGGGCCGGCTTCTGGGACTGCGTCGGCACGTGCGCCGGGAGACCGCTCGGTTCTGCCGCGTGCGCGGGGGTGTTGAGAAGCGCGACGGTACCGGCGGTACCGGCCGCGCTCGCGAGGAAACTCCGTCTGTCCATGAACCCTCATTCGTGACTGTGCCTGTCGTCGGGCGGCCCCAGTGGCGGCGGGGCGAGCAGGCGCTAGGAGGAGGGAGAAGGTTGATCTTGGTCCGCCTGGTGGTTTACTCGATCCGTAGAACGGTCACCTGGAGGCGGTTCCATACCCTAGGCAGGGCGTGTGGGGCTGACAAGAGGTGTGACGCGAATTCTTCGGAGGGTCAGAGTTCGCGAGGCGCGGGCAGCCGGGCGGGCAGGATGTGCCGCGGGATCGGACCCTTGTTGCGGCGCCCCTGTCCCGACTCCTCCCACGCGTGGGCGAGGATGCCGACGGAGCGGCTGAGCACGAACAGGCCCCGGGCCAGCGGCGCGGGGAACCCGAGTTCCGCGTAGATGACGGCGGTCGCGCCGTCGATGTTCATCGGGACGGGCCGGGCCCCTGCCCGGCGCGAGCGCAGGACACGCTCGATCGCGTAGGCCGCTTGCAGATAATCGCCGGTGACGTCGCCGGCGGCCACGGCGTCCTCCACCAGGCGTAGCAGGGGGTCGCGGCGGGGGTCCACGGGATGGAAGCGGTGCCCGAATCCCGGCAGGTACCGCGAACGGCGCTGCCAGGCAGCCATGGTCTCCCGGGCGGCATCGTCCCAGGACTGTCCGTCCAGCCGTAGCCGTCGTATGTCGGTGAGCATCTCGACGCACTGCTCACCCGCTCCGCCGTGGACGTCGCCGAGCATGTTCACGCCGGTGGCGATCGCGTTGTTGAGTCCGATCCCGCAGGTGGCGGCCATGCGCGCCGCCGCGATGGAGGGCGCCTGCGGGCCGTGGTCGACGCCCGCGACCAGGGCGGCCTCCAGGAGCGCCGACTGACGTGGTGCGGGCAGGTCGCCGCGCAGGAGCAGCCACATCATGTCCACGATCCCCACCGAGCCGATGAGCTGCTCGACGGGCCGGCCGCGCAACTCGACCATTCCCGGCTCGATATGGCTGACCGCGGTGGCCCACCACTGTGCTGCCGCCTCGTCCTGTTCTGACAGGCCCGCCCTCCGGGGAACGGCTTCGGTCATGGCGTCACCGCCTCTTCTTCGGCGTCGGCGGTCCAGCGGGCCGCGATCTGCTCGCGTTCGCGGTTGTGTTCGCCCAGGAGAGGCGGAGGAGAACCGGGGACGAGGGCCTCCCCGTCGAAGAGCACACCGCTGCCCAGCACCCGCAGGCGGTTCCCCGATCCGTCCGGGTGCTCCAGGTCGGACAGGAAGTGCCGGTGGCGCAACTGCGGCTGCTCCAGGGACTCGGGCACGGTGAGCACGCGGGCGGCCGGCACCCCCGCCGCCGTGAGCATCGCCTCCCACTCCTGTGCCGGGCGGGCGGCCAGGGCCGTGTTGATGGCCTGGTTGAGTGCGGCACGGTGGGTCTTGCGTCCCTCTCGCTCGGCGAAACGCGGATCGGTGATCAGCTCAGGGGCGTCGATCAGCCGGCACAGGTCCTCGAACTGCCGCTGCTGATTGGCGGCGATGTTCAAGGGTCCGTCCCCGGTGCTGAACGTGCCCGAGGGCGCGGCCGTGGCGTTCTGGTCGCCCATGGGCTCCGGGGGGATGCCGCTGACCAGGAAGTTGGAGACGGCCCAGCCCATGGCGGACAGGGACGTCTCCAGCATCGACACGTCCAGACGGCTGCCGCGGCCGGTGCGTTCCCGGTGCACCAGCGCGGCGCTCACGGCCATTCCCGCGGCCAGACCCCCTGTCGTGTCGCAGACCGGGAAGCCGACCCGGAGCGGAGCGGTGTCCTGCGTCCCCGTGACGCTCATCATGCCGGAAAGGCCCTGAATGACCTGGTCGTACGCGGGCGCCGCACTCATCGGGCCGGTCTGCCCGAACCCCGAGATGGAGCAGCACACCAGCCGTGGATTGAGCTGGTCCAGCCGCTCCTGGCCGTAGCCCATCCGCGTCAGGACCCCGGCGCGGAAGTTCTCCAGCAGGACATCGGCCCCCCGCAGCAGGTCCTCGAAGACGGCGCGGTCGGCGGTGTCCTTCAGATCCAGTTCCACGGACTTCTTGCCCGCGTTCTGGGCCAGGAAGGAAGCGCCGATCCGCTTCCTGTTCAGCTCCGGGTCAGGGCCCAGATTGCGGGCCAGGTCGCCCTGCCCCGGCCGTTCGATCTTGACCACCTCCGCTCCGAGGAGCATGAGCTGGTAACTGCAGTAGGGGCCCGCCAGCACGTTGGTCAGGTCCAGGACCCGTATGCCTTCCAGTGGTCTCACACGCATGTATGACGACTCCTTCCGCGGCGCCGGTCGGGCGCCGCATACGGCCGCGCGTCTCAGAAACCGGTGCCGAGGGAGTGTTCGAACCCCTGGCCGCCAGTGATCTGCGCGGCTACTTCGAGCAGGTCCCGTGCGAAGGGCTCGATCAGATCCTGCGGAATCCGCGCCGTGGGCCCGCTCAGCGACAGCGCCGCCACAACGGCGCCCGAGGGCGTGGTGATCGGCACCGCGACGGCGGTCAGACCGAGTTCACGCTCGCCGTGGCTGACGGCGTAACCGCGGTCGGCGGCCTCGTCACCCCAGGCGCGCAGTTGCTCGACGTGCGTCTCCCCGTGCGGGGAGGCGTTGGCGACGCGCCGCAGGAGCGCGTCGCTCGCCCCCACCAGGAGCACCTTCGACGAGGCACCGACCCACAGCGGCAGTTCGTCGCCGACCCGCACGACGTGACGCAGCGGCTGCGGGCTCTCCTGCTGGGCCACACAGACGCGGTGGATGTCACGGCGCATCATGACGTTGGCCGTCTCACCGTGCCGGAGCGTCAGATCCCGCAGGCGCTTTCGCGTCTCGGGAGGAAGCTCCCAGCTTCCGTGGGCCAAGTGCGCCCAGCGCCACAGGCCGGGACCCGCGGTGTATCCGGCTTCCGTGGCCCAGAGCAGACCGTTCTGCTCAAGGGTCTGGACGAGGCGTACCACGGTGGTCTTGGCCAGACCCGTGGCCTCCACGATGGTGCGCAGCGAGACAACGGGCTGATCTTCGGTGAGCAGCGACAGGATGTCCAGAGCCCGGCGCACACTGCGTACGCCCCCCTGGTTCTGATCGGTCGACTCGGCTTCCATGGCTTGCCCCTTCAGGGTCCTTCGTAGCGGGCGGGTCACTGGCTGACGCGGTACCGGCCGGCGGGTCCGGCCGTGGGCACCGATCCTCGCGGATCGCCGCGCCGGACCCGTCCCGACTCGGCCAATCCCTGGGCGTCTTGACGGCGACCGGGGCCAACTTCCCCCGCACTTCCTCTTGCCAAGGCCCACCGGCGCCCGTACGTTACACGCCAGCCCACAGTGCGGTCTACAAAAACCGCTAGATGGCTCAACTGGAGATGTGATGCTGGAAGTCATCCTCAAATCTCTCGCCGACTCCGAACCCGTACACGCGCCGTCCTACGTGGGCGGGACCTGGACCGACACCCGGGACTCGGGTCAACGCACCGGCCCTTACGTACGACGCACCGTCAGCACCGCGTCCACCGTCGGGCCCACTGACATCAGCGAGGCCATCGAGAAGGCTGACCGTTACGCACCGCAGGTGGCCGACCTGGCGCCCGCGGCCCGCGCCGACACCCTGGAGTGCGCCTCCGCCGCCGCCACGGCCCACCGCGACGCGCTCGCCCGCCTGCTGGCCCTGGAACTCGGCAAACCCCTCAAGGACGGCCTCACCGAGATCGACCGGGTGGCGTCCACGCTGGCCGTGTGCGCCTCCGAGGCCCGCCGGATCGGCGGCGAGACGCTGCCCGTGGCGGGCTGGGGAACCGGCGTCGGCAACAGCGCCTTCACCTACCGGGCGCCGGCCGGAGTCGCTCTGGCGATCACGCCGTTCAACGCTCCGGCGAACCTGCTGGCCCACAAGCTCGGCGCGTCCTTCGCCGCGGGCAACACGACCCTGGTCAAGTCCCCGCCGCAGGCGCCCGGCACCACCGCGGCGATCGTCGCCCTGCTGCTGGACAGCGGCATGCCCCCGCAGGCGGTACAGCTCCTGCACGGTGGGGGCGAGACCGGATCCGCCCTGTGCGCGGCTCCGGAAGTCGACGTGATCAGCTTCACCGGCAGCGCGCCGACCGGCGCGGCCGTGGCGCGGGCGGCGGGCGCCAAACGGCTGATCCTGGAACTGGGCGGGAACGCGGCCACCATCGTGTGCGAGGACGCCGACATCGCCGCCGCGGCGAAGGTCTGCGCGCGCACCGGCTACAGCAACTCCGGCCAGAGCTGCATCTCGGTGCAGCGCGTCTATGTCCACCGCAGCCGTTACGCGGACTTCCTCGACGCGTTCACCGCGGCCGTGGACACCCTGGTCGTCGGTGATCCCCTCGACCCGGGAACCGACATCGGCTCCATGGTCGACGAGGCCGCCGCGGACCGGGTGGTCACCTGGGCCGCCGAGGCGCGGGAGTTGGGCGCCGGCATCCTGCGCGGCGGCGAGCGGGACGGCGCGACCGTCCGGCCCACGATCGTCGCGGGACCGCCCGACAACGCCTCGGTCGTCATGCACGAGGTGTTCGGCGCCCTGGTGGCGGTGATGCCCTACGACGACTTCGACACCGTCGTCGCCACCTGCAACACGAGTCGTTACGGGCTCCAGGCCGGGCTGTTCACCCACGACCTGAAGCGCGTCTTCACCGCCTGGCGCCGGCTGGAGGTCGGCGGCCTCATCGTCAACGGCAGCTCCAACTTCCGTCTCGACCATGTGCCGTTCGGCGGAGTCAAGGACTCGGGCTTCGGCCGGGAGTCCCCCCGCTGGCTCATCGACGACTTCACCACGGTCAAGACCCTCACCCTGCGCGGCCTGTCCGTCTGGGGCGACCGCACCGAGCTAGGAGATGAGAACCAGTGACCACAGTGACCGCCGCGGAAGCCCTGGTAACCCAGTTGGAGTCCTACGGGGTCGAGTACGTCTTCGGCACCTGCGGACACACCAACATCGCCCTGCTCGACGCCCTCGGGCCCAGCTCCGTCACCTTCGTCATCGCCCGCCACGAACAGGCAGCCGCGCACGCGGCGGACGGCTACGCGCGGGCCTCCGGCAAGCCCGGCGTGCTGCTCACCCACGTCGGCCCGGGAATGATGAACGCCGTCACCGGAGTGGCCACGGCCGCGCTCGACTCGGTACCGATGATCGTCATCTCAGGCGACATCCCCTCCTACTACTACGGCAGGCACCCCCACCAGGAGGTCAACCTCCACGCCGACGCCGACCAGACCGCGATCTACCGCCCGTTCTGCAAGCGCGTCTGGGCGCTTCAGCGCACCGGCGACCTGCACAGGACGGTGGAGCGGGCGTTCTGGACGGCGGGCTCGGGACGGCCGGGCACGGTGCTGGTCAACGTACCCATGGACCTGTTCTCCCGCCGGGTCCCCGCGTACGACGTGGCCGCTCACCCGCTGCCCGACACGGCGCTGCCGGGGCTGACGCGGGCCGCCGCCGCGCGGATCGCGGAGGCACTGCTGGCGGCGGAACGGCCGCTCATCTACTTCGGCGGCGGGCTGCGCACACCGCGGGCACGCGAGGCGCTGCTCTCGCTGGCCGAGCACCTGGACATCCCGCTCGCGCACTCCCTGATGGGCAAGGGCACCGTCCCCGACCGTCATCCGCTGCTGCTGGGCATGCCGGGCTTCTGGGGACTGGAGTCGACCCACTCCCACACCAAGGACGCCGACGTGGTGCTCGCGCTCGCCACGCGCTTCGCCGAGACCGATGCCAGTTCCTGGGACGCCGCCTACACCTGGAACTTCCCGCCCAGCCGCCTGTTCCAGATAGACATCGACCCGGCCGAGATCGGCCGCAACTACCCCGTGGAGTTCGGAGCCGTCGCCGATGTGGGCGACGCCGTGTCGGCCGTCACCGACGCGGTACGCGCCGCCCGCCCCGAACCCCTGGCCCGTCCCGGCCTGCGCGAGTCCATCGCGGCCAATCGCGCGGCGCTGTTCGCGGAGGCGGACGCCAACGGCGCCAGTGACAACCATCCCTTGCGTCCGCAGCGAATCCTGGCGGACCTGAGGGCGGCGCTGCCTGCCGACGCGGTGCTCGTGACAGACGTCGGCTGGAACAAGAACGGTGTCGCGCAGAGCTACGACCTCCCGCCCGAGGGGCGGTTCATCACCCCCGGCGGCGCCTCCACCATGGGCTTCGGGCCCGCGGCGGCGGTCGGTGTGCAGATCGCACAGCCCGACAGGGTGGTCGTCGCCCTCATCGGCGACGGCGGTATGAGTGCCCAGCTACCGGCCGTGCCGATGGCCGTGGAACAGGGACTGCCGGTGATCTTCGCGGTGATGAACAACCGCGCGCACGGCACCATCTCCGACCTCCAGACCGCCAGCTTCGGACGCGGCTACGGCTGCGACTTCACCGACCCGCAGGGCCGTCCCTACAGCCCGGACTTCGCGCAGTACGGACGGGCCTGCGGCGCCGACGGATACGACGTGCCCACAGCCGACGACCTGGCCAAGGTCCTCACGGCGGCCGTCGAACGCCGCAGGCCCGCCGTGATCGACATCCCCATGGTCAACGAGCCGGTCCCCACGCCCGGTCACTGGAACATCAAAGACATCTACCAGGGCAAGTTCCCGGACGAAGGATGACTCCGATGCGTACCTCCACCCGCACCACCAGACCCGTTCTCCTCACCGTCCCCGTCGTGCTCGCCCTGGCCGCCACCGCCTGCGGCAGCCCCGGTTCCTCGAAGTCCGGTACGTCCGACACCTCGGGCCCCGTCAAGATAGCGGTCGTCGACGCGCAGAGCGGCCAGTTGTCCTCCCTGGGCGACTGGGAGGCCAAGGGCGCGAAGCTCGCCGTCCAGCAGTGGAACGACAAGGGCGGCATCAACGGCCGCAAGATCGAGCTCACCGTCTTCGACGACCAGGGCGACCCCACCACCGGCACGAACATCGCGCGCAAGCTCGCCAGCGAGCACTACATCGCCATGATCGGCACCTCGGAGAGCGCGGTGACCGTGGCGATGGCACCCATTCTGCGCCAGGAGAAGATCCCGAACATCACCTCGGGCCAGTCGACGGCGCTCGTGGACGTCAAGAGTCCCTTCCTCTTCCTCAACGGCCCGACCAGCACCACCTACGACTCCACGCTCGCCGACTACGTGATCAAGACCAAGGGCTACAAGAACATCGCGATGATCAGCAACAACGGCTCCTACGGCAAGGGCGAGCACGACGCGTTCCTGGCCGCGGCCAAGGAACGCGGAGCGACCCCGGTGGCCGACCAGGTCGTCACCACCGACCAGAAGGACTTCAGCGCCGCTCTGAGCTCCATCCGGCAGAAGAAGCCCGACCTGATCTTCATCGGCTCCGAGGAGGTCGAGGCGGGTCTCATCGTGAAGCAGGCCCGTGACCTGGGCATCACCGCCCCCTTCGCGGGTGCGGCGCCCCAGGGGACTCCGGTGTTCGTCGACACCTCGGGCGCGGGCAACGCGGACGGCACGATCGTCAGCTCCCCCTACCTCAGCAACGACACCGACGCCGCCTCCCGGTCCTTCGCCGCCGCCTACAAGAAGGCGTACGGCAAGGAGGCCGAGCTGCACGGGGCGAAGAGCTTCGACGGCACGAACATCGTCCTGACGGCGCTGAAGACCAGCGGTGTGGTCAGCGGCGAGAAGCTCGCCGAGGCGATCCGCGCGACCAAATACCACGGTCTGGTCGGCGACTTCGCCTTCGACGAGACCGGCGTGGGCATCTTCAAGACCTCCATCGGCGTCATCAAGGACGGCAAGCTCGTCGCCGCCCAGTAATCCGCCGCCGTACACACCGCGCCGGGGCGGCGGCCCCGGCGCGCCGGAGAGCTGGAGCACCCGCATGCAAGTCACCCTGCAAACCCTGATCGGCGGCCTGAGCCTGGGGGCCGTCTACGCCCTGATCGCCATGGGATTCTCCGTGGTCTACCGCACGATGGGCCTGGTCAACTTCGCCCACGCCGATGTCGCCATGATCGGCGCCTACGCCGCGTCGACCTTCTACCTCACCTCCCACGCGCCGTTCCTCTTCGCCGTCGCCCTGTCGATCGTGGTGACCGGCGCCATCGGCCTGGTCATCGAGCGGGTCCTGCGCCCGTTGGAGAACAAGGACTTCGACCTCATGCTGATCGGCACGATCGGTTTCGGGACCGTGCTGCAAGCGGCTGCCACCTTGATCTGGGGCACCACCGGCCGCGCCGTACCCTCACCGATGCACTCGGCGCCGCTGGAGTTCTTCGGGCTGCGCGTCCGCACCTACGACCTGATGGTCATCGGCGTCACCATGGTTTCCGTCGCTGTGCTGGTGCTCTTCCTCCAGCGCACCAAGCAGGGCGCCGCCATGCAGGCCGTCGCGATGGACCACGACGCCGCCACCGCTGTCGGCATCCATGTCGGCCGCAGCAACGCCCTGGCGTTCGCCATCGGCGCGGGTCTGGCCGCGCTGGCCGGCGGCCTGGTCGGACCGATGCTCTACGTCGACTCCAGTCTGGGAGGCGCGCTGGGCATCAAGGGATTCGCAGCCGCGATGCTCGGCGGCTTCGGGAGCATCCCCGGAGCCGTCGTCGGCGGCCTCGCCATCGGTGTGCTCGACTCCTACGCGGCGGGCCACTTCCAGGGCTACTCGGTGCTGGTCACCTTCCTCGTCTTCACCGTGGCCATCATGATCCGGCCCACCGGCATCTTCGGGGAACGGACGGTGAGCCGCGCATGACCGCCCGCAGAGCCCGTATCCCCCTGCTCGCACTGCTCGTCGTCGCGCTGTACGCCCTGCCGTACGGCCTGAACAGCTACAGCATCCACGTCGTCGACATCGCCATCATCTTCGCCGTCCTCGCCATCGGGATGGGCCTGGTGATGGGAGTCTCCGGCCAGATCAACCTGGCGCAGGTCGCCTTCTTCGGCGTCGGCGCCTACACCACCGCCATCCTCACCACGCACTACGGCCACGGCTTCTGGATATCCGCGGTCCTCGCGATCGGCACCACCGCGGTCGTCGGCCTGCTCATCGGCGTGCCGGCGCTGCGCGTTCAGTCCCACTACCTGGGCATCGTCACACTCGGCCTGGCCGTGGGCTTCGTCAACTGGGTGACCAACGCCCATATCACCGGCGGTGCGGACGGCATCTCGGGCATTCCCGTCCCCCCGCTCTTCGGCATCGACCTGACGGACGAATACCTCTACTACTACCTCGAAGTCGTCGTCTTCCTCCTCTCCCTCGCCTTCGGGGTGTTCGTCGTCCGCACCCGCCTGGGCCGCCGACTGCGCGCCATGCGCGACGATCCGCTCGCGGCGGCCGCCGTCGGCGCGGAGATCCCGCTGCTGCGGATGACGGCGTTCGTACTGGCCAGCCTCTACGGCGGGCTGGCGGGCGTCCTCTACGCCGGTCTGATCCGCTACGTGGCCCCGGAGACCTTCTCCACCAGCGCCATGTTCCTTCTGCTCGCGATGGTCGTCATCGGCGGCAGGCGCAGCCTGGTCGGCTGCGTGCTCGGAGCGGTCGGCCTGGTGCTGGTACGCGAGGCCCTCGTCGACGTCTCCACCTACGCCCAGCTCGGTTACGGACTGGTCGTGGTCGCGACCGTCGTGTTCGCCCCGACCGGACTGGTCGGCGTACCCCAGCGGGTCATGGCGCACATCAGGCGCCGGCGCCGCATCACGAACACGGCGGGCGCCATGCGGCCGTTCGTGCCGCACACCGCGCGGGACACCGGGACCGCGGGCCCGGCCGTGACCGGGGACCCGGCCTCGGCCGACGCGCCCGCGCTGGAGATCGTCGCCCTCACCAAGCGCTTCGGCGCCCTCACCGCGCTCAACGACGTGACGTTGACCGTCGCCGTCGGCGAGATCCGCGGCATCGTCGGCCCCAACGGCTCGGGCAAGACCACGCTGTTCAACACCGTCAGCGGTCTGTACCGCCCCACCTCGGGCCGCCTGGCGGCCTTCGGCAAGGAGATCGGCGGGACCCGCCCCTACCGGCTGTCCCTGTCCGGGATGGCCCGCACCTTCCAGAACCTGCGTCTGTTCAGCCAGATGAGCGTGCGCGAGAACATCCAGGTCGCCCTCGACCGGTCCCGGAGACACGCGATCGGCGCGTACGCCGTCTGGCCGGTCGCGGTGCTGTCCGACGAGCGGCGCCTACGGGAGGACGCGGACCGTGTTCTCGCGCGCTACGGCCTCACCGAGTTCGCCGACGCCGCCCCCCAGTCGCTTCCCTACGGCATCCAGCGCCGCATCGAGATCGCGCGGGCGATGGCGACACGTCCGCGCCTGCTCCTGCTCGACGAGCCCGCCGCCGGACTCAACGGCGAGGAGGTCGGCCAACTGGCCGAGATCATCCGCTCCGTCCGCGGCCTCGGCGTCACCGTCATCCTCATCGAGCACAACATGGGCCTGGTGATGTCGCTGTGCGAGCGCGTCACGGTCCTCGCCGCCGGCGCTGTCATCGCCGACGGCTCACCGGCCGAGGTCGCCGCCACCCCCGAGGTCATCGAGGCGTATCTGGGCGACTCCCCCGCCGCCGAGGAAGTCGAACGGACGGCGGCGAAGGCGCTGGAAGCAACGACCACGACCACCGCCGCCACCACTTCGTCGGAGGTATCGACGTGACCGCACCCGTCCAACCCGCACCGGCCGCTCCCGCGACGGCCGGCACCCTCACCGTGGACGACTTGACCGTCCACTACGGAGGCGTCTGCGCGGTGCGCTCGGTCAGCTTCACCGTCGGCCCCGGCGAATCGGTGGGCATCATCGGTTCGAACGGGGCCGGAAAGACCTCCACGCTCAAAGCCCTCATGGGCCTGGTTTCCCGTCACTGCGCGGGCATCACCTTCGGTGACGACGATCTGACGAACGTCAGGGCACGTGACATGGTGCGCCACGGCATCGGCTACGTCCCCGAGGGGCGGCACGTCTTCCCCGGCCTGTCCGTGGAGAAGAACCTTCTCCTGGGCGCCTACGCCCGCCGTTGGAACGCGGGGACCCGGCAGACGCTCCAGGAGATGTACGACCTCTTCCCCGTACTCGGGGACATGCGGGCACGACCGGCGGGCGACTTGTCTGGCGGGCAGCAGCAGATGCTCGCCATCGGCCGCGCGCTGATGTCCCGCCCGCGTCTCCTGCTCCTCGACGAACCCTCCATGGGACTGTCGCCCAAACTCATCGAGACCGTCCTCGACGTGCTGATACGCCTCCGCGCCGCGGGCATGTCCCTGCTCCTGGTCGAGCAGAACGCCAAACTCACCTTCGGCGTGACCAGCCACTGCCTGGTCATGGAGAACGGCAACGTCGCCATCACCGGCACATCGCAGGAACTCAGCAGCGACAGCCGGGTTCGGCAGATCTACCTCGGCCTGTGATAAGGATCCGACAGGGCGCGTACGGAGGCAGCCGCCAGAGACCCGCAGGGCAGGGCGGTCACCTTGACCCCCGACGGTAACGAAATGTTTCGGTGCCTCGGACGTGCTCTGAAGCCTTTCATCTGCCAACCGGGTCAGCCATAGTTTCCGAAACTTCACCGAAAGTGTTGACACGTTTCGCGGGTGTTTCCACACTGAGTCCCCGAGGCGACCGCCTTGCCGGGTCGGTAGTGCGTGGCAACGGTCAATGCCTACGACGTCGCGGTGGTGCGCGCTCCCGGCAATAGGGCGCGACGTCGACATCCGCGGGCGCGTCCCGCGTGTCCCCCCACATTCTGTGAATCGGTTACGGAGGCTCTGCAATGAGCACAAAGGCCATACCCCCACCCCCGCCCGGAACCCGACGACGGCTCAGCCGTGTCCACCGGGCCGTCGTCGCCGTCGCGACCGGCTCCGTCGTGGCTGCCACAGCGGTCCTGGTGACAGCGGCGCCTTCGGGTGCCGCCGCGACGTCCCTCGGTGCGGCAGCCGCGCAGAGCGGGCGGTACTTCGGCACCGCCATCGCCTCGGGCAGGCTCGGCGACTCGGCCTACACGACGATCGCCGACCGTGAGTTCAACATGGTGACGGCCGAGAACGAGATGAAGATCGACGCCACCGAGCCCCAGCAGGGCCAGTTCAACTTCAACGCGGGCGATCAGGTCTACAACTGGGCCGTACAACACGGCAAGCAGGTGCGCGGCCACACGTTGGCCTGGCACGGCCAGCAGCCGGGTTGGATGCAGTCCCTCAGCGGCAGCGCGCTGCGCCAGGCGATGATCAACCACATCAACGGCGTGGTGGGTCACTACAAGGGCAAACTCGCCCAGTGGGACGTGGTGAACGAGGCGTTCGCCGACGGCGGTTCCGGTGGACGACGCGACTCCAACCTCCAGCGCACGGGCAACGACTGGATCGAGGTCGCCTTCCGGACGGCGCGGGCGGCCGATCCGAACGTGAAGCTCTGTTACAACGACTACAACATCGAGAACTGGAACGACGCCAAGACACAGGGCGTCTACAACATGGTCAAGGACTTCAAGGCCCGCGGCGTTCCGATCGACTGCGTCGGCTTCCAGTCCCACTTCAACAGCGGCAGCCCGTACAACAGCAACTTCCGTACCACTCTCCAGAGCTTCGCCGCCCTCGGCGTCGACGTGGCCATCACCGAGCTGGACGTCCAGGGCGCGTCGCCCACCACGTACGCCAACATCACCAACGACTGCCTGGCCGTGTCGCGATGCATCGGCATGACGGTATGGGGCGTCCGGGACAGCGACTCGTGGCGCAGCCAGGACACGCCCTTGCTGTTCGACAACAACGGCAACAAGAAGTCCGCGTACACCGCCGTCCTGAACGCTCTCAACGCGGCCGGCGGTGGCACGACCACGCCTCCCACCACACCGCCCACCACGCCTCCGACCACGCCCCCCACGACGCCGCCGGGCGGCGGGAGCAACGGTCAGATCAAGGGGACGGGTTCGGGCCGGTGCCTGGATGTGCCCAACTCCACGACGACCGACGGCACGCAGGTCCAGTTGTGGGACTGCAACGGCGGCAGCAACCAGAAATGGACCTTGACGTCGAACGGCGAACTCACATCCCTCGGCAAGTGCCTGGACGCGGCCGGCACCAGCAACGGCGTGAAGGCGCAGATCTACTCCTGCTGGGGCGGTGCCAACCAGAAGTGGCGCCTGAACTCCGACGGCTCCATCGCCAGTACCCAGTCGGGACTCTGCCTGGACGCGGTCGGCACCGGAACCGCCAACGGCACCCAGATCCAGATGTACTCCTGCTCCGGCGGCAGCAACCAGAAATGGACATGGGCGGGCAACTGACCGCGCCCCTGATCCACTTCACCCGATGAGGTGATGGACGTCTTCCGGTGCCACGGGGCCGCACCGGAAGACGTCCTGTCGCACGTCGGCTGAGCCATGACCGGCATCGCCACGGGACCGCTCCCCCGCACCATTCGACCCACGCACCTCGGTCCTGCACTCCTCATTGATTGTACCGACCGTTAGGTCTATTTTACGGGACAGCCGCATTCCGGAGTCGGCCAATGACCCACCTCGCCGCGCTCCCGATCAACCGGTCAGCCGTCGGACGACCACGAGGCCGATGGGGACCAGAGCCGCCCCCCCGTGAACTCCGACCCACGACGGAAGGTCCCCATGTCCCAGACGCAGAGCGCTCCGCCGCACGTCCAGGAGAGATCCCGTACCACTCCGCGAAACGCGATCATCGTCATAGCGCTGCTGTGGACGGTCCAGTTGGTGTCGATCGTCGCCGTGCTCGCGGGTACGTCACAGGCGGCCATAGCGATCCACTTCCACACCACCCAAATCGCCTGGTTCACCCTTATCAGCCTGCTGACCGGTACGTTCTTCCTGCCCTTCGTGGTCAAGGGCGCGGCGATCTTCGGCAAGAAGCGTGCCCTGTTGGCCATTACCTGCCTCGGCCTGGTCGGCGACCTGGTCGCCGCCCTCGCCACCGACTACCGCACCCTGCTCATCGGGCGCGGCATCGCCGGGGTGTACGCGGCCGCGACGCCGCTGACCTACGCGATCACCCGTGACGTCTTCCCGCCGCGCTGGGTGGGTCTGGCCAGCGGATTCCTCGGCGGTGGCGCCGGGCTCGTCGCCTTCGGCGGGCCCTTCCTCTCCGGCTGGCTCCTGGACAGCCGCTTCGGTTTCCACGGCGTTCTGTGGTTCCTGGCGATCAGCACCGCTGTGAGCGCCGTGCTCGTGGCGGTCTTCGTCCCCGAGAGTCCCGTCCGGATGAGAGGCGGCCGAATGGACTGGACCGGAGCGCTACTTCTCGGCACGGGGGTCACCGCGGTCATCTACGCCGTCGGCGAGGGATCCCACTGGGGTTGGAGCAGCGGAAAGTTCATCGCCTACATGTCCGGGGCACTGGTCGCGCTCGTCGCCTTCGTCCTCGTCGAACGCCGGGTCGCCGAGCCGCTGTTCCCGCTGTCCATGACGCGGCGCCGCCCGGTGTGGACCGTTGTGCTGGCCACGTCCATAGCGGCCGGTTCGCTGAGCGCGGTCGGCATCGTGATCCAACTGCTGGTGCTGATGCCCCGGATACCGGAGGTGTCCGCCGGTCTCGGCTGGTCCGCGACGCACAATGCCATCGTCACCATCCCGATCAGCGCCATGATCGTCCTGTCGGCCGTCGGAACGGGCCTGGCGGCCCGACGTGTGGACACCCGGATCCTGCTCAGCACCGGCACCGCGTTCGCGGTGCTGGGGTACGGGATCGGCACCCAACTCCACCACAGCGCCGCCCAGATCGTGGAGATGGGCATCATCGCGGGGCTCGGCACCGGGATGGTTCTCGCCGTCGTGCCCATCATGATCATCGGAGTGGTCGCCCCGGAGGAACAGGCCCTGGCCAACGGCGCGCAGAGCCTCGCCCAGGGTGTCGCCCAGGCCGTCGTGTCCCAACTGGCCTTCGTCGTCATGGCCCAGAACGGACGGATTCTGAAGGGCACGCAGTTCTATCTCGACAAGGGCTTCACCAACGGGCTCTGGCTGGTCGTCGGTTGTTGCGCGTTCGGCGGGTTGTTCATCGTCCTCATCCCCAGAGGCAAGCGGCTCGACGAGGCCAACGTCGGCCAGGCGGCCTGACGCCGGCGGCTGGTCAACGCTGTCCCGCTCAGTGGGAAGTCGACGTCCGCGGGGGCGACGGGCTCGGCACGATGAACGCGTGACCGGCCGGGAAAGGTGGCCGTGATCCCACGACCACCCGCCCGCTCACCCATGTGTCACCTGCTCTTTTCCGGGGCGGGCCGCCGGGGGCGCGGCACCACGGGCGGACCTGGCCCGACCCCTGCCGGAGGATGCCCATGACGTCGACCACAGCGAACGTGCGGGCGGCCGTCGCGCGCCTGGAGTCGGCCCGTACGACCGGAATGTCGTGCGAACCGCTGACGGACCTCATCGGCCGCACCGACATCGCCCTCGCCTATCGGGTCCAGCAGGCCGTGACCGAACGCCGACTGGCCGCCGGCGCCCGGCTCATCGGCCGGAAGATCGGTCTGACCTCCGAGGCGGTGCAGTCCCAAGTGGGCGTCGACCGGCCGGACTTCGGCGTCCTGTTCGCGGACATGCGCTACGCGGACCGCGAGGAGGTCCCGATGGCGCGACTGCTCCAGCCGCAGGCGGAGGCCGAGGTGGCCTTCCTGCTGGGCCGCGACCTGTCGTCCGAGGACGACCTCGCCGGCCTGCGTGCTGCGGTGGAACTCGCCTACCCGGCCGTAGAGGTCGTGGACAGCCGGATCACCGACTGGAGGATCTGCATCACGGACACCGTCGCCGACAACGCCTCCTCCGGAGTCTTCGTCATCGGTGAACAGGGCCTGCCGCTGGACGCGTTCGAGCCCGCCGACACCGTCATGACGATGCGCCGCGACGGCGGGACCGTCTCCAGCGGGACCGGCCGGGCGTGCCTCGGCGACCCGCTCAACGCCCTGCGCTGGCTGGCGGCCACCGCGATCGAGTTCGGCGCGCCGTTGCGCGCGGGCGACCTCATCCTGTCGGGGGCGCTGGGGCCGATGGTCCCCGTGCGGCCCGGCGACGTATTCGAGGTGCGGATCGAACCACTCGGAACCATCACCGCGTGCTTCTCGGGAAAGGGAGAGTGATGACGCAGCCCACGGGCGTCGCGATCGTCGGGTCAGGGAACATCGGAACCGACCTGCTGATCAAGATCAAACGCGCTTCGGCGCGACTGGAGGTACTCGCCATGGTGGGTATCGTCCCGGACTCCGACGGACTCGCCCGCGCCGCCCGCATGGGCGTGGCCACCACCTCCGAGGGAGTCCCTGGCCTGCTGAGCATGCCGGAGTTCGAGAACGTGAAGATCGTGCTGGACGCCACCAGCGCCGCCGCCCACACGGCCAACGCCCGGCTGCTGGAAGGACACGGGCGACGCCTGATCGATCTCACACCGGCGGCGCTCGGCCCCTTCGTGATCCCGCCGGTCAACCTGGACCAGCATCTCGACGCCCCCAACATCAACATGGTGACCTGCGGGGGGCAGGCCACCATCCCGGTCGTCGCCGCCGTTTCCCGGGTGACCGAGGTGCCGTACGCGGAGATCGTCGCGTCCGTGGCCTCCCGGTCCGCGGGACCCGGCACCCGGGCGAACATCGACGAGTTCACCGAGACCACGGCGCACGCCGTCCAGACGGTGGGCGGAGCCCGCGCGGGAAAGGCGATCATCATCCTCAACCCGGCCGAACCGCCGCTCATCATGCGCGACACCGTCTTCTGCCTCGTGGGAAACGCGGATCACGACGAGATCCGGCAATCCGTCGAGCGGATGGTGACGGAGGTGGCCGCCTACGTACCCGGCTACCGCCTGGTGCAGAAGGTGCAGTTCACCGAGGTCGATCCGGACGAGGTGAGGACGCTGCTGCCCCCGGGATCAGGACCGGTCGACACCAAGGTGTCGGTGTTCCTCGAGGTCGAGGGCGCCGCGCACTACCTGCCCGCCTACGCGGGCAACCTCGACATCATGACCTCGGCCGCCGTGCGCGTCGCCGAACGGATCGCCGAACGCTCCGAGGCGGTGGCCCGATGACCGAGATCTACGTGCAGGACGTGACGCTCCGGGACGGTATGCACGCCATCCGGCACCGGATCGACCCCGAACTGGTCGGCAGGATCGTCGCCGCGCTCGACCGGGCCGGTGTCGCCGCGATCGAGATCGCCCATGGCGACGGACTGGCGGGTTCGAGCCTCAACTACGGTCCCGGCAGCCACACCGACTGGCAGTGGATCGAAGCCGCCGTCGCCAACGCGTCACGGGCGGTGATCACCACACTGCTGCTGCCCGGCGTGGGGACCGTGGCGGAACTGCGCCGGGCCTACGAGCTCGGCGTGCGCTCGGTGCGGATCGCCACCCACTGCACCGAGGCGGACGTGGCCGCCCAGCACATCGCCGAGGCGCGCGAACTCGGCATGGACGTGTCGGGCTTCCTGATGATGAGCCACATGCTTCCCCCGGCCGAACTCGCCGTCCAGGCACGGTTGATGGAGTCGTACGGCGTGCACTGCGTCTACATCACCGACTCGGCGGGCCGGCTCACGTCGGACGACGTCCGGGCACGGGTCCGCGCCTACCGCGACGTGCTCGACGCCGGGACCCAGATCGGCATCCACGCCCACGAGAACCTCTCCCTCGGCGTCGCCAACTCCGTCGCCGCCGTGGAGGAGGGCGTGTACCGGGTCGACGCCTCGCTCGCCGGACAGGGAGCAGCCGCCGGGAACACCCCCATCGAACCGTTCGTGGCCGTGGCCAACCTCAAGGGCTGGAAGACCGGCTGCGATCTGTTCCCGCTGGAGGACGCGGCCGACGACCTCGTACGCCCTCTTCAGGACCGCCCGGTCCGCGTCGACCGCGAGACCCTCACCATCGGTTACGCCGGTGTCTACGGCAGCTTTCTGAGGCACGCCGAGAACGCGGCACGCCACTACGGACTCGACACGCGGGACATCCTCGTCGAGGCGGGCCGCCGCAAGCTCGTGGGCGGGCAGGAAGACATGCTCACCGACATCGCCCTGACCCTGCGGAGCCGGCGGCCCTGAGGCCCTGATCCCCGGATCGGCCCTTCGGCACCGTCGATCCGGGCATCTCCGGCCACCGGCCATCGATGACTTGGCCGTCCGTACCACCAAACGGAATTCTCGCTGCCGACTCGGTTTCCTCGCGTTCTAGAGTCCTCGCACGGCGGTGCCCCCACGCTGCCGGTGCCGCACGAGGCAGGTAGCCAGGTCCCGGTCGTCGGTCTCGGGGCCAGCACTCATCTTGCGCGACCGTGACGCCCTCGGCGTGGGCGACCGGACGCTCAGGTCGTGTTCCGGCAGGCCCGGAGCGGCGGCGCACCCGCACCGCTCCGGGCGCACGTGGGCCGACACTCCTCATCCTCGCGGCGGCTGCGCGCGGCGCCCAGCCGACGCGACCCGCCCATCCCAGTCGGAGGGCTCCCATGACGGAATCACCCCACACAGCGCCCAGGGCGACGTCGGCCGAGGACGGGGGCTGGACCCCCCGGCTCGTCTGGTCGACGATCTTCATGGCCCTGGTCCTCGAGGCGCTGGGTCTGGGCGCGACCATGGTCTCCATCGGACTCCCGAGCATCCTCAAGGAATTCCCGACGACCCAGGGCGGCTGGCTGACCACGGCCTACTTCCTGGCGGGGGCCGTCTCTGCCCCCTTGCTGGGGAAAGCCGCCGACCTGTTCGGCAAGAGACGGATCCTGCTGCTCACCATGCTGATCTCGGGGGTGGGGGCAGCGCTCTGCGCGCTGGCGCCGAACTTCGGGGTCCTGTTGGTGGGGCGGGCGCTGCAAGGACCCATCCTGGCAACGCTCTCGCTGGTCCCCTCCCTCATCCGGGACACCTACCCGCCGAAGCAGGCAGTCGTCGCCTCGGCGGTCGCGATCACCGGGCTGGGCTTCTTCTCGGTGTTCACGCCGCTGCTCGTCGGCAAGCTCATCGAGGCCACGGGCTTCCGGGGGATGTTCTGGTTCGACACCGTCTGGACATTCGCGCTGTGCGTGGCGATCTGGCTGGTCGCCCCCGAGTCGCCGCTGCGCCGTAGCACCCGCTTGGACATCCTCGGCGGCAGCCTGCTCAGCGCCGGTGTTCTCGCGGTGCTGCTCTATGTGAGCATGGGCCACGCATGGGGCTGGACGTCGACGACCGGACTGCTCCTGGTACTTGGTGGCGCCGTAATGCTGGCGCTCTTCTACCGGCGCGCGCACCGCACGCCGGAGCCGATCGTCAACCTCGCGCTGTTCCGCAGGAGACCGCTGTTGTTCGTCGCGATCGGCGGCGCGACCGGTTACGGGATCTCGATCACGATCAGCCAGGTCATCCCGATGCTCGCCATGACGCCGCGGGCGGCCGGGGGAACGTACGGGCTCGGCTACAGCACATACCGGTACGCCACCCTCGGAACTCCGCAGGCCGTCGCCACCGTGGCGGCCGGCATGGTGGTCGGACTTCTCGTCGCCCGCGGCAGGCACCCGCGGATGTTTCTGACCATCGGCCTGCTCGCGTGGCCGGTCGCCACGATGCTGCTCGCCTACCGCAACGACAGCTTCCTCGAACTCGCCGTCGCCGCCCTGGTGGTCGGCGTCGCCGGTGGGCTGGTGACCGCGTCGGTTCCGAATCTGGTGATGCGGGCGACGCCGGCCGATGACCAGGGATCGACCGCCGGCACCGTCCAGCTCTGCCAGACCGGCTTCTCGGCCGTCACGCCCGTCGTGATGTTCGCGGTGCTCGCTCCGCACGCCAAGGTCTTTCCGGGGGGTGGCGTGGTGTACGGAGAGTCGGGTTTCCGCACCTGGCTGCTGGTGACGGCCGTGCTGGCGGTCGTCATCGCCGCGGTCGGGGCGACGCTGCTGCGTGAGCGTCCCGACCAGGACGTGCAGGAGTTCACCGTTGACCTGGCGTCTCCGCTGGCCGGGAGGGCCGGGTAGGCCGCCCTCGCCGAAGTGCCCCCGCGGTCCCCGGAGACTCCGGACGCGGGAGTGCCCGCCATCGGCATGCCCTCCCTCGCCCCCGCGGGGGAGGGCGCGAACCCACACACTTCACCGTTCCTTGGAGGTCGGCCCGTGGCCGAGACCGTGCTCACAGACATCCTCGTCGTCGGCGCCGGACCCGTCGGGCTCTACGGCGCCTACTGCGCCGGGTTCCGGGGCCTGCGGACCGTCGTGGTCGACGCGCTGCCGCAGTGCGGCGGCCAGATCACCGCGCTCTATCCCGAGAAGGAGATCCGTGACATCGCGGCCGTGCCCGGAGCCCGCGGTCGCGACGTCGTCGCCGACCTCAAGGAACAGGCCGACGCGTTCGGCCCGGCCTACGTGCTCGGCCGTCAGGCGACCGGCCTCGCCCACTCCCCCGACGGGCGCCCGCAGGTGACCCTCTCCGACGGCGTCGTCGTGGACGCGGGCGCGGTGGTGCTGACCGCCGGGATGGGCACGTTCACCCCGCGGACGCTGCCGGCCGGAGAGGAGTTCCTCGGCCGCGGACTGAGCTACTTCGTCCCCGACCCGGCGGTGTACGCGGACCGGGACGTCCTCGTCGTCGGTGGCGGGGACAGCGCGGTGGACTGGTCGCTCGCCCTGTGCCCGATCGCCCGCTCGGTCACGCTCGTGCACCGCCGCGGCACGTTCCGGGCGCACGCGGCGAGCGTTCGGGAGGTACGCGCGTGTGGCGCCGAGATCGTGACGGGCGCTCAGGTGGAAGCGCTGTACGGCGACGACCGGGTACGCGAGGCGCATCTGCGGATCGACGGCGAGGAGGAGGTTCGGGTGCTGAAGGTCGACGCGGTCGTGGCCGCGCTCGGCTTCCTCAGCAATCTCGGGCCGCTCGCCGAGTGGGGGATGCGGCTGGAGCGGCGGACGATCGTCGTCGACACCCGGATGCGCACCACGGTCGACCGGGTGTACGCCGCGGGTGACGTCACCGCGTACCCGGGCAAGGTCCGCCTGATGTCGGTCGGCTTCGGCGAGGTCGCCACCGCCGTCAACAACGCGGCGGTCGCTCTGGACCCCACGCTCTCCCTGTTCCCCGGCCACTCGAGCGAGTCGTCCTGAACGCCCTGGCCCTCCCCCAGGGCCCAGCGGGAAGGCCCGTGGGCAGTTGTGTCAAGCACGACTCTTGACACCCCACAGAGCGGATGTGAGCCTGCTTACAACGTACTGATTTCCAGGAGATTTCAGCCCCCAGCACGCCAATGGGAGCCGGTTTCCTGGCAAAACAGCGAACGAGGGATTGTAAGAGTGTCCTGAACTGGAGGGCGGCAGCCGTGTTGATTGACTCGGTAAACGTTGCGTCGGTCAAGGCCGCGGGGGATGACCGCGGCGGCCCTGAGCGCACCGTTCTCGGCCGGATCGCGGCCGTCCTGGAAGCGTTCGACGAGAGCCACGAGGTACTGAAGCTCAGCGAGCTGCACCAACGCACCGGCCTGCCGAAGTCGACCCTGCACCGGCTGGCGGAGCAGCTGTGCCAGGTCGGCTGGATCGAGCGGCATCTGGACGGCTACCGCGTAGGGATGCGGCTGTTCGAGCTGGGCAACCTCGCGGTGGAGGGGAAGGCGCTACAGGAGGCGGCGTTCGCGCACCTGCAAGCGCTCGCGGCGAAGACCGGGATGGCCGCGCAGCTCGCCATCCTCGACCAGGCCGAGATCGTGTACCTCGAGCGCATCGGCGGGGGCACGATCCGGCTGCCGACCCGGCGCGGCGGCCGTAAGCCCGCGTACTGCACGGCCCTGGGCAAGGCGATGATCGCGTTCGACGAAGAGGCGGTCAGGTCCGTGCTCGCCGCGGGAATGCCGAAGAAGACGCCGAACACCATCACCGATCCCACCGTTCTGCGCAGAGAGCTCAGCAGGATCCGCCGGGACGGCATCGCGTTCGACCGGGGTGAGGCGTACAAGGAGTTCGTCTGCGTCGCCACTCCGATCCGCCGGTCGGGACGCACGATCGGAGCCGTCTCGGTCACCGGTCCGGCCGGCCAGATGCGGTGGGGCATGGCAAGCGAAGCCGTGCGCAACACCGCGACGGCGATCTGGAATGCCAATCTCGCCCTCAAATTCGGGGCCTTGGGCGCCACCCGTTCCTAGACGCATTCCACCGAGCGGAATCTCACCACGACACGGCCGCCGCGATCCGGGAGTGTCGACTCCGTAGGAACGGCACGCTCGGTGAGGACAGGAAACGGGTCGCTGATGACAGAACTGACGTATGACGGCACCGGCAGGACGCTGGAGACACCGCGGGGAACGCTGCATTTCCACGAGGCAGGCGACGGACCGCCGCTGCTCCTGCTCCACGGTTCGGGTCCGGGGGTGAGCGGCTGGGCGAACTTCGGAAACAATCTGCCCGTGTTCGCCGAGCACTTCAGGACGCTGGTCCTCGACTTTCCGGGCTTCGGCACCAGCTATTCGTGTGACAGCGACCCGATGTCCGCCGCGCTGCCCGCGGTAGTCGACTTCCTCGACGGCCTGGGGATCGACCGGCTACCGGTGCTGGGGAATTCGATGGGCGGGGCCATCGCGGCCAGGCTGGCGGCCACTCATCCCGACCGGGTGAGCAGGCTCATCACGATCGGCGGCATCGGGCTGCCGCTCTTCAGCCCCTCACCGCCGGAGGGAATCAAACTGCTCGTGCAGTTCGTCGAGGACCCCACCCATGAGCGGCTCGTCGCCTGGATGGAATCCATGGTCTACGACACAGGTATTCTCACGGACGAATTCGTCGACATGCGATGGCGGACGGCGACCAAACCGGAAGCGCTCGCCGACGTTCGGAAACTGTTCAACCTCCAGTCGCTGGCGGCCATGGGAAAGCCGGCCGCCAGAGCCGCCGAGGCCATCGGAATGCTGACCCGGATCCAGGCGCCGACTCTGGTCACCTTCGGGCGCGACGACCGCGTGACGCCGCTGGACAGTTCGCTCGTCGCGATGCGCTATATCAAGCGGTGTGAGCTCCATGTCTTCCACGACTGCGGGCACTGGGCGATGATCGAGCGCAAGGACGAGTTCGAGAACGTCGCCCTCTCCTATCTCCTGCGCGACAGCAAGCCCGCAGTCCGTCTTTGATTCCTCCCCGATCGGCCTCCCGGACGCCCCAGAAGTCACAGTAGAATGATTTCTCCTCAAGGCCCGTCCTGGGAGAAGGGATCGACCGATCTGATGATCATCGCCGAGGACGTGGGCCAGGTGTCGGCGGCGCCGGAGACCCTCGCGCCACAGGTCGCGAGGAAGCTCGAGAACGAGATCATGCGGCGGGGCTGGCCGGTCGGACAGCTCCTCGGTTCGGAGACCGAACTGCGGGAGCGGTTCGGTGTCTCGCGCTCCGTGCTGCGCGAGGCGGTCCGGCTGCTGGAACACCAACTGGTCGCACGGATGCGGCACGGTCCAGGCGGCGGGCTCGTGGTGTGCGCGCCGGACTCGTCTCCGGCGATCCGTGCGCTGGTCATCTACCTGGAGTACGTCGGAACGAGCGTCGGAGACCTCCACCACGCCCGCCTCCTGCTCGAACCGCTCGCGGCCCGGCTGGCCACGGAGTCGGTGACCGAGGAGGAGATCGCCCGGCTGCGCGCGACCGCCGATCCGGCGGAGCCCGTCGACGCCGATTTCCATGTGCTGGTAGGGCAATTGTCCGGCAACACGGTGCTGCGACTGTTCACCGAGGTCGGCGCCCGGCTGAGCGGCCAGTACGTGCTGACGTACAAGGACGTGCCGTCGACCGGGGCCGCGGCACCGTGGGTGCACGCCCCGGCCAGACACCTCGGCGTGGTCGACGCGATACTCGCCGGCGACGACGCCTCCGCGCAGCTCCGCATGATCGCGCATCTCACCGAGATCGAGGACTGGCTGCTCACGCAGAGCCGTAGCTGGTCGACGGAGCGCATGCTGACGCGCCCGGTCGATCCGCAGCCCGGCCGCGACCCGGCGCGCAAGGGAGCGGAGGTGCTCGCGGGCCGAATCCACGACGACATCGTCGGCGAGGGTCACCGGGTCGGCGAAGTCTTCGGATCGGAGTCCGTCCTCCTGGCCCGCTACCAGGTCGGCCGCGCCATGCTCCGGGAGGCCGTGCGGATCCTGGAGCACCACAGCGTCGCGCAGATGCGCCGGGGTCACGGCGGCGGGCTGGTCGTCCTGGCGCCCGACCCCACGGCGAGCATCCACACGATCGGCCTCTACCTGAACTACCAGGGCGTGCGCCCCGAGCACCTGCTCGTGGTCCGTGAAGCCCTCGAACGGGGATGCGTCCAGGCGGCCACCGCGGCGGCACGCGGGCCCGTCGCCGCCGGCCGGCTCCGCGACCTGCTCGCGCGCGAGGACGCCGACGAGGAATTCCACGCGCGGCTCGCGGAGATCGCGGGCAACACCGTACTGACCCTGTTCCTGAGAATCGTCACCAGGCTCTGGGTCAGTCAGGGCTTCGGCGAGGAGTCGCCGGGAGCGGCCGACGGCGGCGATGCCCACAGGGCGATCCTCGAGGCCGTCCTGGCCGGAGACGAGGGTCTCGCGCAGCACCGCATGCGTCGCCACCTGAGGACTTTCACCACTCGGTGGCACTGAGCGGGTCCCGCTGAACGTGACACCGGCCCGGACCCGCAGCGACGGGGCCGGGCCGGTGAACCACGGTCAGCCGAGGTCGTGAGGCTCGCGACCTGCGAGGTGGCGGCCCGCGCGGTATCCCATCGTCACACTGGAGCCGATGCACGCGCCTCCGCCGGGATACGTCGCGCCCAGGACCGCCGCGGACGTGTTGCCCACCGCGTAGAGTCCGTCGATCACCGGGACACGGTTGCCCAGCACGCGCGCGTCGGCGTCGATCCGGCAGCCGCCGTTCGTGCCGAGCGTTCCCGGCCACTGCTGGATCGCCCCGTACGGCGGCCCGATGACGGGCTTGACGTTGACGGTGTCGGGCCCGGTGAGGACGTGGGTCTGGAGCGGGTCGGCCCAGTCCGGGTCCTCGCCCTTCTCCGCGTACTCGTTGTAGCGGTCCACCGTCTCCCGCAGCGCGGACGGTTCGATGCCGAGCTTCCCGGCCAGCTCGCCGATGGAGTCGGCCACCGCCAACCAGTCCGGCGCCGGCTGGCCTTCGGGACCGGTCAGGCTCATCTCGATTCCGGGTTTGGCACCCATGACTCCCTCGGCGAGGTGCTGGGCGCCGAAGACGACCCAGGCCGGGGGCTTGTTCGCGAATCCGGGCAGCCGCTGGTCGTAGAAGCCGAAGGGGTGCGAGAAGTCGTTGTACGTATAGCCGCCGTGCATGAAGCGGCGGCCGGACTGGTTGACGATGATCGAGCCGGCGCCCAGCCCCATGATCATCTGCGGCAGCGGATGCCCGTCCCGGCCCTTCTCCCACGGGTCGTACACGACGCCGTAGGAGAAGAAGGTGGTCATCGAGCCGAGTCTGGCTCCGACCTCCATCGCCATCAGGTGGCCGTCACCGGTGTTCGACCACGGGGTCATGGGCTTGACCTCGTACCCGATGAAGGTTCTGACCATTTCGGGATTCCACTCGAAGCCGCCGCATGCCAGGACGACCCCCCTGCGCGCGCCGATCCGGCGCCTGCCGCCGTCGCCGTCCGCGACGACGACGCCCACCACCGCCGAGTCGTCATTGGTGACCAGTTGGAGCGCCGGGGTGCGTGTCCGCACCTCCACACCCCGGTCCACCAGTGCCTTCAGCAACGGGGCGATCAGACCGCCGCCCTTGGCCCGCCATCCCTCGCGCCGCCGCCGGTCCAGTTCCTCCGGTCCGACCTCGCCGCGGCGCATCTCCGGGAAGCTGACCTCGGCGGGCGGCACCCAGGGACCGCGGTTGATCAGCTCCGCCAGCTCGCCCAGCTCGGCGGCGGCCGGATAGGGCTTGACCGACACCGACCGCGGAAAGTGCCGCACGCCGGGGATCCGGTCCCCGATCACGGAGTAGTAGTCGTCCAGCGTCAGGTGCGGCTCGCAGGCGTACCCGGTGTGCGTCTCCAGGTAGTCCAGCGCCACCGGGGCGGTGTCGACGTAGACCTCGACCAGCGACGGGTCGGCCTCCCGTCCGTCGGAGAGGCGACGGACGTACGCGATGGCGTCCTCGCGCGAGTCCTTGTCCGCGATGTGGCGGTTGTTCGGGATCCACATGTCCCCGCCCGAGACCGCGGTGGTACCGCCGATGTACTGGTCTTTCTCCACGACCACGACGCTCGCGCCGCCGTCCCGGGCGAGCAACGCAGAAGTGAGCGCTCCGCCTCCGCTCCCCACCACGACGACGTCGAAGATCTCGTCCCATTGCTGATCTTGACTTCCAGGCACAGCGAACTCCCCAATGCGGTCGGCACAGTCGGTGATAGGCGGGTCATGGCGGGGAGGTCCCCGGACGAGGCACGGCATGACCGTGGTCGCGCACATCGTCCGGAGATCCCGGGAAGCGCGGGTCGAAAGGAGAGCCGGATCAGTCGTTCCAGATGAACCGGTCGGCGACCCGGTGATGGTTGTAGATCGTCATCTCCTGGTCCTCGCTGAGCCGGTGGCCGTCGAAGCTCGGAGAGTGCATGCCGACCGTGACCTCTTTGGCGTTGGACAGATCCTGGTTGAAGACCTCACCGAGGTCGGCGTCGCGCCAGTTCTCGAAGTACTCCGGCTGGAACTCCCGCTTCTTGTCGTAGTCGGCCGTCGGGATCAGGTCGAGGCTGCCGATCTCAAAGAGGCAACTGTCCGGGTCGGAGCCGTTGGGACGGGCCCGGTACATGAACATCGAGCCCTGATTCGGCAGCAGGATCGTGTTGGGGAAGACGTTCCAGGCGGTACCGGCCTCGGCCCACTGCTGGGCGGTGATCTCCCGCCAGTCGTAGCCCTCGGCGAGCGACAGGTTCTTGTACAGCTCGAGGAAGTGCTGACCGGCGCTCACGCCCTCGGGAACGTCCGCGGTCTTGAGCGCCTCGGCCGCGCGCCAACTCCGTTCGTTCTCCAGGCCGCGCATGTCGTCGGCGATGTACTGCACGCTCAAGGCCACCGCGAGGCGCTCGTCGGTGACGTTGTCGGTGCCCCGCTGCGCCGGGTCCTTGCCCGCGCCGTCGGTGATGGTCTGCTTCTTGCGTCCCACGGACGCGTAGTACGCGTGCCGCTCGTAGGCCGTCGTCGGCGCCCACACCCGGCTCTCCAGCTCCTGCATCGAGGCGATGTTCGTGTTCGACTTGTCGAACCGGTGGAGTTGCGGGTGTGTCCCGAGGACGTGGTACGCCTCCAGGAAGCCGTCGAGCGCGGTCTTCCAGTTGCATGGCAGGATCACGCCCTTCAGCCACCGGTACCGCATGTTCTCCATCTGGAACGGCTCGAAGATCCGCGGTATCGGGTCGAGGTACTCAAGCAGCGGCGCGGCTTCGGGATCCATGGTGACGAAGACGAATCCGCCCCATGTCTCCGCCCGCACACCGACCAGGCCCAGGTCCTCGTCCGACCTCGGCACGAACTCCTCGCGGTCGAGCACCAGCCGGATCGAACCGTCGAGGTTCCACCGCCAGCCGTGGAACGGGCAGATGAGCGAGCCCACCCGGCCCCGGCCGCGGGCCAGGCGGGTGCCACGGTGCCGGCAGGCGTTGTGGTAGGCACGGACCGCCGTCCTGGACTCCCGCACGATCAGGATCGAGTGCGAGCCGATCTCGTACTCGACGAAGTTGCCCACGCCCGGCAGCTCCTCCAGGCGGCACGCCATCAGCCAGGTCCGCCTGAACATCTTGTCGAGTTCGAGTTGCAAGAACTCGGGGTCGAGATAGCGCGCCTTCGGTACGAACGCGCGATCGAGCCGATACTTCTCGGGCACCAGATCAGC
Source organism: Streptomyces sp. CBMA29 (assembly GCF_014596445.1). GTDB lineage: Bacteria > Actinomycetota > Actinomycetes > Streptomycetales > Streptomycetaceae > Actinacidiphila. The sequence goes on along the minus strand of NZ_MECL01000041.1, from coordinate 23,074 downwards.
GGGGACATCCCCCTGGAACCAGGGCGTCTTGCCACGCAGCCTGGGTTCAAGCACCACAGACACCGAAAATCACTCCTCCACCATTTCGTTCTTCTGCGAACGTGCTTCAGCCCGCTTCCGGGCCGGCTATCTCGGCTCCGTCCAGGCGCCGGACCACGTGGATACAGTTGCCGGGGCATTCGTCGGCGGCGTCGATCACGTCGAGGCGCAGCCGGTGGGAGACATCGGCCTGGGCCCCCTCCGCCATCAGCAGGTCCCCGTCGTTCTCGTCCTTCACGTAGGCCAACCCGTCGCCGCCGAATTCGAAGACGTCGGGTGCGACCTGCACACACAGGCCGTCACCGGTGCAGAGCTTCTGATCGATCCACACCCGTACCTCTTCCTCGTCGCTCATCGGCCTTGCCTCTCGCCATTCGACATTGCACGGCGGTCAGTGTCAGTAACGACTTTTCCTCGGGCGGCGCGGACCGTCCACCGGCTATTCCACTAAACGGAATCAGCCGTCTCCGGCCGTGGTCTCCGCAGCGAGGTGGTTCTCCCGCCGGGGCGCGGGCGGTTCAGCTCCGGCTCGCGTTCGACGCCGCCTCGAGATGCGCGAACGGCGACGTGCCCTCCCCCGCGTACTCCATGATTTCGACGAAGTGGCCCAGTTCCGCGGTGAGATCGAGGTAGCCGAAGCGGATGGGACCGCTGCGCCCGTACTGCGCCCAGGACTTGCCGGACCTCGTGACGAGCGCCGACGCCTCGTCGAAGTCCGCTACACGGAAGGCCACATGGTGCAGCGTCGCCGGCACACCGGGCCGGACGGCACGACGGTAGAGGGCGACCGCTCCCCCGACGGGGCGGATGATCTCGATGTTGGTCGGCCCCGCGTTGACCAGGGCCACGTCGATAACCCATTCGTCGGCCGGAACGCCGTCCACGACCACGAAGTCGGAGGTCCCCGGTTCGTCGGCGGACGGGGGGCGCCCGCCGCCCAGCGACGACTTGTAGTGCCTGACGCACTCCACCGTCCCCAGGCTCGACTCCAGGTACGACGCAGCGGCGTCGATGTCGTCGGTCACGTAACCGAGTTGGATGAAATCCCGGAAGAGGTCACTGAACGCTCGCATCTGCTGTTCCTTTCCCGGCGGCGGCGCCGCGCGTCATTGCTGTTCGTCACCACGCCGGATCGGGAAAACTCTGCCGTCGGGCGTCAGCGGATTCCACCGGGCGTTCCATCAGGCGGAATATGGGGATGAATTGCGGGAAAGCTGTGCCAGGATGCCGAGGTGACCACATCGAACGGTGTCGCCTTGGACAAAAACGCGATAGAGCACCGGCTCATCACCATGCGCAAGTCGATCGAGCGACTGGAATCGGCCGGGCGGCTCAGCGTCGCTTGTCTGGACCGGGACCCGGCGACCGGGGCGGCGGTCGAGCGGATGCTGGCGATCCTCGACAACCTGGCGTTCGCGATCAACCGGCACGTCGCGTGGGTGGTCCTGGGGCAGGCGCCGTCGACCTCCGCCGCTTCGTTCGGCGCGGCCAGGGAAGCGGGCCTGGTCGACGAACGGCTCGCGACCGCGCTTGCGCCGGAAGAGGGCCCGCACAACGTCCTGGTGCAACTCCACCTGGACAGCGAGCCGGAGGCGATCGAGGCCATCGTGTCCGACGCGATGTCCGGGTACCGCGAGTACGCCCGGCAAGTCGCGGAGTGGGCGGGGCTGCGCTCCTAGGCTGCCCGGACGCACGAGGACGCACGAGGACGGGCGCACAAGGACGGACACACGAGGACGGACATGCAAGGGAAGGGTCTCCGCTCACGGCCGACCGGTGAGGAAAACCCTTCCCTTCTCGCGTCCGGATCAGGTCTGGCGCACGGATCAGGCCGGCGGAGGGGTGAACTTGTGCCCCCAGAAAGCACCTTCGGTGATCTCGTAGGTCGGCTGCTCGCCCTCGACACGAAGGCCGTCGAAGCCGAACTCGATCGCGTACCGCTCCGGCGAGTACACATAGAACGAGACCATGCGGTCGTTCGTGTGCTTGCCGAGGGTGTTCATCAGCGGGACCCCGAGCGTGTCGGCCCGGTCCAGTGCTCGCCCGACGTCGTCCAGGCTCGCCGCCTCGAGCATGAGGTGGATCAGCCTGCCCGGTCCGGGCGCCGACGTCACACCAATGGTGTGGTGTCGGTCGTTGGAGCTGAGGAACCACACCGTGCGGTCACGGCCGCCCATGGTGTTGCGCTCGTAGAAGCCGAGCACATCGGTGTAGAACTCCTTCAGCGCCCGGCCGGACTCGCCCGTGACGATGACGTGGCCCATGCCCATGTCGCCGGTCACGAACGCGCTCACGGCGGGCAGCCGGACCGGCACGTGGTCCAGGACCGGACCGTAGAAGAGTTCGATCGGGTTGCCGCCCGGATCGTCGAAGCGGACGAAACCGGTGACGCGGCGCTGGTCGCTCTCCGCGTCCGTCCCCTCGACCACCTTGATGCCGGTGCTCGCCACCTCGCTCGCGATCCGGCGCATGTCGCGCTCGTTCAGGACCTCAAGCCCCAGTGCGGTCATCCTGCTCTCGGAGCCCGGGGAGACGACGAGCCTGGGCGGATAGTCGTCCATCCGGTACCGCAGCGAATCGTTTTCCTCACCGGCCACCGGCATCAGCCCGAGGAAGTCACCCGCGAAGGTCTTCCAGGCTTCGAGGTCGGTCGATTCCAGCCTCAAATATCCGAGCGAATGAATCGGCATTCAGGTACTCCTTTCAGTGCCAAAGAACTGATCAACAGAACTGGTCAACGCGATCCGGCCGTGGTCTCACCGGCGCACCCAGTGCGAGTCGTCGTGCCACGTGGTTTCGACCAGCGCCATGGGCTCGTCCCAGCACTCCGTGTACGTCGCGCCCCGGTGACCCGCGGTGAGGACGTACGGCGTGTCTGCCTCGGCGGTGAAGAATCCGCCGGCGCCCACGTGATCGGTCCGTTGTCCGTCCTCGGTTCCGACCGTGAGGTCTCCGTCGACGACGATGATGAGCTGCGGCAGATTGTGGTGTCGTTTGGGCAGGGTGAACCCGGGGCGAATACGCCGTCCCCGCCATTTGAAGGCGGGTTCGATCCGCGTCGAAGCCCACATCGCCCCGTCGAAGGTCCTGGCGATGTCGACCGGCGCGGCCTCGAACGTGCCGCCGTCGTTCCAGTAGAAGCTCGGATCAGCCTGGTCGAAGTGGAGTGTTTCCCACCCGTCGTCATCGGCGAGATTGGTGAAGAATATAGGCACGAGAACAGGATTCGCCGTCCGTTCCACCAAGGGCAACACACGATCCCGCTGGGCGGAACGGCGCCGGATCTCACGAAAGCGTTCCATTCACCGGGACGGCGCCGCGACAGATCCCGGAGGGCTCACCATATCCTCCGTGCATGTCGATTTCCCTGGATAACCTGGTAGACGCCGACGGGTGGATCCCGATGCCGTTGGACCAGCAGAACAACCCGTCCTACCTCTGGGAGGACGGCCGGCCGCTTTCCGACGCACCGGTGGATTTCGCGGCGACATTCGGCGATTCGATGTGGGTCACCACTCAACCGATCGGTCTTCCCGTATTCAACCGGAATCCTCTGCGGGTCGTGCCGGGATTCATGGTTCCGCGACACAGCCACAACATCGACGAGACCGTGCTCATACTCAAAGGCGAGTACCTCATAGAATTCGGAGACCCGGAGAAGCCGGAGAGCGTGCGCGTCGGCGCCGGCAGCTTTTTCACCAGCCGGGCGGGCACGCCTTACACGATGACGGCCGGACCCGAGGGCGTCACCTACATCGAGACGTGGGGCGTGCCCGTCAGCAAACTCAAGACCTTCTGGTGCGACTACGGCTGGGTCCACCGCTGACCCACCGGGTGGAGGGCGGGGCGGGAGTCGTCTCCACCCTTGGTTCCACCCGTGGGTCCAGGTGTTTCGTGGCTGGTCGCAGCAGTCTTGGGGCATGACATCGACCGAGTGGATCACCGACATCGCTCTCCTCCTCGTCGTCTTCCGGCAACTGCGGGAAGGCCGGCTCGACCTCAAGACCTTCCTGATCCCGCTGGGCATCGTGGCGTTCGTCGCCCACTCGTATCTGGACACCATTCCCACCGCGGGCAACGACCTGGTGCTCATCGGAACACTGATGGGCGTCGGCGCCGCACTCGGCATCGCCGGCGGCGTCTACACCCGCATCCGGACCGCCGGCGAGCACATCCTCATCAAGGCCGGCGCCGTCTCCGCGATCTTGTGGGTGGCCGGCATGGGCGCACGGATGGGCTTCCAGTTGTGGACCGAACACGCCGGCGGCGCCCACCAGGTCGCCCGCTTCAGCATCGCCCACCACATCACCAGCGATCAGGCATGGGTCGCGGCCTTCGTCCTCATGGCCCTCACCGAAGTCGTGACACGCCTCGCCACCATCTTCATACGCAGCCGCGTCCAGCCCACACCCCACACCGCACCCGCCCTCACCCACCGGGCCTGACCCTGGGCGACCACGACCGGATCACGCACCGCGCCCGACGGCACACTGCCGCCGGGCGCGGTGCGTTGACGATCCGTCAGTCACGGACGGCGGCCAACGGTCCTACGCGAACTGGTGCTTGAGGAAGGAGGCCGACCAGGCCATCAGGTCGGCGGGCACGTAGTAGCCCGTCTCGTCGTTGATCGCGTCCCAGTTCTCGGCGACGTCCTCGATCGTCGCGGGGCCCTCCTCGTGCGCGTACCCCTCGGTCGAGGCGATGAAGACGCGGGCGAAGCGGCCCGCGCCTGCCGTGTAGATCTCACCGCTGACCGGGCAGGTCTCGTGAGCGAGGTAGGCCACCATCGGCGCCACCGCGTCCGAGGGCATGTAAGGCCGGCCGGGCGCGGCCTGTGCGGGCTCATCAGGCTCATCCTGCGGGCCGCCGCCCATGCGGGTCATCGCGGCGGGCGCGATCAGGTTGACCTTGATGTCGTACGGCGCGCCCGCGAGCTTCGCGCTGCGGGCGAGACCGACGGTGCCCGCCTTGGCCGCCGCGTACGACAGGTTGTTGTCCAGGCCGAACATCCCGCTGGACGTGGTGAGGACGACCCTGCCGTACCGCTGCGCCACGAAGTGCGGCCAGGCGGCGCGCATCGTGTTGAACGATCCGACGAGGTGGACGGCCAGATGCCGCTCCAGATTGTCCTGGTCGACCTCGGGCAGGCCCGCCCAGCGGATGATCCCGGCGTTGTTGACGAGCACGTCGATCCGGCCGAAGTGCTCGATCGCGGAGGCGACGATCGCCTCACCGCCGGCTTGCGTGGACACGTCGTTGGTGTCGGCGACGGCTTTCCCGCCCGCCGCGACGATCTCGTCCACGACCTTCTGCGCGGGCCCGGTGTCCGCGCCCTCGCCCTCCATCGACCCGCCGAGGTCGTTGACGACGACCCGTGCCCCGCGCTCGGCGAGCAGGCGCGCGTGCGCCCTGCCGATGCCGCGGCCCGCGCCGGTGACGACCGCGACGCGTCCTTCGAAACTGAACTCGTCCATACCTGACTCCTGTTCGTCCTGCGTCCCGTGCCGCGCCGTCCCCCAGGGGCCCGCGGGGGTCCGCGGGGGTCCGTCGTTCCGTCGTTCCGTCATTCCTCGATGCTGATCGCGAGCGCGGGGCAGACCGCCGCCGCGTTGCGGACGTCCTCAGCGAGCTCCGGCGGAGGGTTCTGGTCGAGCAGGACGACCGTGCCGTCCTGGTCGTTCTGGTCGAAGACGTCCATGGCCGCGGCCACGCACTGGCCGGCCGCGACGCATTTGTCCGCGTCGACGACAATCCTCATGGGGTCACTCCTGATCTCGTTCGCTGGGGGTGGTGGTCTCGTTCAGCGGATGGGGGCGGGCGCCGGGAGGGCGTCGAGGATGTCCTGACGGCGCAGGCGGGCCTGCTTGGGCATGTTCCAGCCGAGGACACCGGTGGTCACGCCGTCGCTGCGGTAGCGGGCCACGAAGCGCCGGGCCGCCACGTCGCCCTCGACGATGTCCACCTCCGCGTCTGCGGACAGCACGCCGTGGGCCTGGATCTTCGTGTCGAACTGATCGGTCCAGAAGTACGGGACCGGTACGTACGGGCGGTCCTCCCCCACGATCGCGGCGGCGACGGCCATGGCCTGCTCTGTGGCGTTCGTACGGTTCTCCAGACGGATCAGGCGGCCGAGGTGTTCGTGGTGCCAGCGGGCCACGTCTCCGACCGCGTAGATCCCGTCGGCCGCGCGGCACCGGGAGTCGCACACCACGCCGTTGTCGAGGCGCAGGCCGCTGTCGGCCAGCCAGCGCGTGGCGGGGGACGCGCCGATCGCGACGACGACCACGTCGGCGGGCAGCTCCTCACCCGAGGCCAGCCGGACGCCGCTGACCCGTCCGTCGCGGCCGGTCAGTCCCGTGACGCCGTTGCCCAGGCGCAGCCGTACCCCGCGCTCGGTGTGCAGATCAGCGAGCAGGCCCGAGACGAAGGGGCCGACCTGGAGCGCGAGCGGAGTCGGCTGCGGGCCGGTCATCGTGACGTCCGCGCCCATGGTCGTGGCGGTGGCCGCGATCTCGGCGCCGAGTACGCCTTCGCCGACGACGACCAGCCGCCCGCGCGCGAGCAGGTCCGTTCGCAGGGCGGTCGCGTCGTCCAGGGTGCGCAGGACGTGCGCCCCCGTCAGGTGTTCCTGGCCGGGCAGCGTACGGGGCCGCGCTCCGGTGGCGATGACGACCGCGTCCGCCGACAGTTCGCGTCCGGCCGAGGTCCGCACCGTCCGCGCGGCCGGGTCGAGCGAGGTCGCCGGGTCGCCCAGGACGAATTCGGCGTCCAGCGCGGCCAGGACGTCTTCGGTACGCAGGGCGGCGCGGCCCGGTTCCCAGGCGCCGGAGAGCACCTGTTTGGACAGCGGCGGCCGGTCGTACGGCGGGTGCGGTTCGTCGCCGAGGACGGTGACGGAGCCGGTGTATCCCTTGCGCCGGAGCGCCTCCACCGTGGTCAGCCCCGACGCGGACGCGCCCACCACCAGCACGCGGTGCGGGGCGGTCACGCGGACCCGCCCCGGGCGGCGTCGCGCCTGGCGTGGTAATCGATTCTCATCTGCGGCTCCGTTGCGGTTCTGGGGTCGTGTCCGTCGGGCTGGAACGTCGGTTCCGACCGCGGCTCACACCAGGTAGCGCCCGCCGTTGGTGCTGAGCGTCTGGCCGGTCACGTATCCGGCCTCCTCGGAGGCGAGGTACGCCACCGCGTACGCGACGTCGTCCGGTCGCCCCGCGCGTTTCATGGGCATCGTGGCCGCGGCGGCCTCCACGTCGACGGGGCCCTCGCGCACCAGGGGCGTGTCGATGAAGCCGGGCGGGACGTGGTTGACGGTGATCCCGGTGGCCGCGTACTCGATCGCCAGCGCCCGGGTGAAGCCGATGACTCCGCCCTTGGACGCCGCGTAGTGGGCCATCGCGGGCGCTCCGGTCTGCGCGGAGGACGAGGAGATGTTGACGATCCGCCCCCATCGGGCCTCCAGCATGTCCGGCACCAACTCCCTGGTGACCAGGAACGGTCCCTTGAGATTGATCCCGATCATGCGGTCCCACGATGCCTCGGTGAGGGTCGTGAAGGGCTCGTAGCCGGTGACCCCGGCGTTGTTGACGAGGACCGTGACCGGTCCCAACTCGTCGCGGGTCCTGGCCGCCGCGGCGGCCACCGCGGCGGCGTCGGCCGCGTCGCCGCCGATCGCGACGGCCGTGCCGCCCGCCTCGACGATCGTGGCCACGGTCTTCTCCGCGCCTTCGAGGTCGAGGTCCCAGACCGACACCGAGGCGCCCCTGGCCGCGAGTACGGTCGCCGTCGCCCGTCCGATCCCGCGGGCGCCGCCCGTGACGACCGCGACCTTTCCTTGCAGTGACATGCGTACTCCTTGTCTGCGTTGTCGCGTCGTCGCGTCGTGCGCGGCGCCCGGCCGGACACCGACGCCCTCGCGAGGCTGAGGGGCCGCGGCTCGCCCCACGGCGGTGGCTCCCCTGCCGCGTGTCCGGCAGGTCAGCCCTGGTCCTCCAGGGCCTCACGGGCGGCGCTTCTGGCCGCCACCGCTGCCGGGAAGCCCGCGTAACCGGCCGAGTGGTAGATCACCTCGGCGATCTCGTCCCGTGTCAGTCCGTTGGTCAGCCCGACACGGACGTGGGTCTTCAGCTCTGCCTCCGCCTTCAGCGCGATCAGGAGACTGATGGTGACCAGGCTGCGGTCACGGCGGCTGAGCCCTTCGCGGGCCCACAACGCGCCCCAGACACTGGTCAGTCCGATCTCGACCAGGTCCTCGCCGAAGCGGCCGTCGCGCAGGTCGAGGTCGCCCGGCGGGAACACCCCGGGCAGTGCGTCGCGCATCGCCCGGAGCCCGGCGGCCCGCAGACCGGTGCCGGTGTCCGGCCCGGCGGGACCCGGGTCGGGCGCCGCGCCGACGCCGGTCCCGTTGTCGTCCTTCGAGCTCATACGTGGCTCCCGTCGTCTGCCCTCGGCTCTCAGCGAAAGTTAGACCAATCGGTCGGTACAATCAATGGGTGACGACAAAACCGGCCCCGTGGCGCTCCACGCCGGGGCGCCGCGGGGCCGTCGTGGCCGCCGCACACCGAGACCGGCGGCGCTTTGTGTCACCGCCATTGATCGGGCTCATCGCCTGATCTACGCTCGGGCTGAATATTCGACCGACTGGTCGGCATATAAAACGAGGCTCATGCGGGAGCCCCGGCACCTGTCACGTCGGAGGACAGATGAGCGAATCAACGAAGACGCCGGGAGAGACGGACCTGCGGACCGCCCGGACGCGGCCGGCGGACGCGACCTCGGCCGAACAGGTGGACGTCCTGGTCGTGGGAGCGGGCGTCACCGGCATCTACCAACTGCGTCAGGCCCGCGAGGCGGGCTTCTCCGTGAGACTGCTGGAAGCGGGCAGCGGGGTGGGCGGCACCTGGTACTGGAACCGCTACCCCGAGGCACGCTTCGACTCCGAGAGCTACACCTACGGCTACCTCTTCTCGAAGGAGCTGTGGGAGGAGTGGGAGTGGTCGGAGACATTCGCGGGCCAGCCGGAGATCGAGCGCTACTTCAACTATGTGGTCGACCGCTTCGACCTGCGGCGTGACATTCGCTTCGACACCGTGGTGACCTCGGCCGTCTGGCACGAACCGTCCGGGACCTGGGACGTGCGGGCACAGGACGGCGCCGCGTACCGGGCCCGCTTCCTCGTCGCGGCGACCGGCATCCTCTCGGTGCCGTTCATCCCGGCCATCGCGGGCCGGGAGGACTTCGGCGGCGAGCAGCACCACACGGGACTGTGGCCGAAGACACCCGTCGACTTCGCGGGCAAGCGGGTCGCCCTCATCGGCACCGGGTCCAGCGGTGTGCAGATCGTCCCGGCCGTCGCGGACGAGGTGGCCTCGCTGACGGTCTACCAGAAGGTGGCCGACTGGCTCACGCCGCTGAACAACGCGCCGATCACGCCGCGGGAGCAGGCGGACCTCAAGGCGAACTTCGAGAGCATCCGCGACACGCTGAACACCTCGCCGAGCGGATTCCTGCACCAGATCGTCATGCGTTCCGGCCTGGACGACACGCCGGAGCAGCGGCAGGAGTTCTACGAGCAGCGCTGGAACGGCCCCGGCTTCACCAAACTGTCCGAGCACTACATGGACATGATGACGAACCCGACGGTGAACGCCGAGTGGTGCGCGTTCATGGCCGACAAGATCCGTGCGATCGTGCGGGACCCCGCGACGGCCGAGAAGCTGATCCCCAAGGACCACGGCTACGGAGGACGGCGGCCCCCGTTCGGAACGCACTACTACGAGACGTACAACAAGCCGAATGTCACACTGGTCGACCTCAACGAGACGCCGATCGAGCGGCTCACCGCGACCGGGGTCGAGACGAGCGACGGCCCGCGGGAGTTCGACATCGTCATCTGGGCGACCGGCTACGACTTCGGGACCGGCGCGCTCAACCGGCTCGGGGTACGCGGCCGGGACGGGCTGGCGCTCAAGGAGTACTGGGCGCAGGGTCCGTCCAGCTACCTGGGTGTCGCGGTCGCCGGTTTCCCGAACTTCTTCTTCCCCGGCGGGCCGCACGGCGCGCTCGGCAACAATCCGCGCTACGCGGGCGACCAGGTCGACTTCGTCATGGACGTGCTCGTCCACGCGCGGGCGCACGGCCACGACGTCGTCGAGGTGACCGCCGCCGCGGAGCAGGAGTGGACGGACCTGGTCAACGACAACGCCTCGCGGTCCTCGTTCCTCCAGAGCAGCTACTTCTACGGGGCCAACATCCCCGGCAAGCCGATCCGTCAGCTTCTGAACCCGACGGGCCGGTGGAAGCTCCAGGAGTTGATCGCCGAAGCGGTCGAGACCGGCTATCCGGCGCTCGTCTTCGCCAAGGCGGCGCAGGAGCGGACGGAGACGGCGGACTGACCGCAGGGACGCCGTGAGGCCCGCGCCGCGCCGGGATCGAACCGCGGCGCGGGCCTCGTGGCGGCTATGGCAGAAAGGTCGTGACCCGGCGCTGGAACCGCCACGTGCCGCCCTGCCTGCGCAGGGTGTCGTCGTACCGCCCGACCAGCCGGACCGCCCAGCCGGACTCGTCGCGCTGGAAGAACGCCAGCGCGCTGGTCGCCGTCGCCTCCTCCCCCGCGGCCGAGGTGATGACGGTGTTGGCCACCATGTGCAGTTGGGGCTGGGCGGGCGCGAAGGCGGCGAAGCCCTCGCGTATCGCCTCGCGGCCCTCGAAGATCGCGACATCGGCGATCTCGGCGACGCCGTCGGGAAGGAACAGCTCGGCGAGGTCGTCGGTCCTCCCCGCGTCCAGCGCGTGTGCGTAAGCGGCGATGGCGGCCCGTACGCCGGACTCCGCGAGCACGTCGGCGGTGACCTCGGCGGGTGCGCTGTCGATGGACTTGCTCATCTCTCTCCAGGGTTGGGGTCGGCGTCCGCCCGCGGGCGGACCGATGGTGGGCTCACGCCTGGTAGGTCGTCACCCGCCGTTGGAAACGCCACCCGTCGCCGTAGCGGCGCAGCGTGTCCTCGTAGCGTCCGACGACCTGCACGGCCCAGCCGGACTCGCCGCGCTGGAGGAAGACCACGTCGCTCACGGCCGTCGCCTCGTCCTCGGCGGCGGCGGTGATCACGGTGTTGGCCACGAGGTGCTGCTGCGGCTTCGTCGGCGCCCACCGCGTGAACGCCGCACGGAGCGCGTCCCGGCCGAAGACGGGATCGGCGCCCGGCAGTTCGAGTACGGCGTCGGGGGCGTACAGCGCGACGACGGCGTCGGTCCGGCCGGCGTCCTGCGCCTGGGTGTGCGCGCCGATCAGGTCGCGTACGCCCGCCGCGACCCACGCCAGTGTGGATTCGCTCATTTTTCTCTCCAAGGCCAGATGAGGATTGAGGATTGAGGATGTGGTCAGGGTGCAGCTCTACCACATGTTTCGACCACTGAGTCTATTACTCGGAGAGACGCAAAGGGAGGTCGCATGAGACCACATGAACCGACCGCGACGGATTCATTGACCGATCGGTCCAATCTCAATAGCATGCGGAGGGCGGTCGACGGGGACCGGCAGCGAAGGAGGCGTCATCGTGACGAATCGTTGGAAGCAGCGTCCACCGGGCTCGACCTGGGGCGACTGGGGTGAGGACGACGAGCTGGGCCGTATCAATCTGCTCACTCCCGAGAAGGTCCTCCAAGGGGTGCGCGAGGTCGAGCACGGAATCAGTTTCGGTCTGAGCCTGCCGCTCGACTATCCCGGCGGCTCGGCCCTGAACCAGCGGCGGTACCCGCCGGTCCTGCGGCCGACCGAGGACCTGGAGTACAAGCAGGACGTCTTCTACAACGTCGTCGCGCGCGAGAAGATCGCGCCCGCGCTGATCGACGTGTGGTCGGACGACATGGTGACGCTCTGGCTCCAGTACTCGACGCAATGGGACGCCCTCGCCCACCAGGGCGCCGAGTTCGACGCGGACGGCGACGGCGTCGACGAGCCGGTCTACTACAACGGATTCCGGCCGGGCACCGACATCGTCGGACCGCAGGAGGACGCCAAGGGCGACGGCAGCGGGAGCATCAGCTTCGCCCGCCACCTCGGTCTCGAGCACATGGCGGAGCACGGAGTGCAGGGCCGGGGCGTCCTGATCGACCTGGCCCACCACCTCGGTACGAGCTGGCAGCCGGTCGATCTCAAGACGCTCCGGGAGATCATGGCCGCGGACAACGTCGTGGTCGAGCCCGGTGACATGCTCCTGCTGCACACCGGCTTCGCCACCCAGGTCCTGGCCTGGGAGAAGAACCCGGATCCGGTGGCCATCAATTCCACCGCCTCCTACCTCGACGCGCACGACCCGGCGCTGCTGGAGTGGATCGCCGAGTCGCAGATCTCCGCCCTGGTCGCGGACAACTACGCCGTCGAAGGCGTGGGCGTCAAGGAGATGACCCAGGAGCGGCACACCCTGCTCCCCATCCACCACCTGTGCCTGTTCAAGCTCGGCGTCCCGCTCGGTGAGCTGTGGTATCTGCACGAGTTGGCGGGCTGGCTGCGGGAGCACAACCGCAGCAGATTCCTCCTCACGGCTCCCCCGCTGAACCTCCCCGGTACGCAGGGCAGTCCGCTCACCCCGGTCGCGACCGTCTGATCGGCCGGGCGCGGCACGGCGAAGGCCCCGGAATCCAAGAGGGCGGATTCCGGGGCCTTCGCCGTGCCGCGTCGCGGTGCCGGAGTTCAGAAGGCCGCGATCCGCCGCAGCGTGTCGGCGATGGTGTCCCGCGAGGGCAGCCACACCCGTTCCAGCGAGGGGGCGTACGGCGCGGGCATCGGGGGCGGCGCGACGCGTGTGACCGGCGCGTCGAGGTGCCAGAAGCCCTCGTCCACCGCCATGGCGGCGAGCTCGGCCCCCACACCGAAGTCCCGTACGGCCTCGTGGGCGATGACCAGCCGGTTGGTCTTGGCCAGTGAGGCCAGAACCGTCTCCCGGTCGAGCGGGGAGATCGTCCGCAGGTCGATCACTTCGACGCTGACGCCCTCGGCGGCGAGCGTCTGCGCGGCGGCGAGACCGTCCTGGACCATGCGCGACCAGGAGACGAGGGTGACGTCGGTCCCCTCCCGTACGACATGGGCCCTGCCCAGCGGGACCAGATGGTCGGCGGGCGGGCGCGGTCCCTTGAAGCCGTACTGGAGCCGGTTCTCCACGAAGACCACGGGGTTGGGGTCCTGGATGGCGGCGCGCAGCAGTCCGTACGTGTCGGCCGGGTTGGAGGGCATCACCACGGTCAGGCCGGGCACATGGGCGAGCAGCGCCTCCAGGCTCTGCGAGTGCTGGCTGCCGGAGGAGCGTCCGGCGCCGAACTGGGTGCGCACCACCAGCGGCATGGAGGCCCGGCCGCCGGTCATGAAGCGCAGTTTGGCGGCCTGGTTGAGGAGCATGTCGAGGCAGACCCCGATGAAGTCCATGTACATGATCTCCACGACGGGCTTCATCCCTGCCATGGCCGCGCCGACCGCGGTGCCCAGGACGGCGCTCTCGCTGATCGGCGTGTCGCGCACCCGGCCGGGGAAGGCTCGCGCGAGGCCGCGGGTGAGGCCGAAGACGTTGCCGCCCTCGCCGACGTCGACTCCGGCGATGAAGACATCGGGGTCGGCGGTGAGTTCGTGCTCCAGCGCGAGCCGTACGGCGTCCATCGACCGGAACACCTCGGCGTCGGCCAGGGCCGGGGCGGGCTCGGGGATCACCGGGCGCGGAGCCGAGACATGGTCGAGCAGGGTCTCGGGGGCGGGCTCCGGCTGACTTCTGGCCCACTCGACGGACGCCTCGATCTCCTTCGCGATCTCCTCGTCCACGGCGTCGGCCCGCGCCTGGCTCACCCCGGCCGCCGCCATATGCCGCCGCGCCACCAGCAGCGGGTCGCGCTCCTTGGCAGCGGCGACCTCCTGCGGCGCGCGGTAGCGCTCGGGGTCGCCCTCGTAGTGGCCGTGCCAGCGGTAGGTCTCGGCCTCCACCAGAACAGGTCCGCCGCCCGCGCGGAGCCTGCCCACCACCTCGGTCATGGTCCGCGCCACCGCCACGACGTCGTTGCCGTCGACGTGTGCGTAGCCGATGCCGTATCCGGCGGCGCGGGCCGAGAGCGGGGCGCGGTGCTGTTCGGCGGCGGGCGAGAACTCGGAGTAGTGGTTGTTCTCGCAGAGGAAGACCACCGGGAGGTCCCAGACCGCGGCCAGGTTGACGGCCTCGTGGAACATGCCCTGGGCGACCGCGCCGTCGCCGAAGAAGGCCACGACGACGTCGCCCGCGCCGCGCAGCTTGGCCGCGGTCGCCACGCCGGCGGCGATCGGCAGTCCGGCGCCCACGATCCCGTTGGCGCCGTAGATGCCGAGTCCCGGGTCGGCGATGTGCATCGAGCCGCCGCGGCCGTGGCAGGTCCCGCCCTCCTTGCCCATCAACTCCGCCATCATCGAGGCGGAGTCGAGCCCCTTGGCCAGGACGTGGCCGTGCCCGCGGTGGGTGGAGGTGATGCCGTCGCGCTCGCCGAGCGGCCAGCAGGCGCCGACCGCGCTTGCCTCCTGACCGATCGACAGATGCAGGAATCCGGGAATCTCGGTCGCTTTGTACAGCGCGGACGCCCGTTCTTCGAAGCCGCGGATACGGCGCATCCGGCGGTACATCTCCACCAGGTCCTCGGCCCCCGCGGGTCCGGTGTCCGTGTCGTGCGGTGCGTGCGTCATACGCGTCCTCGCTATGCTCGCCCAGTCGCCGCGCCCGCGCGCCGCCTGAGTGCGTCTTTTATTGTACCGTTTGGTCTAGCAAACTGAAGCGACATCCCGGAGTCCGCTTCCCCCCGGACCCGCACAAGGCTGTCCGGAGCGGACCCGGGCGTCGGTCCCGACCGGCGGCGTCGTCACACAAAGCGGGGAGAGGACCCATGCCACGACCACCGGGCCACGGGCCTGACTTCGAGGTCAGGCGCCAGAAGATCATCGACATGGCGGCGGAGCTGTTCGCCCGCCAGGGGTACGCGGCGACATCCGTCAACGACCTCGGGCGCGCTGTCGGCCTCGCGAAGGGGGCCCTGTACTACTACATCGGCTCCAAGGAGAACCTGCTCATCGAGATCCAGTCGCGGGTGATGCGGCCGCTGCTCTCCCGCGCGCGGCAGATCGCGGAGCTGGAGGGCGGTCCGCTGCTGCGGCTCCGCCTGCTCTCGGAGTCGCTGCTGACGATCATCTACCGCAGGCTCGACCACATCTGGGTCTACGAGCACGACTACCGGAGCCTCAGCGGGAACGAACTGCGGACGCTGCTCGGCCAGCGCTCGGAGTTCGAGCAACTGATCACCGGTCTGCTCACGGAGGCCGTCGAGCAGGGCACCTTCCGCGCCCTCGAACCGCGCCTGGCCACCTTGCAGTTCCTCAACCTGCACAATCACACGTATCAGTGGGTGCAGCCGGGCGGCCGGTGGGACGCGGCGTTCCTGTCCCGCGAGTACTGCTCCACGCTCTTTCGCGGATTCGCCGCGTCCATCGGCGACCTGCCCGATGTCGAGGAGCAGGCCGCCGCGTTCAAGCGGGACCGGCCGGAGCTGGCGCTCGACCCGGAAGTGTGGTGGGAGCCCACGTCCGTGGCCGGCTGACCGGTGCCGCGGTGCGCGGCGGCGCACCGCGGACCGCCTCATGTCCGCGCCACCGTCTTCGTCACCGACGTCCCGGCCGCTTTCATGCCTGCTTCACCAGGGCCCTGGCGATGACATCGCGCTGGATCTCGTTGGTGCCCTCGCCGATCTCCAGGATCTTGGCGTCGGCGTAGAAGCGGGAGATGTCCGACTCCCGCATGTAGCCGTATCCGCCGTGGATCTGGAGCGCCTGCGAGGCAGCCCGGTTGGCGACTTCCGAGGCGTACAGCTTGGCCATGGCGGCGGCGGTGCCGTACGGGCGGCCCTGGTCGGCGAGCCACGCGGCGCGGTAGACCATCCAGCGGGCGGCCTCGAATTCGGTGCCGATGTCGGCGATCTTGTGCGCGACCGCCTGGAAGGCCGACAGGGGGCGGCCGAACTGGTGCCGTTCCGTGGCGTGTTTGACGGACAGCGCCAGTGCCGCCTTCGCCAGCGACAGGCCCAGCGCGGCGACGCTGATCCGGCCCTTGTCCAGGACGGACAGGAACTGGCGCAGACCGCTGCCTTCCTCACCGATCAGATGGTCGTCGGGGATCCAGCAGTCGGCGAAGACCAGTTCGCGGGTGTCCATGGCGTGCCAGCCGAGCTTCTTGAGCTGTGGTCCGCAGGTGTATCCGGGCGTGCCGGTCGGTACGTAGAAGGTCGCGTACCGCTTGTTGTCGCCGTCGTCGCGGCCGGTCACGGCCAGCAGCGTGACGCCCTGACTCATCTCGGTCCCGGCGTTGGTGATGAACATCTTGGTGCCGTTGAGCATCCAGCCGCCATCCGCGCGGCGGGCGACGGTGGCGATGCCTGCGGCGTCGGACCCGGCCTCGGGTTCGGTGAGGCCGAAGGCGCCGATGGCCGAGCCCCTGGCCAGCGGTGCCAGCCAGCGCTTCTTCTGTTCCTCGCTGCCGTAGGCGAGCAACGGCAGGGAGGCGATGGTGGAGTGCGCGTTCCAGGAGGAGGCGACCGACTGGTCGGCGGCGCCCAGTTCCTCCATGACCGCGACGTACGAGACGGTGTCGGATCCCGCGCCGCCGTACTCCTCGGGCACCAGCATGCCCATCAGGCCGAGTTCGCCCAGCTTGGTGAAGACCGGTGTGGGGAAGTGCTCGTCCTGCGACCACCGCGCGGCGTGCGGGGTGATCTCCTTCGCCGCGAAGTCGCGGACCATGTCCTGCAGGGCCCGGGTCTCCTCAGGCAGGTCGAAATCCATGTCACATGTCCTTCGGGGTCAGCAGCACTTTGAGATGACGGGCCCGGTCGGCGGCCAGGTCCGCGAAGACCCCGGCCCCTCCCGCGAGCGGAAAGCGCCCGGTGACCAGGGCCGAGGCGTCCAGCCGACCGGCGCTCATCAGGTCGATCACCCGGGGGATGTCGAAGGTGTAGCCGAGCGTGCCGAGTACGGCCCGCTCGTAGAAGACGAGTTGTCCCATGTCGAACGCGACGGCGCCGTGGCCGACGCCCGCGAGGACGACGCGTCCGCCGCGGCGGACCGTGCTGACCGCCTGTGCGGCGAGCGCCGGGACACCGGTCGCGTCGATGACCGCGTCGGGCCCGATCCGGCCGGTCCGCAGGAACACCTCGCGGCGCACGTCGACCTCGTGCGGGTCGAAGGCTTCGGTGACGCCGAGCGCGCGCAGCATGTCGCGGCGTCCGGCCAGCGGTTCGCTCACGTAGAGCCCGGCGGCTCCCGCGATGCGCGCGGCGAGGATGACGGCGACGCCGATCGGTCCGCCGCCGACCACGAGAACGTTGTCGCCCGGCCGTATACCGGCGCGGGAGACCGCGTGCAGGCCGACGGCCAGCGGTTCGGCGACCGCGGCCATCTCGTCGCTGACGTTGTCGGGCACGGGCGTCAGACCGGCGAGCGGCACGGTGACGTACTCGGCGAAGGCGCCGGGCGAGGCGAGGCCGACCGAGCCGCCCTTGGGGCACAGGTGGTACTCGCCGCGGGTGCACCAATAGCAGACGCCGCAGCGCCAGCAGGGGTCGGCGGTCACCCGGTCGCCGACCGCGATTCCCGCGACCGGCGCGCCCAACGCGGCGACGGTGCCGCTCAGTTCGTGGCCGAGGGCCAGTGGCGGGCGGGCGCCGGTCAGCGGGTGCG
Organism: Streptomyces sp. CBMA29; assembly: GCF_014596445.1. Classification (GTDB taxonomy): domain Bacteria; phylum Actinomycetota; class Actinomycetes; order Streptomycetales; family Streptomycetaceae; genus Actinacidiphila. The sequence goes on along the minus strand of NZ_MECL01000041.1, from coordinate 5,313 downwards.
GGCCGGTTCTGATCATGTGCGGGCCTTCGAGGAATTCATGCAGGTCGGTGCCGCAGACGCCGCACCAGGTCACCTCGACGACCGCCTCGTGCGGCCTCGGCGCCGACGGGGTCGGCACCTCGTCCCAGCGCAGATCGTGTGCGCCGTGCCAGCGCAGTGCTTTCATGCTCCGCACCCCCATTCATGTCGTCTGAAACGGACCCCGGGTCGCTCGCGCCGCGCTCAGCGGTCCGTCGAGGGGCCGTCGAAGCGCGCCCGGCCGGGGCCGTTCCGGAGGAACGAGCGGATGCCCGTACCGGCGTCGGCGGTGCCGAAGACTCCGCTGAACAGCGCGCGTTCCAGGGCGAGTCCGGCGGAGACCGACAGGTCGGCGCCGTGGTCGACGGCTTCCTTGATCGCCTCCAGGGCCGCCGCGGGGCCCTCGGCGAGCCGCCGTGCGTAGCGCAGCGCGGCGTCGTGGACCGTCCCGGCGGGGACGACCTCGTCCACGAGCCCCAGCCGCAGGGCCTCTTCCGCGCCGACGGTCCTGCCGGTCATCAGCAGGTTCTTGGCCCGTGCCGGGCCGATCAGCCGGGTCAGCCGTTGCGTGCCGCCCGAGCCCGGCATGATGCCGAGCGTCACCTCCGGCTGGCCGAGCAGGGCGTCGGCGGCGGCGACCCGGTAGTCGGCGCACAGCGCCAGTTCCATTCCGCCGCCGAGCGCGTACCCCGTCAGCGCTGCGACGACCGGCATCGGCAGCCGCGCCACCTCGTCGAACGTCCGCTGGAGCGCGCGGTTCCAGCCGCGTACGTCCTCGGGGCCCATCGCCGCCAGCGCCTTGATGTCCGCCCCCGCGGCGAAGAGCCGCTCACCGCCGTAGAGCACCACGGCCCGTACGTCCCGGGCGTCCGCCAACTCCCTGACGCAGGAGGCCAGTTCCTCCCGCTGTACGGAGTCGAAGGCGTTCATCGGCGGGTTGTCGAGGCGGACGGTGACGACGGGCCCGTCGGCGTCGAGGCGGATGCGTGGCACTGGGGCTCTCCTCGTCCGCGGAAGCGGCATTGCGCGTGCGCGGATGGTTGTCGATGGTCACGCGCCGTCGTAAAGTGCGGCACACGCGTTTTATAGACCAATGGGTACACGAAATCTTGAGGGTGAGCAACCGACTGGTCGGGATCCGCTCCGCCCACCGCGCGAGACCGGCCGCGGGCCACTGGTACCGAAAGCGACCGCACACCTCGGCCGCGTGCGGTGCGGCAGCCGTGTCCGCCGTCGAGCACCACTGACCTGGAGAGTCCCTGTGCACAATTTCGCGAGCATCCTCGACTACCACGCGGCCCAGCGGCCCGAGGCGGTGGCGATCGTCCAGGACGAACACCGTCTGACCGTGCGTGAGCTGCATGAACGGGTGAATCAGGCGGCTGCGGGCCTGGCCGGACTGGGGATCGGGCGCGGCGACGTCGTCGGGCTGCTGCTCTCCAACCGGCCGGAGTTCCTGGAGCTGGTGTACGCCGTCAACCGGCTCGGCGCGCTCTTCATGCCGCTGAACTACCGGCTGTCCGAGGAGGAGTGGCAGTACATCCTCGGACACGCCGAGGCCACAGCGATCGTCACCGAGCCGGAGTTCGCCCCGTCCCTGGACCGGATCTCCGGCCGCCTGACCGGTCTTGAGCACCGGCTCCAGGTCGGCACGCGGACCCCGGCGGACCCGTGGACCGGTTACGAGGATCTGCTGGCCCGGCACAAAGGCGCACGGGTCGATCCGGTGGACGTCGGTCCCGACGACCTCCAGCGCCTGATGTACACCTCAGGGACCACCTCGCGCCCCAAGGGCGTGTGCATCACCTATGGAAACGTGCAGGCCAAGAACCTGGCCCACATCGTGCACTTCGGCCTGACCTCGGCCGACACGACCCTGGTCTGCGGCCCGCTGTACCACGTCGGCGGCCTCGACATGCCCGCCCTCGGCACCCTGTACGCGGGCGGCCGTATCGTCGTCCAGCGCAGATTCGACGCCACCGCCGTCCTCGAAGCGATCCAGCGGGACCACGTCACCAACCTGTGGCTGGCACCGGCCATGGTCAACGCCGTGCTCCAGGTCCCGGACCGCGAGAAGTACGACACCGCTTCCGTACGCTTCGTGCTCGGCGGCGGCGAGAAGACGCCGGAGCCGGTGCTGCGGCGCATCATGACCGCGTTCCCCAACGCCTGGTACGCCGACGCCTACGGGCTGACCGAGACCGTCTCCGGCGACACCTTCCTCGACCGCGACCACGCTCTGGCCAAACTCGGCTCCGTGGGCCGCCCCGTCCCCCACACGCGGGTGCGGATCGTGGACGACAACGGCGGCGAGGTCCCGGCGGGCGAACTCGGCGAGATCACGCTGCGCGGCCCGAAGGTCTTCCCGGGCTACTGGCGCGACGAGAAGGCCACCGCGGCTGCGCTGCGCGGCGGCTGGTTCCACACCGGCGACATCGGCCACCTGGACGCGGACGGCTACCTGTTCATCGACGACCGCAAGAAGGACATGATCGTCTCGGGCGGCGAGAACATCGCCACCCCCGAGGTCGAACGCGTGCTGTACGAGCATCCCGCCGTGCTCGAAGCCGCCGTCGTCGCCCTCACCCACCCCCGGTGGGGCGAGGTCCCCCGTGCCTTCATCGTGCTGCGGCCGGGCGCCGCGGCGACGCCGGACGAACTGCGGGAGTTCTGCCGTACCCGGCTGGCCAGGTTCAAGGTCCCCGCGCGCTTCGACTTCCTCGCCGAACTCCCCCGCACACCGTCGGGAAAGGTCCTGAAGCGGACCCTGCGCGACTTCACCGTGGAGTGCTGAGCCATGACCGACGTGAACAGCGAACTCCGCCTGGACGACAAGACCGCCTGGGTGACGGGCGCGGGGAAGGGCCTCGGCCGCGCCATCGCGGTCGCCCTGTCACAGGCCGGGGCGACGGTGGCGGTGACCGCCCGGACGGCCTCGGACCTGGAGCGGCTGGAGGCCGAACTGGCAGGCCACGGCGGCAAAGTGCTGGTACTGCCAGGATCCGTCGCCGACTCCGCCACCGTCCGGACCATGGTCGGCCGGATCACCACGTGGGCGGGCCGGCTGGACGTGGCCGTCAACTGCGCCGGCACCAGCCCCCACTTCACCCGAACCGAGTGGGTCACCGACGAGGACGTGCGGCAGGTCCTCGACGTCAATCTCCAGGGGACCTTCTACTGCTGCCGGGAAGCCGGAAAGGCGATGCTGGACCAGGGCTCGGGCTCGATCGTCAACGTCTCCTCGGTGCACGCCAAGACCGGCTTCGAGCGCATCGCCGCCTACGCGGCGAGCAAGGGCGGTGTCGAGGCGCTGACCAAGTCACTCGCCGTCGAATGGGCCGACCGCGGCGTGCGCGTCAACTCGCTGGCGCCCGGCTATTTCCACACGGACCTCAGCTCAGGGCTGCTGTCCAGCCGGTGGGGAGAGCAGATCGTCGCCGCCACTCCCCTGGGCCGGGTGGGCGACACCGCGGAGATCGGCGGCGCGGCGGTCTTCCTCGCGTCCGACGCGTCGCGCTTCGTCACGGGGTCCACGCTCACCGTGGACGGCGGGTGGACCGCGCGGTGACGGACGCTCCCGCCAGGGAGCGTCCGTCAGGCGTCGTCAGATTTCCCGACGGGCCAGTGGTGAAACTCGGTTGACCGGCCACGCCCTCTCTCGTCATTGATTGTACCGACCGGTCGGCGTATTATTCGGAGCGCGATACGGCGGTACGGCGACGCCGCCGCGCGGACGGTTCCGCGCGCGGTACGGACGCGATGGACCCGCCCCCGCCGTGCGCGGCGGGGGCTACCCGGAAGCCGAGGAGAGGTAGGGCAACCATGACCGAGAGCCTGGCCGGTACGGACGCGGCCGAGGACATGGCGGAGTTCCCGTCGCCGCGATCGGGCGCGTGCCCGTTCGCACCGCCGCCGGGTCTGCTGGCACTGCACGACACCGGCAAGGACGTCGTCCGCGCCAGGACCTGGGACGGCAGCACTCCCTGGGTCGCGGTGACGCACGACGCCCTGCGCAAGCTCCTCGCCGACCCGCGACTGAGCGCCGACATCGGAGCGCCGGGATACCCGCACACGACCGAGGCCATGAAGGCCCACGCCGACCAGATGCAGCCGTCGATCAACAACACCGACGGCGCCGAACACACCCGCTGGCGCCGCATGCTGACGAGTTCCTTCACCCGGCACCGGATGGAGAAACTGCGTCCCGCGATCCAGCGGATCACCGACGACCTCATCGACGGAGTACTGGCAGGCCCCAGGCCGACCGATCTCAACGCGGCCCTGTCGCTGCCCCTTCCGTCGCTGATGATCTGCGAACTCCTCGGAGTGCCCTACGGGGACCACGAGTTCTTCCAGGAGCACGCGGGCGTCACCAACGCCCGCTTCACGTCGGCGCGGGAGTCGGCGGCGACCACGCAGGCGCTGCGCCAGTACATCGCCCGGCTCATCGAGGCCAAAATGGACGATCCCGCCGAGGACGTGCTCTCCGACCTCGGCGCCCGCGTCAAGGAGGGCGCCCTCACCCTCGAAGAGGCCGCCCCCTTGGGGCACATCCTGCTCGTCGCGGGCCACGACACCAGCGCCAACATGATCACCCTGGGCACCGCCCTGCTCCTGGAGAACCCGGACCAGCTCGCCGCTCTGCGGGCGAACTGCGACGACCCCGCGTATGTGGCGAACGCCGTCGAAGAACTGCTGCGCTACCTCACCATTCCCCACCTGCTCGCCCGACGCGCGGTCGTGGAGGACATCGAGATCGACGGCGAGACCATCCGCGCGGGCGAAGGCGTCATCGCCTCGCTCCCCGCCGCCAACTGGGACCCGGCGGCGTTCCCCGAGCCCGCCAAGCTCGACCTCGCCCGAGCCGCGGCGCACCATCTCGCGTTCAGTTGGGGCCCGCACCAGTGCATCGGCCAGCAGTTGGCCCGCATCGAGCTGCATGTCGTCTTCAGCACCCTGCTCCGCCGGATGCCGACGCTCCAACTGGCATGTGACGTATCGGAGTTGAAGTTCAAGGAGGACTCGCAGGCTTACGGGATCTACGAGTTGCCCGTCACCTGGTGACGACACGGGACCGCCCCGTCCGGTCCGCACCGCACCGCCGGGACCGTCGCCGTACTTCCGGCTCTCGGCCCGCCCGTCAGCGATGCCCACGGACCTCCCGTTAGCTTGTCCTTTATCTACCAAGATCTTCCGGGCTTGCCGATGGCTTTGAGGGTGTCGGGGCGTTTGACGGTTTTGCCGATGTCGTAGCGGGGTGCCCGGTGTTTGTTCTTGGCGCCGGGCGGCCGTCCG
>NZ_MECL01000040.1 GCF_014596445.1 Streptomyces sp. CBMA29 | reverse complement strand
CTGACCGGGCGGCTGTGGGCGGCCACCGTGGAAGGTGTCAGGACGGCACCCGGCGACAAGGGGCCCCGCTCCGAGCAGGCCGAGGTCTGGGGTCTGGGCCGGGCCGTCGCTCTGGAGCAGCCCCGCCAGTGGGGCGGCCTGGTCGACCTGCCGGCCGTGCCCGACGCGTCCGCCGCCGTCCGGCTCGCCGCCGTCCTGGGCGGACTGCCCGGCCCGGCCGGGACCGCCGACCCGGCAGCCGCCGACACCCTGGCCGTGGACGCAGCGTCGAGCGACTCCGCGTCCGCCGTCGAGGACCAGGTCGCCGTACGGGCCTCCGGAGTCCACGGACGGCGGCTCATCCGTACGCCTCTCGGGGCGGCGCATCCCGTACGAGCCGCCGCGTGGCGGCCCGACGGCACCGTTCTGATCACCGGAGGAACGGGCGGGATCGGCGCGCGCGTCGCCCGCAGGCTCGCCGCCGACGGCGCCCCGCACCTGCTGCTCGCGGGCCGCCGCGGCCCCGACGCGCCCGGCGCGGCCGAACTGCGCGCGGAGTTGGAGGCGGCGGGGGCCGCCGTCACGTTCGCCGCGTGCGACGTCGCCGAGCGGTCCGAGGTGGCCGCGCTCCTCGCGGGCGTCCCCGCCGACCGGCCGCTGAGCGCGGTCTTCCACGCGGCCGGCGCCCCGCAGACCTACCTGGCCGCCGCCGACACCACCGACGAGGACATCACCCGCATCGCCTCGGGCAAGATCGCCGGCGCCCGCCACCTGGACGACCTCCTCGGCGACACACCCCTCGACGCCTTCGTGCTCTTCTCCTCCAACGCCGGGGTGTGGGGCAGCGGAGGGCAGGCCGTCTACGCCGCCGCCAACGCCCACCTCGACGCGCTCGCCGAGCGGCGCCGCGCGCGCGGCCGTACCGCGACCTCACTGGCCTGGGGCGCCTGGGACGGCGGCGGCATGATGGAGACCGAGGGCGCCGCCGCCTACATGGAGAGCCGCGGCGTACTGGCCATGGATCCCGAACGAGCCGCCACCGCGCTGCTCCAGGCCATCGCGCACGACGAGACGTTCGTCGCCGTCGCCGACGTCGACTGGGAACGGTTCGTCCTCGGCTTCACCGCGCTGCGCCCCAGCCCGCTGCTCGCCGAACTCCCCGAAGTGCGGGCGGCGTTGCGCACCGAGGCCGATCAGGCCGACTCCGCCGCCCCGACCACCGCGGGCGCCGAATTCGCCGCCCAGTTGGCGACGCTCTCCGAACACGACCAGCTCAAGAACGTCCTCGACCTGGTGCGCGACCAAGCAGCCGGCGTCCTTCAGCACGCCGACAACTCCTCGGTACGGGCGGGCCGCACGTTCAAGGATCTCGGCTTCGACTCGCTGACCGCCGTCGAGCTGCGCAATCGCCTGTCCACCGCGACGGGCCTGAAGCTGCCCGCGAGCCTGGTCTTCGACCACCCCACACCCACCGCGCTCGCCCAGCACCTGCGGACCCGCTTCACCACCGGCGCCGCGTCCGCGGCGACCGGTCCCGTGAACGCCGGCGGGACCGGCACCGGATCGGTTCTCGACGAGCTGGACGCCCTCGCGGGCGCGGTCGCCGCTCTGCCCGCGGACGGTGAGGAGACCGCCGAAGTCGTCGGCCGCCTCGAGGAACTGCTCTGGCAGGTACGGCAACGACGCGACGGCCGGGGCGAGATCGAGTCGGCCACCGCGGAGGAAATGTTCGACCTGCTGGACCGCGAACTCGGCAACCCCTGATCCGCCGCACGCGGACGGGACATTCCTGAACCGGAGAGCCTGGAGTCGAAAAGGATGGCAATGGCGGAGAACGAGGCGAAACTGCTCGCCTACCTGAAGCGGGTGACCGGCGACCTGCGCGAGACCCAGCAGCGGCTCCGCGACGCCACCGCCGCCAGGAACGAGCCGATCGCGGTCGTCGGCATGGCCTGCCGCTACCCGGGCGGCGTCGAAACCCCTGACGACCTCTGGCAGTTGGTCGCCGAAGGCGGCGACGCCATCACCCCGTTCCCCAAGGACCGTGGCTGGGACATCGACGACCGCTACGACGAGGACGCCGCGCGGCCCGGCAGCAACTACGTGCGGGGCGGCGGATTCCTCACCGGAGCAACCGAGTTCGACGCGTCGTTCTTCGGCATCTCACCCCGCGAAGCCCTCGGCATGGACCCGCAGCAACGGCTCCTCCTCCCCTGCACATGGGAACTCTTCGAACGGGCCGGCATCGACCCGCTGTCCGTCAAGGGCAGCCCCACCGGCACGTTCATCGGCTTCAGCTCCGCCGACTACGGCTGGGAACTCCCCGCCATCCCCGAAGAGGTCGAGGGCTACTACGCGACGGGCAACTTCGCCAGCGTGATGTCCGGCCGCGTCGCGTACACCTTCGGACTCGAAGGCCCGGCGATCAGCGTCGACACGGCCTGCTCGTCGTCGCTGGTCGCCATGCACCTGGCCGCCGGGGCACTGCGCAGCCGCGAGTGCTCCCTCGCCGTCGCCGGCGGAGTGACCGTCATGTCCACCGCCATCGGCTACCCCGAGTTCAGCCGCCAGCGCGCCCTGTCCCCTGACGGCCGCTGCCGCGCCTTCGCGGCCTCCGCCGACGGCTTCGGCCCCGCCGAGGGCCTGGGCCTGCTCCTGCTGGAACGGCTGTCGGACGCCCGGCGCAACGGCCATCGCGTCCTGGCCCTGATCCGCGGCTCCGCTGTCAACCAGGACGGTGCGAGCAACGGCCTCACCGCCCCCAACGGCCCTTCCCAGGAACGCGTCATCCGCGCCGCGCTGCGCAGCGCGAGGATCGCCGCCACCGACGTGGACGTGGTCGAGGCGCACGGCACCGGCACCTCCCTGGGCGACCCGATCGAGGCGACCGCCCTGCTCAACACCTACGGCGCGGGACGCGACAGCCAACTGCCGTTGTGGCTGGGCTCGCTGAAGTCCAACATCGGCCACACCTCGGCCGCGGCGGGTGTGGCGGGTGTGATCAAGATGGTGCAGGCCATGCGGCACGGAGTCCTGCCGAGGACCCTGCATGTCGACGAGCCGACGCCGCATGTGGACTGGTCCGGCGGCGGGGTGCGACTGCTGACCGAGGAGCGGGAGTGGGCACGGGGTGACGGACGTGCGCGGCGGGCGGGCGTGTCGGCGTTCGGGATCAGCGGGACGAACGCGCACCTGATCCTGGAGGAGGCCGGTGAGCCGACGAACGACGTGGGCGGCGTCGGCGGTGCGGCCGGTGCGGCTGACGCGGGCGACCCGGGCGACACGGGCGGTCGGGCCGATACGCCGGAGGCCCGGTCAGAACCCGCGAACGGGCCGCTCGGGCCGCTGGGGCCCGTTGTCCCCTGGCCGGTGTCCGCGCGGTCCGCCGCCGCACTGCGCGACCAGGCCGAGCGGCTCCTGGAGTACGCGTTGGCCGGCCACGGCCCGGCCGCGCCGGAGATCGGCCTCGCCCTGGCGACGACCCGCGCCGCGTGGGAGCACCGCGCGGTCGTGCTGGACCCGGACCGCCCCGCGGCCCTCGGCGCCCTCGCCTCAGGCACCCCGACAGGTGCCACCGTCACGGGCCTGGCCACGGTGGACGACACCGACGGCCGACCGGCCGACCACGTGGTCTTCGTCTTTCCGGGTCAGGGGTCGCAGTGGGCGGGGATGGCGTTGGGGCTGTTGGACTCCTCTCCGGTGTTCGGGGCGCGTTTGGCTGAGTGTGACGCGGCGCTACGCCCTTACGTCGGGTTGTCGGTGGTGGAGGCGATTCGTAGCGGGGCTTTGGACGATGTGGTGGTGGTGCAGGGGGCGTTGTGGGCGGTGATGGTGTCCCTGGCCGAAGTGTGGCGGTCGGTGGGTGTCGAGCCGGGGGCGGTGATCGGTCACAGCCAGGGTGAGATTGCCGCCGCGTGTGTGGCGGGTGCGTTGTCCGTAGAGGATGCGGCGAAGGTCGTGGCGCTGCGGGCGAAGGCCATTCGCGGAACTTTGTCCGGCAACGGTGGGATGGTGTCGGTCGCGCTTCCGGCTGAGGACGTACGTGAGCTGATCGCGCGCTGGGACGGCCGGATCGGTGTGGCTTCGGTCAACGGGCCCTCGTCCACGGTGGTTTCGGGCGACCCGGCCGCGTTGGACCAGTTGCTGGCGTCGTGTGAGGCCGAGGGCGTACGGGCGCGTCGTATCGATGTGGACTACGCCTCGCACTCGGTGCAGGTGGATGCCATACGTGATGAGGTAGTTGAGGCCCTGTCAGGGATCGAACCGGCAACCTCCGCCGTCCCGTTCTACTCCACGGTGACCGGCGGCCGTATCGACACCAGCACGCTCGACGCCGCGTACTGGGTGACCAACCTCCGCCAGGAAGTCCGTTTCGACGAGACCGTCCGGGCCCTCCTCGCCGACGACTTCACCTACTTCGTGGAGTCCAGCCCGCACCCCGTCCTGGCCGTCGGTCTCGCCGAGACCTTCGAGGACGCGGGCTCTGACGCCGTCGCGCTCGGCACGCTCCGCCGCGACGAGGGCGGCCAGGAACGCTTCCTGACGTCCCTCGCGGAGGGCTGGGTACGCGGCCTGCCCGTCGACTGGCGATCCGTGTTCGGCGGAATCCCGGCCCGCCCCGTGGACCTGCCCACCTACGCCTTCCAACCGCGCCGCTACTGGCTGGACATCGACCGCTCCGGCCCCGCCGTTCACACGACCGCGCGGACCGAGGTGCTGGACGACGGTCCTGACGTCGACCCGGGCGCGTTGACCGTGCGGTTGGCGGAGCTCGACCGCGAGGAGCGGGAGCGCGTACTGCTCGACCTGCTGCGCGTGGAGGTGGCGGCGGTGCTGCGGCACGCCACTCCGGACGACGTCGCGGCCGAACGGGCCTTCAAGGAACTGGGCTTCGACTCGCTGACCGCCGTCGAGCTGCGCAAACGGCTCAGCGCGGCCACCGGATTGAAGCTCCCGGCGACTGTCGTCTTCACCTACCCGACGCCCATCAGCCTGGTCCGTTTCCTGCTGGACGAGATGGACAGTGCGCCGGTCGACGGTGAACACGCCGAGGTCTTGAACGAGTTGGACGGGATCGCCACGCGGCTCGGCGGTATCTCGCCGGACGGCGAGACGCGTGAGCGGATCACCCGGCGTCTGGAATCGCTGCTCTGGGCGTGGCGCGGAGACGCCGCGGCCGGCGCGGAGGCGGACGCCGACACCGGCGGAATCGCGCTGGACACCGCGTCGGACGACGAGATGTTCGCGCTGATCGACAAGCAGTTGGGCACAGGCTGAGCCGCTCCGGTCACCGCTGTCGGACAAACGTCGCAGATCGTCGAAGGAGCGAGGGGAATGGCCACCGGTAACACGGAGGAGAGGCTTCGGGAGTACCTGAAGCGGGTGATGGCCGACTTGGGCGTCACGAAGCAGCGGCTGCGGGAGGCCGAGGCCGCCGCCCAGGAGCCGATCGCGATCGTCGGCATGGCCTGCCGCTACCCGGGCGGCGTGCGATCGCCCGAGGACCTGTGGCGGTTGGTGGACGGCGAGCGTGACGCCATCGGCCCGTTCCCCGACGACCGCGGCTGGGACCTGACCGGACTCTTCGACCCGGACCCGGAGAGCCGTGGCACCAGTTACGTCACCGAGGGCGGATTCCTCGACGGCGCGGCCGACTTCGACCCCGCGTTCTTCGGCATCACCCCGCGCGAGGCGCTCGGCATGGACCCGCAGCAGCGGCTCATGCTGGAGATCTCCTGGGAGGCGTTCGAGCGTGCGGGCATCGACCCGCGCGCCGTGCGCGAGGAACGGGTCGGCGTCTACACCGGAATCGTCGCCAACGGATACGTGTCGCGGCTGCGGCGCACACCCGAGCCGGTCGAGGGCTACGTCATCACCGGCACCATGTCGAGCGTCGCCGCCGGGCGGATCGCGTACACCTTCGGTCTCCAAGGGCCCGCGGTCAGCGTCGAGACGGCGTGCTCGTCGTCGCTGGTAGCCCTGCACCTGGCCGTGCAGGCGCTGCGTTCCGGCGACTGCACGATGGCACTCGCGGGCGGCATCGCGGTCATGCCGACGCCGGACGCCTTCGTGGAGTTCAGCCGCCAGCGCGGCCTGGCGCCCGACGGCCGGATCAAGGCGTTCGCCGCCGCCGCTGACGGCACCAACTGGGCGGAAGGCGCAGGCGCGTTGCTTGTCGAGCGGCTGTCGGACGCGCGCCGTAGAGGTCACCGTGTACTGGCCGTCGTCCGTGGCACGGCGCTCAACCAGGACGGTGCCAGCAACGGGCTGTCCGCTCCCAACAACCTCGCTCAGGAACGGGTGATACGCGACGCGCTCGCCGATGCCCGCCTCGGCGCCGCGGACGTGGACGTGGTCGAGGCACACGGCACCGGCACGACGCTCGGTGACCCCATCGAGGCGCAGGCGCTGCTCGCCACGTACGGGCGGGAGCGGAGCGGCGAACGGCCGTTGTGGCTGGGCTCGGTGAAGTCCAACATCGGGCACTCGGGACCCGCGGCGGGCGTGGCGGGCGTGATCAAGATGGTGCAGGCCATGCGGCACGGAATCCTGCCGAGGACTCTGCATGTCGACGAGCCGACGCCGCATGTGGAGTGGTCCGGCGGCGGGGTGGAGCTGCTGGCCGAGGCGCGCGAGTGGGTCCGGGGCGAGGGACGTACGCGGCGGGCGGGCGTGTCGGCGTTCGGGATCAGCGGGACGAACGCGCACGTGATCCTGGAGGAGCCGCAGGCCGAAAGCGAGGACATCGCCGAACACGGCTTCGCTGAAGGTCCGTTGGGCTCACTCAATGTCGTTCCGTGGCCGGTGTCCGGGCGGTCGGCCGCCGCGCTGCGCGGGCAGGCGGACCGGTTGGCCACCGACCTGGCCGCAACCGTCGCAGCCGCGGACATCGGCCTCTCGCTGGCCACCACCCGCTCCGCGATGGAGCACCGCGCGGTGGTCCTGGCCACGAGCGGCGCACAGGGCCTGGACGTACTCGGCGCGCTCGCGGCGGACACGCCTGCCCCCGGCCTGGTCACCGGCGCCGTTCGCTCCGACGCGGGTCGGGTGGTGTTGGTGTTCCCTGGTCAGGGGTCGCAGTGGGCGGGGATGGCGATGGAGCTTCTGGGGTCGTCTCCGGTGTTCGAGGGGCGTTTGGCGGAGTGTGATGCGGCGCTGTTGCCGTACGTCGGGTCGTCGGTGGTGGAGGCGATCCGCGAGGGGGCTCTGGACGATGTGGTGGTGGTTCAGGGGGCGTTGTGGGCGGTGATGGTGTCGCTGGCCGAGGTGTGGCGTGCTGCCGGTGTCGAGCCGGGTGCGGTGATCGGTCACAGCCAGGGTGAGATTGCCGCCGCGTGCGTGGCAGGTGCGTTGTCGGTGGAGGACGCGGCGAAGGTCGTGGCGCTGCGGGCGAAGGCCATTCGCGGAACCTTGTCGGGCCGAGGTGGAATGGTGTCGGTCGCGCTGCCTGCGCAGGATGTACGTGAGCTGATCGGGCGCTGGGACGGCCGTATTTCCGTGGCGTCGGTGAACGGGCCTTCGTCCACGGTGGTTTCGGGCGAACCGCCGGCGCTGGATGAGCTGCTGACGGCGTGTGAGGCCGGGGGCGTACGGGCGCGCCGTATCGATGTGGACTACGCCTCGCACTCGGTGCAGGTGGATGCCATACGGGATGAGGTAGTTGAGGCCCTGTCGGGCATCGAGCCGCAGCCGTCGCAGATCCCGTTCTACTCCACGGTGACCGGCGGCCGTATCGACACGAGCACACTCGACGCCGCGTACTGGGTGACCAACCTCCGTCAGGAGGTCCGCTTCGACGAGACCGTCAGGGCTCTACTGGCTGACGGGTTCGGGTACTTCGTGGAGTCGAGCCCGCACCCGGTCCTGGCGGTCGGTCTCGCCGAGACGTTTGAGGACGCGGGCTCTGACGCCGTCGCGCTCGGCACGCTCCGCCGCGACGAGGGCGGCCAGGAACGCTTCCTGACGTCCCTCGCCGAGGGCTGGGTACGCGGCCTCCCCGTCGACTGGCGGTCCGTCTTCGCCGCAACCCCCGCCCACCCAGTGGACCTCCCCACTTACGCCTTCCAGCGGCAGCGCTACTGGCTGGAGGACGACGATCCTGAGCAGGCGGTGGCGGTGGCGGGCGGCGGCGCGGCGGACGCCGGGGTGCCCGATGTCGTGGAGGAGGCGTTCTGGGCGGCTGTGGACGGCGGAGATGCCGACACGGTGGCCGGTGAGCTGGGCGTCGTCACCGATCTGCCGCTCCGCGAGGCGCTGCCCGCGCTGTCCACGTGGCGCAGGCGCCGCCGTGAGGCGTCGGCGGTCGACGGCTGGCGGTACCGGATCGGCTGGCGGCCGGTCGTGTCCCCGGCGCAGGTGCGGCTCACCGGCCGCTGGCTGCTGGTGCTGCCCCCGGCCGGCCGGTGTCCCGCCGAATGGGCCGACCTCGCGGACGCGGCCCTGACCGGCCATGGCGCCGACGTCGAACGCCTGTACCTCGATGCGACCACCACGGCGGGAAGCGCCGACGCCCTCGCCGCAGAGCTGCGGTCCCGCACCGGCGGCTCACCGGCCGACGGTGGCACGAGTCAGCGGATCACCGCCCTCACCGGCGTCCTGTCCCTGCTCGCGCTGGACGAGACCCCCGACCCCGAGCGGCCGGCGGTCACGGAGGGCCTGGCCGCCACCGTCTCCCTGGTCCAGGCCCTGGTGGCGGTGGCCGAGGAGTCAGGGACGCAGCCGACGCTGTGGTGCGCCACCCGTGGCGCGGTGTCGGTTGCGGCGGGGGACAGGCCGGTCTCGCCGGCGCAGGCACAGATCTGGGGCCTGGGCCGGGTCGTGGCGCTGGAGCACCCACTGCTGTGGGGAGGGCTGCTGGACCTTCCGGCCACGCCGCTCGCGGACCTGTCCGAGGAGGCGACGGTCCGGGCCGGCCGTACCCTCGCAGCCGCCCTCGCCGGGATCGCCGACGAGGACCACGTGGCGCTGCGCCCGGACCTCGGCGGCCTGCTGGGCCGTCGCCTGCTGCGTGCCCCGGCCGCAGACTCGGCCGCCGTCCGTACGTGGCGGCCCGAGGGCACCGTGCTGGTCACGGGCGGTACCGGCGGCATCGGGGCGCATATCGCCCGCTGGCTGGCCGCCGGCGGAGCGCCGCATCTGGTGCTCGTCAGCCGTCGCGGCGCGGACGCGCCGGGCGCCGCCGCCCTGGAGAAGGAACTGGTGCAGGTCGGCGCCCGGGTCACCTTCGCCGCGTGCGATGTCGCGGACCGCGACGCGCTCGCCGCCGTACTCGCCGCGATCCCGGCGCAGGAGCCGCTGTCGGCCGTCTTCCACACCGCGGCCGTACTGGACGACAGCGTGGTGGCGCATCTGACCCGTGATCAGATGGAACGGGTGCTACGGGTCAAGGCCGGTGCGGCGGTGCATCTGCACGAGCTGACCCGGGACGTGAACGTGTCGGCGTTCGTGCTCTGTTCGTCCTTCGGAGCGACCTTCGGCATGCCCGGACTCGGCAACTACGCGCCAGGCAACGCGTTCCTGGACGCGCTGGCCGAGCGCCGCCGCGCCGAGGGGCTTGCGGCCACATCCGTGGCATGGGGTACGTGGGCCGGTACCGGTATGGCCGCCGGGGACGTCGGTGCCCGAGGCCGTCTGGAGGGCATCCACGAGATGGCGCCCGCGCTGGCCGTGACCGCCCTCCAGCAGGCGCTCGACCGAGACGAGACCGCCCCGGTGGTCATCGACCTGCGCTGGGAGCGGTTCGCGCCCGTCTTCCACGCCAAGCGGCCGACCGCGCTGTTCGCGGAGATCCCCGAGGCGGTCGCCGCGCTGCGCTCCGGTGCCGTGGGCGACACGGAGGCCGCGGGGACCGGTCCGGCCGCCGCGGGGGAACTGCGGTCGCGGCTGGCGGGCCGCCCGGCGGCGGAGCAGGAGCGCGAGCTGGTCGAGCTGGTGCGCGGGCACGCCGCCGCGGTCACCAGCCATGTGACCCTTGACGGCGCCACGGGCGAATTCGTCGACCAGGACCGGCCGTTCCGCGAGCTGGGCTTCGACTCCCTCATGGCGGTCGAACTGCGCAACCGGATCGGTACGGCGACCGGCCTGGCCCTGCCGTCGACGCTCGTCTTCGACTATCCGACGGTCGCGGTCCTCGCCCGCCACCTGCGCGAGGAACTGGGCCTCGGCGGTGAGGACACCGCCGGGACACCGGGCCTGACCGAACTCGACCGACTGGAAAGCGCGTTGGCGGCCGGGCTGCCCGAGGGACCGGCCCGCGCGAAATTCGTCAAGCGCCTCGAACGCCTGCTGTGGAAGGTCGGTGACGACGAGGCCGCGGCCGGGGAGGCACCCGAAGGCCACGGCGGGAGCGCTACGGACGAGGACTCGCTGGGCGCCGCGAGCAACGAGGAGATCTTCGCCCTGATCGACCGTGAGCTGGGCACGTGATGACCCGCTCGTTCTCTGGAAACCCCGCCCGCAGGTCCCCACGATCCCCGGAGTGCACGCGATGACGAACCAGGCCCCGTCCACCGACGAGAAGAAGCTCCGCGACTACCTCAACAAGGTCATGACCGACCTGAGGCGCACGCAGCGGCGGCTCCGGACGGTCGAGGCGCAGAGCCACGAACCCGTCGCGGTCATCGGCATGGCCTGCCGCTATCCCGGCGGTGTCACGTCCCCCGACGACCTGTGGGACCTCGTCGCGGGGGAGGGGGACGCGATGACCGGCTTCCCCGGCGACCGGGGCTGGGAGACCGACGACCTGAGGCTGTTCGACCCCGAGGGCGTCGAACTCGCCTGCGAGGGAGGCTTCGTGGACAGCGCCGCCGACTTCGACGCCGAGCTGTTCGGCATCTCTCCGCGCGAGGCGCTGGCCATGGACCCGCAGCAGCGGCTGGTCCTGGAGTCCGCGTACGAGGCGTTCGAGCGGGCCGGTATCGCGCCCGCCGACCTGCGCGGCAGCCGTACCGGCGTGTTCGTCGGCGCGTCCTACACCGGCTACGGCGCCGATGTCGCGCGGATACCCGAGGGCCTTGAGGGCTACACGATGACCGGGTCGGCCAACAGCGTGGTCTCCGGCCGTGTGTCCTACGCCTTCGGCCTGGAGGGCCCGGCGCTGACCGTGGACACCGCGTGCTCGTCGTCGCTGGTCGCCCTGCACCTGGCCGTGCGGTCGCTGCGCGACGGTGAGTCCGAACTCGCCCTGGCCGGAGGCGCGATGGTGATGCCGAGCCCGATGGAGTTCATCGAGTTCAGCCGCCAGCAGATGCTCGCGCCCAACGCCCGGTGCAAGGCGTTCGCCGCCGCGGCGGACGGCACCAGCTTCTCCGAGGGCGCGGGACTGGTGCTGTTGGAGCGGCTGTCGGACGCCCGGCGCAACGGCCACCGCGTGCTGGCCGTGGTCCGCGGTACCGCGGTCAACCAGGACGGCGCGAGCAACGGTCTTACCGCCCCCAACGGCCCTTCGCAGCGCAGGGTGATCGAGGCCGCGCTCGCCGACGCCCGCCTGACCGGCGACGAGGTGGACGCGGTCGAGGCGCACGGCACGGGCACGACGCTCGGCGACCCGATCGAGGCGCAGGCGCTGCTCGCCACCTACGGCAAGGACCGCCCCGCCGACCGGCCGCTGTGGCTCGGTTCGGTCAAGTCGAACATCGGGCACGCGCAGGCCGCCGCGGGTGTCGCGGGCGTGATCAAGATGGTGCAGGCCATGCGGCACGGTGTGCTGCCGCGCACCCTGCACGTGGATGAGCCGACCCCCCAGGTCGACTGGTCCAGCGGTACCGTCGAGCTGCTGACCGAGGCCAGGCAGTGGCCGAGCGCCGACGACCGGCCGCGCCGCGCGGGCGTCTCCGCCTTCGGCATCAGCGGCACCAACGCGCATATCGTCCTGGAGGCGGCCACCGACTTCGCCGAGCCGGACGAGGCCGAACCCGTATTGGATGAAGGCCCGTTGGGCCCGCTGAACGTCGTCCCGTGGCCCGTGTCGGGCCGGTCCGCCGCCGCCCTGCGCGCACAGGCCGGCCGACTGAGCGGATACGCGGGCGACGCCGACGCCCCGGAACTCGCCCCCATCGGCCGGGCGCTCGCCCTCACCCGCGCCGAGCACGAGCATCGCGCCGTCACCGTCGCCCCCGACGCCAAGTCGGCGCTCAGCGCGCTCGGTTCGCTGTCGGAGGGAGTTCCGGCGCCGGGTGTGGTGTCCGGTGTGGTGCGTCCGGGTTCTGGCCGGGTGGTGTTGGTGTTCCCTGGTCAGGGGTCGCAGTGGGCGGGGATGGCGACGGAGTTGCTGGGGTCGTCTGCGGTGTTCGGGGCGCGTTTGGCTGAGTGTGATGCTGCGCTGCGTCCTTATGTGGGTTCGTCGGTGGTGGAGGCGATTCGTAGCGGGGCTTTGGACGATGTGGTGGTGGTTCAGGGGGCGTTGTGGGCTGTGATGGTGTCCCTGGCCGAAGTGTGGCGTGCTGCCGGTGTCGAGCCGGGTGCCGTCATCGGTCACAGCCAGGGTGAGATTGCCGCCGCTTGCGTGGCAGGTGCGTTGTCGGTGGAGGACGCGGCGCGCGTGGTGGCGCTGCGGGCGAAGGCGATTCGCGGAACCTTGTCGGGCCGAGGTGGAATGGTGTCGGTCGCGCTGCCCGCGCAGGATGTACGTGAGCTGATCGCGTGCTGGGACGGCCGGATCGGTGTGGCGTCGGTGAACGGGCCTTCGTCCACGGTGGTTTCGGGTGAGCCGGAGGCGTTGGACGACGTTCTCGCCGCGTGCGAGGCCGGGGGCGTACGGGCGCGTCGTATCGATGTGGACTACGCCTCGCACTCGGCGCAGGTGGACGCCATTCGTGATGAGGTCGTCCAGGCCCTGTCGGGCATCGAGCCGCAGTCGTCGCAAGTGCCGTTCTACTCCACGGTGACCGGCGGCCGTATCGACACCAGCACGCTGGACGCCGACTACTGGGTGACCAACCTCCGCCAGGAAGTCCGTTTCGACGAGACCGTCCGGGCCCTACTGGCGGACGGCTTCGGGTACTTCATCGAGTCCAGCCCCCACCCCGTTCTCGCGGTCGGTCTCGCCGAGACGTTCGAGGACGCGGGCTCTGACGCCGTGGCACTCGGCACGCTCCGCCGCGAAGAGGGCGGCCAGGAACGCTTCCTGACCTCCCTCGCCGAGGGCTGGGTTCGCGGCCTGCCCGTCGACTGGCGGTCCGTCTTCGCCGCAACACCCGCCCACCCCGTGGACCTGCCCACCTACGCCTTCCAGCACCAGCGTTACTGGCTGGAGGGTGACGCCGCACGCGCCGGGGACCCGAGCGGGCTCGGGCAGGAGGCCGTCGATCACCCGCTGCTGTCGGCCGCGGTCCGCGTCGCCGACGAGGACCGGATCGTGCTGACAGGCCGCCTCTCGCTGCGCACCCACGCGTGGCTGGCCGACCACAGTCTGCACGAGCGTCCCGTGCTGCCCGGCGCCGTCTTCGCCGAACTCGCCCTCTACGCGGGCGAAATGGCAGGCTGCGGCCGGATCGAGACGCTGGAGCTGACCGTGCCGCTCGCGCTGCGGGGAAAGGCCGCGGTGCACGTCCAGGTGTCCGTCGGCGCGCCCGACGAGGACGGTGGCCGCCCGCTGGCCGTGCACGCCCGCGCCGAGGACGCCGAGGCGGACGCGCCGTGGGTCCGGCACGCCACCGGCGTCCTCGTACCCGAGGAACCGGACGCGTCCGGCCCGGCGGGCGAACTCGAAGGCTCCGCCTGGCCGCCCCGCGGCGCGCAGCCCGTCAGCCTCGCCTACTTCCACCGCCGGATGGCCGACCTGGGCCAGGTGTACGGCCCGGCGTTCGAGGGCCTGCGCAAGCTGTGGCGGGTCGGCCGCGAGTACTACGCCGAGATCGGTCTGCCCGAGGAACACGTCCGCGACGCCGCCCGGTTCTGCCTCCACCCGGCTCTCCTGGACGCCGCGCTGCAACCGGCCCTGGTCAACCGGAACCAGAACGCCCAGTGGACGCGGTGGTCCGGCTTCTCGCTGCGCGCCGCCGGGGCGACCGCGCTCCGCGCCCACCTGCGTCCGACCGGCCAACCCGACGAGTTCACCGCGACGTTCACCGATCCCGACGGCGGCCCGGTCGCCGTCCTGGACGCCGGGCTGCCGCGGCCGGTGACCGCCGATGAGGTGAACCACTCGGCCGCCGGGCGGTCGGACAGCCTGCACCGCGTGGAGTGGGCGCCGGTTCCCGTATCCGGCCAGAGCGCCGACTGGCTGCTCCTCGGCCCGGTCGACGACCGGCTGACCGAAGCCCTTGAGGAGTCCGGGGCGTACCCGCAGGCGTACGACGACCTCGGCGCGCTCACCGAAGCCCTCGACGCGGGACTTCCCGCGCCCGAACTCGTCGCCGTCGGCTACGGGTTCGGTCCGCGGGAACGGGACGACGCCGCGGCGGCCCGTGCCGCCACCGTCGACCTCCTCGCCACGGTCCAGACCTGGCTCGCCGAGGACCGGCTGGCACCGTCCCGGCTGGTCGTCTTCACCCGGCACGCGGTCGCCGCCCGCCCCGAGGACCGGATCGGCGACCTCGTCGGCGCCGCGCTGTGGGGTCTGATCCGCTCGGCGCAGGCCGCGCACCCCGGCCGGTTCGTCCTGGTCGACGTGGACGACGACCCGGGCTCACTGGCGCTCTTCCCCACCTCCGTGCCCGCCGCTGTCACCTCCGGCGAGCCCCAACTCGCCCTGCGTGCGGGCACGGTCATGGTGCCCCGGCTCGCCCGCGCCACGTCGGGGGCGGTCGGCGGCACCCCGTGGCGGCCCGACGGCACCGTCCTGATCACCGGCGGTACCGGCGCCCTCGGCGGCCTGATCGCCCGTCACCTGGTCCAGCGGCACGGTGTACGTCATCTGCTGCTGCTCGGCCGCCGCGGCGAAGAGGCCCCCGGCGCGGTCGAGTTGCGGGACGAGTTGATCGCGTCGGGTGCCGCGACCGTGACCGTCGCCGCGTGCGACGCCGCGGACCGCGCCGCGCTCGCCGCGCTCCTGGCGACCGTCCCCGAGGAACACCCGCTGACCGCCGTCCTGCACTGCGCGGGCGTGCTGTCCGACGCCTCGCTGGAACGGCTCACCGCGCAGGACATCGACCGGGTCTTCGCGCCCAAGGCCGGTGCCGCCCTCAATCTGCACGACCTCACGCGCGACGCCGACCTGTCCGCGTTCGTGCTGTTCTCCTCCGCCTCCGGCGTCCTCGGCAGTATCGCCCAGGCCAACTACGCGGCCGCCAACGCCTTCGTCGACGCCCTCGCCCGGCAGCGGCGCGACCTCGGGCTGCCGGGGCAGTCCCTCGCCTGGGGCCTGTGGGCGCAGAGCAGCGCGATGGGCGCCGACGCCGACGCGGCCAAGGTCGCGCGGGCCGGAGTCCTGCCGCTGTCCGCGCGCCAGGGCACCGACCTGTTCGACGCGGCCGTCACCGACGGCGAGAGCCTGCTCGTCCCCATCCGGCTCGACACCGACGCGCTGCGCGTACGGGCCGCGTCCGGCACGCTCCCCGACCTCCTGCGCGGCCTCGTCCAGGCCGCCGCACCGGCCCGGCGCAAGGTGGAGGCGCCTCGTGCGGAGACCGCGGCGGCCGACTGGTCGGCCCGGCTCGCCGGGCTGTCGGAAGCCGAACAACTGCACAGGCTGGAGGAGTTGATCCGCGGCCACGTCGCCTCGGTGCTCGGCCACGGTTCACCCGAGGCCATCGAGACCGACCGGGCCTTCAAGGAGCTGGGCTTCGACTCCCTGACCGCGCTGGAACTGCGTAACCGCCTCCAGGCGTCCATCGGTGTCCAGTTGCCCGCCAGCATCGCCTTCGACCACCCGACCATGACGGCCGCGGCCCGTTTCATCCGCGGCCAACTCGCCCCGGGCGAAGCCGCCGAGACCGTACCGGCACTGGCCGAACTGGACCGACTGGAGTCGGTGCTGCTGGACCTGCCGGCCGCCGACGACGAGCTGCGGCGGAAGGTCACCGCGCGGCTGCACGCGCTGGCCTCCAAATTGCAGGACGCGCGGGACCCCGGCGCCGCCCGGTCCGGCGGCACGGCCGACGACGACCCCGATCTCGCAGCGGCCACCGATTCCGAGCTGCTCGCCATGCTCGACGACGAACTCGACACCCCGTGACGGCGCCCACCGTACGGCTGTGACCTCACCGAACCCGAACACGAATAGGTGTGACTCCTGATGGACACCACGGTCAGCAGCGCCGGCGCCGGCCAGGTCGGCGAGGACAAGCTCCGCGAGTACCTCAAGCGCGCCACCGCCGACCTGCGCAAGGCGCGGCGCCGGGTCCGCGAGCTGGAGGACCCGCAGCCCATCGCGATCGTGGCGATGGCCTGCCGCTACCCGGGCGGCGTCGAGACCCCCGACGACCTGTGGCAGTTGGTCGCCGAGGACGGCGACGCCATCACCCCGTTCCCCGTCAACCGCGGCTGGGACCTGGACAGCCTCTACGACGCCGATCCCGACGCCGAGGGCAAGAACTACGTGCGCGAGGGCGGATTCCTGCACGACGCCGACCAGTTCGACGCCGACTTCTTCAGCGTCAACGCCCGCGAGGCCCTGATCATGGACCCGCAGCAGCGGCTCATGCTGGAGATCTCCTGGGAGGTGCTGGAGCGCGCGGGCATCGACCCGCTGTCCGTCAAGGGCAGCCGCGGCGGGGTGTTCGTCGGCGCCGCCACCGTCGACTACGTCACCGGCAACCACAAGGTGCCCGAGGGCCTGGAGGGCTATATCGGGGTCGGCTCCTTCGCCAGCGTCGTCTCCGGCCGCGTCTCCTACAGCCTCGGCCTGGAGGGCCCCGCGCTCACCGTCGACACCGCGTGCTCGTCGTCGCTGGTCGCGATGCACCTGGCGGTGCGGGCGCTGCGGTCGGGGGAGTGCTCCTTCGCCCTCGCCGGCGGCGTCGCGGTCATGCCGACTCCGCAGGGCTTCATCGCGTTCAGCAGACAGCGCGCCCTCGCCCCCGACGGCCGCTGCAAGTCCTTCGCCGGGGCGGCCGACGGCTTCGGCCCGTCCGAGGGCGCGGGCGTGCTGCTGCTGGAGCGGCTGTCGGACGCACGGCGCCAGGGCCACCAAGTGCTCGCCGTGCTCCGCGGCTCCGCCCTCAACCAGGACGGCGCGAGCAACGGGCTCACCGCCCCCAACGGCCCCTCCCAGGAGCGCGTCATCCGCGACGCGCTCGCCGACGCACGCCTGTCCGCCGACCAGGTGGACGCGGTCGAGGCCCACGGCACGGGCACCCGGCTCGGCGACCCCATCGAGGCCCAGGCCCTGCTCGCGACCTACGGGCAGAACCGCGCCGGCAGCGACGCCCTCAAGCTCGGTTCCGTCAAGTCCAACATCGGTCACACCGCCCACGCGGCGGGCGTGGCGGGCGTCATCAAGATGGTCCAGGCGATGCGGAACGGACTGCTGCCGCGCACCCTCCACGTCGACGAGCCGTCCCCCTTCGTCGACTGGTCCAGCGGCGGAGTCGAACTTCTCACGGAACCGCTCGAATGGAAGCGCTCCGACCGGCCGCGCCGGGCCGCCGTGTCCTCCTTCGGGATCAGCGGGACGAACGCGCACGTGATCCTGGAGGAGCCGGAGCCGGAGCCGGAGCCGGAGCACGACGGCGCGGAGGCCGTACGTGAACCCGAAGTCGGCCTGGACCTAGCTCCGTTGGGGCCGCTGACGGTCGTCCCGTGGCCGGTGTCCGGGCGGTCGGCCGCAGCTCTTCGCGAACAGGCCGTACGGCTTGCGCGCCACGTCGGCGACAACTCCCGCCCGGCCGATATCGGGCTGGCGCTCGCCACGTCACGGGCCGCCCTGGAGCACCGCACCGTGGCGCTCGCAACGGAGGCGCACCAGGCGCGGGGCCTGCTGGGGTCTGTCGCGGAGGGCGTCGCGGCATCTGGCGTGGTGTCCGGTGTGGTGCGTCCGGGCTCTGGCCGGGTGGTGTTGGTGTTCCCGGGTCAGGGGTCGCAGTGGGCGGGGATGGCGATGGAGTTGCTTGCTTCGTCTGCGGTGTTCGGGGCGCGTTTGGCGGAGTGTGATGCGGCGCTGTTGCCGTACGTCGGTTCGTCGGTGGTGGAGGCGATTCGTGAGGGTGTGCTGGATGACGTGGTGGTGGTTCAGGGGGCGTTGTGGGCCGTGATGGTGTCCCTGGCCGAAGTGTGGCGTGCTGCCGGTGTCGAGCCGGGTGCGGTCATCGGGCACAGTCAGGGTGAGATCGCGGCGGCCTGTGTCGCGGGCGCGCTGTCGGTGGAGGACGCGGCGAAAGTCGTGGCGCTGCGGGCGAAGGCCATTCGCGGGACCTTGTCGGGCCGGGGCGGGATGGTCTCCGTCGCCCTCCCGGCGGAGCCGGTGCGGGAGCAGATCGCGCGCTTCGAGGGGCGGATCTCCGTCGCTTCAGTGAACGGCCCGTCATCCACGGTCGTCTCCGGTGAGCCGGAGGCGTTGGACGACCTGCTCGCGGCATGCGAGGCCGAGGGCGTACGGGCGCGCCGTATCGATGTGGACTACGCCTCGCATTCGGCGCAGGTGGACGCCATACGGGATGAGGTCGTCCAGGCCCTGTCGGGCATCGAGCCGCAGCCGTCGCACATCCCGTTCTATTCGACGGTGACCGGCGGCAAGCTCGACACCACCGCGCTGGACGCCGCGTACTGGGTGACCAACCTCCGTCAGGAGGTCCGCTTCGACGAGACCGTCCGGGCCCTACTGGCGGACGGCTTCGGGTACTTCATCGAGACCAGCCCCCACCCCGTCCTGGCGGTCGGTCTCGCCGAGACCTTCGAGGACGCGGGCTCTGACGCCGTAGCGCTCGGCACGCTCCGCCGTGACGAAGGCGGGCAGGAACGCTTCCTGACCTCGCTCGCCGAGGGCTGGGTACGCGGCCTGCCCGTCGACTGGCGGTCCGTCTTCGCCGCAACCCCCGCGCACCGCGTGGACCTGCCCACCTACGCCTTCCAGCACCAGCACTACTGGCTCGCCGAAGGCTACAAGAATTCCGGCGGCGCCTCCGACCTCGGGCTCGAAGCCGCCGGACACCCCTTGCTGGGCGCGGTGTTGCCCGTCGCGGGCGCGGACCGGCTGCTGCTGACCGGGCGGCTGTCGACCGCCACCCACCCCTGGCTGGCCGACCACCGAGTGGGCGGCCGGCTGCTGCTGCCCGGTACCGCTTTCGTGGAGCTGGCGCTGCACGCCGCCGACCTCGCGGGCTGCGGCACGGTCGCGGAACTGACCCTCGGCAGTCCGCTGGTGCTGCCCGAACGGGGCACCGTCCAGGTGCAGTTGTCCGTCGCCGCGCCCGACGAGCGGGGGCGCCGCGAACTGGAGGTGCACGCCCGGCCCGAGGGCGGTGAGACCCCCGCGGAGTGGACGCGGCACGCCACCGCCACGCTCGCGCCCGCCGCCGATGCGGCTGACGAGGGCCCCGACGCCGCGTTGGGCGGGACCGCGTGGCCGCCGCCGGGCGCCGTGGCCGCCGACACCGAGGGGATGTACGAGCGGGCGCAGGAGTCCGTCTACGCCTTCGGCCCGGCCTTCCAGGGGCTGCGCTCCGCGTGGCGGCTCGGCGACGCCGTCTACGCCGAGGCCGCCCTGCCGGTCGAACTCCACCAGGACGCGGGCAGGTTCGGCGTCCACCCGGCGCTGCTGGACGCGGCGCTGCACGCCACCGGCTTCGGCGACATCCTCGATTCCTCGGCCACCTATCTGCCGTTCGCCTGGCGTGACGTGACGCTGCACGCGGTCGGCGCCGGAGCCGTGCGGGTGCGGGTGACGGCGGCCGAAGGGCAGGACAGCCTGCGGCTGACGCTGGCCGACGCGGACGGCGCCCCGGTGCTGTCCGTCGGTTCGCTGGTCATGCGGCCGCTCAGCGCGGGTCAGTTGGACGCGGCGGAGCCGGGCGCCGACGCGGACATCAAGGACGCGCTGTTCGAACTCGACTGGCAGCGGCTCCCGTTGGACGCGGGCGCGCCGACCGGCGCGGGCTGGGCCGTACTCGGCGACGACGTCCACGGTCTGCTGCCGGCGCTGCGCGCGGTGGACGCCGTGGCCGAAGTCCGCTCCGGCCACGCCGAGTTGGCCGCCTCGATCGCCGCGGGCGCGCCCGCGCCCGGCCTGGCCCTGCTGTCGTTCGGTACGCCGAAGCCCGGGGGCGACCTCGCGGCCACCACCCGTGACGTCGTCACCGACGCGCTCGCCCTGCTCCAGGAGTGGCTGGCCGACGACCGGTTGCGGGACACCCGCCTGGCGCTGGTGACCCGGCGGGCGGTCGCCGCGGCCGAGGACGAGGACGTCGAGGACCTGGCGCACGCCGCGCTCTGGGGGCTGCTGCGGTCGGCGCAGGCCGAGAACCCGGGCCGGTTCCTGCTGCTCGACCTCGACGGCCGCGACGAGTCGCGGCTGCGCGTCGGCGCCGCTCTCAACAGTGCGATGGCCGCCGACGAGCAGCAGATCGCCCTGCGCGTCGGGGTGGCCACCGTGCCGCGCCTCGCCCCGACCGACACCACCCGCCTGCTGCGCCCGCCGGCCGGCGCCCCGGCCTGGCGGCTCGACACCACCGCGCCCGGCACCCTGGACGCGCTGGCGCTGATTCCGCACCCCGAGGCGCTGGCGCCGCTGGAGGAGGGGCAGGTACGCGTATCGGTCCGCGCGGCCGGTGTGAATTTCCGTGACGTGCTGGTCAGCCTCGGCATGGTGCCGGGCCAGGCCCGGCTCGGCAGCGAGGGCGCGGGCCTGATCACCGAGGTCGGGCCCGGTGTCACCGAACTGGCCGTCGGAGACCGGGTGATGGGCCTGCTGCACGACCCGTTCGGCCCGTACTCGGTCACCGACCAGCGGCTGGTGGTGCGGATACCGCGCGGCCTGTCCTTCGAGCAGGCGGCGGGCGTGCCCGCGGTGTTCCTGACCGCCTGGTTCGGGCTCGCGGACCTCGCGGGCCTCGTCGAGGGACAGCGGCTGCTGGTGCACGCCGCGACCGGCGGCGTCGGCATGGCCGCGGCCCAACTCGCCCGCTACTGGGGCGCGGAGGTCTTCGCCACGGCCAGCGAGGGCAAGTGGGACACGCTCCACCGGATGGGCTTCGAGGAGTCCCGGATCGCCTCCAGCCGCACCCTGGAGTTCGAGGAGAAGTTCCGCGCGGCCACCCACGGGCACGGCATGGACGTCGTACTGAACTCGCTGGCACAGGAGTTCATCGACGCCTCACTGCGACTGCTTCCCGAGGGCGGCACATTTCTGGAGCTGGGCAAGACCGATCCGCGCGACGCGGACACGGTCGCCGCCGACCACCCCGGGGTGGCGTACCGCCGCTACGACCTGATCGACGCGGGCGCCGACCGGATCGCGGAGATCCTCGGCAAGCTCGTCGCGCTCTTCGAACGCCGGATCCTGCGCCCGCTGCCCGTCCGCACCTGGGACGTGCGCCGCGCTCCCGAGGCGTTCCGGCTGATGAGCCAGGCCAGGCACACCGGCAAGCTGGTGCTGACCGTGCCCAAGCCGCTCGACGCGGACGGCACGGTGCTGGTCACCGGAGGCACCGGCACCCTCGGCTCGATCGCCGCCCGGCACCTGGTCACCGCATGGGGTGTGCGGCACCTGCTGCTGACCAGCCGCCGCGGTCCCGACGCCCCGGGCGCGGGACAACTGCGCGCGGAACTCCTGGAGTCGGGCGCCGAGAGCGTCACCGTCACCGCGTGCGACGCGGCGGACCGCGACGCGCTCGCCGCCGTACTGAGCGCCGTCCCGGCGGGCCGCCCGCTGACCGCCGTCGTGCACACCGCCGGTGTCCTGGACGACGGGACGGTCGGCTCACTGACCTCGGAACAGGTCGACCGGGTGCTGCGGCCCAAGGTGGACGCCGTGGTCAACCTCGCCGAGCTGACCCGGGAATCGGACCTGGCCGAGGTCGTGCTGTACTCGGCCGGCGCCGGTGTGCTCGGCAACCCCGGGCAGGCCAACTACGCCGCCGCTAACGCGTTTCTGGACGCGTACGCGCACCATCGCCGCGCCCACGGGCAGCCCGCGCTCTCGCTGGCCTGGGGCTACTGGTCGGAGGTCAGCGAGCTGACCGGACGGCTGGACGAGCAGCAGGTCGCCCGGATGACCGGCTCCGGTGTGCTGCCGATCGACGCCCGGCGCGGCATGGCCCTGCTCGACGCGGCGCGCGGCACGGGCACGGCGCTGGCCGTCCCGACCCGGCTGCACCTGCCGACGCTGCGCGACCAGGCCGGCCGGGCACCGGTGCCCGGCATGCTGCGCGCGCTGGTCGCGGGCGGCAGGACCGCGGGACGCCGGGCCGCCGCCCGCTCCACCGCCCCGGTGGAGGCCCGCTCGCTCGCCGCGAAACTGGCCGGACGGCCCGCGGCCGAGCAGCGCGAGCACCTGCTCGATCTGGTCCGCTCGCACGCCTCGGCGGTGCTCGGGCTCAGCGGCACCGACCCGGTCGGCCCGTCGCGGGCCTTCAAGGACCTGGGCGTCGACTCGCTCACCGCGGTGGAGCTGCGCAACCGGCTGAACGCCGCGACCGGCCTGACACTCCCCAGCACCCTGGTCTTCGACTGCCCGTCCCCGTCCGCGCTCGCCGCCCGGCTCCACGAAGAGCTGGTGGAGGGCTCCGCCGATGTCGCGGGACCCCCTTCGGCCGACTCCGAGGAGGCCAGGATCCGCGGACTGCTGGCCACCATCCCGTTCGCCCGGCTCCGCGCCACCGGCGTCCTGGACACGCTGCTGCGCCTGGCCGACACACCCGACACGCCCGAGGAACCCGAGGCGCGGGAGGAGCGGCGCGAGGCCATCGCCGACATGGACGTCGACGATCTGGTGCGCGCCGCGCTGGGCGAGCGGTGACGGCGTGCGCCCGCTTCGTACGGCAGCGCTTCGTACGGCAGCGGACCGTACGGACCCGGTTCGCACCTCGGCCCGCGGTACGGAGCCGGACCGCAGGGCACCGCAGGCCACGCCAGGAGCGGTACCGGTTCTGAACGCCCGAGCACCCGCCCGGCCCCGGCCGACGCAAGAGCCGAGCCCGGGGCGCCGGCCCGCCCGAGATCACGACACGCGGCGCGAGCGGCGCCGGGCCCCACGCAAGTCCCAGCAGAAACGGAGTCACTGATGGCCATGGAGACCGGACGCATCGTCGAGGCGCTGCGCGCGGCCCTCACCGAGACGGAACGGCTGCGCGAGGAGAACCAGCGGCTGCTGTCGGCGGCCACCGAGCCCCTGGCCGTCGTCGGGATGGCCTGCCGTTTCCCCGGCGGCGCGGACACCCCGGAGAAGCTGTGGGAGGCGCTGGAGTCCGGCCGGGACATGATGACCGACATCCCGGACGACCGCGGGTGGGACCTGGGCATGCTGCTCGGCGACGGTGACACCCCCGGCGCCTCGATCGCCCGTCAGGGCGGCTTCCTCACCGACCTGCCGCGCTTCGACGCCGAATTCTTCGGCATCTCGCCGCGCGAGGCGCTGGCCATGGACCCGCAGCAGCGGCTCGCCCTGGAGGTGTCCTGGGCGGCGGTCGAGAACGCCAGGATCGACCCGCATTCCCTCAAGGGCAGTGCGACCGGCGTCTTCCTCGGCGTCTCCTACGCGGGTTACGGCACCGACGCCGAGGAACTGCCGCCGCAGATCATGGGCTACCAGCTCACCGGCAACGCCAGCAGCGTGGCGTCCGGCCGGATCGCGTACGTCATGGGCCTGGAGGGGCCCGCGGTCTCCATCGACACCGCCTGCTCCTCGTCGCTGGTCGCGCTGCACCAGGCGTCGCAGGCGCTGCGCTCGGGCGACTGCACGATGGCCCTGGTCGGCGGCGCCAGCGTGATGCCCACCCCCACCCTCTTCATCGAGTTCACCCACCAGCGCGGACTCGCCGCCGACGGCCGCATCAAGGCGTTCGCCGCCGCCGCCGACGGATTCGCCTGGGCCGAGGGCGCCGGCGCGATCGTCGTGGAACGCCTGTCGGACGCCCGCCGCAACGGTCACCGGGTGCACGCGGTGATCCGCGGCTCCGCGATCAACCAGGACGGTGCCAGCAACGGCCTGGCCGCGCCCAGCAGCCGCGCGCAGGCCAAGGTGATCCGCGCCGCGCTGCGCAACGCCGGGCTGTCCGGGCACGAGGTCGACATCGTGGAGGCGCACGGTTCCGGCACCGTGCTCGGCGACCCCATCGAGGCCAGCGCGCTGCTGGCCACGTACGGTCAGGAGCGGCCCGCCGACCAGCCGCTGCGGCTCGGTTCCATCAAGTCCAACTTCGGGCACACCGGGGCCGCCGCGGGCATCGCCGGGGTGCTCAAGATGGTGCTGGCGATCAGCAACGGCGCGATGCCGAAGTCCCTGCACATCGACGCCCCTACGCCCGCCGTCGACTGGGACTCCGGTGCGGTGCGGCTGCTCACCGAGACCGTCGCGTGGCCCGAGGCCAAGCCCGCCGACGAGTCGGGGCGCCAGCCGCGACCGCGCCGCGGCGCCGTGTCCGGCTTCGGCATCAGCGGCACCAATGTGCACGCGATCTTCGAACAGGCCCCCGTGGACCTCGCGGATCCGCTCCCGCCGACCGGTGTACGCGCACCTTCGGCCGTCGGCGAAGGGACCGTCGGCGAAGGGACCGCCGGTGCCGGTGCCGGTGCCGATGACGTAGCCGTCCCGGCCGGGCCCGTGCTGCTGCCCGTCTCGGGCGACGGCAGCCGCGCGCTGCGCGCCCAGGCCGCCCGGCTCGCGGACCACCTGGCCGCCCGGCCCGAGCTGGCGGTGGCCGACGTCGGCTACTCGCTCGCCACCACCCGCGCGGAACTGACCGCACGCGGCACGGTCCTGGCCGCCGACCGCGAGGAGGCGCTGCGCGGACTGCGAGCCCTGGCCGACGGCGTGCCCGACCCTGACGCGGCCGTCGGGCCGCCGTCCGCGAGCGGTCGCCCGGCCTTCCTCTTCACCGGCCAGGGCGCACAGCGCGCGGGCGCGGGACAGGAGCTGTACGCCACCTTCCCGGCGTACGCCGCGGCCTTCGACGCCGTCTGCGCGGCGCTGGACCCGCACCTCGAACGCCCTTTGTGCGAGCTGGCGTTCGCGGCGCCCGGATCACCGGACGCGGCCCTGCTGGACGAGACCCGGTACACCCAGCCGGTGACCTTCGCCGTCCAGGTCGCGCTGTACCGGCTGCTGGAATCGTGGGGCGTGCGGCCCGGCCACCTCATCGGCCACTCGGTGGGCGAGCTGTCCGCCGCGCATCTGGCCGGGGTGCTTTCGCTGCCCGAGGCGGCCGAACTGGTCGCCGCGCGCGGCCGGTTGATGGGCGACCTGCCGCCCGGCGGCGCGATGGCAGCGATCCAGGCGTCCGAGGCCGAACTGCTGCCGATGCTCGCCGGACGCGACCACGAGGTGTCGCTCGGCGCGGTCAACGGCCCCCGGGCCGTGGTCGTCTCCGGGGACGAGGCCGCGGTGGACGAACTCGTCGCGCACTGGGCTGCGCAGGGCCGCAAGACCCGGCGGCTGGCGATCAGCATCGCCTCCCACTCCACGCGAATGGACCCGATCCTGGACGCCTTCAGGGACCTGGCCGCGACGATGACCTTCGCCGAACCGGAGATCCCCGTGCTCTCCAACGTCACCGGGGCGATCGCCGGGCCCGGCGAGCTGACCTCACCGGACTACTGGGCCCGCCACATCCGGTCCGCCGTCCGGTTCCTCGACGGCATGCGGACGATGGCCGCCGCCGGTGTGACCACCTACGTCGAACTGGGCCCCGACTCCGCGCTCAGCTCCATGGCGCGCGACAGCCTGGGAGAGGCCGCCGCGGGCGCCGTCGTCGTCCCGGCGCTGCGCCGCGACCGGCCGGAGGCCCGTACGCTGCTCGCCGCGGTCGCCGCGGTGCAGACCCGCGGCGTCCGGCCCGACTG
>NZ_MECL01000039.1 GCF_014596445.1 Streptomyces sp. CBMA29 | reverse complement strand
CGCCGGCCGCCCCCTGCTGCCGCCCCCGCCCGGCGGCGGCTCCGCCAGCGGCCTGTGGAGCGGCGTCCTGCTGCTCGCCGCGGTCGCCGCCTTCGCCGCGGGCGGCCTCACCAGGGGCCGCAACGGCAGCGTCTGGGTGCTCACCCGGCACGGCTCCTACCGCGGCACGGTCCGCCGCACCGGCCTGCTCTGGATCAGCCCCTTGCTCACCCGCCGCAGGCTCGACGTGTCACTGCGGCACTGGCGCAGCCGCCCGATCGACGCGGTCGACGCCAACGGCACCCCGCTCCAGGTCAGCGTCCTGCTGGTGTGGCGGGTCAGGGACACCGCCAAGGCGGCCTTCGCCGTCGACGACCACAACCTGTTTCTGCGCGAGCAGGTCGAGGCGGCCGTCGCGCTGGCCGTCTCCCGGCACCCGGCCGACGACTTCCGGGGCGCCGCGCCCACCCTGCGCGACAGCGAACGGCTCGGCGACCACCTCACCAAGCTGATCGCCGCCGACCAGCGCCCGGTCGGCATCGAGGTCTTCTCCGCCACCCCGGTCCGCCTCGACTACGCCCCCGAGGTCGCCGCGGCCATGCGGCGCGCCCAGATCGCCGCGCTGGACGCCAAACACCGCAGAGCCGTACTCGACGACGTCCTGGCCACTGTCGCCGAGACGGTCCGCGGCATCACCGAGCGCGGCCTCGTCCAGCTCGACGACTACGAACGCAAGGCACTGGTACGGGACCTGACGGTGGCGCTGTGCACGACCGTGCCGAAGAAGTGAGCCGCGCCGGGACCCGCGTGAGCTGAGCCGGAACGGCGAAGCGCCGGACCGCCCCGCGACATCGGGGCCGTCCGGCGCTTCGCCGCGTACGTTCTAGGCGGGGACGCTCGCCACGCCCGGTGCCAGGAACGGCATGCCGTTCACCCGCTGGGACACGCCCTCACGGTCCAGGTACGGGGTGATGCCGCCCAGGTGGAAGGGCCAGCCCGCGCCCGTGATCAGGCACAGGTCGATGTCCTGCGCCTCGGCCACCACGCCCTCGTCCAGCATCAGGCCGATCTCCTGCGCGACGGCGTCCAGCACCCGGTCGCGGACCTGCGCCTCGGTGAGCACCGAGTCGCCCTGCTTGAGCAGCGCGGCGACCTCGGGGTCCAGCTCCGGCACCCCTGAGTCGTAGACGTAGAAGCCGCGCTTGCCCGCCTTGACCACGGCCGCCAGGTTCTCCGAGACGGTGAAGCGGTCGGGGAAGGCGCCGTGCAGTGTCTCGGAGACGTGCAGACCGATGGCCGGGCCGACCAGTTCGAGCAGCACCAGCGGCGACATCGGCAGGCCGAGCGGTTCGACGGCCTTCTCCGCGACGGCGACCGGCGTGCCCTCGTCGATGACGTTCTGGATCTCGCCCATGAAGCGGGTCAGGATGCGGTTGACGACGAACGCCGGGGCGTCCTTCACCAGCACCGCGGTCTTCTTCAGCTTCTTCGCCACGCCGAAGGCGGTGGCCAGCGACGCGTCGTCGGTCCGCTCGGCGCGGACGATCTCCAGCAGCGGCAGTACCGCGACCGGGTTGAAGAAGTGGAAGCCGACGACCCGCTCCGGGTGCTCCAGCTTCGAGGCCATCTCGGAGACCGACAGTGAGGAGGTGTTGGTGGCCAGGATCGCGTCCGGGCGCACCACCGCCTCCAGTTCCGCGAAGACCTGCTGCTTGACGCCCATCTCCTCGAAGACGGCCTCGATGACGAAGTCCGCGTCACCGAAGGCGGTCGCCTTGTCCAGGTGCCCGGATACCAGCGCCTTGAGGCGGTTGGCCTTGTCCTGGCCGACCCGGCCCTTGGCGAGCAGCTTGTCGATCTCGCCGTGGACGTAGCCCACGCCCTTGTCGATCCGCGCCTGGTCGATGTCGGTCAGCACGACCGGCACCTCCAGGCGGCGGGCGAAGAGCAGCGCGAGCTGCGAGGCCATCAGGCCCGCGCCGACCACGCCGACCTTGGACACCGGGCGGGCCAGCGACTTGTCGGGCGCGCCCGCCGGGCGCTTGCCGCGCTTCTGCACCAGGTTGAAGGCGTAGATGCCGCTGCGCAGTTCGCCGCCCATGATGAGGTCGGCGAGCGCCGCGTCCTCGGCGTCGAAGCCCTGCCGCAGATCGCCGTTCTTCGCCGCGGCGATGATGTCCAGCGCGCGGTACGCGGCAGGCGCCGCCCCGTGCACCCTGCTGTCCGCCACGGCCCGGCCGCGGGCCACGGCCTGGTCCCACGCCTCGCCGCGGTCCACCTCGGCGCGGGCCACCTCCAGCTCGCCCTTGAGGACGGCCGCGGTCCAGGCCAGTGACTGCTCCAGGAAGTCCGCCGCCTCGAACAGTGCGTCGGCGATGCCCAGTTCGTACACCTGGGCGCCCTTGAGCTGACGGTTCTGGTTGAGCGAATTCTCGATGATGACGGTGACCGCGCGGTCCGCGCCGATCAGATTCGGCAGCAGTACGCAGCCGCCCCAGCCGGGCACCAGGCCGAGGAAGACCTCGGGGAGCGAGAAGGCGGGCAGCGACGCGGACACCGTGCGGTAGGCGCAGTGCAGACCGACCTCGACACCGCCGCCCATGGCCGCGCCGTTGTAGTACGCGAAGGTGGGCACGGCCAGCGACTGGAGCCGCTTGAAGACCTCGTGGCCGCTCCGGCCGATGGTCAGCGCCTCGTCGCGCGTCTTGAGCACCTCGACGCCCTTGAGATCGGCGCCGACCGCGAAGATGAACGGCTTGCCGGTGATGCCGACGCCGGTGATCGCGCCCTCCGCCGCCTCCTTCTCGACCTGGTCGAGCGCCGCGTCCAGGTTGGCCAGCGACTGCGGGCCGAAGGTGGTCGGTTTGGTGTGGTCCAGGCCGTTGTCCAGCGTGATCAGCGCGAAACGGCCCGCGCCCGGCAGCTCCAGGTGCCGCACCTGGGCCTGGGTGACGACCTCGCCGGGGAACCGCTCGGCCGCCCCCTTCAACAGCTCGGTGGTGCTGCTCACTTGGTGCCTCCGACGTAGTGGGGGTTCTCCCAGATGACCGTGCCGCCCATGCCGAAGCCGACGCACATGCTGGTGATGCCGTAGCGCACCTGCGGCTGCTCCTCGAACTGCCGGGCGAGCTGCGTCATCAGCCGCACACCGGAGGAGGCCAGCGGGTGGCCGTAGGCGATGGCGCCGCCGTACTGGTTGACCCGGGGGTCGTCGTCGGCGATGCCGTAGTGGTCGAGCAGCGAGAGCACCTGGACGGCGAACGCCTCGTTGATCTCGAACAGGCCGATGTCGCTGATCGACAGACCGGCCTTGGCCAGCGCCTTCTCGGTCGCCGGGATCGGGCCGATGCCCATCACCTCGGGCTCGACACCCGCGAAGGCGTACGAGACCAGGCGCATCCGCACCGGCAGGTCCAGCTCCCTGGCGACGTCCTCGGCGGCGAGCAGCGAGGCGGTGGCGCCGTCGTTGAGACCGGCCGCGTTGCCCGCGGTGACCCGGCCGTGCGGGCGGAACGGGGTCTTCAGACCCGCGAGCTGCTCCAGTGTGGTGCCCGGCCGCATCGGCTCGTCCGCCGTCGCCAGGCCCCAGCCGGTCTCCCCGGTCTCGGGGGTGGTGCGGCGGATCGCGATCGGCACCAGATCCTGCTGGATCCGGCCGTTGGCGTACGCCTTCGCGGCCTTCTCCTGGCTGCGGACGGCGAATTCGTCGGCGCGCGCCTTGGTGAGCCGCGGGAAGCGGTCGTGCAGATTCTCCGCCGTCATGCCCATGAACATCGCGGACTCGTCGACGAGCTTCTCCGAGACGAACCGCGGGTTGGGGTCGACGCCCTCGCCCATCGGGTGCCGTCCCATGTGCTCGACGCCGCCGGCCACCACGACGTCGTACGCGCCGAAGGCGATACCGCCGGCCGTGGTCGTCACGGCGGTCATCGCACCCGCGCACATCCGGTCGATGGAGAAACCGGGCACGGTGGTCGGCAGCCCGGCGAGGATGCCCGCCGTCCGGCCCAGCGTGAGGCCCTGGTCGCCGATCTGCGTGGTCGCGGCGACCGCGACCTCGTCGATCCGCGCCGGGTCCAGATCCGGGTTGCGCCGCAGCAGCTCCCGGATGCACTTGATCACCAGGTCGTCGGCCCGGGTCTCGTGATACATGCCCTTCGGGCCCGCTTTGCCGAACGGGGTGCGGACGCCGTCAACGAATACGACGTCCCTTCCGGTACGAGGCACGGTGGGTCTCCCTCTTCGACGATTGATAGCCTGCGGCTCGCTCACATGCTACTCGTCGGTAACCCGTGTGCACAGCTCCCTCTCCGGAAGCGGCGTAGCTCACATCGCGCCGAATGCCGCCGGTGGCGGCTACCGGCCGCTCGGGTGCCGGGCCGCTCGGGTGCCGGGCCGACCGGGGCTATTCGACCGGGGCTATTCGTCCGGGGGCGGGTCCGCCGGGCGGGCGGTCAGCGCGACCGTCAGCAGCGGGGTGGTCAGCTCGACCTGCCAGGGGCGGGCGCCCATGTCCGCGAGCTGGGCGGCCACGACCTCCTCGCTCGCGTTCGCCGGAGG
This sequence comes from Streptomyces sp. CBMA29, assembly GCF_014596445.1. Taxonomy (GTDB): domain Bacteria; phylum Actinomycetota; class Actinomycetes; order Streptomycetales; family Streptomycetaceae; genus Actinacidiphila. Next base: position 33,062 of record NZ_MECL01000039.1, on the reverse strand, counting down.
CGCCCAGCACAGCCGTCGCACGGTGTCCGGGGTGATCAGATTCTCCTGGGGGAGATTCAGCTCCTCGGCCAGCGCGCTCACCGCGGCGCGCGCCGCGGAGAGCCGGGCGGCGGCGACCGGGTCCTTGTCCGCCCAGGCGCGCGGCGGCGGGGGACCGGTGTACGCGGCGGCGGGCTGCGGCAGCTCCCGCTCGGGCAGCGCGCGCGCCCGGTCGATCGCGGACTGCCACTGATCGAGCTGACGGCGGCCCATCCGGTGCCCGAAACCGGGCAGCGCGGCCAGCGCGTGCGCGTTCGGCGGGCCCTCCAGCGCCGCCGTCACGATGGCGGCGTCACTGAGCACCCGGCCGGGGGAGACGTCCCGCTCACGGGCGGTACGGTCGCGCGCCAGCCACAGCTCGCGCACGACACCGATCTGCCGACGCCGCCGCACCTTGTGCATGCCCGAGGTCCTGCGCCACGGGTCGACGCGCGGCGCGGCCGGCGGGGCGGCGGCGATGGCCGCGAATTCCTGGAGCGCCCACTCCAGCTTCCCCTGGGTGCGCAGCTCCTCCTCCAGCGCGTCGCGCAGATCCACCAGGAGCTCGACGTCGAGCGCCGCGTACCGCAGCCACGGGTCGGGCAGCGGGCGGGTGGACCAGTCCACCGCCGAGTGGCCCTTCTCCAGCGCGAAGCCCAGCACGTTCTCCACCATCGCGCCGAGGCCGACCCGGGCGAACCCGGCCAGCCGCCCGGCCAGTTCGGTGTCGAACAGCGAGGTGGGGTGCATGCCGATCTCGGACAGGCACGGCAGATCCTGGGTGGCGGCGTGCAGCACCCATTCAGTGCCGGTCAGGGCGTCGCCCAGGGTGGACAGGTCGGGACATCCCGTGGGGTCGATCAGCGCGGTCCCTGCTCCGGCGCGGCGCAACTGGACCAGATAGGCCCGCTGCCCGTAGCGGTAGCCGGAGGCGCGCTCGGCATCGACGGCGACCGGACCGGAACCCGCGGCGAAAGCCGCGACGACATCTGCGAGAGCCTCCGGGCTGGCGGTCACCGGCGGGATTCCCTCGCGCGGGTCCAGCAGCGGGACCGGCGCCGGGCCTGCTTGGGTTGCGGTCTCTCTGGCGTCGGTCACTTGTTAAGGGTAGCCGGGTACGGCGTGTCAGGTGGAGATCCAACAGACAGGGCGTACCGTACGTCGCCGCCGTGTCCGTCAGCGGCCGGGCCCCGGCCCCGCCGCGACAGCCGACGTGCGCGCGTATACGGCTGGCATACGCACGTGTACGGGCGCGCGTATACGAAACGACCCCCGGCGGAACGTTCCGCCGGGGGTCGCTCAGGGCCGGAGCCTCAGTGGATGATTCCGGTGCGCAGGGCCACCGCGACCATGCCGGCGCGGTCCCCGGTGCCCAGCTTCCTGGCGATCCGGGCGAGGTGGCTCTTGACGGTCAGCGCCGAAAGGCCCATGGAGACGCCGATCGCCTTGTTCGACTGGCCTTCCGCGACCAGCCGCAGTACCTCGACCTCGCGGCCGGACAGCTCGCGGTAGCCGCTGGGGTGGCCGGGGGCGCCCGGCGGGCGGCGCTGCATACGGGCCGCGGTGGCGCCCAGCGGCGCCAGTCCCGGCCGGGTGGCGAGACCGCCGGGGCTGTTGCGGGTGCCGGTCACGACATAGCCCTTCACCCCCCCGGCAAGCGCGTTGCGCACGGCGCCGATGTCGTCGGCGGCGGAGAGTGCGAGGCCGTTGGGCCAGCCTGCCGCGCGGGTCTCGGCGAGCAGGGTGAGGCCGGAGCCGTCGGGGAGATGGACATCGGCGACGCAGATGTCGCGGGGGTTACCGACCCGGGGACGGGCCTCGGCGATGGACGAGGCCTCGATCACGTCGCGAACCCCGAGAGCCCACAGGTGTCGGGTGACAGTGGAGCGGACGCGGGGGTCGGCTACGACGACCATGGCCGTCGGCTTGCTGGGGCGGTAGGCGACCAGGCTCGTGGGCTGCTCGAGAAGAACGGACACCGGGCCTCCTGTGGCAAAGGGGACTGAAACGGTCACAATCTCCTTCGGCAGCAATTGCTCCGGCCTTTAGGGAAAGATCACGATTTATTGAGGATCATTTCCGGCAATTCGGACGAGAAATCGAACATGCGAAGAGTGAGTGCGCCGCGCGATACGCCGGGGAGTGCGCGGGGGCGCGCCACCGGGGGCGCGTGACGTCACCGCAGGCCGGGGCGGTGCGCCGACGTACGGAAGCGGACTGACGGACTCAGGTGACTCAGGTACGGCGCTTCGGCATCGGCACCACGCCGCTGCCCCCGCGCACCAAGGGCTCAGGGCCCTCCGACGGCGGCAGACCCGCACAGGCGCACAGCAGATCGCACCAGGCAGCCAGGTGCGCCGCCACCTCGGGCGCGCCCCCCGCCCGCTCCCTCGGCGTCCACGACGCCCGGATCTCGATCTGCGTGTCGTCCACCCGGTCGGCCAGCGCGCCGAAGTAGTGCGACGACGCCCGCGAGACCGTACCGCTCGGGTCGTTGTACGCCGCCCCGCGCGCCGCCAGCGCCCCGGTCAGCCAGGACCAGCTCACCTCGGGCAACAGCGGATCCCCCGCCATCTCCGGCTCCAGCTCGGCCCGCACCAACGTCACCAGCCGGAACGCGCCGTGCCACGCCTCGTGCCCGTCCGGCTCGTGCAGCAGCACCAACCGCCCGTCGGCCAGCTCCTCGCCGTCCGCCAGCACCGTTGCCTCCAACGCGTACGCGTACGACGCCAGCCGCTTCGGCGCGGCCGTCTCCTCGATCCTGACCTCCGGCCTCACCCGCACCGAGCGCAGGGTGTCCACCGAGCGCCGAAAGGGGAGGGGGACGTCGTCACTGCCGTCGCCGAGGTGCCCGTGAACCGCTGCCATGCCCGGAAGACTAAGCCGCCGACGCCCTCCGGGCTCGGAACAACACCCTTATTGCCCCTCGGGCCGCCTTCCCGCTGCCCACAGGGAGCACCCTTGCGCCTGCCGCGCGGCCCCGACGGCACCGGATCCAAGCCGCCGGAGGCGAGAGGGCGGCCATCTGCGCAGCCGTGCCGTAAGGGCGCAGCCCCTGGCGTGGGGGTGCCGTCGGGGCGTGGGAGGATTCTCGGCGTGAGTGCGCACCAGCAGACCGCTGCTTCCCCGTTCATCCGCGCCTGTCGGCGCGAGCCCGTGCCGCATACGCCGGTGTGGTTCATGCGGCAGGCCGGGCGTTCGCTGCCCGAGTACCTGAAGCTGCGCGAGGGCATCGCGATGCTGGACTCGTGCACCCGGCCGGAGCTCGTCGCCGAGATCACCATGCAGCCGGTGCGGCGGCACAAGGTCGACGCGGCGGTCTACTACAGCGACATCGTGGTGCCGCTCAAGGCGATCGGACTCGACCTCGACATCAAGCCCGGCGTGGGCCCGGTGGTGGCGGACCCGATCCGTACGCGGGAGGACCTGAAGCGGCTGCGGGCGCTGGAGCCCGAGGACGTCGGTTACGTCACCGAGGCGATCGGCCTGCTGACGGCCGAACTCGGCGAGACGCCACTGATCGGATTCGCGGGCGCGCCCTTCACCCTGGCCAGCTACCTCGTGGAGGGCGGCCCGTCGCGCAACCACGAGCGGACCAAGGCGCTGATGTACGGCGACCCCGAGCTGTGGCGTGACCTGCTGGACCTGCTCGCCGACATCACCGCGGGCTTCCTGAAGGTGCAGATCGAGGCGGGCGCGAGCGCCGTCCAGGTCTTCGACTCGTGGGTGGGGGCGCTCGCGCCCGCCGACTACCGGCGCTACGCGATGCCCGCGTCGGCGAAGGTCTTCGACGCGGTCGCGGACTACGGCGTCCCGCGGATCCACTTCGGCGTCGGCACCGGCGAACTGCTCGGTCTGATGGGCGAGGCGGGCGCGGACGTCGTCGGCGTCGACTGGCGGGTGCCGCTGGACGAGGCGGGCCGTCGGGTCGGTCCCGGCAAGGCGCTCCAGGGCAACCTCGACCCGTCGGTGCTCTTCGCCCCGACGGCGGCCGTCGAGGCGAAGGCCCGGGAGGTGCTGGACGCGGCCCCGGCCACCGGCCATGTGTTCAACCTCGGCCACGGTGTCCTGCCCAGCACCGACCCGGACGCTCTCACCCGTCTCGTCGACTTCGTGCACACCTCGACCGAGGTGTGACGGTTCAGTCCGTCGGCGGCTGCTCCTCACGCTCCGGCGCGTCCGTGCCCGCCGGAGCCGTGGAGGGCGTGCGCTGCGGGTGGATCGGCGCGTACGAGGGCGGGCTCCAGGGGCGCGGCGCCATCGTCGGCGGCTCCTGCCGGGGCCAGCGGCGGCGCACCAGCCGGTAGCCGATGAAGGCCGCCAGCGCGACCACCAGGAACGGCAGCACGGCCGACAGGACGACCAGCACACCGCGGATCGTCACGTAGAAGGCGTGCCAGCCGCCGCCCAACGCGTGGCCGACCTGCGTCCAGAAGCCGTCCTCGTGCTTCGGCTTCGCCGCGACGTGCTTCACCGGCGGTTCGACCAGCCGCAGTGTCACCGTGGCCAGATCCGTACGCTCCCGCAGTGCCGCCTGCTGCGCCTGGAGGGACTCCAAGTCGGCTTCGCGGGTGCTCAGTTCGCGCTCCAGCGTCACCACGTCGCGGAGCGAGCCCGCCTGGTCCATCAGCTTGCGCACCCGCGCCACACTGGCCTGCTGCGACTTGATCCGGCTCTGTACGTCGACCACCTGGCCGGTGACGTCCTCGACACCGACCTTGCGCTCCATCAGCGTGCCGAGCCCGGCCAGCCGGGTCAGCAGACCGTCGTACGCGGCGGGCGGCACCCGGAGCTGGACCGTCGACTGCTCGTGGCCCCCGGCGTCGACCGAGGTGTCCTCGGTGCCCGCGTAACCGCCCGCGTCGGCGGCCATCGCGCGGGCCTTGTCGAGCGCGTCGCCCACCTTAGGGGTGCGGACGGTCAGGTGGGCCATACGGACGAGGTAGCTGGGCGCGGACGACCTGCCGCTGTTGCCGGTGGTGGCGGGCTTGTCAGAGTCCGCGCTGGAATTCGGTGCGCCGGACGGCGCGCCCACGGAGTCGGAACCGCCGCCGCTGTTGTCCTGGCGGGCCGCCGGGGCGGCGGCCTTGTCGGAAGTGGCGCCGCCGCTTTCGCTGCTGCACCCGGCGACCGCGAGCGCGGCGGCCAGCAGCAGCGCGGCGGGGACGGCGGCCAGCCGCCGTCCCCGCCGGCCGGCGTGGTGCGCGCGCTCGGTGCGCGGCGCTCCGGGTCTGTGTGTCCTCACGTCAATTCCCCCCAGGTGCAAGCCTCGTGAGGCCCGCCTAGTGACCTGTAGTGACAGTTGGACGTCGGCGGTCCGCGGCGGGTTGCGGTCCTGCGATAGCGATGGGATCACGTTCGGAACTCGGAACGGAGTCTGAGACAGTGGAGGCATGAGCCAGACGCACAGCGGCACGGGCGGTCCAGGGCATGCTCCCGAGCATGTGATCGTCATCGGCGGCGGAATCTCCGGACTCGCCGCGGCGCACCGGCTGGCGGGCGCGGGTGTCCGCGTCACGCTGCTGGAGGCGTCGTCGCGGCTCGGCGGGAAGCTGTACGCCGACGAGATCGCCGGGGTGCCGGTCGACCTCGGCGCCGAGTCTATGCTGGCCCGCCGCCCCGAGGCGATCGCGCTGGCCCGCGAGGTCGGGCTCGGCGACGACCTGGAGCCGCCCGCGGTGCTCGGCGCCGCACTGTGGACCCGCGGCAAGCTGCGGCCCATGCCCAAGGGACACGTGATGGGCGTGCCCGGCGACCTCGGGCCGCTCGCCTCGTCCGGCGTGCTGTCCGCCGCCGGTCTCGCCAGGCTCCCGCTGGACCACGTACTGCCGCGCACCGAACTCGGCGACGACGTCGCGGTCGGCGCCTTCGTCGCCGCCCGGCTCGGCCACGAGGTCGTGGACCGGCTCGTCGAACCGCTGCTCGGCGGCGTCTACGCGGGCAACGCCTACGAGATCTCGCTGCGCGCCGCGGTGCCGCAGCTCTTCGAGGCCATGCGCACCGGGCGCTCCCTGATCGAGGCGGCCCGCGACATCCAGCGCCGGGCCGCGGCCACGGCGGGCGGCGCGGGACCGGTCTTCAACGGCATCCGCGGCGGTGTCGGACGGCTGCCGCTCGCGGTCGCCGAGGCGTGCCGCGCCGCGGGCGTCACCATCGAGACGGACGCGCCCGTACGCGAACTGCGGCGCACCCCGCACGGCTGGCAGGTCGGCCTCGACGGCCGCGCGCTGGAGGCCGACGCCGTGGTGCTCGCCGCGCCCGCGCCGACCGCGGCCCGGCTGCTCGCCGCCGAGTCGCCCGCCGCCGCGGCCGAACTGGACAGCATCGAATACGCGGGCATGGCGCTGGTCACCATGGCCTTCCGCCGCCGTGACATGACACGGCTGCCCAACAGCAGCGGCTTCCTCGTCCCGCCGGTCGACGGCCGCACCATCAAGGCGTCCACCTTCTCCAGCCGCAAGTGGGGCTGGCTCGGCGAGGCAGGCGGCGACACCGTCGTCCTGCGCACCTCCATCGGCCGCCACGGCGACGAGGCGGACCTCGCCTGGGACGACACCGACCTCGTCCGTCTCTCCCGCGACGACCTGGAGGCCGCCGTGGGCCTGCGCGCCGCCCCGATCGCCGCCCGCGTCACCCGCTGGACCGCGGGTCTGCCCCAGTACCCGGTCGGCCACCTCGCCCGCGTCGCCCGCGTCCGCGAACACCTCACCAAACTCCCCGCCCTGGCCGCCTGCGGCGCCCCGTACGACGGCGTCGGCATCCCCGCCTGCATCGCCGGAGCCCACCGCGCGGCGGCCGAGCTGCTGCCGCAGGGCTGACCGGCTCCGCGCGGGGCGGCCCGGCGGGGCGTCGTGGGGACCCTGGTGCCGGGAGCGCCGGGGGGCGCGGGAGAATGGGGGGTATGACCGACTCGACTGCCGACCGCGCTTCCGATTCCGCCGACGCCACGTCGGCGAAGGCCCCCAACGCGGGGAAGAAGGCCAAGGACCTCAACGAGGTCATTCGCTACACGCTCTGGTCGGTGTTCCGACTGCGCGACGCCCTGCCCGAGGACCGCGGCGGCTACGCGGACGAGGTCGAGGAGCTGTTCGCGCGGCTCGCCGCGAAGGACATCACGATCCGCGGGACCTATGACGTCTCGGGGCTGCGGGCCGACGCCGATCTGATGATCTGGTGGCACGCCGAGACGGCCGAGGAGTTGCAGGAGGCGTACAACCTCTTCCGCCGCACCAAGCTCGGGCGCGCGGTGGAGCCGGTGTGGTCCAACATGGCGCTGCACCGCCCGGCGGAGTTCAACAAGTCGCATGTTCCGGCCTTCCTCGCCGATGAGACGGCGCGCGAGTGGGTCAGCGTCTATCCCTTCGTGCGCTCCTACGACTGGTACCTGCTGCCGGACGAGGACCGCCGCCGGATGCTCGCCGACCACGGCAAGATGGCCCGTGGCTACCCCGACGTGCGGGCGAACACCGTCGCGTCCTTCTCGCTCGGCGACTACGAGTGGATCCTGGCCTTCGAGGCCGACGAGCTGTACCGGATCGTCGACCTCATGCGGCACCTGCGCGCCTCCGAGGCCCGCCTGCACGTCCGCGAGGAAGTCCCCTTCTACACCGGTCGGCGCCGCGAGATCGCCGACCTGGTCGCGGGCCTGGCCTGACGCAGCAGCGTCCGTATCTCGGGGTCGCGCAGCGTGCGCGGCCCACGGGCGGCCAGGTCCGACAGCGGCGACGCGTCCCGGGGTATCTCCCGGAGCGCCTCCTGCCCGGCCGTGGCCGCCCACCGCGTGTACGGATAGACCTCGACGCGCGCCACCGCCCAGCACGTACCCGTCAGCAGCAGCGGCAGCACGTACCAGAGCAGCGCGGGCGTGCCGTCCGACGCGCGGACCGACCCGTTCAGCGCGACGGTAGCCACCGCCATCGCCAACGTCAGCCCGGTGGCACCGCGCACCTGCCGCACCCCCGCCGCGAGCCGTTCGCGTGCCGCCGCCGGAACCCCGAGCCCGGCCGTCACCAGCCGCTCGGCGAGCGCGCGTACGGCCTCCGTACCGGCGTGCGCCGCGCGTATCGCGGCCAGCGGAGCCTGGCCGTCGGGGCCGGCCGACGCGAGCAGTGAGCGCTCCACCTCGGTCAGGTCGGCGGGGCCGTCGAGGCCGCCGCGGTCCTCCGGCGCGATGACCGTGACCCAGCCGGTGTGGGCGAGCAGCACCCGCCGCTCACCGGCCAGTGCGACCAGCGCCGTGTCGGTCACCCGGCGGGGACCTCCGGCCAGGAACGCCGTTTCGTACAGCCCGAGTTCGACGGCGTCCTGGGCCCGCCGTTCTCCGGGCACTCCACCGGCCGCGGCGACCCCGGCCAGGCACAGGCGCGCGCTGGCGGCGGTCGCCGCGGCGCACGCGACGAGCAGCAGAAGAATCCACATGAGTGATTTGTACCGGACTCCGCCGACACCGCGTTCTCGGCCTGTGGATAACTCCGCGAGCGGGCGAGCGCGGCCCGATCAGGGCGTGCCGGGTGCGTGACGCGCGCGCAGGGACGGGTGGTCGGCGACGACGGTGGCGGAGCCCGGGGCGACCTCGGTGAAGCCCGCGTCGCGGACGACGGGGAGGGAGGAGGTGCTCAGGCGGGTCCACAGGGCGGGGGAGGGGGTGCGGACGGCCAGGGGGAAACCGGCGGCGCGCCAGGCGTCGCGGTCGGCGTCGGACAGCTCCCACCAGGCGAGTTGGGCACCGTGTCCGGCCTGGGCCATGGCCTTCCCGGCCGACATGGTGACGTCCGGGTTCATCCACAGCACGGGGCGCGGGTCGCCGGAATCGAGCGGTGACGGCGGCTCCGGGTCGTCCAACTCCGTACCGGAGACCTGGAGTTTGGCCAGTTCCTTCGGCCAGCCGTCGAGCGGCACGGGCGGGTAGACCCGCACTTCGGCGGGCGGCACACCGGCCGTCCCCGCGTCCGTATCCGACCCCGATCCCGACCCCGTGACCGTGATGCCCGGCAGGGACGCCGCCCGCCGCCACTCCGTGCCGCGCGCCCGCCGTACGACCTTGCGGATCCTGGCGTCCTGCCAGTCCCGTACGGCCTGCGCCCACTCGCCGTCGTCGGCCGTCGCGCGCTCGTCGGAGAGCAGGGTGAGGACGGCGCGCGCCGCCGTCTCCAGGGCGTCGGTACGGGCCGGAGGCGCGTCGCGCTCGATGCGGACGACGAGCGGGAGGACGAACTGGGGTGCCGTGTCGCGGTCGGCGGCCTGGTGCTGGAAGGGGCTGGTCACCGCCCCAGTCTGCCACCCGTCCTCGACGGCCCGGCGGCCGTGGGCGAGGATGGCGGACGTGCGCGACACCACCAGTGAAGAGGGCCAGGGGACTTCGCAGGTCCCGGACATCACCGGCATCCGGCTGGACGGAGTGGGACGCCGGTACGCCCTCGGCGGTCCCTGGGTGCTGCGCGACGTCACCCTCGACCTGCCGCGCGGCGGGCTCGTCCGGATCGAGGGCGCCAACGGCACCGGCAAGTCCACGCTGCTGCGGCTGCTCGCGGGCGTGGACCGGCCCAGCGCGGGCCGGATCAGCGGGCGACCGGCCACCGCCACCGCGTACGTGCCGGAACGTTTCCCGGCCGCCCTGCCCTTCCCCGTCCTGCGCTACCTCACCCACCTCGGCGCCGTACGCGGCCTGCCCCGCGACCAGGCCCGCGACCGCGCCCTGCACTGGCTCGACCGCTTCGGCGTCACCGGCTACGCCCGCACCCCGCTCGACGAACTCTCCAAGGGCACCTGCCAGAAGGTGGCCGTCGTCCAGGCCCTGCTCGCCGACCCCGAACTCCTCGTCCTGGACGAAGCCTGGACCGGCCTCGACCACGAGTCCCGCACCCTGCTCGACGCCGCCTTGCGCGAGCGCGCCGCCGCCGGAGCCACCGTCGTCTTCGTGGACCACGACCCGCAACGCCTGGCCGACGCTCCGACGCTCGTGCTGCGTGTGACGCCGGAGGAGGTGACGACGGTACGGAGGGCGCCGCAGCCGCGGACGCCCGTGCCCGGACACCGCGAGTCCGTCGTCCACATCGAGGCCACGGGGGCCGGGGAAGTGCCGTCCGTTCCAGGTCAGTTGAGCCGGGACGGCGCAGGGGCGGTGCGGATCGCGGTGCCCGAGGAGGAGTCGGACGCGGCGCTGCGGGCGCTGCTGGACGCCGATCCGCCGTGGCATGTGGCGTCGGTGCGTACCGAAGCGACGGCGGTCACGGCGGCCACGGCGGCCACGCCGGAACCGGTGGCGCCCGGCGATGTCGTCGTGCCGAGGCCCCGGCGGGCAGCCGTCGGCGCGCTTCTGCGCTACCAGGCGGATCTTCTGCTGCGCTCGCACCGCTGGCTGCCGCCGCTGCTCTTCTACGGCGCGGTGATGGCCATCGGGGTGACCGGGGGCGAGCCGCTGCTCGGCTCCCTGGGATACGAGACGGCGCTGCTGCTGCCCTTCGCGGCCTGGATGGTACGGGTCTGCGTGACGAACGAGCCGGGCGCGGCGCGGGCGTGCGTGGCCTCGGCGGTGGGCGCCGGGCGGGCCCAACTCGGCGCTCTGGCAACGGCGTTGGGCGCGTCCGTGCTGGTGGGGGCCGTCGGTACGGGCGTCGTGGTCGCGGTCAGCGGCGCGCACTCGGACGATTTCCGCACGTCGGTGCCGGTCGGGCCCGCCGCCGTCGCCGGACTGCTCGCGGCGGCCGTCTCCGTGCTCGCCGGGTGCGCCGTGGGCGCGGTGACCAACCCTCCGCTGGTACGCGGCGGCGGCTGGTCCGTGCTGTGTACGGTGCTCGCCGCCGGGGCGCTTCTGGTGGCCTCGGGCTCGCCCGCCAATGCCGCTGTCGCGGGCCTGGTCACCGGGTCGCGCACCGGTGCCGTGCACGATCCGCTGCTGCCTCTTGCCGTCGCGGCCGTCCTCGCCGTGGCTGCCGCCGGGCTCTCCTGCCGCTTCGTCTCCCGCCGCGGCCACACGGAGTGAGGCCGTAAGAGGGCGCCCCCTCGAAGCCCGAGCCGCCGGGGCGGTGCGCCGATCTTTTCAGGTGGGGGCACCTCCCGGAAGGAGTCTGGGGGAGAACTGCGCGGCCGGCCACGATGCTGCCGCAGGTCACCACCCGCCCCGGCGGGGCAGTGCGGTTGTCTCCGGACCACCGGCCGGTGGGGGCCGGCCGCGCAGTTCCTCGCGCCCCTTCGGGGCTCGATCCGCCCGTGCGGACAGTGCGGCGCCGTGGGGGCGGGCCGCGCGGTTCCTCCCCCAGCCTTCGGCCGGGAGGTGCCCCCAGCGCCCCAAAAAGCCTGGTCTTGCGCTACGGCAGCGCTCGGGCCCGGCGGGCTGGGAGGCCGGCTCTCGGGCCGGCGAGTATCCCCGCCCCCCGCCGGAGGAGGCCGGCGCCCCGGAGGGGTTACTCCGTTGGGGTCAAGGTCAGGGAGATGGAGTTGATGCAGTAGCGCTGATCCGTAGGGGTGCCGTAACCCTCGCCTTCGAAGACGTGGCCCAGGTGGGAGCCGCAGCGGGCGCAGCGGACCTCGACGCGGGTCATCCCGAGGGTGCGGTCCTCGATGAGTTCGACGGCGTCGGTGTCGGCGGGGTCGTAGAAGGAGGGCCAGCCGCAGTGGGACTCGAATTTGGTGTCGGAGCGGAAGAGCTCGGCGCCGCAGGCACGGCAGGCGTAGACGCCCGTCGTCTTCGTGTCGGTGTACTCGCCGACGAAGGGCCGCTCGGTACCAGCTTTGCGCAGGACCGCGTACTCCTCCGGCGACAGGTCGGCGCGCCACTGCTCGTCGGACTTGCTGACTTCGTAGGACATGGAGGTCTCCTCAGCTGCCGAGGCGGGCGAGAATCAGGGGGCCGAGGTCGGTCACGTCGCCCGCTCCCATGGTGAGAACGAGATCACCCGGCTTCGCCATTCCTGCGACCACGTCCGGTACCGCCTGCTTGTCGTGCTCCGCGGTCACGTCGGCGCCCGCCGCGCGGGCCGCGTCGATGATGAGTGCGCTGGTCACACCGGGGATGGGGTCCTCGCGGGCCGGGTAGATGTCGAGGACGACGGAGGCGTCGGCGAGGGCGAGGGCGCCGCCCATCTCGGCGGCCAGCTCGCGGGTGCGGCTGAAGAGGTGCGGCTGGAAGACGACCAAGACGCGGGCGTCACCGGCGGCGCCGCGGATCGCCTCCAGGTCGGCGGCCATCTCGGTCGGGTGGTGGGCGTAGGAGTCGATGACCTGGACGCCCGCCGCCTCGCCCTTGAGCTGGAGGCGCCGCTTGACGCCGGTGTACTTCGCGAGGGCGGAGGCCAGATTCCGGGTGGGGGCGCCGATCGCGCTGCCCGCGGCGAGCGCGGCGACGGCGTTGTGGGCGTAGTGACGGCCCGGCACCGAGACGGTGAAGGTCAGCGGGCGGCCGTCGATGACGACGGTGACCTCGCTGGTCAGCCCCCGCGCGTTGATCTTCGTGATGCGTACGTCCGCGGTCTCGGCCTCGCCGACCGTGACGATGTTCAGACCGCCGATGTCCCGTACCCGCGTCGTCAGCTCGACGGCGCCCGGCTGGTCGGCCGAGATCACCAGCGTGCCGCCGGGGCGGATCTTGCCGACGAAGGTCTCGAAGGAGTCGTAGATCTCGTCCATCGAGGCGTAGTTGGCGTGGTGGTCGAGCTCCACGTTGAGGATGATCGCGACCTCGGGCGCGTACGTGTGGAAGCTGCGGTCGCTCTCGTCGGCCTCCGCGACGAAGATCTCGCCGCCGCCGTGATGCGCGTTCGAGCCGGGCGCGTCCAGGTCGCCGCCGATCGCGTACGACGGCTCGCTGCCGAGCGCCGTGAGCGCGACCGCCAGCATCGAGGTCGTGGTGGTCTTGCCGTGGGTGCCCGCGACCGCGATCGGCCGGGTGCCCTCCATCAGCGCGGCCAGCGCGTCGCTGCGGTGCACGACGGGGATGCCGCGCTCGCGGGCCGCCGCCAGCTCCGGATTCTCCGCGCGGATCGCGCTGGAGACGACCACGGCGGTGGCGTCCTGCGCCAGATGCGCCGCGTCGTGGCCGATGTGCACGGTCACGCCGAGCGCGCGCAGGGCGCCCGCCGTCTCCGACTCACGTGAGTCACTGCCCGCCACCCGCGCCCCGCGCTGCGCGAGGATCTTCGCGATCCCCGACATTCCGGCGCCGCCGATGCCGATGAAGTGCGGTCGGTCCATGGCGGGGGGAACGGACGGGCTCATACGGAGGTCTCCCGGAGGTGTGGAACGTTTGTGTACCAGGCGCCGATTCTCGCACCTCCGAGGTGGACGGGCCGCCCTGCCCGCGCCCTGCCGCGCCGCCGGGTGCTGTGACGTTTCTGCACGGCGAGTCCGTACAAGGCGGGTCTGCACGGCGGGTCCGTACAAGGCGGGTCCGTACGGCAGGTCAATGCGGCGGGTCCGCGCGGGGCGGCGCGGCCCGGTACCGGCTCCGCCCGCCGCCTAGTCGTGCTGGGCGAAGAGCTTCAGCACCGGCACCCCCACCTTGTGCCGCGCCCGCGACGTCCAGTCGCGGTGGAAGAACTCCTCCACGAAGTGCGGCGCGGTGAGCACGATGACCTCGTCGGCGTTGGTCTCCTCGACGACGGTGCGCAGCAGGTCGAGCGGGTGCTTGTCGATGATCCGGCCCACCGCCTCCGCGCCGGAGGCGCGCAGGGCCTCCAGGGAGTGCGCCAGGGCCCGCTCCGCGATCGGGGTGGCGTCGTCGCCCTCCGGCTCGCGGTCCTCGTGCGCCGCGTCGTCCAGATAGCCGAGCGCCACGTCGTCCACGGCCCGCAACAGCCGGTCCTGGTCGCCGCGTGGCTGCATGAGCACGACGAAGGAGACCTGCTCGTCGCCGTGGAGAGAGGTGACGAGCTCCACGTCGGCCGGTGCGAGCGGCTTCTCGATCATGAGTACGGTCGTGAACACGGACGCGTCCTTCTTTCTCGTGCTTCGTCGGGGCCACCGGGCCGGAGTTGGAACAATTCTGCCCCGATCTTCGCGGGGCACTCGGGTAAGTGTTCCCGCGCGGAGCAAAACGGAACGAGGGAATCCGCTTTTTTCGGGTGCGGTTCCACCGTGCGGCGCGCCCCTGGTCAGGTGGGTGGCATGAGGAGTGTCGGTGGGACGGGCGGGCGGTCAGGCCCGGACGTAACGGGTGAACAGGAAGCCGTCCTCCTCCAGGACGGAGCGCGGGACGAGGCGGGCCGGGCCCGGAACGTCGGGGCCGTGCATGATCCGGGGCGCGTCGCCGCCCCCGAGCACCGGGGCGACGGTCAGGCACAGTTCGTCCAGCGTGCCGGCCGCGGCGAACTGCGCGAGGACCCGCGGGCCGCCCTCGTGGAGCAGCCGCGCGTGGCCCAGCGCGGCCAACTCGCGCACCGCGCGGACCGGGTCGACGCCCTCGCCGTCGCCCGCGACGACGACGTGCGCGCCCGCCGCGCGGGCGGCGGCGACGCGGTCGGCGGGCGGCGACGCGCCGGTCAGCACCAGGGTGGGAGTGACCGGCGCGGTGAACAGAGGCGCCGTGAAGTCCAGATCGAGGCCGCGGCTGATCACCGCGACGGCGGCGGCCGGGGTCTGGCCGTCCGCTGCCCTGCGCGCCGCGAACACCTCGCGGGCCCTCGCGGGCCGGTAACCCTCCAGGCGAACCGTTTCCGCACCCACCAGCACCACGTCGGCCAGCGCCCGCAGCACGCCGAAGACCCGCATGTCCGCCTCCGACGACAGCGGCGCCGACCTGCCGTCGTACCGGGCCGCGCCGTCCAGCGACGACACCATGTTCGCCCGGAGATACGGGCCCGCTCCCCGTTCGGGGTACGCGTACGCGTCCGCCAGACCGAGCGGTGTCTCCAGACCGGGCGGTGTCTCCAGTCCGAGCGGTGTCTCCAGCCCGGCCGAATCGTTCGCTCCCGCTACGGGATAGAGCCGTCGCATCCCCGAAGTCTCCCACGCTCCGCCGCTGCGGGCCGGTCGGCGCCCTCGGGCCGCCGCCCCGTACGCGTGGGGTCGGACACATGCCGGCGGGGGCAGAACCGGGAGGCACTACGCTGGTGAGCTGTGTCGACCTCTGTCGTTTCGTCTGGGAGTGCCGCGATAGGCGGCGATGGCGGGCCCGTGTCGCTCAGCGCGCGCACGCCGCATGTGCCGGTGGAGCGGTTGGTGGCGGAGATGGTGCCGCCGCCACGGTTCGACGGCGTCAGGTTCGAGACCTACGTGCCCGACCCGAACCAGCCCAGCCAGGCCGCGGCCGTACGGGCCCTGGCCGGTTTCGCGGCGTCGCTGACGGCCGCGCAGACGCCCAGGCGGTGGTTCCGGCGGGAGGCGCCCGCGCCCGGCGGCCCCGGCGGGGTCTACCTCGACGGCGGTTACGGCGTCGGCAAGACCCACCTGCTGGCGTCGCTGTGGCACGCCACCCCGGCGCCCGCCGAGCGCAAGGCGTTCGGCACGTTCGTGGAGCTGACCAATCTGGTCGGCGCCCTCGGCTTCCAGCACGCCGTCACCGCGCTCAGCGGCCACCGGCTGGTCTGCATCGACGAGTTCGAGCTGGACGACCCGGGCGACACGGTGCTGGTGTCCACGCTCCTCGGCAAGCTCGCCGACGCGGGCGTACGGCTGGCGGCGACGTCGAACACGCTGCCCGGCAAGCTCGGCGAGGGCCGTTTCGCCTCCGCCGACTTCATGCGGGAGATCCAGGGCCTGTCCGCCCGCTTCACCAGCCTGCGGATCGACGGCGAGGACTACCGGCACCGCGGCCTGCCCGAGGCGCCGGCCCCGCACACCGACGAACAGGTCACCGCTACCGCGGCCGTCACACCCGGCGCCGCGCTCGACGACTTCGGCGCGCTGGCCGCGCACCTGGCCACCGTCCACCCCAGCCGCTACGGCGCGCTCTGCGACGGCGTCGGCGCCGTCTTCCTGCGCGGCGTGGAACCCGTCACCGACCAGGCGACGGCGCTGCGCCTGGTGGTGCTCGCCGACCGGCTCTACGACCGCGAGATCCCCGTACTGGCCTCCGGCGTGCCCTTCGACCGCGTCTTCAGCCAGGACATGCTGGCGGGCGGCTACCGCAAGAAGTACTTCCGCGCCGTCTCCCGGCTGACCGCGCTCGCGCGGGACGCCGAGAAGCTGACCGTCGCTGGCGGAGACCGCTGATCCGGCGCAGGATCGGTGCATGGTCAAGAGCGGCAGCAAGGACAAGGGCAAGGGCAAGCACGGCGCCGAACACGCGCACGTCGACCGGCACGCGCACGAGGACGGGCGGGGCGGCAAGCACGCCGACGCCGACGCCGCCGCCAAGAAGGCGCAGAAGGACCCGGGCCTGCGCTCCCTGCTGCGCGTCCCGCCCGGCGGCGGACCGGTCAACCTGCGGGCGTACGACCCCTCCGCGACCCCCGGCGGCCCGCGCGACAAGGCGACGGCCCTGGCCGCGACCGCGGAGCTGCGCGCCAAGCTGGCCGAATTCCAGGAGCGGCTGTGGGCGCAGAGCACCGCGGGCGACCCGCACTGCGTGCTGCTGGTGCTCCAGGGCATGGACACCTCGGGCAAGGGCGGCACCGTCAAGCACGTGTCCTCCGGGCTGAACCCGTCGGGCATCCGCGTCACCGCGTTCAAGGCACCCACCGAGGAGGAGCGCCAGCACCCCTTCCTGTGGCGCATCCGCCGCGCGCTGCCCCGCCCCGGCGAGCTGGGCGTCTTCGACCGTTCGCACTACGAGGACGTGCTGATCGCCCGCGTGCGCGACCTCGTGCCGCGCGCCACCTGGAGCCGCCGCTACAGCGTCATCAACCGTTTCGAGCAGTCGCTCGCCGACGACGGCGTCACGGTCGTCAAGATCTTCCTGCACATCAGCTACGACAAGCAGCGCGAGCGGCTGCTGAAGCGGCTCGACAACCCGGACAAGCACTGGAAGTTCAACCCCGGTGACATCAGCGAGCGCGCGCTGTGGCCCGCATACCAGAAGGCGTACGAGGTGGCCCTTGAGCGCTGCTCGACCGACGCCGCGCCCTGGCACGTGGTGCCGTCCGACCGCAAGTGGTACCGGAACTGGGCGGTCGCCAAGCTGCTGCTCGAACACCTCGAACTGATCGACCCGGCCTATCCGAAGGCCGACTTCGACATCGAGGAGAACCGCGTCGCGCTCCTCAAGACCTGACCGGCCGCGGCCCCGGTACGCCGTTCAGCCCGAGCACGCGGTGCGCTGCGCCTCCTGCCACTCGCACACCGGGCAGTACGTCGCGCCGCGCGTGCTCGCCGGATACTCGGTCGGCTCGCCGCACAGCACGCAGTCGGCGAGGGCTTCCGCGTCAGGCGTCGGGGTCGTCTGTGTCACCCGTTCACCGTAACGCGGGCGCGCAGCACGGCGGCTCCGCGGGGCGGAAGCTGGACGGCCGCGTCCGGGCCCGGCAGCACCTTGCACGACGGCCGGGCCAGCACCACCTCGCACGGCACGTCCAGCGGCACCCGCGCGGGCGCGTCGGAGAAGTTCACGACCGTACGGAAGGGGCCGCGGGCCAGCCGCAGCGTCCGGCCGCCCGCGGTCGCCACGACGGTGTCGAGCTGGGGATCGGTCAGGGCGGGCTCCGACCTGCGCAGCGCGATCAGCCCGCGGTACCACTCCAGCAGCTCGCGGTGCCCCGGCCTGTCCGGTTCGGCCCAGTCCAGGCACGAGCGGTCCCTGGTCGCGTGGTCCTGCGGATCGGGCACGTCCTCCTCCGCCCAGCCGTGGCCGGCGAATTCGCGGCGCCGCCCGCGCGTGATGGCCGCGCCCAGCTCCGGGTCGTCGTGGTCGGTGAAGAACTGCCAGGGCGTGCCCGCGCCCCACTCCTCGCCCATGAAGAGCATCGGGGTGAACGGCGAGGTCAGGACGAGGGCCGCGGCCACGGTGAGCTGGTCAGGGGTGAGCCGGTCACCGGTCGCGCGGTTGCCGATCTGGTCGTGCGTCTGCGCGTAGCCCAGCAGCCGGTGGGCGGGGGCGGCGGCCCGGTCCAGCGGGCGGCCGTGGTGCCGGCCGCGGAAGGACGACCAACTGCCGTCGTGGAAGAAGCCCCCGGTGAGCGTCTTGGCCACCGCGGCGGGCCCGGCGGCGGCGAAATCCGCGTAATAACCCTGCGCCTCACCGGTGACGGCCGCGTGCAGGGCGTGGTGGAAGTCGTCGCTCCACTGGGCGTGCAGGCCGAGGCCGCCCGCCTGGCGCGGGGCCGTCGTGCGCGGGTCGTTCAGATCGGACTCGGCGATCAGGAACAGCGGGCGGCCGAGCGCGGCCGAAAGACCGTCCACGGCCGTCGACAGCTCCTCCAGGAAGTGCAGGGCGCGCGTGTCGACCAGCGCGTGGACGGCGTCGAGCCGCAGCCCGTCGAGCCGGTAGTCGCGCAGCCACGACAGCGCGCTGCCGATCAGGAAGTCCCGCACCTCGTCGGAGCCGGGCGCGTCCAGATTGACCGCGTCGCCCCAGGGGGTGTGGTGCCGGTCGGTGAAGTACGGGCCGAACGGCGGCAGATGGTTCCCGGACGGGCCCAAGTGGTTGTGGACCACGTCGAGGACGACGCCCAGGCACTGCTTGTGCGCCGCGTCGACAAATCGCTTCATTCCCTCGGGGCCGCCGTACGGCTCGTGCACCGCCCACAGCGACACGCCCTCGTACCCCCAGCCGTTGGTACCGGGGAACGGGCACACCGGCATCAGCTCGATGTGCGTGATGCCCAGCCGGGCCAGGTGCGGCAGCCGCTCGATCGCCGCGTCGAAGGTGCCTTCGGGGGTGAAGGTGCCGACGTGCAGCTCGTAGACCACCGCGCCGGGCAGCGCGCGGCCCGGCCACGGCACCGTCCAGTCGAACGTGTCGTGGCCGACGACGGCGCTCGCCCCGTCCGGGCCCTCCGGCTGGCGGCGCGAGCGCGGATCGGGCAGTGGCGGACCGCCGTCGAGCAGATACGCGTACCGCGTGCCCTGCTCGGCGGGCACCTCCGCGCGCCACCAGCCGGCCCGCGCCGGGTCGGGGCCGAGGCTGTGCCGTGTGCGGTCGTCGATCAGGATCTCCACCTGCTGGGCATGCGGCGCCCACACCTCGAACAGCACCCACGGCTCCCGTCGTGTCATCCGGTCTTGTCATCCGGTTCGTTCTGCGTCTTCGGTCTTCTGTACGGCGGTCTTCTGCGCGGCGGTCTTCTGTACGCCGGTCTTCTTATACCGCCGCCCCCGAGGCGTTCCTCGCGGGTGCCCGGGGCCGTGGCCGCGCCACGGACCCCGGGCACATGCATGCCCACGGAACGGCCTCCCGCATCACCGCGAGCGGATCAGCGGGCGAACATCACACTCCGTCGGGGACGAAGTCGATCCGCTCCTGGACGATCGGATACCCCGCCTTCGCGAAATTCCGCGCCATCGGGACATTCGTCCGGTCGGTGGCCGCCGCGATCTTGGCCGCGCCGCGGTCGACCAGGTCGTGGGTGCACTCGACCAGCAGGTCGTACGAGTAACCGCGCCCGCGCTGCTCGGGCACCACGGCGATGAAGCCGACGCACGGGCCGCCCGGATTGTGGGCGGGCACGTGCAGTCCGGCCACCTCGCCGTCCGGGGTGTACGCCACCCGCCGCCAGTCGGCGGGCGAGGGGAACCAGTCGAAGAAGCCGATGGCCTCGTCGAGGGCGGCCTCCAGGCCCTGTTCGGCGATCATCCGGCGGTCGTGGGCGTCGAGCGTGCCCTCCATGACGCGGGCCATGACGGCCCGGAAGGCGGCGTCGTCCGGCTCGGGCCGGTACTCAAGACGCCCGGTGCGCGGCGGCAGCGGGCAGTCCGCCGTCCACTCGTAGCGGTACCGTTCGACCAACTCGCGCAGCCCCGCCGCCTCGACGGCCGCCGCGCGGCTCCGCGCCGCCGCCGTCACGTCGGGGCGCTCGCGCCAGTCGGGCGGCAGCAGCAGGCTGTACTCGGTGGTCAGCGGCGCGGCGCGGAGCAGTTCGGCGGCGGCCTCCGCTTCGCCCTCGGCGAAGTCGAACCAGTCCAGGGCCAGCGGCTCGCTGTCCTCGGGCTTGGCCCACCACGCGGCCCGCGCGACGACCTTCGCGCCGCGCAGCGCGACCCACGACCACTCGGGCCGGTACTCGCCGCCCGCGTCGAGGGTCGCGAAGGACTGGCCGAGCAGGGCGCGGCCGACGAACGCGTCGCCGCTGCCGGTGCGCGTGCCGGATTCCGTCTCGGCAAGGGAGTTGAACAGGGCGGACTCGCCCGCGACGAGCGGGCGGAACATCAGATCGGACATGATGAAGCGATTCCTTCGGGAGTTCAACGGAGCGCTCCCGGGACCATCTCCCCGTGGATCTACGGACGCCCTGCGGAGGGGCGGGAGCGCGGCACAGTGATGTACGTCATCGCTCTCGCCTCCTTCCTCGTCCGGTCATGGGCGTGATCAGCACCCTAGGCGGGCGGCGGCCGACAAGGCCACCGGTTTTACGCGGCGGCCTTGTCGGGACGTCGACGCGGGTGCGCGGGAGCGGGCGTGGGCGGCTCGCCCCTGCCCTGCGGGCTTCACCCCTGCGTGCTCACCCCTCCGGGGTCAGCAGGGCCACAGGGCTGCGGCCCAGCAACTCGGCCAGCGGGGCCGCGCCTTCGTACGTTCCGCCGCCCAGGCGGTCGTGCCAGCGGCCCGGGGGGAGCGGCAGCGCCGCCTCGCGCCAGCCGCCCGCCGCGGTGAGGCGGGCGGAGAGCCGGGTGACGACGGTGAGGGCGGAGCCGCCGCGCAGGAAGGCGAGGCAGTGGTCACCGGCCGGTCCCCGCGCGACGAGGGGGATGTACGAGGCGGTGGGCCCGTACCACTCGGGGCGGTCGCGCCGCAGCCGGAGCGCCACGGCGGTCAGACGCAGCTTGGCCTCGTCGAAGGAGTCCGGCGCGGCGCCGTCCAGCAGGCGGTCCAGAATGCGGTCGACGCCGAACCGCTGGGTGCCGCCGACCGGCCCGTTCATCGGGCCGCGGTTGTCCGGGTCGACCAGGGTGTACACCGGGAATTCGGTGTTCTGGTAGACGTCGGGCACCCCCGGCATCGTCAGGTGCAGCAGCGCCGCGCCGAGCGCGTTGGCATCGGCGTACGGGGCGAGGAAGTTGACGAATTCGCCGACGTCGTAGACGCCCGCGCCGCACGGGCCCTGCTCGGTGAAGTCGGTGACGGCCTTCTCGTACGCCTCGTCCTGCTCGGTCCACGAGGTGCGCAGGCCCGCCTCGCGGACCGCCTTGAGCGCGGCGGGCACCAGTCGGCCGGGGTGGCAGAAGCCGAGGCCGACGCCGGTCTGGAAGACGGTGTACGCGGTGTGCCGGTCGGGCGCGGACGCGTCGTCGGACCGCTCGGCGCGGACCTCGCGGCCTCCCATCCACTCCCGCCAGGCGTCGGGGACTTCGGACAGGACGGCCAGCCGCAGCCGCAGGTCGGCGCTGCGCTTGGTGTCGTGCGTGGACAGGACGGTGCCGGTGCCGGGGTGGTCGCGCTGGATCCGCGCGCAATAGGCGTGGAATTCCTCCGGGGCCGCCGCCGGATGCGCGGGGCTGCGGCCGACCTCGCACAGCGACAGCAGCGGCGAGTAGCGGTAGAAGGCGGTGTCCTCGACGGACTTGGCGTGCAGCGCGGAGGCGACCTGAGCGAAGCGGACGGCGAAGTCGTCGGCGTCCTCACCGGGCACCGTCGCGCCCTCGGCCGGGCGGCCGAGTGCCAGGTCGCGCAGCAGGCCGATCGCCGGGGCGAGCCGCCGGTCCGCGGCCTCCGCCGCACCGGAGGCGGCCTCGGTCACCATCATGGTGTCGCCGGACGTCGCCGGGGTGCCAGGGCGCACGTAC
Organism: Streptomyces sp. CBMA29; assembly: GCF_014596445.1. GTDB lineage: Bacteria > Actinomycetota > Actinomycetes > Streptomycetales > Streptomycetaceae > Actinacidiphila. The sequence continues at coordinate 11,234 of NZ_MECL01000039.1, read as the reverse complement.
GGGCGGTAGACCGGGATACGGACCAGCAGCTCGCGCAGCGCCTCTTCCAGCACGGCCGTCGCATAGGGCGCCGTGTAAGGGTCGGTGTCCTGGTGCTCGGCTGTTACCGGCCGCGCCGCGCCTTCAGCCCCGCCCGGGGCCCCGCCCGGTGCCCCGCCGCCCGTGCCAGGGCGCTGCGCCCGCTGTGCGCTCGCCGCCAGGCGGGAGACCTCCGCGGCGAGGTCGTGGCCGACGATGCGGTGGGCCGCGCTCCGCGCGGTCGGCTCCCACCGGCCGCCGCGGTCGTCCTCCGCGCCGGTGAACTCCCGGTAGAAGTCGGTCACTTCGGCGACGCCCGCCGGGTCGGTGAACAGCCCGTCGATCCGGTCGAGCGCGTCGTATCCGGTGGTGCCCGCGCACGCCCAGTCGGCCGGCAGCGCCTCGTCGCGCTGGAGGATCTTCTCCACCACCGTCCACCGCCCGTCGCTGGCCTCGGCCAGGCGGCGCAGATAGCCCGCCGGGTCGGCGAGGCCGTCCGGGTGGTCGATCCGCAGCCCGTCGGCGACGCCTTCGCGCAGCAGCCGCAGCACGGTCGCGTGGGTGGCCTCGAAGACGTCCTGCCGCTCGACGCGGACCGCGATCAGGTCGGAGATCGTGAAGAAGCGGCGGTAGTTCAGCTCCGTGCGGGCCTGCCGCCAGTACGCCAACTGATACCACTGCGCGTCCACCAGCTCCGGCAGCGGCAGATTCTCCGTGCCCGGCCGCAGCGGGAACCGGTGGTCGTAGTAGCGCAGCACCTCGCCGCCCGCGCGCTTGTCCGAGACCACCGAGAGCTGTCCGAGGACGTCGGGCAGGGGGTCGCCCAGCACGGGCAGCAGCACCTTGCCGCCCAGTGCCGCCCAGTCGATGTCGAACCAGTCGGCGTACGCGGAGCCGGGACCGTCGCGCAGCACCTCCCACAGCGGGCCGTTGAGGTGTTCGGGCGCGGGCACCGCCATGTGGTTGGGGACGATGTCCAGGATCAGCCCGAGGCCGTGCTCGCGGGCGGTGTGCGACAGCGCCCGCAGGCCCTGCTCGCCGCCCAGTTCCTCGCGTACCCGGGAGTGGTCCACCACGTCGTAGCCGTGGGTGGAGCCGGGCACCGCTTCGAGGACGGGCGACAGATGCAGGTGCGAGACGCCGAGCGAGGCCAGGTACGGCACGTGCGCGGCGGTGTCGGCGAAGGTGAAGCCGGGCTGCACCTGCACCCGGTAGGTGGCGGAGGGCGTCACGGGAAGTCCGGTCATGAGGTCTTCTCTACCCCGGATCCGGCCGGGAAGCGGCCGAACGCGCCCGGGTCTCCCCGGACGCCGTCCGTATCGCCGAAATCGGAGCCGTGTGACCGCAGTGACCGCGCGGGTGGGCGCGCCACTACGTGTCGGTGCGCGTTCCTACATCGCCGGGCGCTGGAGCACCACCATGCTGCGGTCGGCCAGTTCCACCCGGTCCCCGGCCCGCACGCGCTGGCCGGTGCCCGGCGGGACGCCCTCGGCCAACCGCGTGTCCACCACGAGCTGCCACTCCATGCCGTGGTTGACCGGGATCACGAACTCCTGCGGTTTCGGGGCCGCGTTGACCATCAGCAGGAACGAGTCGTCGGTGACCGGCTCGCCGCGCGGACCCGGCTCGGAGATCGCGTTGCCGTTGAGGAAGACCGACATCGACCTGGCGTGCGCGGCCTGCCAGTCGCGCTGCGCCATCTCCTGCCCCTCGGGCGTGAACCAGGCGATGTCCGACAGCTCGTCGTGCGTGCCCTCGACCGGCCGTCCGTGGAAGAAGCGGCGCCGCCTGAACACGGCATGGTCGCGCCGCAGCCACACCATCGTGCGCAGGAACTCGTGCAACTGCTGCGCCTCGTCGTTCGGCCCGCCCTCGTCCGGCTTGCCGGGCCAGGACACCCACGCCAGTTCGTTGTCCTGGCAGTAGACGTTGTTGTTGCCCTTCTGGGTGCGGCCGAACTCGTCGCCGTGCGAGATCATCGGCACGCCCTGCGAGAGCATCAGCGTGGCGAGGAAGTTGCGCATCTGCCGCCCGCGCAGCGACCGCACCTTCTCGTCCTCCGTCGGCCCCTCCGCGCCGCAGTTCCACGACCGGTTGAAGCTCTCGCCGTCACGGTTGTTCTCGCCGTTGGCGTCGTTGCGCTTGTCGTTGTACGACACCAGGTCGCGCAGCGTGAAACCGTCGTGGCAGGTGACGAAGTTGACCGAGGCCAGCGGGCGGCGGCCGTCGTCCTGGTAGAGGTCGGAGGAACCGGTCAGCCGGGAGCCGAACTCGGCGAGCGTGGCGCTCTCGCCGCGCCACAGGTCCCGTACCGTGTCGCGGAACTTCCCGTTCCACTCGGTCCACAGGGGCGGGAAGTTGCCCACCTGGTAGCCGCCCTCGCCGACGTCCCACGGCTCGGCGATCAGCTTCACCTGCGAGACCACCGGGTCCTGCTGGACCAGGTCGAAGAACGAGGAGAGCCGGTCCACCTCGTGGAACTGCCGGGCCAGCGTGGCCGCGAGGTCGAAGCGGAAGCCGTCCACGTGCATCTCGGTGACCCAGTACCGCAGGCTGTCCATGATGAGCTGGAGGACGTGCGGACTGCGCATCAGCAGGCTGTTGCCGGTGCCTGTGGTGTCCGTGTAGTACCGCTTGTCGCCGCCGAGCCGGTAGTACGAGGCGTTGTCCAGGCCGCGCAGCGACAGCGTCGGCCCGAGGTGGCTGCCCTCGGCCGTGTGGTTGTAGACCACGTCCAGGATCACCTCGATCCCGGCCCGGTGCAGCGCGCGGACCGCCGTCTTGAACTCCAGCACCTGCTGCCCGCGGTCGCCCAGCGAGCAGTAGGAATGGTGCGGCGCGAAAAAGCCGATGGTGTTGTAACCCCAGTAGTTCGCGAGGCCCGCGTCCACCAGACGGTGGTCCTGGATGAACTGATGCACCGGCATCAGCTCCAGTGTCGTCACCCCGAGTTCCACCAGATGGCCGATCACGGCCGGGTGAGCGAGCGCCGCGTAGGTGCCCCGGATCTCTTCGGGAAGGCCCGGGTGAGTCATCGTCAGGCCCTTGACGTGGGCCTCGTAGATGATGGTCTTGTGATAATCGATCCGCGGAGCGCGGTCGTCGGCCCAGTCGAAGTACGGATTCACCACGACGGACGTCATGGTGTGCGGGGCGGAGTCCAGATCGTTGCGCGAGTCGGGCTGTCCGAAGCGGTAGCCGTAGACCGCCTCGTCCCAGTCGATGCTGCCGCTCATCGCCTTGGCGTACGGGTCGAGGAGCAGCTTCGCGGAGTTGCAGCGGTGGCCGCGGGGCGGGTCGTAGGGCCCGTGCACCCGGAAGCCGTACCGCTGACCAGGCATCACCCCCGGCAGGTAGGCGTGCCGTACGAAGGCGTCCGCCTCGCGCAGCTCGACAGCCGTCTCCGACCCGTCGTCGTGCAGCAGACACAGCTCGATACGGGACGCCACCTCGGAGAAGACGGCGAAGTTGGTGCCCGCGCCGTCGAAGGTGGCACCCAGGGGGTACGACTGACCCGGCCAGACTTGCATCTCGTGACTCTTCCACTCCCGGACCGGGAGAGCGCGGACCGATTCCGCGCACCCGGCCAGATTCGTTGCCGAATTCGTTGTTCGCTACCGAAAGTGCATCTTCCCACCTGGTCCACCCCAGGGTGACAAAGCCACAACAGCCAGCTACCGCAAGGGTGATGAGCTTGTCCGGTAGTAGTCAAGTAGGGTCAACAGGGCTGCGACGCACCCTGCACCGCAGTACCCTTCCTTGATCGTGGACGGGGGTGGGAGGCGGGTGGCGTGGAGACGTCCGGAGGTCTGATGCTCCCGGGTGGTGGAGATCAGGAGGACCGTCAGATCGCGGACGGTGCCGCCGCGGAGGCGGTGCAGAGCGCGGTCACCCTCGCCCAGCCGCTGGAGATCGGAGCGGAGCTGGACTGGGGCGCGGAAGCCTGGTCGGAGGTGCGCACCCGCGCCACCCGCGCCGGGCGGGCCTACGTATGGCTGAACCTCGTGGAACAGCGCCTGCGCGCCGTCGTCAACGCGGTGCTGCGTCCGATCTACGAGCCCGTGCACGGCGAGGAGTGGGTGGTCGCCGCGGCGGGCCCGGCCGGGCACGAATGGGTGCAACGGGCCGTCGCGGTAAGGGAAGTGAGCCGCCGTAAGGGCTTCCTGCTCGACCCCGCCGACGACAATGTGCTCAGCTTTCTGACGCTGCCGCAGTTGCGCGAACTGGTCGTCCAGCACTGGCCGTGCTTCGAGCCGTACTTCGACGACCGCCGCGACCTCGAACTCGCCCTGGACGAGCTGGAGGTGGCCCGGCACGTCGTCTCGCGCAACCGGGCGCTGTCCAGGACCGTCCTGGACCAGGCCGAGCGGGCCGCCGCCAAGCTGCTGGAGCTGCTGGGCGCGGGACCCGCCCGTACGGCCGCGCAGCGGCTGCCGGTGGACGCCGTCGAGGACCTCGTCGCCGACCGCTACTCCGACGTCATCGGCGTCTACCCGGACCGGGTGCGGCTGCAACGGCAGCTCCCCGTCGAGGACTTGTTCTCCGGCGCGCGCCGGCTCGACGCGATAGGCATCGGCCTCAATCTGCTGGTGCAGAACTACTCGGGACGGCGCCTGGTGCGGCTCGCCGAGTCCGGCTGCCGGATCAGACTGCTCTTCCTCAACCCCGCGAGCAGTACGGTCCGCCGCCGTGAGCGGGAACTGGGCCTGGGGCGCGGTGAGCTGGCCAGGTCGGTCGAGATGAACATCATGCACATGCGCCGGGTGCGGGCCCGGCTGCGGGACCCCGACGCCTTCGAGATCCGGGTCTTCGACGAGACCCCGCGCTTCACCGCCTATCTCGTCGACGGCGACACCGGCGAGGGCCTGGCCGTCGTGCAGTCCTATCTGCGGCGGGCCCGCGGCATGGAGGTGCCGGTGCTGCTGCTGCGCGGCGGGTCCCGGCAGGTGGTCGCCGAGGAAGGGCCCGCGGAACACGGGCTCTTCGAGGTCTACCGCGAGGAGTTCGAGGGCATCTGGACGGATTCCCGTCCCGTGTCGTGACCTCCGGGGGAGGGGCGGGGGCGCACCGGGAAACGGAACCCCGCCGTCCGGCGCTGTCAGTGGTCCGCGCGATGATGGCAGGGCACACGGGGGTTACGGGGAAATGGGTGGGAAGGATGCTCGCCATGGCATGGCATGAGGAGCTGTTGGTCGGGTTCGACCTGGAGACGACGGGGACGGATCCGCGTCAGGCGCGGATCGTGACCGCGGCGGTCACCGAGGTGAAGGACGGGGAGCCGGTACGGCACCGGGCGTGGCTCGCCAATCCCGGCGTCGCCATTCCCGAGGAGACCACCGCCATCCACGGCATAAGCACCGCCCGCGCGGCGGCCGAGGGGCGCCCGGCGCCGGAGGTCGTCGCCGAGATCGCCGACGCCCTGCGGGGGTACTGGGCGGCCGGGGTGCCCGTCGTCGTCTACAACGCGCCCTTCGATCTCACCCTTCTGGACGAGGAGTTGCGGCGGTACGCGCTGCCGCCGCTGGCCGTTCCCGGGGCCCGCCCGGGGCCTGTGCTCGACCCGCTGGTGATGGACCGCGCCCTCGACAAGTACCGGCGCGGCAAGCGCACCCTGGAGGCCGCCTGTGGCGTCTACGGTGTCGTCCTCGACGGGGCCCACGAAGCGGGCGCCGACGCCCTCGCCGCCGTGCGCGTCGCCCGCGCCCTCGCCGCCCGCTACCCCCAGGTCGCCGACGCCGACCTCTGGGACCTCTACGACGAGCAGCGCGGCTGGTACGCCGACTGGGCCGAGGACTTCGCCTCCTGGCTCCGCCGCAAGGGGTCTGCCGACGCCTCCACCATCGACCGCGCCTGGCCGCTGCGCGTCTGGGCCGCCTGACCCCTCCGGGGCGGTCCCCCGACACTCACGGCCCCGCCCCCCACCTCCGGTAAGCCAGGCCCCCGCCGTCTCGCGCATCCGGTGGCCGAACGGGTTCCGCCCAACTGGGCGGCGGGACGCGGGACGGTGGGACGCGGGGCGGTGGGGCCGGGCGTACCGCAGGTGGGTGGCGGGGTCAGAAGGAGTACCAGCGGACGGTGGGGTCGGCGGCTCTCAGGGAAGCGACCCGGCGGCGGAATTCGTTGAGGGCGGCCGGGCTGGCGGGGGCGTGCTGGGCGACCCAGGCGCAACCGGCGGTCTCACGGGCACCGCGCAGGACGGTGATGCCGGGCCACTCGGTGACGTCCCAGCCATAGGCGGCGGTGAAGGCGTCGTACGCCGCCGCGGGCACCCCGTAGCGGTCGCGGCTGAGCGCCTGGACGACGAGGTCGTGCTCGCGCAGGTCGGAGGAGAAGGTCTCCAGGTCGACCAGGACCGGCCCGTCGGGCCCGATGTGCACATTGCGCGGCAGCGCGTCCCCGTGGATCGGCCCGCGCTCCAGGTGCGGTACGAGCTCGGCCGCGGCAGTCGCGAAACCGTCGCGCCGATTGCGCAGATACGCGGCGTCCGCCGGATCGATCGCGTCCCCGGCCAGCCGCAGCCAGCGCTCGACCCCGCCGAGCAGCTCACGCGGCGGCAGCCCGAAGTCCGGCTCGGGCAGGGCGTGTACGAGCAGCAGCAGCGGCGCCACATCGGCGGGCTCCGCCGGCCGCAGCGGATCGGGCAGCCGCTGCCAGTACGTGACCGGATGGCCGTCCACCAGCCGCACCTCGGACTCCGCCGAGCGCACGGCGGGCACATCGTGCTTGGCCAGCCAGTCGGCGGTGCGCACCTCGCGCCGGGCCCGGTCCAGCAGATCGGCGCTGCGGCCGATCTTGATCACCAGACGCCCGGCGGCGTAGACCGCGTTCTCGCCGAAGGCGAGCAGCTCGGCCTCATGATGCCCGGCGGCATCCAGCACCGCCCGCGCCCGCTCCTGCGTGAACACCCTCGTGTCCGCCATGCCGAAACCCGAACCCTTCGCCGAATCGCCCGCAGCCCCGAATCGTCCGCTGTCCCGTACCGCCGCGCCCGCCCGTACGCCCCCGCCGTGTCGCGCGCCGCCCCACCGACGTGCCGCTTTCCGTACCGCATATGCCGACAGCATCGGTCAACGGCGCGGAACTAGGCCAGTGTCGCATCCGCGCGCCCCCTGAACGCGCGTCACCGGCTGAGAATGCGCCGTGAATACGCCCGAACACGTCGGGCGCGGAGCGATGAATCCGGGCTGTCCGGCCGGTCGGTATCCATGAAGGCCCGTCCGGGGGCCAGGTCCAGGAGAGGCGGAGAAGACTGTGACGGCGGCACCCGGCCCGACGGAACCCCTGGTCGTGGACGTGACCGGGCTCCCCGGCGGCGCGCCCGGCACCATCGGCGCGCTCGCCCGGCTGGGGCTGGCCGCGCACAGGACCGGGCATACCGTACGGCTGCGCGGCGCCACCGCGGAACTCCGCGAATTGCTCGAACTCGCCGGGCTAGCGGGGCAGTTCGAGTGGGAGGCCGAAAAGCGGGAATAGGTGCGCGGTGTCGAGGAACGCGTTGATGCCGGTGATCCGGCCGTCGGTGATCTCCAGCACCTGGAGCGCCCACGGGTGGTGGCCGCCCTCCGCGCCGTTCGACCTGTACTGCCCGAAGCCGGGCGATCCGTTCGCCGACACCGGCAGCAGCCGGGAGCCCCGGCACTCGATACCGGTGCCGAGGAACCAGTCGCGTATGTCCTGGTGACCCCGGAGCCACAGCGCGTACGGCGGCATCGACAGCGTGACGTCCTCGTGCAGCAGGGCGGTCAGCGAATCGAGGTCGTAACGCTCGAAGGCGTCCACATAGCGCGCGAGCAGCTTCTCCTGCGCCTCGTCCATCGGCGCCGCCGCGGCGGCCTCGGCGTGGTCGGCCCCGGCCGTGCTCACCCCGGCCTCGCTGAGCGTGGCGCGGGCGCGCTGCAACGCGCTGTTGACGGACGCCACCGTCGTACCGAGCAGTTCCGCGGTCTCGCTGGCCTTCCAGGCCAGCACCTCGCGCAGGATCAGTACGGCCCGCTGCCGGGCGGGCAGGTGCTGGAGGGCGGCGACGAAGGCCAGCTTGATCGTCTCGCGGGAGACCACGACATCGGCCGGGTCGCCGGAGGACGGCAGGGCGCGGACGTCGGGCACCGGCTCGATCCAGACGCTCTCCGGGGAGGCGGCGGGCAGCGTCGCGTCGGCGTGCGACGCGGGGGACAGGTCCATCGGGCGGGCCCGGCGCTTGCCCGCGTTGAGACTGTCCAGGCACACGTTGGTCGCGATGCGGTACAGCCAGGAGCGGAACGAGGCCCGCCCCTCGAAGCCGCGCTGCCCGCGCCACGCGCGGACCAGCGTCTCCTGCACGGCGTCCTCGGCCTCGAACACCGAGCCGAGCATGCGGTAGCAGTAGCCGGTCAGCTCTGCCCGGTGCTCCTCAAGACGGAGCTCCACCTCGTCGGCAGCCAGGGCGGTACCGCTCCCGGCGCTTTCGCTCTCTCTCACGGTCACGCTTTCCACACTAGGCCCGCCCACTGACAACGAGCCCGGAAAAGGGGCCAGGAACACCGCCCGGGACGCGTCGGAACCCCCGTCCCGGGCGGGACGGGGGCTCCGTGACCTGCGGAGAAACGCCGGATCCGAAATTTCCGGGGTAATTTCCCGACCGGCCCAGGCCGGGATCAGACCCGGTCCGGCACCTGGTCCCGGTGCGACTCCTCCGGCAGCGCGGCGACCGGCGGCGGGGCCAGGGTCGACTCGTCGTGCGTCATGTCGGGCAGCCGGTGCATCCAGCGCGGCAGGTACCAGTTGCGCTCGCCGAGCAGGCTCATCACGGCCGGGAGCAGCACCCCGCGGATGACGGTCGCGTCGATCAGCACCGCGAAGGCCAGGCCGACACCCATCTGCTTCATGCTCTGCATGGACAGCGTCCCGAAGATCGCGAACACGGCGACCATGATGACGGCCGCGCTGGTCACGACGCCCGCGGTGGTGGTGATGCCGTGCTCGATCGCGCCGCGGGTGCTCATCCCGCGCACCTTGGCCTCGCGGATCCGGGAGACCACGAACACGTGGTAGTCCATGCTCAGCCCGAACAGGATCACGAAGAGGAACAGCGGCAGCCAGGCCACCACCGCGCCCGTACCGGTGGCGCCCACCAGCGACGCGCCCCAGCCGTGCTGGAAGACCGCGGACAGGATGCCGTAGGCCGCGCCCACCGAGAGCAGATTCAGCACGATCGAGGTCAGCGCGATGGTCAGCGACCTGAAGGACAGCAGCATCAGCAGGAAGGCGAAGACGGTCACGAAGGCGAAGACCGGCAGCACACTGCTGGTGATCTTGGCCGTGAAGTCCATCGACCCGGCCGTCCCGCCGGTCACCGGCGCCTGGAGGCCGTCGATCGTGCCGAGCGTGTCGGGCCGTACGTGGTCACGCAGCGTCCGTACGTTCTCCTCGGCCTTGGCGCGGTCGCTGCCGCCGGCCAGCGGTACGTCGATCTGGGCGACGTTCTGCGCGGCGTGCACGGTCAGGGTGACCGGGCCCCTGCTGGCGCCCGAGGACACGGCCTCGGCGCGGAAGGCGGCGATGGCCTTCTTGACCGCGGGGGCGTTGATGTCGTCGGCCTTGACGACCACATTGGCCTGGTCGGGACCGCCGGGGAACGCCTCGTTGATGTGCTCGTAGGTCTGGATGATCGGCAGCTTGGTGCCCAGTTCCTGCGGCATCGACAGATTCGCGGTCTTCATGCCGAACGCGGGGAGCGCGATGACCAGCAGCGCGCCGCCCGCCATCACCGTGGCGGTCTTGGGATGGCTCAGCACCGGGCCCAGGACGGTCTTCCAGAAGCGGCTGCTGGGGTTGGCCGCGCGCCGGGCGGTGTTCTTCCGGCCGCGGTTCAGGAACGGGATGCGGCCCTTCTCGACCCGGTGGCCTAGCAGCGACAGCAGCGCGGGCAGCACGGTGACCGAGCCGAACATCGCGATGGCGACGACGATCATCGTGGCCAGGCCCATCGCCTTGAAGTCGCCGATGCCGGTGAAGAGCATGCCCGCCATGGCCACGATCACGGTGATGCCGGAGATCAGGATGGCCCGCCCGGAGGTGGCCGCCGCGATCTTGATCGCGGTCTGCCCGTCGTGCCCCGCGGCCCGCTCCTCACGCTCGCGGCGCAGGTAGAACAGGCAGTAGTCGACGCCGACGGCCAGGCCGACCAGCAGCATCACCGAGTTGGCGGTGTCGCTCATCGGGATGATGTGGCTGACCATCGCCACCACACCGCCCGCGGCCATGAACGCCGTCATCGCCAGCGCCACCGGCAGCAGCGCCGCGACCAGCGCGCCGAACGCGATCAGCAGGATGCCCAGTGCCACGGGCACGGCGGAGAACTCGGCGGTCTTGAAGTCGCTTCCGAAGGCGTCGTTGAGCACCTTCCCACCGCTCGCGTCGCCGAATTCCTCGATCCGCAGGTCCGTGTGCCGCGACTGGACCTTCTTCACCGCGTCCATGACCGGCTGCACCTTGTCGGGCGCGTCGTCCGCCAGGCCGAGCATGTCGAAGCGGACCAGCGCCGAACGCTGATCGGCGGAGACGGCCTTGGTGTCATAGGGCGAGGTGACCGCGGTGACCTTGCCCGTGCCCTTGACCGCGGTCATCACGTCGGCGACCGCGGTACGGAAGGCCGGGTCGGTCGCGCGGCCCGAGTCCTTGGCCTGGATCAGCACCATCTCGCCCGCCGCGCTCTTGAGCCCGGCGTTCTCCTTGATCGTGGCGCCCTGGTTAACCTCGCCGGACATCGACTTGTCCTGGTCGAGGTCGACCCGGCCCGCCGACTGTCCGACGAACATCGCCAGGATGACGAAGAGCAGCCACCCGCCCACCGCCGCCCAGCGGTGCCGGGCGCTCCAACCGCCCATAGCCGCCGCGATGCCCATCCTGCTGCCGTGTGCGCCTGAGCGACTCACGGTGTCCCCCTTGAAGGATCGTCATGGGTGGCGGCCTGACCTGGTGATCCGGGGCCGCTCCGTACGCCTATGACGCTATGGGGACTCGGGGTGCCGACCCATCCGGCCTGCTGGTGACTTCCAGGAGGGTGGGCTCCCCCTCAGGGGTGGGGACAACCCCACCATGGCCGGGAAGTTGGCCCTTACACCGACACCAGCCGGCGCGCGGGCCGCAGCGCCTCGTCGTACCGGCGCAGCAGCAGCTCGGCCAGCTCCGGGGCGGCGCCGAGCACCGGCGCGAGCAGGTCGGCGCCCGCCTCCCGC
>NZ_MECL01000038.1 GCF_014596445.1 Streptomyces sp. CBMA29 | reverse complement strand
GTGCGCGTTGCTGGCCCGGCGGCTGCGCTCCGAGGTCGACTGCGTCCGCGGCGGCTTCGGACCGGTCGGCGCGGCCGAGTACCGGGCGCTGTCCGACGAGGCGGGCGCCGCCGTCGCCGCGCTGCGCACCTCGTTCTTCGGGACGCCGTACCGCCCCACGGGGCTGTCCACGTCGGCGCGCACGCTGGTCCGGCTGGTCGACCAGGTGGTGTGGCTCGACGCGATCCTGGAGCGCATGCCGCTCGACGAGGAGCCGGGGCCGACGGACGCCGTCGTCTGCGACGTGAAGATGGCCGCCGCGACCCTGCTCGAACACGGCGCGGCCAGCCTGGAGACGGTCGCCGACAGTTCCGCGGAGCTGGAGCGCGACCTGCGACGGCTGGAGGCCGCCCGCAAGGCGATGGAGACGGCCGTCACCGGCGATCTGCCGCTGCACCGGCCCCGCACGACGAAGGCAGACTCCATCGACGCGCCTGACGCGCCTGACGCGCCTGACCCCGACGGGACCCCCGCCGCCGACGACGCCATGGCCGGAATCCTCGGCGCGCTCGAACCGAGCTTCCGCGCCCAGGAGATGAGCTTCGCGATCTCCGCCATGGCCACCAACATCGGCCTCACCGTCGCCGCCCTGCGCCGCGGCTGGTGGGACCATGTCCTGGGCCGCGGGCCCACGGGCGTGCCGTCCTCCCTGTCCTCCGCGCAGGAACGCGCCGGAGCCCACGTCGAGCGCCACTCCGTCTGGCTGCACAACAGCGTCCGCGGCGCCATCGCGCTCGCTCTGGCCGTCCTGCTCGCCGAGTCGACCGGCGTCCAGCACTCGTTCTGGGTCGTCCTCGGCACCCTCGCGGTGCTGCGCTCCAACGCCCTGAGCACCGGCCAGAACGCGCTGCGCGGCCTGCTCGGTACGGGCGTCGGCTTCGTCATCGGCGGCGGCATCGTCTACGGGGTCGGCACGCACACGACCGTTCTGTGGCTGCTGCTGCCCCTCGCCGTGGCCTTCGCGGGCCTCGCCCCCGCCGTCATCTCCTTCGCCGCGGGACAGGCCGGATTCACCACCGTCCTTCTCATCCTCTACAACATCATCGAGCCCGCGGGCTGGCAGATCGGGCTCGTCCGCGTCGAGGACGTCGCCCTCGGCTGCGGAGTCTCCCTGGTGGCCGGGGCGCTGTTCTGGCCACGCGGGGCAGGACGCGCCCTCGGCCAGGCACTGGCCGACGCCTACGCGGAAGGGGCCCACTATCTGCGCGGCGCCATCCAGTACGGCGTCGCCCGCTGCGACGCCGCCGCCCCCGCGCCCGCCACCCCGCGGGACGAGCGGCGCAGGGCCGCCGC
>NZ_MECL01000037.1 GCF_014596445.1 Streptomyces sp. CBMA29 | reverse complement strand
CCTCGCCACCGCGCTCCGCACCGCCCTGACCGGCGAGCCGCCCGAGCGCGGGCCCGCCAAGCCACCGCGCGAGCCCTGGCGCAGGCGGGTGCGCGCCGGCCGCGGCACCCCACTGCTGTCTCGGGCACACCGGTTCAGCCGCAGAACGGCCGGGACCGCCGGGACCGCCCAGACCCGTACGGACCCCCGCACCGGATTCGTCTCCTCGCTCCGGACCCTGCCGGAGGCGGCCCGACTGCTGTGGCGGGCCGACGACGGCGTCACCGACGCCAAGGGCCTGTCGCCGTATCTGTCGCTGCCGCACGGGGTGGCGGGGCTCGCGGGCGGCGCGCTGGTGGTCGCGGCGGCGCTCACCGGGGAGTTCGTGGCCGCGCTCACGGTGAGCATGGGCGTCGCCGAATGGCTGCTCTTCCGCTTCCGCAGCCGGTGTCTGACCGCGCTGCGCAGGACGACCGTGCACGAGCGGCTGCTTGCCAGGTCGTGGCGGGTGCTGGCGGGCTGTCTCGTGCTCTACGCCGTCGCGCTGGCCGGGCTCGCGGCCGTCGAGGCGGCGGTCGTGCCCGGCGCCGCCGCCTGGAGCCCGGCGCATCTGTCGGTGCTGCTGGCCCTCGGCGGCACGCTGTGGCTGTCGCTGCTCCTCCAGTCCTGCGGCCGTGCGTGGACGGGGAGTTACGTGCTCGCCGCCGCCGTCCTGACGGCGGTCGTGCTGCTGGCCGCGCACACCGCGCCGGCCGGGACCGTGCTCGGCCTGGTCTGCGCGGGAGCCGCCGCCGTCCTGCTCACGGCGGCCTTCACGATGACCGGCCGTGTGACCACCCACCGCTGACCCCGCACCCGCGGCCCGCACACCCGCACCCCGCACCCCGCACCTCGCACCTCGCACCTCGCACCTCGCACCTCGCACCCGCAGCTCGCACCACGACCTCCGACCTCACCGCTCCAACCGACCCTCCGCAGAAGGAGATTCATCCGTGTCCACCGAGACACCCGTCGCCGTCACCGGCGCGGAAGGCTTCATCGGCTCGCACCTGGTGGAGGCGCTGGTCGCCTCCGGGCGCCGCGTCCGCGCGATGGTGCAGTACAACTCGTTCTCGTCCCACGGCTGGCTCGACGTGCTCGCGCCCGACGTCCTGGACCGGGTCGAGGTGGTCCTCGGCGACGTCCGCGACTCCGGTTCCGTACGGGATCTGGTCGCCGATAGCGACACCGTCTACCACCTGGCCGCGCTGATCGCGATCCCGTACTCGTACCGCGCACCGCGCAGCTACGTGGACACCAATGTGTCCGGCACCCTCAACGTGCTCGAAGCCGTGCGGGAGTTCGGCATCCCGCGGCTGGTGCACACCTCCACCAGCGAGACGTACGGCACCGCGCGGACCGTACCGATCACCGAGGACCACCCGATCGTCACGCAGTCGCCGTACGCCGCGTCGAAGGCGGGCGGGGACCGGTTGGCGGACAGCTACCACGCCAGCTTCGAGACGCCGGTGGTGACGCTGCGGCCGTTCAACACCTTCGGGCCGCGGCAGTCGATGCGCGCGGTGATCCCGACGGTGATCGGCCAGGTCGCGGCGGGCGAGCGGGAGGTGACGCTCGGGGACCTGCGGCCGACCAGGGACTTCAGCTACGTCAAGGACACCGCCGCGGCCTTCGTCGCGGTCGGCACCGCGCCCGCCGAGAAGGTGGTCGGCCGGACCTTCAACGCCGGTACGGGCGGCGAGATCTCGGTCGGCGACCTGGTGCGGCTGATCGGCGAGCTGATGGACACCGAGCTGCTGGTCCGCGAGGACGCGCAGCGGCTGCGGCCCGCCGGTTCCGAGGTCATGCGGCTGGTCTGCGACGCGACCCGGCTGCGCGAGGCCACCGGATGGCGACCGGCGCACAGTCTGGAGGACGGGCTGGCGCACACCATCGACTTCTTCCGCGACCCGGCCCACCTGGCCCGTTACAAGACCACCGCCTACAACGTCTGACGCTGCCTCACCAGCGCCGCGCCGGACACCTGTTGACCACTTTCATCGCAGCAGCGAACCGCTGACATCCAACCGCAGGGGGGACCACCATGCACGCAGTCATTCTCGCCGGGGGCAAAGGCGTGAGGCTCCGGCCGTACACCACCGCGCTGCCCAAGCCGCTGGTGCCGATCGGTGACAGCCACGCGATCCTGGAGATCGTGATGCGCCAGCTCGCGGGCTTCGGCTTCCGCCGCTGCACCATCGCCATCGGCCACCTCGGCAACATCATCCGCGCGTACGTCGGCGACGGCTCCCAGTGGGGCATCGAGGTCGACTACGTCACCGAGGACAGTCCGCTGGGCACAATGGGGCCGCTGCTGACGATGATCGACCAACTCCCCGAGCACTTCCTGGTGATGAACGGCGACGTGCTCACCGACCTCGACTTCTCCGCCGTGCTCGACCAGCACCGCGGCACCGGCGCGCCGCTCACCATCGCCACCTACGCCCGTACCGTGAACATCGACTTCGGGGTGCTCAGCACCGACGACGGGCGGGTGGTCGCCTTCACCGAGAAGCCGAGCATGGACTACCGGGTGTCGATGGGGGTGTACGGGGTCTCCCGGAGCACGCTCCTGCGCTACACCCCCGGTCTGCCGCTGGGCTTCGACGAGGTGGTGCTCGATCTGCTGGCCGCGGGTGAGGAGCCGCGGGCCTTCGACTTCGACGGCTACTGGCTCGACATCGGCCGCCCCGACGACTACGACCGGGCGAACGCCGAATTCAGCAGCCGTCGCGGCCTGTTGCTCAAGGGGGCGTGAGGGGACATGACGCGGACGCGGATTCTCGTACTGGGCTGTGGCGGTTTCCTGGGCTCCCGGGTGACCGCGCGGCTCCAGGGGACGCCCGGTGCGCGGATCCTGCGCGGCGGGCGGGGCGCGGGGGACGGCGCCAAGGGCGGCGCGGGGGGGGGGGGGGGGGGGGGGGGGGGGGGGGGGGGGGGGGGGGGGGGGGGGGGGGGGGGGGGGGGGGGGGGGG
>NZ_MECL01000036.1 GCF_014596445.1 Streptomyces sp. CBMA29 | reverse complement strand
CCGCGCCCGCCGCGGCGCCCACCACCGCGCCGCCGGACTCCGGCGCCGGTGGCGGGGACGCGACCGGCGTCCCCGAGCGGCCGAGCGGCGTCCGTTACGCGGACATACGGCTCCCGGCGGGCTCGGGCCTGTCGCTGAACCAGGACCCGCCGGTGGTGCTCCCGGGCCCCTTCACCGGGGACATCGGCTTCACCCCGGAGCCCGAGGCGTTCGGCACCGACCCCGCCCGCGGCACCGTCGCCCTGCTGGACCCGGCCGCGCCGGACACCCTCGCGGGCTGCCGCGGCGCCGCCGCGAGCCCTTCCATCCCACGGGACTCGGTGAGCGCGGGTTCGCGCGTCTGCGTACAGTCCGCCGACGGTACGGTCGCGCTGGTCGTCTTCCGCGCGCTGACACCGAAGGGCGCTCCGGCACCCAGTGCCAGTCTGGACGTCACCGTGTGGCGGACCGAGGGGCGCAGCGCCGAAGCCAACCAGGACGGCATTCCAAACCCACAAGCGCTCGGCACAGTGAATTTGGCGCATTTTTCGAAGACCGTATAGCGCGACCGGCTCCGCTTCGCGTTAACTGATCGGCCCCGGAGGCCACGTCGGAGAACCGGGGGCGGAGTGGGTGTGAGGCAGAAGTACGCGGTGGAGAGGTACGCGGTGGGGGAGACACAGGTGGTCGGTGCGCCGGGGGCGGCGGAATTACGGGCGGCGGTGGCTCGCGTTCAGCGGGAACTCGCCGCGTATCACCCGGCGTTGCCGGACCGCGCCGTCGCGGAGGACGAGCTGGCCGTCCTGGCCAGGCTCGCCGCGCGGCCGGCGCCGGCCGCGATACGTGACGCCGAGGCCGAGGCCGTTCGGCACTCTCTTTTACTCGTCGCCGCCGCTCTCGGTTCGGTCAGCGCCCTGACCGAACCGCTCGCGGAGCTGCACGAGACCGTGGAGCGCGCGACGCCGACGTGCTGACGGTGCGGGTGTCGTCCCCGTGCGGGCGCCGTCCGTTCGTGGGTCGGTCCCGGGCCGGGGCACCTCCTCGGGCGACGAACCCGCGGGCACCTGCGCCTGCTTCTGGCCTTGCCCGTTCGTCCCCCTGCGGGGGCACCCCGGCCCGTCCCCTCCGGCCAGTCGGCGGCTCGCTACTCGTCTCCCCCTCAGCCGCAGCGGACCGGGACCGACCTGCGGGCGGCGGTGCGGCTCAGGAGGAGGGCGAGGGGGCCGTGGTGGTCGCCAGGGCGAGCGACAGGGCCTGGGCCACCTCGTGGAGGACGGGGATGATCTTGTCGGTGGCGGATTCGGTGACGCGCCCGGCCGGGCCGGAGATGGAGATGGCGGCGGCGGTGGGGGAGTCGGGGACGGTGACGGCGAGGCAGCGGACACCGACCTCTTGTTCGTTGTCGTCCACGGCGTAGCCCTGCGTGCGGATGCGGCCGAGTTCGGTGAGGAATTCGTCCGGGTCGGTGATCGTGCGGTCGGTGGCGGCGGGCATGCCGGTGCGGGCGAGCAGCGCGCGTACGTCCTCCGGGGGCACGTCGGCGAGCAGGGCCTTGCCGACGCCGGTGGAGTGGGGGAGGACGCGGCGGCCGACCTCAGTGAACATCCGCATGGAGTGGCGGGAGGGGACCTGGGCCACGTAGACGACCTCGTCGCCGTCGAGCAGCGCCATGTTGGCGGTCTCGCCGGTGGCCTCGACCAGTTCGGCGAGATAGGGGCGGGCCCAGGTGCCGAGCAGGCGGGAGGCGGTCTCGCCGAGGCGGATGAGGCGGGGGCCGAGCGCGTAGCGGCGGTTCGGCTGCTGGCGGACGTATCCGCAGCTCACGAGGGTGCGCATCAGGCGGTGGATGGTCGGCAGCGGGAGCCCGCTGCTGGAGGACAGCTCGCTGAGTCCCACCTCGCCGCCCGCGTCCGCCATGCGCTCCAGCAGGTCAAAGGCCCGTTCGAGGGACTGGACGCCCCCGGCGCGGTCAGCAGACACGTGCGATCCCCTTGGCATGGTCGGCGTTGCGAAATGTGATTTCCGCTCTGCGGAAGCTTACACGCCCTTGACGGTGTGCGGGATCTTCCTGCACATTTCGTTTCAACGGATTGTTGAAGGTTTGGTGGGAGGCTACGTGAAGAACGCGGAGGAACTGATCCTGCGCTCGCGGCGCGTCGTGACGCCGGAGGGCGAACGGCCCGCGGCGGTCGCCGTCAGCGGCGCAGTGATCAGCGCGGTGCGGCCGTACGAGGCCCCCGACCCCGGCGGGGCACGCGTGGTCGACCTCGGCGACGACGTCCTGCTGCCCGGCCTGGTCGACACCCACGTGCACATCAACGACCCCGGCCGCACGGAGTGGGAAGGCTTCGCGACGGCCACCGCGGCGGCTGCGGCGGGCGGCATCACGACGCTGATCGACATGCCGCTCAACAGCGTCCCGCCGACCACCACCACCGCGCATCTGACGGTCAAGCGGAACACCGCGCGCGGCCGGGTGCACACCGACGTCGGATTCTGGGGCGGCGCCGTTCCCGGCAACGTCAAGGACCTCAGACCCCTGCACGACGCGGGCGTCTTCGGCTTCAAGTGCTTCCTGCTGCACTCCGGCGTCGATGAGTTCCCGCAGCTCGACCCGGCCGAACTGGAGGACGCCCTCACCGAGTTGACCAGGTTCGGCGCACTGCTCATCGTGCACGCCGAGGACCCGGGGCTGATCGACGGCGCTCCGCAGCGCGGCGGCCCGCACTACGCCGACTTCCTCGCCTCCCGGCCGCGCGCCGCGGAGGACACCGCCATCGCCGGTCTGATCGCGCTGGCCAAGCGGCTCGGCGCCCGCGTCCATGTGCTGCACCTGTCCTCCTGCGGGGCGCTGCCGCTGATCGCCGCGGCCAAGCGCGAGGGCGTCCGCGTCACGGTGGAGACCTGCCCGCACTTCCTCACCCTGACGGCGGAGGAAGTCCCGGACGGGGCAACGGAGTTCAAGTGCTGCCCGCCGATCCGCGAGGCCGCCAACCAGGACGCGCTCTGGCGGGCGCTGGCCGACGGCACCATCGACTGCGTGGTCTCCGACCACTCGCCGTCCACCGTCGACCTCAAGCGCAAGGACACCGGCGACTTCGCCGCCGCCTGGGGCGGCATCTCCTCGCTGCAACTCGGCCTGCCC
The DNA here is from genome assembly GCF_014596445.1 of Streptomyces sp. CBMA29. Lineage (GTDB taxonomy): Bacteria > Actinomycetota > Actinomycetes > Streptomycetales > Streptomycetaceae > Actinacidiphila. Next base: position 5,863 of record NZ_MECL01000036.1, on the reverse strand, counting down.
GCGATTTGGACCGAGGCCCGGCGCCGCGGCCACACCGTCGCCGACGTCGCCCGCTGGATGTCCGCGGGACCCGCCAGGCTCGCCGGACTCACCGCCAAGGGCGCCATCGCCGAGGGCTACGACGCCGACTTCGCCGTCCTCGCCCCCGAGGAGACCTTCACCGTCGACCCGGCCCGCCTGCACCACCGCAACCCGATCACCGCCTACGCGGGCAGGACCCTGCACGGCGTCGTACGCGGCACCTGGCTGCGCGGCGAGCGGATCGCCGACCACGGCGCGGTGACCGGCGAGCCCGTCGGCCGGCTCATCGAACGGCCGGCCGACGGGAGTTGAGGCCCCGTCAGGGACAGGCACGCGGAAGGGGTGCCGCATCCCCGGGACGGCACCCCTCATCCGCGACCGCGATCTCAGGCCGCGCGCCGCACCCGGCGCCGGTGGGCGGCGATGATGTCCGCGTAGCGGCGACCGCTGCCCTTGATCGTGCGCTTCTGCGTGGCGTAGTCGACGTGCACCAGACCGAAGCGCTTGTCGTAGCCGTACGCCCACTCGAAGTTGTCCAGCAGCGACCAGGCGTAGTAGCCGGCCAGCGGCACCCCGCGGCGGATCGCCCTGGCGCAGGCGGCCAGGTGCTCCTCCAGGTAGGTGGCCCGCTCCGGGTCGTCGACCTGTCCGTCGGGACCGACGGTGTCGTGGTAGGCGGAACCGTTCTCCGTCACGAAGATCCGGTTCGCGCCGTACTCCTCGGAGAGCCGGACCAGAAGCTGCTCCAGGCCGTCGGCGTTGACCTCCCAGTCCATCGCGGTCCGCCGGACGCCCGGCAGGTACACCGACTTGGCGTACGGCGCGGGGCCCGTCGGGTCGTCCGTGATGACATTGCGGAAGTAGTAGTTCAGACCCAGCCAGTCCAGCGGGGCGGCGATCGACTCCAGGTCGCCGTCCTTGATCGGCAGGTCCACGCCGTACAGCTCCACCATGTCCTGCGGGTAGCCGCGGCCGTGGATCGGGTCCAGCCACCAGCGGTTGGTGTGTCCGTCCGCGCGCCGGGCCGCGGCCACGTCGGCGTCGCGGTCGGTGGCGGGCTCGCACGGGCTGAGGTTGTTCACGATGCCGATCCGCAGATCGGAGTGGGCCGCGCGCAGCGCCTGCACGGCCAGGCCGTGGCCGACGTGCAGGTGGTACGAGGCGCGGACCGCCGCCGTCAGATCCGTCCAGCCGGGGGCCATGGTGCCCTCCAGGTGGCCGATCCACGCCGAGCACAGCGGCTCGTTGAGCGTCGCCCAGTCCTTGACGCGGTCGCCGAGCGCCTGCCCGACGACGGCCGCGTACTCGCCGTACCGCTCGGCGGTCTCCCGCTCGGGCCAGCCGCCCCTGTCCTGCTGCGCCTGCGGCAGATCCCAGTGGTACAGCGTGGCGTTGGGCGTGATGCCCGCTTCGAGCAGGGCGTCGACCAGCCGGTCGTAGAAGGCGAGCCCGGCGGTGTTGACGGCGCCGGAACCCTGCGGGATCACCCGCGGCCACGCGATCGAGAAGCGGTAGGAGTCAATGCCCAGGGCGCGCATCAGCTCCAGGTCCTCGGGCCAGCGGTGGTAGTGGTCACAGGCGACGTCGCCGGTGTCGCCGCCCGCGACCTTGCCGGGGGTTCGGGAGAAGGTGTCCCAGATGGACGGGGCCCGGCCGTCCTCGTCCACCCCGCCCTCGATCTGGTAGGCGGCGGTGGCCGCGCCCCAGACGAAATCGGCGGGAAGAGAGCTGAGGTCGTTCACAAGCAGCCTTTCGGTGGGGTCACTTGACGGCGCCGGCGGTGAGCCCGGCGACGAGGTAACGCTGGAGGAGGAGGAATCCGGCGACCACCGGCACACTCACCACGAGCGACGCGGCCATGACCTGGTTCCAGTACACGTCGTTCTGGCTGGCGTATCCGCGCAGACCCACGGCGAGCGTTCTGGTCGAGTCATTGGTCATGACGGACGCGAAGAGGACTTCGCCCCACGCCGTCATGAACGCGTAGACGCACACGGCGACGATGCCGGGGATGGCGGCCGGCACGACGACCCGGAACAGCGCGCCGAGCGGGCCGCAGCCGTCCACCTTCGCGGCCTCGTCGAGGTCGCGCGGGATGGAGTCGAAGTACCCGACCAGCATCCAGATGGAGAAGGGGAGGGAGAAGGTCAGATACGTGATGATCAGGCCGAGCCTGCTGCCGTAGAGCTGGATGCCCGTGCTGTTCCCGATGTTGACGAAGATCAGGAACAGCGGCAGCAGGAACAGGATGCCGGGGAACATCTGCGTCGACAGCACCGTGACGGTGAAGAACCGGCGGCCCGGGAAGCGGTAGCGGCTCACGCCGTACGCCGCGAAGATCGCGATGACCACCGAGAAGAGGGTGGCGCTCACCGACACGATCAGCGAGTTCATGAAGTAGTGCCCGAGCGGCACGGTCTTCCAGATGTCGATGTACGGCCGGAAGGTGAGGCCGTTCGGTATCCAGTGGAACGTGCCCTGCACGTCCTGCAACCGCTTCAGCGACGAGCTGAGCATCACGTACACGGGGGTGAGCACGAAGAGCAGCAGCAGGGTCAGCACGACCCGGCGGGTCCACAGGAAGGACTTCGGGGAGGCCATCGGCGACGGCTGCACGGGGATCCTAGGCATCGACTTCCCGCTTCCGTGTGAACAGCAGGTAGAACGCGGTCACCACGAGCAGGAAGAGCAGCAGGAGCACGGACATCGCCGAGCCCGAGCCGAAGTTCCAGGTGATGAACGACGACTGGTAGATGTGGATGGAGATCAGGTCGGCCGCGTGCGGCGCGGAGTTGCCGAAGAGCACGAACGGCGTGTTGAAGTCGTTGAACGTCCACAGGAAGAGCACCAGGACCAGTACCTGGTTCACCGGCCGCAGCGACGGCAGGGTGATCTTGCGGATCTGCTGCCAGATGCCCGCGCCGTCCATCGCCGCGGCCTCGTACAGCTCGCGCGGGATGTTCTGCAGACCGGCCATCAGGCACAGGAACGCGAACGGCCAGGACTTCCACACCGACACGATGACCAGCGCCCAGAAGCTGTTGTCACCGATCAGCCAGAACGGCTTGTTGGAGGTGAGGTGCAACTGGTCGTGCAGTACGTGGTTCACCAGGCCGGTGTCCTGCTGGAACATGAACGCCCAGGTGATGACGGCCGCGTAGACCGGCAGCGCGTACGGCACCAGGAAGATCGCGCGCATGACCGCCCGGCCGCGGAAGGCGTCCTGCATGAGGATCGCCGCCGCGGTGCCGATCAGCCAGGACAGGCCGACCGACAGGACGGTGAACATGACGGTCACCCAGAACGAGTGCAGCAGCGCCTCGCCGACGGGCTGGTTGAACTTGACCGCCAGGCGGTAGTTGTCGAGACCGGTCCAGGGCGCGCTGCCCCAGTCGCGGATGAAGAACTGGGTGAGCCCTTTGAAGCTGATCACGATGCCGACGACCATCGGCACCAGGTGGATCAGCAGTTCCAGGATCAGTGCGGGGAGGAGCATGAGGTACGGCACGCCGACGCGGCGCAGCCGAGCGGGAACACGCGGCCGGAGCCGGCCCCTTCCGACGGGCTTGCCGTCGGAGGGGCCGGCCTCGGGAGCGCTCCGAGGAGGGGCAGTGGCAGTCATGGAGCCGATCCTTAGGAAGCGGGCATCTGCTGCTGCGCCTTGGTCAGCGCGGCCTTGACGGAGTCGGTCGAGACGTCCTTGCCGGCCGCGGCGTCCGCGAACAGGTCCTTGACCGCGGTACCGACCAGGGTCTCGAACTGGGCCTCGTTGGCGACCTGCGGCAGCGGCGCGGCGGAGCTGCCCAGCACGCTGGCGAGGGTCTTCAGGTCCGGGGTCTGGAAGGCGGGGTCGCTCTGCGCGGCCTTGACCGGCGGCAGCGAACCGTACGTCGAGTTGAGGGTCTTCTGCTCGGCGTCGCTGGTCATGAAGTTGACGAACTTCAGGGCGCCGTCGATGTTCTTGGAGTTCTTGAAGACCGCCATGTTGATACCGGCGACCATCGAGGTCACACCGGCGTCACCGGTCGCGCCCGCCTGGAGGGTCGGGACGGGAACCACGCCGTACTGGTCGGGGCTCATGCCGTGCGACTTGATCGAGCTGGCGGCGGTCTGCCACATCATCATCGCGGCCTTGCCGGTGGCGAAGTCGGTGATGGTCTGGTTCTGCGCGTACTCCGCGTTGCCCTTCGCGGCGATCTTGTCCTTGGCGATGAAGTCGACGTACTGCTTCACCGCGGCGACGTTGTTCGGGGTGTCGAAGGTCGCCTTGCCGGACGCGTCGAACCAGTCGGAGCCGCGCTGCTTGGCCAGCACGAAGGCGTGGTGGATGTTCTCGGAGCCGTTGCCGCCCTCGACCGCGAGGCCGTAGTGGCCGTCCTTGGTGAGCTTCTTGCCGTCGGCGACCAGCTCGTCCCAGGTCTTGGGCGGAGCGGCTATGCCGGCGTCGGCGAACATCTTCTTGTTGTAGTACAGGCCGTACGCCATCGAGTACAGCGGCACCGCGGCCGGGTCCTTGCCGGCCGCACCGGCGGCGGCGATCGACGCGGGCGCGAACTTGTCCTTGCCGCCGATCTTCGCGAAGGTCGCGTCGTCGAAGGGCAGCAGGGCGCCGGTGGCCTGGAGGGAGGCGGACCAGGTGTTGCCGATGTTCAGCACGTCGGGACCCTGGCCGGAAGTGGCCGCCGCGAGGATCCGGTTGAGGAGGTCGGACCACGGGATGACCTCCAGCTTGACCTTGATGCCGGTCTGCTGGGTGAACTTGGCGAGTTCGGGGGTGAGCACCTGCTTGTCGTTGTCCAGGCTGGTGCCCTGGTTGCTGGCCCAGTACGTCAGCGTCTTGCCGCCGCCGCCGCCACTGTTGCTCTTGCCGCCGCTGCCGCTGTCGTCCGAGCCGCCACAGGCGGAGACGGTGAGACCGAGCGCGGCCACGAGGGCAGTGGCCGCGAGGAGTCTGCTGGAGGTGCTGGAGGTGCGCATAACGGGTCCCTCTCAGAGGTGGGTTCGCTTCAGGAAGTGAACAGCGCCTGTGCCTTAATTCAGGCCGTGATTTAACTTGTGAGAAAAGGTGGCGTCAAGACCCTGTGCAGCGATAGATTCACGCCGGACGAGACGGGAGGGCGACAAAGTGGCTGAACGCGGCAAGCGAACAGTGCGTGACCTGCGGCGGGGCAACCGTGCATCGCTTCTGCGTCATTTGTATTTCGAGGGACCCCTCAGCCGCCAGGAGTTGGGCCGGGACACCGGCCTCAGCGCCGGGTCGATCAGCAACGTCGTCGGCGAGCTGATCGCCGACGGCATGGTCGAGGAGGCGGGTGCCGTCGAGTCCGACGGCGGCCGGCCGCGCATCCTGCTCCAGGTCTCCGCCGGATACGGATACGTGGTCGGCGTGGACGTCGGCGAGACCCGCGTCAGGGTGGAGCTGTTCGACCTCGCGCTGACCGAACGGGCCGCGGCCGACCTGCCGCTGTCCGACAGCGGCCACGACGTCGACCACGTCGTACGGCTCGCGCTCGAAGGCATCGAGTCCGTGGTCCGCGAGGCCGGGATCGACGACAGCGAGGTGCTCGGCGTCGGGATCGGCGTCCCCGGCATCGTCGAGCAGGGCGACACCGCTCCCGGCGAGGGCGACGGCGTCGTCGTGCACGGCCAGACCATCGGCTGGGAAGCCGTCCCCTTCGGCCGCCTGCTGCGCGCGGGGACCGCCCTTCCGCTCTACATCGACAACGGTGCCAAGACCCTCGGCCAGGCCGAGATGTGGTTCGGCGGCGGACGCGGCTCGGGCAACGTCGTCATCGCCCTCATCGGCTCCGGCGTCGGCGCGGCCGTCGTCGCCGACGGCACC
>NZ_MECL01000035.1 GCF_014596445.1 Streptomyces sp. CBMA29 | reverse complement strand
CGGCCGGGTGCCTGCGCCGGTCCCTGCGGGCGCCCGCTGGCGCGGTGCCCGTGCGCGAGCCTCCCGCCCCGGCGGACGGGTGCCGTCCGCCGGGGCGGGAGCCGGGGTCACTTCGCGGTGACGGCGAACGACTTGCTGCCGGTGTTCACGGTGGTGGAACCCGAGTACCGCAGCGTCAGGACGTGCTTGCCCTTCTTGGTGAGCTTGGCCAGCGTGACGACGGCCTTGCCGTTCTTCAGGGTGGCGGTGCCGACGACCTTCTTGCCGTCGTAGATCCGGACGTAACCGGTGGGGGTGACACCGTTGGCGGTGACGGCGACGGTCACCTTGCCGCGGGCCGACGTCTTGACGCTGGCCGGGGCCTTCGTCGCGATGCGCGGCGCGGCCTTGACGACCGTGACCTTGTAGGTGGCGGCGGCGGTGTTGAGGCGGCTGTCACCGCCGTAGGACAGGGACAGGGTGTGCGTGCCGACCTTCAGCGTCCTGGGCAGCGTCAGCCACGCGCGGCCGGTCTTGTCCAGGCCGACCGTGCCGAGCGTGGTCTTGCCCTCCTTGACGACGACCTTGCCGGTGGCGGTGGCCGGGCCGGTCACGGCGACGGAGAGCCGGCCGGAGGCGCCGTAGGCCGGCTTCGCCGGGGAGACGCCGACGGCGACGCGGGCGGCGGCCTTGGTCACGGTGACCTTGGCGGTGGCGGCGGAGGCGTTGAGCTTGCTGTCACCGGCGTAGGACAGGGACAGGGTGTGGGCGCCGACCGCGAGGGTCTTGGGAAGCGTCAGCGACGCCTTGCCCGCCGCGTCCAGGGTCAGCGTGCCGAGGGTGGCCGCGCCGTCCTTGACGGTGACCTTGCCGGTCGCGGCGGACGGGCCGCTGACGGCGACGGCGAGCTTGGCGGCGGTGCCGTAGGGGACGCTCGCCGGGGAGACGGCGGGGGTGACCTTCGAGGCGCCCTTGGGGACCTCGCTGACCGTACCGGCCACCGTCACGCTCGGGCCGTCGCCGACCAGGTTGGAGGCGTAGACCTCGGCGGTGTACGCGCCGGGGGGCAGGGTCGCGGTCACCGAGGCGGCCGGGGCCTTGAGGTCGGTGCTGAAGGCGACGTCGCCCGCGCTGTCGGTGATCCGCACGCGGTAGTCGGTGACCGGCAGCGCCGGGTCGGCGGGCGCGGTCCAGCTCAGCGTGAGCTGGCGCGGGGCCGGGGCGGTGGCGGCCAGGGAGCCGACCGCGGCGGGCTTGATCAGCGAGGAGCTGTTGGTCTCCAGGCCGCCCGCCTTGGCGTGGCCGCGCACCGAGGTGTCGATGCTGCCGTTGTAGGGCTCGTTCTGGAAGCCGAACGCGGCGATGGTCTTCTCGGCCACGTCGGACGCGATGGCCGCCTTGTGCGCGCCGGCGGTCACGAAGGTGTCGTACAGGCCCTTGTCGAAGAAGGCGCTGGAGGTGTCGATGGCGCGGGTGGGCACCACGTTGTAGACGTCGCGGCCGAAGGTCGGGTCGTCGTAGTAGCCGCCGAACGGGGACAGCTTGTCGTCCGCGCCCTTGACCACGGGGCTGACCGGGGTGCCCGCGCCGAGGTCGAGGGCGCCGATGAAGGCGCCGTTGCTCGCGGCGGTGGTGCTGCGGTCGGGGGCGGTGCGGTTGTTCTGCGCGATCCAGCTCGCGGCGGAGAAGGGGACGAGGTCGCCGTCCTTGAGGATGACGTCGTTCGCCTGGTTCTCCTCGACCGTCTTGCCGTTGTCGTCGGTGCCCTTGACGTTGCTGCCGAGGTTGACGACACCGATGGCGCTCAGGAAGAACTTCCGCGTGCCGGAGCTCGACTGCGGGATGAACGGCCGCACGGGGTGGCCCGCGACCGTGGTGACCGTGCCGGAGTAGATCTCGTTGAGCTGGGTGCGGGTGAGGTTCTTCAGAAAGTCGCCCTTGGCGACATAACCGACCGCGTCCCGGCCGAACGGGATGTACGTGAGGGTGGTGCCCGCGGTGGAGGGGGCGCCGGAGGAGCGCGCGAAGTCCACCTGGCCCGCGATGTTCACGGTGCCGCCCGGGTCGGTGTCCCCGATCAGCGAGGCGCTGAGCGCCTTCTGTCCCGCGCCCGAGCCGTTCGGACGGGTGAAGGTCACGCCGTTCGCACGGGTCTTGACGGTGGCGGAGCCCGTGGCGTCGTACGACGCCACGTCCGGCAGCGCCGTGCCGGCCAGCGCGTTCAGCACGTCCTGGGTCGTGTCGGAGCCGACGCCCACGTACGTGCCGAAGGTGCCGGGCGCGGGGTCGGCGAAGGCCGGTGCGGCGACCGTGAGGGTACCGGCCGCGATGGCCGCGGTCATGACCGCCGCGATCGTGGCGATGGGGCGCTTGGTGCGCATATCTCTGTCTCCTGATCGGGGACTCGTACTGCGTGACGGGTGGGGACCCGCCGGAGCCGGATGGCCGGTCTGGCAGGGTGGAGCCCGTCGTTCGCCCCGACTGAGACTCGGGGCGAACGACGTGTCTGGTGGGTGGCCCGGCGCGCGGGCCGGTTCAGCCGCCCGGCCGCCAGCCGGGCAGGCGTAGGCCGCGCAGCCGGGCGGGGACGGCCGGCCGCGCGAGGGTGAGGGAGCGTCCGCCGGGCAGGCTCAGCCGCAGCGGCAGCCGGGTACCGGCGGCGAAGGGCACCGCCAGGGCCGCGAGCAGGCCGAGGGCCGCGCCGACCGGCACCGCGAAGCGCAGCATCGAACCCGGGTCGGAGGGTGTGATGCCACCCGCCACCGGCACGATCGCCGGGGAGGCGGTCACCCCGGTGGGGCTGGGCGAGGCGCCGGGCTTGCCGCCGGGGCCGGTGTGCCCGTCGGAACCGCCGTCGGAGCCGCTGCCGGAACCGCCGTCCGTACCGCCGTCGGAGCCGCCGGAACCGCCCGAGCCGGTGCCGCCGTCCGTGCCGCCGACCCCGCCCGTACCGCCGTCGGAGCCGGCCGAGCCCGAGCCGGGGGTGCCGGTCCCATCGCTGCCGGGGGCCGGCTTCCAGGTCTCCAGCGCGGTCGCCGCCTTGGCCGCCTCGGCCCGCAGCGCGGACGGCAGCGGCGCGTAGCCGACCGGCAGCATGCCGGGTGCGGTGCCGGGCACCTGGCCGCCGCCCGAGGCGTACCGCAGCAGGTCCGCGTACTGCTTGCGGGCGGTGGGCGCCAGCTCCGCCGGGCGGGCGGCGCCGTAGACCAGCATGCTCAGCGGGTAGACGCCCCTGGCGTTCGCGGTCGGGTCGATCCGGCGCACGCCGTCGGCGGCCTTCGCCGTGTCGGCGGCGGCCACCAGGGCGGCCCTGGTCGGTGCGGTGAACTCGCCCGCGGGGTTGCGGAGCCGGGCGGTCTGGAGGCCGAAGCGGGCGGCGGAGGCCGCGTCGGTGATGGTCAGCATGAAGCGCTGCCCGGCGACCTGCGGGCCCGGCGTCTTCCACACCGGCGGGGTGGCCAGCGGGTCCCAGTTGGACTTCCAGAGCTGGTCGCCGCGGCGGGTGCGCAGCGCGCCGGTGTAGAGGTCGTCCACGTACGGGTGGAAGTCCGTCATCTTCTGCTTCTGGCTGTCCGGGGCGCCGCTGCCGGGCGGGACGGTCTCCCAGCTGTCGTTCTTGGGGAAGTCGTCGCGGTCGGCGGAGAAGGCGTAACCGGTGGGGTTGAGGTCGCCGTTGGAGCTGAAGAAGGGGTTGACGCGCATGCCCCAGTCGTCCGGCACTCCCGCGAGGAACTGCCGGGCCTGCCGGTCGGCGAGCACCCAGGTCCACACCTGCCTGGCCAGGTCGCTGTGGCCGAAAGCGGTGATCAGGTCGGTGTCGGTGCTCGGGTTGGAGGCGACCGACAGGTCCGCGAACTCCTTGTTGTACGCGAGGAATTCGGGGTCGGTGAGCAGTCCTGACGGATTGTGCAGCGCCCAGTCGTAGCCCTTGGCAGCGGTCAGCCGGGGTCCGCCGTCGTCGTAGGCCGTACGGACCGCGCCCCAGGGCGAGTTGCGGTACGACTCGGTGAGCAGCTTGGCGACCAGCCGCGGGGTGAGGTCCAGGGAGCCGACCCGGGTGCCCGCGCGTTTCCTGACGTCGGCGGGCGCGTCGGAGCGGGGCTGGCGCTCGATGCTGAAGCCGATCACGGCGGCGGACAGCGCGACCGGCGCGTAGGTGATGGTGTCGGCGGGTTTGGTCTCGCCGCTGACCGGCAGGGTGGTGAAGACCAGGCTGTCGCCGGAGTCGGTGAGCTGGCCGCGCGCCTCGGAGTCGCCGACCGTGGTGTAGCCGAAGACCGTGCCGGTGCCGCAGAGCCTGGCCTGCCAGCTTCCCATCGCGTCGGAGACCAACTCGCTGCCGGTGGTGTCGACTTCTCGCGCGCCCATCGCGCAGGTCGCGCCGACCGGCTGGAAGTCGAGCCGGACCGCGATGCGGTTGCGCCAGTTCGTGGAGGACACCGGGGAGCCCGCGTTGACCTGGGTGCGGTCCTGGTAGGGCTTGCCGTCCAGGTCCAGGTGGCCCTGCGGGACGATCACCAGCCAGCAGGAGCGGCCGGTGACGCTGCCGTCGGGGTGTTTGACCGGGGCGCCGCAGCCCAGGTGCGGCGCCTCCTCCTTGGTCTGCGCCTCGACGTACTCCTGCCCGGTGCCGTCGGCCCCGGTGCGGCCGAAGTCGATCTCGTTGGTGGTGTTGTAGCTGTAGAACCGGTTGTTCTGGGTGTCGCTGGTGACGACGGTGCCGTCGATGGACTTGAACGGCACCTCGCCGCGGCCGAACGGGCGGCCCGCGCCGTACTTGTCGTCCTCGCCGTAGCTGCCGGGGTCAGCGCTGTACGAGACCTGCCGGGTGTCGTCCGCCTGGTTGCCGGGCCAGGTGTTACGGCCGGTGGTGGGCGACGCGCCGAACTGGCACTGGGTGCGCGGCGGTCCGGGGTTGCCGGGGACGGCGCCGTCGTCCTCGCCCCAGCACTGCATGATCTGGACGAAGTCGGTGTTGAACTGGGTTCCGGCGAAGGTGGTGGGCACCCCGCCGGTCCAGGACACGCTGATCGCCTGGTTGGCGAGGTCGCGGGTCTGGCTGACGCTGAAGCGCATGTCGGCGAATTCGCCGCGGCCGGAGACGGTCACGGCGGACGACGGGGCCGACTGCGCGGCGACCGGCCGCAGATCGGTCAGCAGGGCGGGGGCCGCCTGGGCCGCCGCCGCGCCGAGGACGGCGCCGAGCAGGGCGCCGGTGAGCAGGCGCCGGACGAGCCGGCGGCCGAGGGACTGTCGCGGGGTCGTCACGGCGTGTCCTCCTTGCGGTCGGTCGAAGCGGTGCGGCCGGCCTGGGCCGTGCGGCGGCTCAGGGCGCGGGAGGTCGCGGCCGGTGCCAGGACCAGGCCGACGACGAGCAGCGCCGCGAGGAGCATCAGGGTCTGGGTGCCGCCCCAGCCGCTGTGGCCGCCGACGGCGACCGGCTGCGCGAGGACCACCTGATGGCCGTTGCCGCCGCCGTTCGCACCGCCGTCGCCGGAGCCGTCGCCGGAGCCGTCGCCGGATGAACCGCCGCCCGAGGAGCCGCCGTTGGACGCGTCGACGGGCAGGCCGGTGTCCGGGTCGACGGCGCCCGAGCCGTTGCCGCCGCCCCCGCTGCCGGAGCCGCCGCTGCCGCCGTTCCCCGTACCGCCGGAGCCGCCGCCCGAACCGGCCTTCCCCGTACCGCCGTTACCCGATCCCCCGGCGCCGTTCCCCGAACCGCCGCTCGTACCACCGCTGTTGGAACCGCCGCCTGACGAGCCGCCAGCGCCGCCGGAGCCGCCGGTGGACGCGCCGCCGCTGCCGGTGGTGCAGGGCGCGGCGCCCTGCTTGTCGCAGTCCTGCGGGAAGGGCGCCGACGTGGCGAGGGTGTTGGTGCCGTCGGTGCTGAAGGTCGGGTTGTGGCAGCCCTTGACGTTGATGGTCTGGGTCTGCGCGCCCGGGATGCGGCGGATCTGGTCGAAACCCGCCCGCACCAGGTTGATCGGCAGCGGCGAGTAGCCGAGTTTGGGCGCGTACTGCTGGCCCTGGCACATGAAGTAGTACGAGAAGGCCGCCAGCGTGGTGCCCTTGGCCTGCGTGAACTGCCCCTGCACCTTGAGCGGCAGGATCATGTACGAGTAGCTGGACAGCGGATAGTTGCGCTTGTCGGTGTCGGTGTAGACGCCGCTGAGGTCCTGGGTGAGGTAGTCGGGCGAGTTCTTCTCGGTGTTGATCCGCGCCTTGACCAGGGACACCGCGACGTTGGCGGGTGTCGGCTCGGTGTAGTAGCCCGCGTGGTTGAGCACCTTCGCGACGGGGAAGTGCGCGTTCTTGGCGTAGGAGTAGTTGACGTAGCCGATCGCGCCGTCGCCGTAGTCCTGTGCGACGTAGCCCGCCACGCCGAGGTCGCCCGCCTGGGAGATCATGCCGGGCACCGGCGGGTAGTAGGACGTCGAGCCGCAGGCGCCCGCCCTGCCCACCTTGGCGCAGTAGGTGTTCCACAGCGCGGTGTGCTGCTTGGCCATCCACAGCGTGAACTGGGCGCTGGAGCCCGAGCCGTCGGAACGGACCACCGGCACGATCTTCTTGGCGGGCAGTCGCAGGCCGGGGTTGTCGGCGGCGATGGCCGGGTCTGACCAGTTGGTGACCGCGCCCGTGAAGATCTTGGTGACGTTCTCGCCGGACAGCCGCAGATTGGTCAGCCGCTTCCCGTTGACCTTGAGGTTGTACATGAACACGGTGCCGCCGGCCACGATCGGCATGTACGCGTAACTGCCGTTGGTCGGGTGCTCGGGCGCGGAGCCGTCGGTGGGGTTGGTCTGGAAGGGGATGTCGGAGACCGCGAAGTCCACCGTCCCGTTGAGGAACTGGTGCCGGCCGTCGGAGGAGCCGGTCTGCGCGTACTGGATCTCCATGCCGTACTGCTTGACGTTGCGCCGCCACTGGTCGACGGCGTTGAACGCCCAGGTCGATCCGGCGCCGGACAGCGGGACGTAGTTGTCGGCCGCGGCGGCGCGCTGGACGCCGGGGCCGAACACCGAGGTGACCAGCAGGGCGAGCAGGGCCATGAGCAGGGCGGCCGGGGCTGAGAGGCTTTTGCTGCGGCGGGGCATCAGGAGTTCTCTCCGGGAAGCGGGGATCCGGCCGGGGCTGCGGCGGGAGCGGGCGGCGTGGGGAGGGAGGCGAACAGCGAGGGGCGGGGGGCGCGCAGGTCGTCGAAGCGCTCGACGTCACGGCGGGAGGCGCGGGCGGCGCGGCGGCCCTGGCGCTTGGAGAGCTGTCCTGGACCGCGCCCGCCGATCAGCCGGGCGATGGTGAAGAGCACCAGGACCAGCAGCATCAGCACGGCCGCCGCGCCGAATCCGCGGGCCACCATGGCGGGTTCCGGGGATTTGACGAAGGTGAACACGGCCAGTGGCAGCGACAGCATCGGGCCGTTGGCGGGGTCGGCGTTGACCGCGGTGGCGTATCCGGCGGTGAGCAGGACGGGCGAGGTCTCGCCGATGCCGCGCGCGGTGCCGAGGATGACGGCGGTGGCGAGCCCGGAGCGCGCGGTGGGCAGCACCACATGCCAGACGGTGCGCCAGCGGGGGGCGCCGAGCGCTTCCGCGGCCTCGGTGAGATTGCCGGGGACCAGGCGCAGGACGACGTCCGAGGCCCGGATGATGATCGGCAGCATCATCACGCTGATCGCGAGTCCGGCTGCGAGACCGGACTTGGGGAAGTGCAGGATCAGGATCCAGGTGGCGTAGATGAACAGACCGGCCACGATGGAGGGCAGGGCGGTCATCGCCTCGACGATGGTCCGCACGAAGCGCGCGAACCGGCCGCGGGTCTGGTTGAGGTAGACCGCGCAGGCGATGCCCAGCGGGATGGTGACGGCCAGGGCGATGGCGATCATGATCAGGCTGCCGAGCATCGCGTGGGTGATGCCGCCGACCGTGATCGGGTCGAGCGGGCCCGCGAGCTGCATGTCCTGCGTGAAGAAGTTGCCGTGCGGCAGCGCCTCGCGCCCCCGCCACAGCGTGAAGCCGACGACGAGGACCAGGGCCGAGAACAGCAGTCCCGCGGCGGACCAGAGCACGACGGTCATCAGCCGGTCGCGGACCGCGGGGCCGTCGTGCTCCAGCGAGCACAGCAGGGCGTACGCGGCGAGGAAGACCAGGTAGGTGACGGCCGCGAAGCCCAGCGGGCCGGAGAGCGGGGCCAGTCGGCCGAAGAGGAGGAGGGCGGTGCACACGCCGGTGGCGGCGGCGCCGAGGACGTTGAGGACCGCTCCGCGGGCGACGCCGCCCAGGGCGCGCCGCCGCTGCGCGGCGTCCGGGACGTCGGCCGGCTGCCGTACGACGACGGTGGTGGCGGTGGCGGGCGCGTCGGCGGCGGCAGTTGCGGCGGCGGCGGCAGCGGCGGGCGCGGCCAGGAGATCCGTCATGTCGTCAGCCCTCGCTCAGCGAGCCGGAGCGGGACCGCGCGACGATCGTGGACGCGGTGAAGTTGACGACCAGGGTGAGCAGGAAGAGTGCCAGGCCCGCGGCCATCAGCGCCGACATGCCGAAGTCCGAGGAGTCGCCGTAGTGCAGGGCGATCAGTGAGGAGACGGAGTTCGAGCCGGTCTGGAGGATGTGGGGCTGGATCTGGAAGACCGGGGAGATGATCAGGTAGACCGCGATGGTCTCGCCCAGCGCCCGGCCGAGCCCCAGCATCGTGCCGCCGATCACGCCGCCCAGGCCGTACGGCAGCACCACCGAGCGGATCATGCCCCAGCGGGTGGAGCCGAGCGCGTAGGCGCCCTCCCGCTCACCGGCCGGGGCCTGCGCGAAGACCTCGCGCATGACCGAGCACATGATGGGGGCCACCATCATCGCGACGACGATTCCGGCGATGAAGGTGGAGGCGGTGTACACGCTGGCGGAGGAGAGGGGTTCGCCCGGCTCGACGCCGTCCACGCGCAGGAAGGGCACCTGGTGGAACCAGGTGGACAGCCAGCGGGACAGGCCGATCACATGACCCTGGAAGAAGAACAGGCCCCACAGGCCGTAGACGACGGACGGCACGGCGGCCATCAGGTCGACCATCGCGACTAGGGTGCGGCGCAGTCGGCGCGGTGCGATCTCCGAGATGAACAGCGCGGTGCCGACCGCGAGCGGCAGCGCGAAGCAGACGGCCACGGCGGCGATCAGCACGGTCCCGGTCAGGACGGCGGCGATGCCGAAGTTGTGGACGTCGGGCTGCCACTGCGCGGTGGTCAGGAACGCGAAACCGCGTACCCGCAGCGCCTGGCTCGCCCGTAGCAGCAGGAACAGGCCGACCGCCGCCATGATCGCCAGTACGGCGACACCGGCGGCCGTGAGCTGCCCGCGGAATATCCGGTCCCCGATCCCCTTGGCCGCCCGCAGCCGCCGGGGGGCGTCGTCGCCCCCGACCGACTCGGGCGTGCGGGACACCACTTGTGTGGATGTCACGTGTCGTTCTCCCCCCAGCGCTCCCGCGCGCCGAACGGCGTCGCGTTGCCAGGAGTGAACGGGGCGTCAATGGCCGAATGACACTGTTCATCTGAGGAGAAAATGAACAACAGATAGTGAGAAGTTGTGAGTGGCCTGTGGAGGTTGTCCAATGTCCGACAAAACCACCCATCTCCCGCTCAGTTGCCTTATGCACCTAGCAACTTGCCTGTACAGAAGGGGTGTTGAGAGGGCGCTCCGCGCGCGATACGGGCGGGACCGGTGGTATTGGCGGGCGATATGAGTACGGAGGGTGACGAGCGACAGGGGGCTCGATCCGGCCACATTGGGGCACGAGCCCACGGTTGTCGGGAGGCACACGCCTGCTACCGGCAACGGGCACCACGCGAGGTGCGGAGGATTCGGGGAGAGCCCTACGAGTTTGTAAAGGACCTGTGAGAGGGTGTCCGCCTGAACCCCGCCGATATTCGCCGCCCGACCGGGGCCGAAGGCTCCAGCGGTCGACCAGCGGCCCGAATCGGGTGTTGGGGTAGTTTCATATCTCCGCGTGCTATCGATGCGAGGAACGTTGCGTATGGATTCCACACTGCCCGGAGCCGCGTCGACAATACGGCGGCGGAGGCGACTGAACACGAGGATCAAGGACGCGCTGCGCGATCTCTCCGTCCAAATGGCGTTGCTGAACCATCGGGTCGGCACTCATCTCGGCCTGCGCGACGCCGACTTGGAGTGCCTGGACCTGGTCAGCCGCTTCGGGCCGATCGGACCGACCGCGCTGTCGAAGCACGCGGGGCTGCACCCGGCCACGCTGACCGGCGTGCTCGACCGGCTGGAGCGCGGCGGCTGGGTGATCCGTACGCCCAACCCCAGCGACCGGCGGGCGGTCCTCGTCCAGGTCATCAAGGAGCGCGAGACCGAGACGGCCGAGATGTTCGCCGGGCTCAACAAGTCGATGGACGTGATCTGCGCGGACTACGACGACGCCGAACTGGTGCTGATCGCCGACTTCCTGTCCCGCGCGGCGCGGGCGGGACGTGAGGCGACCGACGAACTCGCCGACCGCTGACGGGCTGACGGCCGCCGCCGGTCGTCCTCACCCTTACCCTCACCTCACCGGCCGCCGGTCGTCATCACCTCACCTCAACTGCCGCCGGCCGCGCGGCGCTCCGGATGCCAGCGCGGCGCCGCGTCCAGACAGCCGTCGTACGGGTCGCCGGGACCCGGCAGGTCCTGGCTGCCGCGCAGCGCCCGCAGCTTGCGCAGCACGCCGGGATCGTCCAGGCCGCCGGGCTCCCGCCTGGCCGCCGCGGCGACCGCGCGCGGGCCTGAGCCATCGGTGGGCGCCGCGCCCTCCCACCAGTGCTCGCCGCGCCCGCGCCACCACTCGGACGACGAGACGCCGACGGTCGTCGAGCCCAGCGAGATCAGGGCGCGCAGCAGCCGGTCCCCGCAGAACCGGGCGGCGGCCCGGCCGAATGCGCGCCAATTCGGTGCGGGCATCCGCGATCACTCCTTCTCACCCGTCTTCACCGATCGTGCTCAGACGCGCCCGGCCGTAACCGTGGTCTCCGCCGTGGTCTCGACGATCTTCAGCGAGATGAACTCGTCGATACGCAGCCGCTGGAGCGCCCAGCGCAGGACGGCGGGGATGTCGGGGTTGTCGTCGATGTACACCTGCGGCGCGACCACCGGGACGCGCTTGCCGCGGGTCTTGATCTCGCAACCGCCCGCGGCCACCACGTTCTTGACCCAGTCGGACTCCGCGCCGTACGGGAGGGACAGGATGAAGTGGCCGTTCTTCTTGAAGACCTTGACCGGCGTGCGGTACTCCCGGCCGGACTTGCGCCCCTTGTGGTAGACCGCGCCGAACCCCGGCATGGCGGGGAGGATCCGGCCGACGATCCGATTGCCGAAATACTTGTTCACGCGCGCCAGCCGCCGCTTAACGGACATGACTGTGCTCCTTCTTTGAGGGACTCGCACGGGGAAAAAGAACGGAGAAAAGAGAGAAGAAAAACGACAGCGGTCCGTAATAGCGCAACATCATTCCCGGCCGATGTCACACTCGGGCAGGGGTCATTCATCTCAGGTGACAGGAGCGCGCGTCACACTGGGAGGCCCACCATGTCCGACAACCCGGCGGAGCTGCCCGACGACACCGCCACACGGGTGTTCGTGGGTCATCGGGAGTTACTGTTCTCGGTGGTCTACAACCTGCTCGGCAGCGTCTCGGACACCGAGGACGTCCTTCAGGAGACCTGGCTGGCCTGGGCGCGCAGAGTCCGCCAGCCGCACGCCGAGGAGATCGACAACCCGCGCGCGTACCTGGTGCGCATCGCGGTCAACCAGGCGCTCGCCCGGCAGGCGACGATCAGCCGCCGCCGCGAGACGTACATCGGGCCCTGGCTGCCCGAGCCGCTGATCACGCAGATTCCGGAAGCACGCGACGCCCCGCAGGCGGCGCGGGCGACGGACGCCGAGGAATCCGCGCTGCGCAACGAATCCGTGTCCATGGCACTGTTGGTCATTCTGGAGACGCTGACGCCGCTGGAACGCGCGGTGTTCGTGTTGCACGAGGTGTTCGGTTACGCGCATACGGAGATCTCCGAAATTCTCGGCCGCAGCCCGTCCGCGATTCGGCAGCTCGCCCACCGGGCCCGCGAACACGTCCAGGCCAGGCGGCCCCGGTACCAGGCCGACCCGCACCTCCAGCAGCAGGTCACCGAGCGCTTCGTGGCCGCCGCGCTCGGCGGTGACATCGCCGACCTGATGAGCCTGCTCGCGCCGGACGTGACGATGTGGACCGACGGCGGCGGCAAGGTCCGCTCCGCGCTGCGCCCGGTCACCGGCCGCGACAAGGTCGCCCGGCTGCTGAACGGTTACGCCACCAGCCGGCTGCCGGAAGCCCTCGACATCCGCTACCGGCACGTCAACGGCGACCCGTCCGCCGTGGTCTTCTCCGGCGACTCCCCCTACGCGGTCATGGTCATGGACCTCAACCCGAGCAACGACCAGGTCACCGACATCTATCTGGTCACCAACCCGGACAAGCTCTCCCGGGTACGGCTGGACGGCCTGGACGGCCTGGACGACAGCGACGCAAACGCCGGGTCGGGGCAGATCGAGGCCGCGGAGACGACGAAGGCGATCGAGCCGGGCGACGGCGACACCGATACCGACATCGACACCGACGAGGCCGGTCCGCAGGCGAGTTGACACCAGCGGCTGTCCCGGTCCCGCCCACGTGGGGCATGTCACGTGGGGTGGACCGGGACGCCGCGTTCTCGGGTGACGGTGGCATCGGCCGCCGGATCAGACGCCTCGGGTTCTGACAGCCCCTCCGGAACTCCTTGCAGGGCCAGTACCCGCTGCTCGCGCAGTTCCTCGTCCGCCGTGCTCTCGATCCGCTTCATCGCGACCCGCAGGATCGGCGGCGCCATCAGCGGGGTGAGGATCGCGATCAGCACGATGATGCTGTACATCGCGGTGGTCAGCAGGCCGAGCCGGACGCCGACCACGGCGATGACCACCTGGATCACCCCGCGCGCGTTGATCCCGGCGCCGAGCGCCAGGGCCTCCCAGCGGGTGAGCCGGCTGAAGGCGCTGCCGATGAAGGCGCCGAGGAATTTCCCGGCGACGGCGACCGCCAGCGCGGCCAGTCCCCACAGCGCGATCTTCGGGCGCGTCAGCGACGTCAGGTCGATCCGCAGCCCGGCGAGCGCGAAGAACAGCGGGGACAGGAAGGACAGCACCGTGGCGTTCAGCGGTTCCAACTGCCGTGCCTGCGCGTCCGTACCGCGCGAGCCGATCAGGATGCCGCACAGGAAGGCGCCGAACACCGCCTCGAAACCGAGCGCCTGGGCGCCCGCGCCCGCCAGTACGAGCAGGATGACGGTGGCGGAGATGGTCACGCCGCGCGAACCGGAGCGCTCGGCCCGGCGCAGGACCCAGCCGACCAGCCACCGGCCGCCGGTCAGCAGGACGACGATGACGACGGCGAGGTGCCACAGCGGGGTGGCGATCTCGCTCCCGCCGACTCCGGTGGTGGCCATCGCGGTGACGACGGAGACCAGCAGCCAGCCGACGGCGTCGTCGACGGTGCCGACGACCAGGATCATCTGGCCGACATTGCGGTGGATCAGCTTCATGTCGACCAGCACCCGGCCGATCACCGGGATCGAGCTGACGCACATGGCGACGCCGACGAACCAGGCGAAGACCGCCGGATCGGCGTCGCCCGGCCGCAGTTCGCCCGGCAGCGCGTAACCGAGCCACACGCCGAGCGCCAGGGGCAGCAGCAGGGCGGCGGCGCTGACGCCCGCCGCCTTGCCGCCCTGTCTGCGGACCACCTTCAGGTCCAGGTGCATGCCGGTGAAGCCGACGAGCAGCAGCACGCCGAGCTGGCCGACGGCGTCCAGCAGGTGCATCTGGGTGGGGTCGCGTGGGAAGAGCCAGCCGGACAGGCCCGGCGCCGCGTGCAGCAGGAGCGAGGGCCCGAGCAGGACGCCCGAGGCCAGTTCTCCGACAACGGTCGGCATGCCGAGCCTGCTCGCCAGCCGTCCCAGCACGAGGGCCAGGACGAGCAGGGCGCCGATCTGGAGCAGGAACACCAGCAGTGTGTGCTGCGGAAGGGGATCGACGGTTTCCGCGGCGACGCTGATCGCACTCATCGAAGAACTCCTCACTGATGCGCGGTGGCCGGGTCGGGCGAGCCCTACGCCACGCAGATCCCCTGGACGGCGACCTTCTCCGCGATGAACGGCCGCGCGAGCAGACCGTCGGGGTAGGCGCCGGCCTTCTCCTGGAACTCGGCCGACATGAAGGCCGCCAGCAGCGAGGAGGTCGACTCCCAGACCGCGATGTTGACCAGGGTGTCGCTGCCCGCGGTGCCGCGGTGGAGCTGGGTGGAGATGCAGCCGTCACAGGACTTCATGTAGGCGGCGTCGAGCGCCCAGCTCTCCAGGGTCTTGTCCATCTGCCCCTCGGGCACGACAAGGGTGTTGATGAGTACGACGGTGCCCGAGTCCTCCTGCTGGAGCTGGGTCTCGAAGGAGACCTTCGGGTCGACGGCCTCGAATGCGAACGCCATGGTGTGTCCTCTCGTCGTCATGGGCGGTGCGTGACGTGACGTGGATGGCTGACGCGCGGGCCCGCTCAGCCGTCGAAGATCGGGTGCGCTCCCCGCGGCTCCTCCTCCAGCGCGCCCAGCGAGCCGCGGAAGAAGATGAGCGGTTCCTGGTACTCGCGGGGCACGCCGAGTTCGACGACGCGGCCGACGAAGATGGTGTGGTCGCCGCCGTCGAACTCCTTGTCCAGGCGGCAGGCCAGGAAGGCCAGTGCCTCGCTGAGCACCGGCATGCCCTCGGCCGAGTGGTGGTGGGGCACGTCCTTGACGGCCGAGGTGCCCTTGCCCGCGAAGGCGCGGGCCAGCGGCTCCTGCGGTCCCGACAGGAAATTCACCACGAAGGAGCCGGCCTCGTCGATGACCGCGCGCAGCCGCGACTCCTTGTGCAGGCAGAACAGCACGAGCGGCGGGTCGAGCGAGACGGAGGTGAACGAGTTGACCGTCGTTCCCTCCGAACGCCCTTCAGCGCCGCTGGTGATGACGGTGACGCCGGTGACGAACAGGCCGCACACATTGCGCAGCAGCCTGCCCTCCACCGGCTCCGGCTGGTGCAGCACCTGGTCGGAGGGCGTGCTCACGAGCGCCCCTTCCCGCCCGCCGCCACGGCCCCGGAACCGGCCCCTGAACCGGCCCCGGAACCGGCCCCCGCCTCGGCCTTACCCGCCGGCTCCGCCTCGCCGACCTCGACGTCCACCGTCGAGGTGGCCATCAGCTCGCTGCTCTTGGGCAGCAGCGGACCGGCCAGCGCGGTCGTGACCAGCGCCATGATCACCATCATGGTGAACATCTGGCTGTCCAGGACGCCGAGTTGGACGGCGGTGTTGAGGATGATCAGCTCGGTCAGTCCTCGGGTGTTCATCAGCAGGCCGAGCGCCCTGGACTCCCGCCAGGACAGGCCGAACAGCCGGGCGGGCACCATCGCGCCGAGCAGCTTGCCCGCGCAGGCGACGACCAGGATCGCGGCCAGCTCCAGGTACTGCCGGGCGTGCAGGCCGTTGATGTCGACGCCGAGGCCGGTGACGATGAAGAACACCGGCAGCAGGATCAGGCTGACGTGGTCGAGCGGCTTGCGCAGGTGCTCGGCGAGCTGGAGCGCGGGCTCGCGCGGCATGATGAAGCCGAAGAGGAAGGCGCCGAAGATGCCGTGGATGCCGATCCAGGTCGTCAGGTAGGACGACAGGAAGGTACCGGCCGCCATGACCACCAACAGGGCCCGCCACTGCTGGCGTTCGCTGAAGAACCTGACCACCGCGGCCAGCGCGGGCCGCACGAGGACGAACATGCCGAGCACGTAGGCCGCGCTCAGGCCGAGCACCTGGAAGAGGTCACCGGCGCCGCTGGAGGTGACCAGCGCGGAGACGTACGCCAGCATGCACCAGGCGAGGATGTCGTCCACGGCGGCGCTGGCCAGGGCGAGGGTGCCGACCCGCGTGTGGGTGAGCCGGTTGTCGGTGAGGATCCGGGCGAGTACGGGGAAGGCCGTCACCGACATGGCCGCGCCCATGAACGTGGAGAAGGTGACGAAGGAGATGTGGTGCCCGGCCACCGTGTTGTGGTGCGGGTAGAGCAGCGCGGCCACCGCGACGCCGAGTCCGAAGGCGCAGGCGACCGAGGAGAGCGAGACCGACGCGGCGAGACCGCGGTGCGGACGCAGCATCCGCTTCTCGAACTCCCAGCCCACCATGAACATGAAGAGCATCAGGCCCACGTTGGAGACCGCGGACAGCAGCGGCCGTACGTCGGCGGGGAACAGCTTGTGCGACAGGTCGCCGGGCAGCAGCCCGAGCAGGCTGGGGCCGAGCGCGATACCGGCGAGGATCTCGCCGATCACCGCGGGCTGGCGGACCCGCTTGGCGAGAGTGCCGAGCAGCACTCCGACCAGCAGGACGAAGGCGATACCCGCCAGCATCGTGGCGACTTGCAGGTCGTTGTGGGGCGCGAGGCTGTGCAGCGCGATGCTTCTCATCGCAGTCCTCCGGGGACGGGAGCGGCGGGGAGGTGCGGGCCGGGGCGGTACGGGCCGGGGCGGTACGCGTCCGGGCGGCCTCCGGACGCACGACAGCGGGGTGGCACGGATGTCCGTGGCCACCCCGCTGTCGTGAGAGGGATGTCGCTGTGTCGCCGTCAGAGCAGGCCCTGGGCCCCTAGCGGATGCTCTGGGCGAACCTGAAGGCGCCGTGCGGGTCGTAGCGGTGCTTCACGGCCGACAGCCGCGGGTAGTTCTCGGCGTAGTACGCCTGCCGCCAGTCGGGCAGTTCCGGGTCGATGAAGTTCTGGTAGGTCTCGCCGGAGGACTGCCGGTCGATGACGCGGAAGCCGTTGTCGACGAACGCCTGACCCGCCGCCCTGCCCGCGGAGTCGGCGGCGTCCGGGGACCCGATGTCGACGAGGAAGTTCACCGTGAACAGCGCGTCGCGGTGGACGAACGCGGTGTCGGTACGGCGTAGATCCTTCACCGCCCCGCCCAGCGGGAGCACTTCCATGAGGTGCGCCTGGCCGGGCACCCGCAGGGTCTCGAAGAGCGCCGCCGCGTTGTCCCACACGCTGCGCGACGGCAGCCGGCTGAAGAACCGGCTGCGCTGGAGGCCGAACGCCGACCGGGGAAGCGTGCCGCCGGGCGTGGTGTCGGCCCGGTGGCAGGCGGTCACATCGGCCGCGCACCGGAAGAAGCCCATCATGAGCGGCTGGTACGGCACGACGCTCGCGGGCGTCTGGCTGGCCGGTGCCCCGGTCAGCGCCACCAGCCGGGCGACCTCGCTGGTGAGTTCGGCCGTCGTTCCGGTGGAGGCGACGAAGACCATGACGTTGACCGGCGCGCCCGGCGAGGCGTCGAAGAGCTGGAGGAAGGCGCCGCCGCTGAGCGTGCGCGGCGCGTTGACGGACCAGCGCGCGTACCCGTCCAGGACGTCGGCGGCCTTGTCGAAGGTCCAGTTCAGATTGACCACGGCGAGCTGCGAGACGTTGACGGTGGTGATGTCGTACGAGGTGACGACGCCGAAGTTGCCGCCGCCACCGCCGCGTATGCCCCAGTAGAGATCCCGGTTCCGGGTGGGTGAGGCGGTGACGACGTCGCCGCTCGCGAGCACCACCTTCGCCGAGGCGATCCGGTCGGAGCCGACGCCGTAGGAGCGGGTGAGCACGCCCAGGCCGCCGCCCTGGTAGAAGCCGCCGACGGCGACCGTGGGGCAGTAGCCGCCGATGATGGCCTTGCCGTGCGGCGCGAGCGCGTCGATGGCGTCGACGCCCTGGACGCCGGTGCCGACGGTCACCGTGTTCTGGCCGACGGATATGGAGTTGAGCCCGGAGACGTCGATCACCAGGCCGGTGCTGGTGGAGTACCCGCCGCCGCTGTGCCCTCCGCTGCGCACGGCGAAGGGTACGCAGTTGTCCTGCGCGAATTTCAGGGTCAGCGCCACATCGGCGGCGCTGACGCAGTAGGCGACGGCCTGCGGGTTGATCACGTCGAACTGTTGCAGGTCGAGTTGTTTCGCCGTCGTGTAACCGGAGTCGGTCGGCAGGACGAGCCGGCCCTGGAGGTGCGCGCGCAACTGACTCCAGGGTGCCCCGCTGCCGGCGAAACCGGCGGTGGCCCCAAGTCCTGACAGAGCCACCGCGGTCGCGCCCGCACCGAGGACTTTTCTGCGACTGATCATGGTGCTGTTCCACTTTCGGTCAGATGGAAATTGCCGGGCGGGGTCAGACGAACTTCTGCCCACGCAGACCGGACCGCACAATTCCGCTTACCATGTCGCGACCCAGTTCGCGCATCTCGCCCGGAGCCTTGAAGTTGGCCCAGTACATGAACTTAGCCATCATCGCGGTGGTCGGGTACACGAATTTGATTTCTGGGTCCTCCCATCCGAAAACGGGGTTGAGTTCATCCGAAGCACGGAGACTGTCCATGATCATTTTGGCCGCCGCGTCGCCGTCGATATCACCGGCCTCGTACTTCTCGCAGGACTCCGCCATGATTTCGACGGTTTGCTTGAAATCCGGGCTGTTCGGCCACCAAAGACCCGGATTGGGGGTCTTCTCCAAATCGTCCAGCCATTTCACGT
The DNA here is from genome assembly GCF_014596445.1 of Streptomyces sp. CBMA29. GTDB lineage: Bacteria > Actinomycetota > Actinomycetes > Streptomycetales > Streptomycetaceae > Actinacidiphila. Next base: position 135,919 of record NZ_MECL01000035.1, on the reverse strand, counting down.
CGCCGCTCTCCTCATACCGCGCCCGCGCCCGGATCAACCGCAGTGCGCCGGGGGTGAGATAGGAGCCCCAGACGCGGAACACCGCGTTCCACAGCGGGAAGTGGCTGAAGGAGATGTACGAGCTGTTCACCAGCTCGTCGTTGAAGTGCAGCAGGCCGCGCTCGACGTCCTCGACGTACTGGAAACGCTCGTTGGCGAAGTCGTCGTCGTCCAGGGCGGGCAGCAGCCGGGAGCACAGGGCGTAGACGACCTCGAAGGTGTTGGACAGACCGCGCGAGAACAGCGGGTCGAGGAAGCCGGCCGCGTGCGACATCAGGCACCAGCGGTAGCCGATCGACTTGCTCGAGCTGTACTGGAGCCGGTCGGTGGAGACCCACTCGCGGACCCGCGTGGCGCCCTCGAACTGCCGTTTCACCGCCGGGTACTGGTCGAGGAAGCCCTGGAACTCCTCCTCGGGGGTGCGGTCCTTCGGCTTGGGATACGTCCGCTCGTCCATGGTGAGCCCGATGCTGGTGATCGGGTTCTTGGAGTCCTTGTGGTTGTTGAACGGGATGATCCAGAACCAGCCGCGCTCGATCATGTGGTGCAGCGTGCCGCCGTGCCAGGGCGCGCTGGCCGGCGGGCGCAGGCTCTCCGGGTGGTGGCTGACCTCGTCGAACGGCTTGATGCCGATGTAGTGGGTGAACATCGACCGCGAGTGGTGCTTGAAGCGCGCGGGCTTCTCGCGCAGGTCGAACTTCTCGGCCAGCAGGGAGCGGAAGCCGCTCGCGTCGATCAGGTAACGGGCCCTGAAGACCTCGCCGTTCTGCCCCGTGACCGTCACTCCGAAGTCGTCGAAGTCCAGGTCGGCGACCCGCCAGTTCTGCCGCGTCGTGGCGCCGTACTTGGCCGCCACGTTGAAGAAGTACATGTCGGTGTCCTGCCGGAACAGGTGACCGGCCTCGGTGAGCGCCTTGGGAATGACGAACATCGTGGCGTCGCGCGGGTCGGGCTCCTGGCCCTTCTCGTGCTTGATGAAACCGAAGCTCTGCTTCTTGCCGTGGGTCGGGCCGATGTTCTTGGTGACGGCCTTGACGTCCAGCAGGTGCTTGATCTCCGGTACGTCGAAGCGCACCGCCAGGATGTGCAGCCACTCGATGAGTTGCGGGGTCATCGACTCGCCGATCGCCATCCGCGGATGGGTCGCGGCATCCACCATGACCACGTTCTTGCCCTGCCGGGCGAGGATCGCCGCGCTCACCGAACCCGCGAGGCCCGAGCCGATGATCAGGACGTCGCAGTTCTGGGTCTTGGAGGCGCTGTTCACCGGGACGGATTCCTTGGCTTTGCTGGGCACGGAGCGCCCCTCTCTCTCCGCGCGGACGGCGCGGAGAATCAACGACGGGTGTGTGGCCGAATTCCCAGGGCACACGCGGGCATCTGAAAAAGGGCATGCAAAACAATCGCCGGGCCGACCCCGATGGGTCGGCCCGGCGATCGAGAAGAGTCGTTGAACCGCGATTGGGCATACTCCTGCTGCCCAATAAAGCGTGACACGCGGCGACACCCGGTGTCAACCCCGGTAATGATGTACCGGAAGTGACGCGAGTGCCGCCGGAGTTATTGTGCGGACTCCCCCGGCCCCTCCCCAAAGGGCAATTCACCCCTCCCTCAAGGGCAACTCGGAGAGCCGCCGGAGCCTACCGGTGGGCGGCTCCGGAATCGGCCGCCGAATCCGTCGCGGGAGATCCCGCGCCGTCCGTCTGCCCGGGAACGGCCGCCCCCGGCTCCGGCGCGGCCGACTTCTTCGGCCCGACGATGATCAGGCAGGCGATCACACCGACGAACAACACGCCCATCGGCACGTACATGGTCGGCTTCATGGCATCGACGAAGCCGTGCCCGAAGACCGCCGCGGCGGTGTCCTGGATGCGGTGGGCGATGTCGGCGGGCACGTTCGACGGGAATTTCATGGCGCTGCTCGACTGGCCGCCGACCTCGAGGTGCTTGCCCGCGTTGTCGAAGTTCTTCAGGAAATCGGCCCGGTAGTCGGCCGGTACGGCGCCCGCGCGCTGCGCCGCCTGGTCCTTGAGGGAGGAGGCGAGCTGATTCTGGAGCACCGCGCCGATGACGGCGCCCGCCATGACGGAACCGACCTGCCGCAGCGCGTTGTTGACGCCGGACGCGGCGCCGGTGAGCCTGGGCGGCACATTGCGCATGACCTCGGTGGCCATCGGCGTGAAGGTGCAGCCCATACCGGCGCCGACGATCACGACCGGCGCGATCAGCCCGGTCCAGCTCTGGCCGACCTCGACGGTCCGCACGATCCAGAAGACACCGCCGATGTACGCGAGCAGACCGCCCATCAGGATGTACTTGCCGCCGAACTTCTCGGCCAGCACGCCGGAGGGCCCGGCGGTGAGCATCGAGCCGACCGCCATCGGCACCAGCACGCCACCGGCCTTCAGCGCGCTGAAGCCGAGCACCGACTGAAGGTAGATGGTCAGCGGCAGCAACAGGCCGACGACGCCGAACGAGACGGCGATACCGACGAAGTTGACCACCGAGAAGTTGCGGTCCTTGAACAGCACGAACGGCACCAGCGGCTCGTTGTCCTGCTGGCCGCGCTGGTACACCAGGAAGATCGCCAGCACTACGACACCGGCCGCGATCGTGCCCCAGATCGCGCCGTTCCAACTGTACTTCTGACCCTCGATCAGACCGAAGGCGAGCAGGAACAGGGCGACGGTGGTCAGGACGACGCCGGGGATGTCGAAGCGGTGCCGGACCGTACGGGCCGCGGACGGCATGAACATGAGCGAGGCGATGATCGCCAGCACACCGATCGGCACGTTGACGTAGAAGATCCAGCGCCAGTTGAGCTTGGTGACCAGCAGGCCGCCCAGGCTCGGTCCCGCGACCGACGCCAGGCCCGCGACCGTGCCCCAGATGCCGAGCGCGACACCGCGCTTCTCGTCGGGGAACACGTCCGCGATCATGGACAGGGTCTGCGGCAGCAGCAGTGCCGCGCCGATGCCCTGGATCGCCCGGAAGATGATGAGCTGGGTCGGGGACTGGGCGAGTCCGCAGGCGAGACTCGCCACGGTGAACAGCGCCACACCCGCGATGAACAGGTTCTTCTTGCCGACGAGGTCACCGAGCCGGCCCGCGGTGATCAGCAGGACGGCGAGGCCGAGGGTGTACGCGTTGACGACCCACAGGATCTGGTCGAGGGACGCGTCGAGGCTGTCCACCATGTCGGGGATCGCGATGTTCACGATCGTCAGGTCGAGCAGGGTCATGAAGAATCCGAAGGACAGGATCGCCAGAATGACCCACGGATTACCACGCCATTTGTTCACGGTTCCTCCTTGCCGCGCGCGTCGGGCCGCACGGCGTTGCACGACCCACAGCCCCTTGCCCCCCAAGAGGTGAGCGGGGGCCGTGGGTGTGACATCGGTGGGGCGGTCGAGACGCAACCGTCACCGAGGAGGTCCGCGAGTCCCGGCCGCCGAGGCCGGTCCGCCGGACGGACGCCGGACGGACGCCGGACGGGCCCTAGGACGCCGCGGGCACCAGCCGCTCCCGCAGGAAGCTCACGACCCGCTCCCGCGCGGCGTACGCCGGGTGTCCGGGGATCTCGCGCATCTCCTCGGTCAGTACGGGGTGGGCTCCCTTGGGGAAGCCGCCCTCGTTGCCCTTCGAGGAGTCCAGTTCGATCACCTCGAAGGCGTCGCCGAGACTGCGCCGCAGGGTGTCGAACCTGGCCCGCGGGGACGCGCTGTCCCCGCTGAAGCGCATGCCCAGCACGCACAGTCCGCTGTTCTTGGTACGGCTCACCACCGTGTCCAGCTCGCCCTGCGACAGGCCGGGGTCCGCGCGCCGCTTGGCGCTGACCGGGAACGGCACCGCGGGCTGGGCGACGACCGGCGCGAGCACCACGTCCTCCACCGCGGCGGCCAGCGCGAACCCGCCGGTGAAGCACATGCCGACGATGCCGACGCCGGGCCCGGGGGTACGCGCGGCCAGATCCCGTACCAGCGCCCTGAGGTAGTCCGCGACCGGCCGCCGCGCGTCGACGGCGAAGGCCCGGAATTCGGCGGACACGCACAGCTTGGCGACGGTGGAGAGCGTGTAGGGCGTGGAGTTCTCACGGCCGGGCCGTCCGAACAGCGACGGCATCGCCACGGCGAAGCCCTGGTCGACCAGGTGGTCGGCCAGGCCCAGCACCTCGGGCGTCATGCCCGGAATCTCCGGGACGAGCACCACTCCCGGCCCCGCGCCCTTCTCGTACACGTCGTGGGTGAGCCCGGCTCCCGTGAACGGGGCCGCGCGCCAGCCGGTGAGATCAGAGGTCGGTGCGGTACCGGTCACGAGGGGTTCTCCTTCAGACGGTTCTGCGGTCCGGGTGGGTGGACGGGAGGTCAGGCGCCCTCGGACTCCCGTCCCTGCCGCGCCCGGACGGCGAGGACGACGAAGGTGGTGATGCTCGCGATCAGGTCGATGTGGTCGATGGCGTGCGGCGACCCGTTCGCCCTGCGGATCTTCTTGGTGACGGCGAGGAAGTTGGCGGCCAGCGTACCGACCGTGACCGCCGTCCGCAGCGGGCTCGCTCCCCGCGCGGCCGGCGGCCCGGACCGACCGGCCCGCGCACCGGAGGCGGCGCTCACCGTACGGCGCCCGGCTCGCTGTCCGACGGCGGCGCCGCCGCCAGCATGTCCTTCGGGGTGAACTTCACCACCGGGAGCAGTCGGCTGGCCCGGTTCTGGAACTCGTTGATGAACGGCAGGACTTCGGAGTACCTCGCCCAGATCCGGTCCCGCTCGGGGCCCGACAGGGTCTCGGCGAGGGCGACGATCCGCTCGCGGCCGATGTTGACGGTCACCTCGGGCGTGGCCTTCAAGTTGAGGTACCAGGCCGGGTGCAGGCCCTTGGGGCCGCCGGGGATGTCGAAGTGGCCGGGCACGGCGACCGCGTAGAAGAAGCCGCGCTCGTAGATGTAGCCGATCGGCACGACACGCTCCTTGCCGGTCTTGCGGCCCAGCGTGTGCAGCAGCAGCGCGTCGAGGTTGCCCATCTTGCCGCCGATGCGGCCGTTGGACTTCTCGTACAGCCAGATGTGCACGTTGAGCGCGCCCTTGCTGAGCGACTTCTGCACCTTCTTCGGCGGCTTGGAGTAGATGTAGACGTTGACGCGCATGAAGGCCCGCGTGATCGGGCCCGCGTCCAGACCCTGGTCAGGACGCGTCGTCCTGAAGGACGACAGCGCCTCGGTGTCCTTGATCACCGAGGTGTCACCCATCGGCTCGGCCATCGAGTCCTCCGTGGGCTTCGGGGTGGTCTGCATGTGTGGTGCCCTTTCGCGAGATCCGGTGTGCAGCGGACTTCTGTGGCGGGAGGCCGTCTCTTCGTCGGAAGGCCGTCTGTTCAGAGGACTTTCCTGCCCTTGAGGCCCGCACGGACCGTGCCGGACAGCAATGCGGAGCCGAGGTCCCGCATCTGCGGCGGGGCCTTGCGGACCGCCCAGTACATGAACTTCGCCATCGTCGCGGTGGTCGGGGTGATCAGCCGGGTGTCCTCGGGGTCGCGCCAGCCGAAAGCCGGGTTCAGCAGCTCACAGCGGCGGAGCCGGTCGAAGACGATGTCCGCGGCGCGGTCGCCGTCGATCTGCCCGGCCTCGTACTTCTCGCAGGTCTCCGCGGTGAGGTCGACGATCTCCCGGACGGCCGGCTCCGGCCACCACAGGCCCGGATACGGCGCGTTCTCCAGTGCGTCCAGGTGCGCGGGGTCGCCGGTGAGCGTGTAGGTGATCCGCGCGCGGGCCAGCCGCATCACGCCGGGGGTGGCGAAGCCGCCCCAGACCCGGAAGACCGCGTTCCACAGCCGGAAGTGGCCGAAGGAGATGTACGCGCTGTTCACCAGCTCGTCGTTGTAGTGCAGCAGGCCGCGCTCCAACCGGTCGACGTACGCGAAGCGTTCGACCGCGAAGTCGTCGTCGTCCAGGGCGGGCAGCAGCCGGGTCATGAGCGAGTGGACGACCTCGAAGGTGTTGGACAGACCGCGCGAGAACAGCGGGTCGAGGAAGCCGGCCGCGTGCGACATCAGGCACCAGCGGTAGCCGATCGACTCCTTCGAGCTGTACTGGAGCCGGTCGGTGGAGACCCACTCGCGGACCCGCGTGGCGCCCTCGAACTGCCGCTTCACCGCCGGGTACCGGTCGAGGAAGCCCTCGAACTCCTGCTCGGGGCTGATGTCACGGGGCCGCGGGTAGACCCGCTCGTCCATGGTGAGGCCGACGCTGGTGACCGGGTTGGTCGCGCCCTTGTGGTTGTTGAACGGGATGATCCAGAACCAGCCGCGTTCGATCAGGTGGTGGAGCGTACCGCCGCCCCAGGGCGCGTTCTTGGGCGGTCGCAGGCTCTCCGGGTGGTGGCTGACGTCGTCGAACGGCTTGACGCCGATGTAGTGCGTGAACAGCGACCGCGAGTGGTGTTTGAAGCGCGCGGGCTGCTCCCGCAGGCCGAACTTCTCGGCGAGCAGCGACCGGTGGCCGCTGGCGTCGATGAGATAGCGGGCCCTGAAGACCTCGCCGTTCTGCCCGGTGACGGTCACGCCGTCGTCGTCGAAGTCCAGGTCGGACAGCCGCCAGTGCTGCCGCGTCGTGGCGCCGTACCTGGCCGCGACGTGGAAGTAGTACGCGTCGGTGTCCTGCCGGAACAGGTGGCCGGCCTGGGTGAGCGCCTTGGGGATGACGAACATCGTCGTCTCCCGCGGGTCCGGCTCCTGGCCCTTGTCGTGCTTGACGAAGCCGAAGCTCTGTTTCCTGCCGTGGGTCGGGCCGATGTGCTCGGTGACCGACCGGTGGTCCAGCAGATGGAGCAGTTCGGGGAGGTCGAACCGTACGGCGAGGATGTGCAGCCACTCGATGAGCTGCGGGGTCATCGACTCACCGATCGCCATCCGCGGATGCGTCTGGGAGTCGACCAGCACGACGCTCTTGCCCTGCCGGGCGAGGATCGCCGCGCTCACCGAACCGGCCAGGCCCGCGCCGACGATCAGGACGTCGCAATTCGTGACCGCCTTGGGCCGCTCCTTGCGAACGGCCGGGGCGACGGCGGCTTTCGGGGGCACCGGCTTCTCGGCGGGCGGCTCGGTCCGCGTCTCAACGGGCTGCTCGGTCCGCGTCTCAACGGGCTGCTCGGTCCGCGTCTCGACGGGCTGCTCGACCGGCGCGCCCTGGTCGCCGAACCAGCGGGTGAGGGCCTGAGTCGGGTCGGCCGCGCGCGCCGCCGACCAGGCCACGTGCCCGTCGGGCCGCAGCAGTACGGTCTTGCGCCCGTCGAGCAGCGTGCCGGGGACCGGCCGCGCCGAGACGACGTCGACCCGGCCCGCCCAGCCGGCGACGGCCCTGCCGAGCCTGGCCCCGCGCTTGCTGTCACCCGACAGGTCGAGCAGGACACCGCGGCCGGGACGCAGTACGGCGGTGGTGCTGGTCGGCCCGTCCGCGGTCGTCAGGTCGATGTGCGGGACGCGGCGGCCGGTCAACGCGGCGGCCTCGTCCGTACCATCGCCGCCATCGGCATCACCCTCGCCGTAGCGGATGTCGAGGCCGCTGATCATGCCGGCGAGGTGGCCGCGGACGACCGAGGTGCGGGTGAGGAGTTCGGCGGCGGTGCCCCGGACCGCCTCGGTCTCGGGGCCGCCGAAGAGAATGACGGTCTGCGCCTCGATGTTGGCCAGCACCCGCCGCCCGACCGCGTGCCGCTCGGTGTGGTACGTGTCCAGCAGCCCGTCGGGCGCGTGCCCGGTGACCCGCGCGGCCAGCTTCCAGCCGAGGTTGGCCGCGTCCTGGAGGCCGAGGTTGAGCGCCTGGCCGCCGACCGGCATCTGCCGGTGGGCGGCGTCCCCGGCGAGCAGCACCCGGCCCCGGCGGTACGAGGCCGCCTGGCGGCTGGTGTTGCCGAAGGCGTTCAGCCAGGTCGGGTCGCCGTGGGTGATGTCCTCGCCGGTGACCCTGGCCCACACGGCGGCGATCTCGGCGTACTCGGGCTCCGCGGTCCTCGGCCGCACCTCGCGGCCGAACTCGTGCACCATGACGCGGGTGACGCCGCCCCGGGTGGCCGCGATGGCCACCCCGTTCGGGAGCCGCTGGAAGCGGCGGTTGGGTATGTCGAGCCCCAGCACGTCGCAGCGCAGCAGCTCCTTGGTGGCGTCGGAGCCGGGGAAGTCGAAGCCCGCCAGCCGCCGTACGGTGCTCTCCTCGCCGTCACAGCCGACCAGATGGCCGGCGGTGAGACGGGTGACACCGTCCGGGGTGGCGACCTCGACCTCCACGCCTTCCGCGCCCGCGTCACCTTCGTCGCCGCCGTCGCCGACGTCGCCCGCGCCGCCCGCCGTCAGGCCGAGCAGTTCGTGCTCGCGCCTGACCTCCGCGCCCAGCCCCGTGGCCCACTCCGCGAGCAGTTCCTCGACCCGGGCCTGCGGGACCTTCCACTGGCCCGGGTAGCGGGTGGTCGGCTCGCTCAGGTCGAGCGGCAGACCGCCGAAGTGGCCCATCGGCTCGTTGGGCGGCGTGCCCAGCGTCTCCAGCAGGCCGCGCTGGTCGAGGAGTTCCATGGTGCGGGCGTGCAGGGTCGACGCCCGGGACTCGGTGGTGGGGGCGGCGAGCCGCTCCAGAACCGTCACCCGGGCTCCGCCGAGCCGGAGTTCACCGGCCAGCATCAGGCCGACAGGCCCCGCGCCGACGATGATGACGTCGGTGTCCATCTCAGCGCCGGCCCTCGGCGTAGTCCTTGGCGTGGCCCAGGGTGGCCCGGCTGTTGGTGCTCAGCGCGTTCTGCACGAAGGCGCGCGCCTCCTCGACCCCGGCGTCCGGGCCGAGGATCTTGGTGATGTTCGCGGTGTTGATCACCACGGTGTGCTGGGAGGTGGCGGCGACGCCGTCGCCCTCCTCCTCGAACAGCCAGTAGCCGGTGTGCAGCGTCATCAGCGCGGGCACGGTGATCTGCTTGTAGACGATCCTGTTGTGCGGGAAGGTCACGCGCACCGACTTGGTGGTGTGCGAGGAGCCGTCCTTGGTGAGGGTGTCCATCTCCAGGATCTGAAGACCGGGCGTCTCCTCCTCCAGCGAGACCCGCGCCACGTGCGGCAGCCGCTCCTTCCAGAGCTGCGCCTCGTTGATGAAGTCGTAGACGTCCTTGGCCGATCCGTCGATGTGGACGGTGTCGGCGAAGGACAGCAGCAGTTCGTCGGCCGAGCCGACGACCAGCTCCACGTTGGTCTTCAGCGCTGCCAGCTCCGAGCGGCTGTTGCGGTCCACGGCCTCGTCGATCCAGGCGAGATCGTCCGGCTTGTCGTCGATGGCGCGGTAGTCGTGCAGCAGCCGCACCCGCGACTCGGTGTCGGACACCGGCTCGATCACCCAGGTGCCGCCCATCGCCGCAACCGGCGGCGCCGAGACCTCCTGGCGGAATTCGATCCGCAGCGCCCGCGGGTCCAGGACGCGGCGCGAAGTCCAGTTCTTGGCGGCGCCGTTGGCGGTGGCCCAGATACGGATGCGCTCTTCGTTCTCCGAGCGCTCCACATGGTCGACGAAAACGGTCGGCGGGAAGATCCGCGGCCAGTTCTCCACCTCCGCGATCAGCCGGTACACCGCGGCGGCCGGGGCGTTCACCGTGATCTCGTGCTCCACCTCGCGGTGGCCAGTCTGCGTCATTCTCGTTCCCCTCACGCGAGTCGGACGTCGTAGGACGGGGTCGGGGGCGGCGGATCAGAAGTTGCCGAGGCCGCCGCATACGTTGATGGCCTGCGCGGTGATCGACGCGGCGGTGTCGGTCGCCAGGTAGCCGACCAGGCCCGCGACCTCCTCGGGCGTGGAGTAGCGGCCGAGCGGGATCTTGGACTGGAACTTCTGGAGGATCTCGCCCTCGGTGGTCGAGTAGGCCGCCGCGTAGCCCTGCCGGACCCGCGCGGCCATCGGCGTCTCGACGTAGCCGGGGCAGACCGCGTTGACCGTGATGCCGGTCGGCGCCAGTTCGTTGCCCAGGGCCTTGGTGAAGCCGACGACGCCGTGCTTGGAGGCGGAGTACGGGGCGCCGAGCACCACGCCCTGCTTGCCCGCGGTGGAGGCGATGTTGATGATCCGGCCGCGGTCGCGGTACCGCATGCCGCCGGTGTTGAGCACCTCGCGCGTCATCAGGAAGACGCTGTTGAGGTTGGTGTTGACGACGTCGAACCACAGCTCGTCGTCGATGTCCGCGGTGACGCCGCCGCCGCTGCGGCCCGCGTTGTTGACCAGGACGTCGACCGGCCCGTACCGCTCCACGGCGGCGAGCACGAACGCCTTGATGTCGTCGCCCGACTTGACGTCGCAGGCGGTGCCGTCGACGTCCAGGCCCTCGTCCCGCAGTTCCTTGACGGTGACTTCCACGCTCTCGGGCGTCCGCGCGCAGATGAACACCTGGTGTCCCTGTGCGGCCAGCGCCCTGGTGACGGCGAGCCCGATTCCGCTGGTGGCCCCGGTGACGAGAGCGACCCGTTGTCCCTCTGCCGACATGACTGCTCCTCCGACTCGGTACCGCTCGGCTGCGTACATGTGCTGCGTTCAAGTGCGCTGTACGTGTGGGCTTTACGCGTGGGCTGTACGTGTGGGCTTTACGCGTGGGCTTTACGTGTGCGCTGTACGTATGGGCTGGTCGGCGCCGCCGCCGCGCCTCGGGAGCACGGCGGCGGCACCGGGTGGGGGGAGCGTCAGGCCGCTTGTTCCGCGGCGAGTTGCTCGTTGACGACGGCGAGCAGCGCCCGCGGCGTCTCGACGACGGTGATGGAGGTGTCCTCCAGCTCGATCCCGTGCTCGCGCTCGATCCGGCTGCCGGTCTCCAGCAGCGCCAGCGAGTCGTAGCCGAGGTCCTCGAAGGTCTGGTCGAGGATGTCGCCGTCCAGGTCGATGCCCTCGCTCTCGCCCGCGGCTTCCCGGAGGATGCGCTTGAGGTCGTCGATCGTGAGTTCCGGTCCGGCCATCTCGGTCCCTTCCTGAGGTGTGGCGACGGCGGTGCGCGGGCCCGTCACCGGACTGCTCCGCGCACGACCATCGCCGAGTTGAAGCCGCCGTAGCCCCTGGCCAGCACCAGCGCGGCGTTCACCGGCGCGGTCCTGGGCCGGTCGACCACCAGGTCGAGGTCGTACTCGGGGGCGGGGGCGACGTGGGTGGTGGGCGGGATGATCCCGTCCCTGATCGACAGCAGCGCGGCGGCCGTGTCGAGCGACGCGGCTCCTGAGTAGAGCCGTCCGGTCATCGTCTTGGGCGCGGTGACCGGCACGCCGCGCGGTCCGAAGACCGCGTTGACGGCGTCGGCCTCCGCGCGGTCCAGTTCGGGGACGGCCGCCGCGTCGGCGAAGACGACGTCGATGTCGGCCGCCGTCAGGCCCGCGTCGGCCAGCGCCGCCTCGACGGCCCGCCTGAGGCCGGGCTCCCTCCCGCTGCCGGGCCTGGGGTCGAAGGTCGAGGCGTATCCGGCGATCTCCCCGTAGACCTTGGCGCCGCGCTCCCGCGCGGACCCCGCGTCCTCCAGGATCAGCAACGCGCCGCCCTCGCCTGGCACATAGCCGTCGGCGTCCGCGGCGAAGGGCCGGTACGCCTTGTCCGGGTCGTCGCTGTCGGTGAGCCGTCCCGCGGCGACCTGCGCGATCCAGCCCCAGGGGCAGATCGAGCCGTCGACGCCGCCGGAGACGATCAGCCGGGTCCCTTTGCGGATCTGCCGCCTGGCCTGCGCGAGCGCGTCGAGGCCGCCCGCCTGGTCGGAGACGACGACCCCGCTGGGGCCCTGCATGCCGTTGCGGATGGAGATCTGGCCGGTGTTGACCGCGTAGAACCAGGCGAAGGACTGGTACGCGCTGACGTGCTGGCCGCCCTTGGACCACAGCTTCCGCAGTTCGTTCTGGCCGAATTCGAAACCGCCGGAGGAGCTGGCGGTGATGACGCCCATGTCGAACTGTTTCCACTCGTCGAGCTTGACGCCCGCGTCGGCCAGCGCCCAGTCGGCCGCGACCAGGGCGAGCCTGGTCATGTGGTCGGTCTGCGGGATCAGCCGGCTCGGCAGGTAGTCCGTGGCGACGAAGCCCGGTACCTCACCGGCGAGTTTGGCGGGGTATCCGGTGGCGTCGAACCGCTGGACGGGTCCGATGCCGTTCTTCCCCGCGAGGGTCGCGGCCCAGAACTCCTCGGTGCCCAGGCCGTTGGGCGCGGTGACGCCGATACCGGTGACGACGACGGACGTAACACCTTGTGCGGGAGCGGCCGTGCCTTCGGAAGTGGTCATGCCGCCCTCCGCAGCACCATCGCGCTCTGGAAGCCGCCGAAGCCGCTGCCGACGCTGAGCACGGCGTCGGTGGTCCACTCCCTGGCCTTCAGCGGTACGTAGTCCAGGTCGCACTGCGGGTCCGGCTCGTGCAGATTGGCCGTCGGCGGGACGAGATTGTTCTCGATGGCCAGCGCGGACGCGGCGATCTCGATCGAGCCGATCGCGCCGAGCGAGTGCCCGACCATCGACTTGATGGAGCTCATCGGCGTGCGGTAGGCGTGGTCGCCCAGCGTGCGCTTGACGGCGGCGGTCTCGTGGCGGTCGTTCTGCTTGGTGCCCGAGCCGTGCGCGTTGACGTAGTCGATCTCGTCGGGGTTCATCCGCGCCTCGTCCAGGGCCGTCCTGATGGCCTCGGCCATCTCCAGGCCCTCGGGCCGCAGACCCGTCATGTGGAAGGCGTTGGAGCGGGTGGCGTACCCGGCGATCTCGCAGTAGATGTGCGCGCCGCGCGCCTTGGCCGCCTCGTACTCCTCCAGCACGAACATCGCGGAACCCTCGCCGAGGACGAAGCCGTTGCGGGAGTTGTCGAACGGCCGCGAGGCGTGCTCGGGGTCGTCGTTGCGCGAGGTGGTGGCCTTGATGGCGTCGAAGCAGGCCACGGTGATCGGGGAGATCGGGGCGTCGGTGGCGCCCGCGATCATCACGTCGACGCTGCCTTCGCGGATCAGCTCGGTCGCGTAGCCCACCGAGTCCAGACCCGAGGTGCAGCCGGTGGAGACCACCGTCGCCGGGCCCTCGGCCCCGGTGGACCAGGCCACTTCGCTCGCGAAGGAGCTGGGCACGAAGAAGTCGTACAGATGCGGTACCGCGTACCGGTGGTCGTTGAGGTCGAGACGCCCGCCGTCACTGGTGACGCGGTACTCCTGGTCCAGGCCCATCGTCGCGCCGACGGCGCTGCCGACGGTCACCCCGGTCCGGTACGGGTCCAGGTCGGACATCTCCAGTCCGCTGCCCGCGAGCGCCTCCGCGGCCGTGACCACCGCGAACTGCGCGGCGCGGTCCATGCGGCGGATCTCCTGCGGGCTCAGTCCCAGTGCCTCCGGGTCGAAATCGACCTCGGCCGCGACACGGGAACGGAACGGGGCGGGATCAAAAAACGTGATGCCTCTGGTCGCGGTTCGGCCGTCGCTCAGCAGACTCCAGAAGTCCTTCACGCCGACACCCCCCGGCGCCACGACCCCAATGCCGGTTATCACCACTCGCCGTCCCATGTGGACGCCGCTCCCTTCGGAATTTCGTGAATTCTTGAGGACAGGCTCGAGATCAGGTCCGTCACTCGGACTTGGCCCAGTGATAGAAACGCGTGGCCATCGCGTCCTTCGGCGACTGCCAGGTCGCCGGGTCGTAGGCCTCGATGTGCGGCTTCAGGTCGGCGCTGACCTGCACAAAGAGCGGGTGGTCCTTGGTCTGTTCGATGGTCGTGTTACCGGCCTCGGTGTCGAAGTCCTGGAGGTGGAAATAGAGGCCGTTGTAGGAGAAGAGCTCCCGTCGGCGGGTGCCCATCAGATCGGGCATCCCGGTCTGGTCGAATTCCCCGAAGATCCGGGCCACGTCCTCCGCGGACTGCGGCAGCATGCGCGCGACTATCAACGTGCTGTGCATCGTTCGCTCCTGGTGATGGGAGTGATGGAGGGGTCGTCCGCTGGTCGTCGGAACAAGCCGTCGGAACAGGCCGCCGGAACAGGCCGTCGAAACCGGCCGCCGAAGCCCGTCGTCGAAACCCGTCGTCGAAACCGGACCCGGAAATCGGACCCGGAAACCGGCCGTCCTAGCGGGATCGTGCGGCAGATCGCTCGGCGCGGCGGCTGAAGCACGCGTGTGCGTCGGCCTCCGAGTAGTAGGTGCGGCCCGAGCCGTGCCTGCGGCGCCAGCTCTGCTCGCTGGCCAGCCGGTAGACGGTGCCGACCGGGGTGCTCCACAGCCGCGAGATGTCGGCGGCGGTGAGCCAGCGCTCGGCGACGGCGGGGGTGCCGGCGGCGGGGTCGGCGGCGGCGGCCCCTGTGCCCAGGGCCGTGTCCTCGGCGGGCATCAGGCGTCGCAGACGGGTGAGTTGGTGCCCGGCCCAGGTGTGCCGGGGCTGGGCGTCGCACTGCACGGCCGGGTGCGCGGCGGTCGCCCCGACGCGTACGACGGCGGACAGCCGCCCCTCGCAGCCGGGCTCGACGCAGTCGCCGAGCGCGATCCGGCGGACCTGTTCGGGGTGGGCGACGCGGCGGGCCCTGCTGACCAGCCGGGCCACCTCGCGGGTGGCCTCGGCGACGGCCGGGTGTCCGGCCAGCCAGTCGGCGTGCCGCAGCAGGAACACCGACAGGGTGCCGATGGACCGCTCGGGCGGTACGAGTCCGCGCTGCTGGGCGATCAGGCCGCTCCAGGAGCCGAGCACCCCGAGGATCGCGGCGCGCGTCTCGGCCGCCGCCGGGTTGAACGGCATGCCGGGCAGCGGTCCGCCGCTGGTGCGTTCGCGCAGCCCCTTGGCCGCGGCGCCGCCCAGCACCCGCTCGCAGTCCCGGTACAGCTCGGGGAGCATGCCGATGCCGGTGGTCAGCCGACGGTGGCAGGCGGCGCACAGCCGGTTCCCGCCGACCGGACGGCCGGGGCGCCGGCCCCCGTCGTGGGGCTCGGCCTGCCGCGTACCGCATTCGTGTCCTTCGCACCGCACGGCCACGCGGCTCATGCGGAGGACCCGGACCGTTCGAGCCCCAGACCGAGCCGGAATCCGACACCGCGGACGGTGACGATCCACTCCTTGGCGCCCAGCTTCGTGCGGAGGCTGCTGACATGGGTGTCGACGGTCCGCCGGGACCACGAGTCACCCCACACCTGCTGCATGAGCCGCTTCCGGGTGATGACGATGTCCGGGTGCGATGCCAGCAGGTAGAGCACGTCGAATTCCTTACGGGTCACCTCTATATGCCGTCCGCCGAGCCGCACTTCGCGCGATCCGGCGTCGATCCGCAGCGGTCCGCAGGAAATGACCCGCGCGGAGGCGGGTTCCGGGCGGGCGCGGCGCATGACCGCGTCCATCCGGGCCATCAACTCGCGGAAGCCGTACGGCTTGACGAGGTAGTCGTCGGCGCCGGCCTGGAGGCCGAGCACCCGGTCGAGTTCGGTGCCGCGCGCGGTGACGGCGATGACCGCCACGTCGCAGACCGACCGGATGCTCCGGCAGACCTCGAGTCCGTCCAGGTCGGGCAGGTCGAGGTCGAGCAGGACCAGGTCCGCGTCCTCGTACGTCTGGAGTGCCGCGCCGCCCGTGCCGACCGACGCGACCTCGTGTCCGTGCCGCCGCAACCCCCTGACCAGGGATTCGGCGTCGTCTGCATGAGGTTCCACCACAAGTACCCGCCAGCTCACGGACGGCCCCGGCACTCCCCGTACCGGCGATGCGGTACGTATCTCGGTGCGATTGACGTTTGCGGACGCACGTGGGGCTGGTATATGAGGCTTCAGAAGGTCTATCCGGCTCATGGGTCCGCCCTTTGTGACGCTCAGGTCCGACTGCGACCTGGGTCTGATCGGTTCCTTGGACTGTTTGCGAGCCTCCGGTCAACCTCCGGCCGCGAATGCGAGCGCATCGAGAGTCGAGGCACACTGCCGTGAATCGAATGTCGCGAACACCCGTGATGTCGGGGCGATCCGGCGGCACAGGCCGCCGAGTACCTTTCCGGGGCCGATCTCGATGAAGCGGCTCACGCCCGCGTCCGACATTCCGGCCACGGTCTCGGTCCAGCGGACCCGGCCGGTGAGCTGGCGTTTGAGCGCGGTACGCGCCTCGGCGGCGGTGGTGACCGGCGCCGCGGTGACGGACGAGAGCGTCTCGACCACCGGATCTCGGAATTCCACCGCGTCCAGGGCCGCCGCGAATTCGTCCTCGATCTCGCTCATGAGACTGCAATGGAAAGGCGCGCCGACTTCGAGGGGGACCGCCCGGCGCGCGCCGGCGTCCTTGGCCGCGGCCATCACCCACTGGACGGCTTCGGCCTGGCCCGAGACGACCGCCTGGGCCGGTTCGTTGTCGTTGGCGATCTCGACGATCTGGCCGGTGCCGGTGGCGGCCTGCGCGCAGAGGGCCTCGACGTCCCCGAGTGGCAGGCCGAGTACGGCCGCCATGGCGCCGGGCACGCGTGCGTTGACCGCGGCCATCAACTGGCCGCGCAGCCGTACGAGTCGGAGCGCGTCGGTCCAATCGAGGACGCCCGCGGCGACCAGCGCGGTGTATTCGCCGAGGCTGTGGCCCGCGACGATGTCGGGGACGAGACCGCGCGGACGCAGGCTCTGCCAGGTGCACAGGCTGGTCAGGAAGATCGCGGGCTGGGTGATCGAGGTGTCCCGGAGGACCTCGGCGGGTCCCTCCCAGCACAGCCGGGACAGTGGAAGGCCGAGGATCTCGTCCGCGGTGCGGTAGTAGGGGCCGACCAGATCCGGATGCTCTCCGGCGAGGTCGAGACCCATTCCCACCTTCTGCGAACCCTGGCCGGGGAAGACAAAACCGATCCTGTCCATGCGCCGCAGGCTCCTTTCGGCCTTTCGCGGTGCCGGTGGCGGGCGGTCGGAGACGGCGTGGCCGCCCATGACGAAGCCCCGCGGCGGCACAGCGCACGCGGGGCTCGGTGATCTGAGTGTGAGGGTGGCGTCCGGGGTCTCACTGCTGCCTGGATCCGGGCATACCTCGGCCGCCGGAAGTATCGTGACAGTCTCTGGCTGTCGATGTCAACTTCACTTGGCCAGCGCGCTGTTTGCGCAGTTCATCGACGGGTCGGGAGTATCCGGTCGCGAAAAATGGTTGCAGTACCCCTCGAATTTGCGTGACACCGATGAAGTCCGATGATCCTCATAGCATCGCCTCAACATCGAGCATTTCGGAACACTCCGGACCCGAATGACCATCTCGCCTGACGCTCTGTCAGATGGTGATTGTTCGCGGGTTCACGACGGCGTCACGCTAGCGTGTAGTCACATTTTACGCGGCGACATTCTCGTCAATGAGCCGCCGGTCAGAGCCGCGTGGAGCGTGATCGTCGCAGGTAGATCAGGTGTGGACGGCTCCTTCGTTTGCCTGTATCGTCGCCTGCCAAACGCGAACATCCGTATGCTGTAAGCCGTACATGACTCGGGAGCGGGGGTTCCGGATCGTTATGAACACGGATTTAACGCGACAGGCCCAACTGGACTCATCACGGCCACCACGGCGTTTCCGATCGCCGGTAACCTCGGTCTCGTGCCGGGGTGCTTCAGGCACGGTGGATGAGCCGTTCACCTCATGGCGCTGCGAGAGCGTTTCTCCAGGTCACCCTCGGGCGACCGGCGGGGATCCAGCTCTTCGAACGGTCCCGGGCACGGCGCGGCAGGCCCCGTCACGCGTGGCACGGACGACGACGTCCCGCTCCGGCGACACCACGGCACACGCGCGCCCCAAAACATCCCGCACAGGTGCGATCCGCTCACGACGCACGCCTCCATGATCCGGCGTGCCCCATGGGCCCCACTGGCCCGTGGAGCCCGCGAGCACCGCTGCTCGCGGTATATCCGGTCGGCCCGGCCCTCGCCGACCGTTCTGCACTGCGTTCAGCACTGCGTTGAGATGGTCCAGGCGTTCCACTGAGCAATTCCCTTGCGCCTGGAGTACGTCGACAGGTTCCGGATCCAGCGGTCGCCGCTGACGGGTGCGCCATTCCGTCGCCGGCAGCCGATGCACGGCCATGTTCCGACGGGACGTCGCTCACCTGCACCGACGACGACTTTCGGCATGTCCTGAACAGGGCGCACTCCCCTCGGTCATCGAGTCGATCGACGAGTTCGCACTGCGACAGCCACCTTCCGACATCATGACCAACGGGTGACCAAATGAATTCATCTCTCTGTGTGGGCCAAAAATGCGGCACCGTGCCGCACGGGTCGCGACCTCGTCGCACAGCGGCCCCGGGACTGCGTCTGTGCACCTCGTGCTACCACGATCTCAAGGCGAATCTGATGGAGCTGCCGGAGATCTACGACGACTGCGAGTCGGTGCTCCATCCGCGCCGCAATCCGACCCTGCAACGGGTCAGCGGCAGCAGGCAGTCGACCGGAATACGGCTGGACGAGGCGGCGATCACCGCCCGGTCCGGCATCGTCGGGTTCCTGGCCTCGTGGGCGGCGATGGTCGCCGAGGAGCGCGCGGTCCGCAAGCCGGTCCGCCGGCAGCCGGAGGAGATGGCCGACTTCCTCGTCGTCCACCTCAACTGGCTGCTCGCGCACCCGACCGCCGCGGACTTCGCTGAGGAGATCTCCGAGATCACGCACCGCGCGCGCCGGTCCGCCTACACGCAGCCCGCGTTGCGCATGGATCTCGGCCAGTGCATCCATTCCGGTTGCGGCGCGGCGATGACCACGGCGCCGTCGTCTCCGGACGGCCGGCGCACCCGAGAAGTGAGCTGCACCGCAGGACACAGTTGGCAGCCCCATCAATGGCTTCTGCTATCCCGGCAGATTCAGCAGACGCGGCAGTTCGCGCGCGGCACTGCGGGAGCGGCAGCACAATCCCAGCGCCCGGAGGACGCCGCATGAATCCGCCACCGCGCAATAGAAGTCGGCTTGTTCCGACCCAACTCGCCGCACTCGCCGCCGGAGTCTCCGAAGCGACGATCAGGAAATGGGCCAGCCGCGGCAAGATCACCCGCTACGGCAGTCCCGGACGCGCGCAATACGATCTGGACGAGCTGCTGGAACGTGTGGCCGCGAAAACCGAAGCGGCGGCTCTGAAAGAATCCACGTGAGCGCTTCGGGCCTCACGTAAAGGAATTGACAGAGGACGAAGAGCCCTGCCTGTCGTGCGGAGCTTTCTCTCGGGCAGGGTTTCCTCCTCGTTCTCCTTGTTCTCCTCGTTCTTCTCGTTCTTACCGTTCGGCCCTCATCGGTCCGGCCGCCGCTCGCGCCCTCTTACCAGAGAGTCGGGCCGCGCGACGCGATGTGACATCCGGTGCGGGAAGTGTGACGCGCGCCTCATTCGGCCGGCGGCGGCGGTCGCGCTGCCCGCGTGCGCCTTTAGCGCAGTCGGGGACCTTCCGCCAGCCCTCTCCCCTGTGTACATTTGTGCTCGATAGCTGCTCGTTTCGAGCAGGATCGCGCATCCGCACCGCGCGTCGCATCTCGCACGCCGTATCTCGCACACCGCACGAGGAGCCCCGATGTCCGCGTCCCTCACCACCACCGAGACCGCCTCCCAGCCCGAGTGCTGGCAGCGGGCGGCCGATCTCGCTCCCGCCGAGGCCGGAAAGCTGCCGCGCGACGGTGAGCGGGTGGCGGTGATCGGCTGCGGCACCTCCTGGTTCATGGCCCAGTCCTACGCGGCGCTGCGCGAACAGGGCGGCCACGGCGAGACCGACGCCTTCGCGGCCTCGGAGTTCCCGTTCGGCCGCGGTTACGACCGCGTGCTGACGATCACCCGCTCCGGCACCACCACCGAGGTGCTGCGGGCGAGCGAGCGCCTGCGTACGGCGGGCGTCGCGGTCACGGCGATCACCGCCGACCCGCACACCCCGGTGATGGAGGCCGCCGACGAGGTCGTGGTGCTGGACTTCGCCGACGAACAGTCGGTGGTGCAGACCCGGTTCGCCACCACCGCGCTCGCGCTGCTGCGCGCCCACCTCGGCCACGACCTGACCGCGGCAGTCGCCGACGCGCGGCTGGCGCTCGCCCAGGAACTGCCCACCACCGTCACGGCCGCCGAGCAGTTCACCTTCCTCGGCACCGGCTGGACCTACGGCCTGGCGCAGGAGGCCGCGCTGAAGATGCGCGAGGCCGCGGGCGCCTGGACCGAGAGCTACCCGGCGATGGAGTACCGGCACGGCCCGATCAGCATCACCGGCCCCGGCCGTGTGGTGTGGGCCTTCGGCGCCCTGCCCGAGGGCCTGGCCGACAACGTCGCGGGCGTCGGCGGCCTTCTTGAGGCCGGTTCCGCCGCCGCCGGCGACGGCGGTACGAGCGCGGTCGGCGGTACGGGCGCGGCCGTACTCGACCCGCTGGCCGACCTGGTGCGGGTCCAGCGGCTCGCGGTGGCCATCGCGGAGAACAAGGGGTACGACCCGGACCGGCCGCGGAATCTGACGCGTTCCGTCGTCCTGGCCTGACACCAACCCCCGTGCGGCGCTCCGCTGTTCGGCGGACCGCCGCCCGTACCCCCGCCCGCACCCGTGAAACCGGCACCGCCGTACGTACCCCGAGGAATCCCATGCCTGCCGTCGCCACCGCAGAACTCGTCACCGCCGCCCGGTCCGCGGGCCACGGGGTCGCCGCGTTCAATGTGATCACGCTGGAGCACGCGGAGGCGATCACCTCCGCCGCGCAGGCGGCCGGGCTGCCGGTGATCCTCCAGATCAGCGAGAACGCGGTGGCCTTCCACGGCGGCCGGGTCGAGCCGGTGCTGGCGGGGGCGGCGGCGGTCGCGCGGGGCGCGGCCGTGCCGGTCGCCCTGCACCTGGACCATGTGGAGAGCGAGGAGTTGCTGCGGGCGGGCGTGGCGGCCGGGGCGTCCTCGGTGATGTTCGACGCGTCGAAGCTGCCGTACGAGGAGAATCTCCGGGCCACCGCGCGGATGGTGGAGTGGGCGCACGGCCAGGGCGCCTGGGTCGAGGCCGAGTTGGGCGAGGTCGGCGGCAAGGACGGCGCCCACGCGCCCGGCGTGCGGACCGACCCGGCCGAGGCCGCCGCCTTCACCGCCGCGACCGGGGTGGACGCGCTCGCCGTCGCGGTCGGCAGTTCGCACGCGATGACCGACCGCTCCGCGCGCCTCGACCACGAACTGATAGCCGCGCTGCGCACGGCCGTACCCGTACCCCTGGTGCTGCACGGCTCGTCCGGTGTGCCCGACGACGAGCTGCGGCGGGCCGTCGCGGCCGGGATGGTGAAGGTCAACATCGGTACGGCGCTGAACATCGCCTTCACCGGGGCGGTACGGGACCACCTGGCGGCGGACCCGGCCGTCGTCGACCCGC
The DNA here is from genome assembly GCF_014596445.1 of Streptomyces sp. CBMA29. Lineage (GTDB taxonomy): Bacteria > Actinomycetota > Actinomycetes > Streptomycetales > Streptomycetaceae > Actinacidiphila. The sequence goes on along the minus strand of NZ_MECL01000035.1, from coordinate 114,609 downwards.
GGCGCTATCTGCGGCCGGCCCGCGACGCGATGTCCGCCGTGGCGGAACACCTGTTGCGCGTCGTCGCGGGCCGTCCGGAGTGATCGGTAACGCCAGATCCCCAAGGGCTACTTGGGCATCAGCACCGTGTCGATGATCTGCACGGTGGCGTTGGCGGTGGTGACGTTGCCGCAGACCACGTTCGCCGTGTCGTTGACCTTGTACGCCTCGCCGGAGCCCGAGGTCGTCAGGGTGCCCTTCTCCAGCGTGGTGTAGGTGCCCTTGGACAGACCCTCGGGCGCCTTCACCGGCTCGCCGACCACGTGGTAGGTGAGGATCTTGGTGAGCATCGCCTTGTCGGCGAGGACCTTGTCGAGGTCGGCCTTCGGGATCTTCGCGAAGGCGTCGTTGGTCGGCGCGAAGACGGTGATGTTCTGGGCGTTGTTCAGGGTGTCGACAAGACCGGCCTTCTGGACGGCGGCGACCAGCGTCGACAGCGCCGGGTTGTGCGAGGCGGCGGTCGCCACCGGGTCCTTGGACATGCCGTCGAAGCTGCCCGCGCCGTCCTTGGGCACCGTGGCGCAGCCGGGCCCGAAGGGCGCGTCCATCGTCGAGGCGTCACTCGGAGCGTCGCTGGTGGGCGCCATCCCCGAATCGCTCGCCGAGGTGGACGGGCTCGCCGCCGCCGAGTCGTCCTTCTTGTTGTCGTCGCTCGAACAGGCGCTGAGGGCCAGCGGCAGTACGGCGGCGGCCGTCACGGCGACGGCGATGCGGCGGGCGCGGAGGTGGAACATGGTTTTTCTCCTCTATATGTGCGGTGTATACGAAATGTGCGTGCGGAAAAGTCATCGGTAGGGGGTGGTGGCCGGGGCGACGACGGGTCAGTCGACGCTGACCACAACCGAGTGCCAGCCGGTCGCACCGTTCGGGACGGTGCCGACGCGGTGGTCGGTCTGCGTGTAGCCGTCACGGTCCGTCGCGCGGACCTCCAGCGTGTGACTGCCGGGCGTGGCGTCCCACTCCCACAGCCACTGCCGCCAGGTGTCGGTGCTGTCCTCGTCCGCGAGCCGGGCGGTCTGCCACCGGCCGCCGTCGACCCGGACCTGCACCCGGTCGATGCCCCGGTGCTGCGCCCACGCCACTCCGGCCACCGGCACCCGGCCCGCCTTGGGGCTGGCGAACGGCTTCGGGGTGTCGATCCGCGACTCGGTCTTGATCGGCGCCTCGCGCGACCAGCTCCGCTTGACCCAGTAGGCGTCGTAGGAGTCGAAGGTGGTCAGTTCGAGCTCGTGCAGCCACTTGCAGGCCGACACATAGCCGTACAGGCCGGGCACCAGCATGCGGACGGGGAAGCCGTGCGCGAAGGGCAGCGGCTCGCCGTTCATGCCGAGCGCGAGCATCGCGTCGCGGCCGTCGAGCACGGTCTCCACCGGTGAGCCGATGGCCATGCCGTCCACCGAGTGCGCCACCAACTGGTCCGCCTTGCCACCGCGCGACGGGGGCCGGACCCCCGCCTCGCGCAGCAGATCGGCCAGCCGGACGCCGATCCAGCGGGCGTTGCCGACATACGGGCCGCCGACCTGGTTGGACACGCAGGTCAGCGTGATGTCCCGCTCGATCAGGTCGCGGCGCAGCAGGTCGTCGTAGGAGAGCGTCAACTCCTTGCCCACGCCCATGCCGTGGATGCGCAGCCGCCAGGTGGTGGCGTCGATCTTCGGGACGACGAGGGCGGTGTCGACGCGGTAGAACTTCGCGTTCGGCGTGGTGAATTCGCTCAGTCCGGGGATTCCCAGGTCCGCGCCGCGCGGGACGGCGGCGGCGCGGGAGGCCGGGGCGGGTAGCGCGATGGCCGCCCGTGAGGCCACCGCGACGGCACCGCGGCGGTTGTTGAGGGTGCGGCCCAGGGCTCCCGCACCCGCGGACGCGGCAGCCGTGGCGGCAGCGGCCAGGACGAAGCCACGGCGGTCGAACGCGGGGCGGGAGGTGGGCCCAGCCTCTGCGGCGGGCGTTTCCGTCCGCGGCAGAGGGGTCTCGACGGTGTCCTCGTCGTCCTCCGTGGTGTGCTCCACGGGGGACGGGGAGGTCGGGTCGGTCAGGGTGGTCGGGTCGGTCGGCGTCTGCGGGACGGGCGCGGTGGCCTGTTCCGGCAGGCGCGCGGCCGGTGTGGTGCGGAGCGTGAGACGCTCCGTCAGCAGCCACAGCGCCGCCGCTCCGAGCAGCGCGCCGACGATCGACGGCAGCGCGTCCAGGCGGTGGTAATCGGGACGGCTCCAGGCGGCGACCGCCCCGATGACGCCGAAGGCCAGCACGCCCGCGCAGCCCGTGCGCCGGAAGCGCAGCGCGAACACGCCGAGCGCGAAGGCGAAGAGGGCCAGGATCGCGACGATGCCCAGTTGCAGCACCAGCTTGTCGTTGGTGCCGAAGTTCCGTACCGCGTAGTCCTTCAGGGACACCGGTGTGCGGTCGATGACCGCGCCGCCGACCGCCGTCACCGGACTGGCCTCGGGACGGGCGGCCACGGCGACGAGTTCGGCGAAACCGAGTGACACGGCCGCGGCCAACAGCCCGCTCAGCGCCCCGAGTACGACCCTCAGCAGCCGGCCGACAGCACTCGGGCCATGTGGCTGATGAGGCTCCAGCACACTGCCGGGGCTGATGGTCTCCTGGTCGGTCACATCCCGCATTCGTGGCTGTGCGCTCAGCGGATTGGTACGGGATTCCGCGTTCCCCTGAGCGACGGGCTCCGCCGCAGGTGGGGACCGTGAAGATCACCGCCGGAACGTTCCGCTCCCGCACCAATCCGCGGCGGGGGCGGCCACGAATGATCAGTGAGGGCGCACCGGTGCCGGTCGCCGTACCGGCCGCGCCGGACACCGACCGGGCACGGGGCGTCACCGGGCACCACGGGGTGTCACCGGACATCGAGCACTGACCGAGGGGATCGCATGACGGCCGAACGACGTCGGATCGCGGTGATAGGCAGCGGAGTGGCGGGCCTTACCGCCGCCCACGTGCTGCACCGCGCGAGTGACGTGTCCCTGTACGAGGCGGACGACCGGCTCGGCGGGCACGCGGACACCCACGACGTGGCCGACACCGACGGCCGGTCCCTGAGCGTCGACACCGGCTTCATCGTGCACAACGCCCGCACCTACCCGAACCTGCTGCGGCTGCTGCGCGAGCTGGACGTCGCCACGCAGGAGTCCGAGATGAGCATGTCGGTGCGGTGCGAGGGCTGCGGCCTGGAGTACGCAGGGGCCCGCGGACCGCGCGGGCTCTTCGCACAGCCGCGCAACGCGCTGCGCGGCCGGTATCTGCGGATGCTGACCGAGGTCACGGCCTTCCACCGCGGGGCGCGCCGCCTGCTCGCGGAGAGCGGCTCGGATACGGGCTCGGATACGGGCTCGGGTGCGGGTGCTGCCGCGGATACGGGCTCGGATACGGGTGCTGACACGGATACGGGCTCGGATACGGGTGCTGACGGGGGTGCGGGTGCTGCCGCCACCGACCGCACGCTGCGGGAATTCCTCGCGGACGGCCGCTACTCCCCCTATTTCGTCCAGCACTTCATGACCCCGCTGGTCTCCGCCGTCTGGTCCTGCTCCCCCGCGACCGCGCTGGACTTCCCGGCCCGCTACCTCTTCCGCTTCCTCGACCACCACGGACTGCTCAGCGTCGGCGACTCCCCCACCTGGCGCACGATCACCGGCGGCTCCCGTACGTACGTCGAGCGGGTGGGCAAGGAGGTGTCCGCCGTGCACACCTCCAGCCGGGTGACGGCGCTGCGCCGCGTCCCCGGCGGCGCCGAGGTCACCGTCGAGGACGGCACCACCGAGCGCTACGACGCGGTGGTCGTCGCCGTCCACCCGCACCAGGCGCTGGGCCTGCTCGCCGAGCCCACCGCGGCCGAGCGCGAGGTGCTGGGCGCGATCCCGTACACCGTCAATCCCGCGCTGCTGCACACCGACACCGGCGTGCTGCCGCGCGCGTCCGGCGCCCGCGCGTCGTGGAACTACCTGATGCCGTCCTGCGCCTCGGACGCCGGCGCCGTCCTGGTCAGCTACGACATGAACCGCCTCCAGCGGCTGGACGGCGCCGACACCTATGTGGTGACGCTCAACGGCGCCGACCGGGTCGATCCCTCCGCCGTACGGGACCGGATGGCGTACGAACACCCGCAGTACACGCCGGAGTCGGTGGCCGCGCAGCGACGGCTGCCCGAACTGAACGGGCCGGTGGTCGCCTACGCGGGCGCGTACCACGGCTGGGGTTTCCACGAGGACGGCTGCGCCTCCGGGGTGGCGGCGGCGCGCGCGCTGGGGGTGGAGTGGTCATGACGGCTCCGGTCCCTGACGGCGCGACGCACGACCCGGCGGAGGCGGAGGCAGTGGCGGAAGTGGTGGCGGAGGCTGCGGCGCCTTCGCTGTACGACTGTCGGATCGCCCACGCCCGTAACCGCCCCGTGCGGCACTCCTTCCGTATGCGGACCTATATGTGGCTGGTCGACCTGGACCACATGCCGCGGCTGCCGCTCCCGCTGCGCCCGCTGGCCGGTTTCCGGGCGCGGGACCACTTCGGCGGTACGGCGCCCTCGGTCAGGGCAGGGCTCGACCGGTTTCTCGCCGCGCAGGGGGCGGCCCCGGCGGACGGCCGCGTGCTGATGCTCACGCACGCCCGTGTCCTCGGCCATGTCTTCAACCCGCTGACCCTGTACTGGTGCCACGCGCGTGACGGCACGCCCCGCCATGTGGTCGCGGAGGTCCACAACACCTATGGCGAGCGGCACTGCTATCTGCTGGCGCCGGACGCCGAGGGCCGTGCCTCGACCGCCAAGGAGCTGTACGTCTCCCCGTTCTTCCCCGTGGAGGGCGGCTACCGCATGCGGGTGCCGGAGCCGGGCAGCCGTCTTTCCGTGACAGTCCATCTGGAACTGGACGGAAAACGCCCCTTCACCGCGACCGTGAGCGGCGACCGCCGCCCGGCCACCACGGCCGGACTGCTGCGGGCCGCTGTACGCCATCCGTGGTCGACGCTCCTCGTCTCCGCCGGGATCAGATTCCACGGTGTTCTGCTGTATCTGCGCGGCCTGCCCGTAAGGCCGCGGCCCAGCCATCACGTTCAGGAGGGAATGCGGTGACCGTGTCATCCACTCCGGCCGCCCCGGTTACTACCGGGGCCGCCATCTCGCCCATGTCGACGTCCAGGGTGCGCGCGGCGGTCGACGCCGAGCGCTGGCCGGATGTCGCGGCGGCGCCCCGCTGTTCGGCCGCGCGTGCGGCCGTCGCGGCCTTCCTCGTCCGCAGGGCGCTGGAACGGCTGCCGCTGCGGGTGCGGCTGGCGGGCGCGGACGGCGACGACGCGGGCGAGGGCGCCCGCACGCTGGGGCTCGGCGGCCCGCTGATGCGGGTGCACGACCCGCGTTCCTTCTTCCGCCGGATCGGCGCCGAGGGCCTGATCGGCTTCGGCGAGTCGTACATGGCCGGGGAGTGGGACGCGGACGACCTGACCGGTGTGCTCACGGTCTTCGCCGACAACGTCGCCACCCTCGTACCGCCGTCCCTGCAACGGCTGCGCGGCGCGTGGGCCAGGCGGCGGCCGGAGGCGCAGCGCAACACCCGCGAGGGCGCGCGCGACAACATCCACCGGCACTACGACCTGTCCAACGATCTCTTCTCGCTCTTCCTCGACGAGACGATGACGTACTCCTCCGCGGTCTTCCGCGGCTTCCCGGCCGACGAGCACCTGCTGCCCGCCGCCCAGCACCGCAAGATCGACCTGCTGCTGGACGCGGCCGGGGTCGGTCCAGGCACCCGGCTGCTGGAGATCGGCACCGGCTGGGGCGAACTGGCGGTGCGCGCGGCATCCCGCGGCGCCCGTGTGGTGAGCGTGACGCTCTCGCGCGAGCAGCGTGAACTGGCGCTGGAACGGGTCCGCGCCGCCGGGCTCCAGGACCGTGTCGAGGTGCTGCTGCGCGACTACCGCGAGGTCGAGGGCGAGTACGACGCGGTGGTCAGCGTCGAGATGATCGAGGCGGTCGGCCACGAATTCTGGCCGGAGTATTTCCGCACCCTGGAGCGGCGGCTCGCACCCGGCGGCCGGATCGCGCTCCAGGCGATCACCATGCCGCACGACCGGATGCTGGTGAGCCTTCCGACCTTCACCTGGATCCACAAGTACGTCTTCCCCGGCGGCATGATCCCCTCCGCCGAGGCCATCTCCGAGGTGAGCGGCGAGGCCACCGGGCTGCGGATCGTCAGCGCCGAGGCGTTCGGGCCGCACTACGCGGAGACGCTGCGGCTGTGGCGCGAGCGGTTCGCGCGGTGTGCGGACGAGGTGGCGGCGCTCGGCTTCGACGCGGTCTTCCGGCGGCTGTGGACGTTCTATCTGGCCTACTCGGAGGCCGGTTTCCGGTCCGGGTACCTGGATGTGCGGCAGATCGTGCTGGAGGGCTCGGCGGGAGCTGCTGATCCTGCTGATTCTGCTGGAGCCACTGAGGCCACTGAGGCCGCTGGGGCCGGGCACGCGGAAGGCTCGGCGGGAGGCCGGTGAACGGTTTTCCGTGGGGCGCTTTCTGCGTGAATCTCGGGGCGACGGCGGGCGCGGCACTCGCCGTGATGCTGGTGACCTTCGCGGTCGCGGTGGCCAAGGGCATGCACCGGGTGGTCGACGTGGCGTGGGGCGCCGCCTTCGCGGCGGTCGCCGTCGTGTCGTACGGGGTGTCATCGGGGCACGGTGACGACGGGCGCCGGCTGCTGGTCCTCGTCCTGACCGTGGTGTGGGGGCTGCGGCTGGCCGGGCACATCGCCTGGCGCGGCCGTGGCCACGGCGAGGATCCGCGCTACGAGAAGATGCTGTCCAAGGTCCCGGCCGACCGCCGCAACGGGTACGCCTTCCGGATCGTCTACCTGCTCCAGGGCCTGCTGGTGTGCGTGGTGTCGCTGCCGGTGCAGGTCGCCTGCTATCTGCCGGGGTCCGTCGGCCCGGCGGCGGCGGTCGGCGCGGCGCTGTGCCTGGTCGGGCTGGTCTTCGAGGCGGTCGGCGACCACCAGCTCGCCCGCTTCAAGTCCGATCCCGCGCACCGCGGTCAGGTGATGGACCGCGGCCTGTGGGCCTGGACCCGGCACCCCAACTACTTCGGCGACTTCTGCGTCTGGTGGGGGCTGTACGTGCTGGCGTGCGACGGCGCCCGCTGGTCGTCGGCGGCGGGCGCGGTCGTACTGGCCGTGCTCGGGCCGCTGACCATCAGCTTCCTGCTCCTGCGGGGCAGCGGGAAGCCGCTGCTGGAACGGCACATGGCGCAGCGGCCCGGCTATGCCGAGTACGTCGCCCGGACGAGTGGTTTCTTCCCGTGGCCGCCGCGAAAGGGCGGCGTTGACGGGCGGGCGTAGTCGGCGACAGCCGGGCCGCTGGAGGCACCGGTCGTGGCGAGTGATTGGGTCAGTCGGTTCGGTCGGTTCGCGGGTTCGCGGTCAGTCGTCCAGGCCGCGGGCCCGCGAGAAGCGGGCGTGCCCGTCGCTGAGGGCCACGATCGGGGCCGGGTAGTCGAACCGCGCCCGTTCCGGACCCGACAGCTTCCACGGCTGGTGCACCGCCGCCCCCTCCAGCCCGGCCAGCTCCGGAACCCAGCGCCGTACGTAGTCGCCGTCCGGGTCGAAACGGGACGCCTGGAGCAGTGGGTTGAGCACCCGGTTGGGCCGGGTGTCGGTGCCGGTGCCCGCCGACCACTGCCAGTTGAGCTGGTTGTTGGGGATATCGCCGTCGACCAGCAGGTCCAGGAAGTGCCGGGCGCCGATCCGCCAGTCCATGTACAGCGTCTTGGTCAGGAAGCTCGCCACGAGCAGCCTGCCCCTGTTGTGCATCCAGCCCTCGTGCAGCAGTTGGCGCATCGCGGCGTCCACGATGGGGTAACCGGTGCGGCCCTCGCGCCAGGCGGTGACCTCCTCGGGCGCGGTGCGCCAACGGTCGTGCCGGGAGCGGTAGTCGCGGTGCGCCGCGTCGGGCCGCGCGGCGAGCACCTGATGGTGGAAGTCGCGCCAGGCGAGCTGCCGGACGAACGCCTCCGCGCCCCGGCCGCTCACCGACCGCGCCCGGTGGGCGAGTTCGGTCGCGGACACGCACCCGAAGTGCAGATACGGCGAGAGCCGCGAGGTCTCGTCGCCCGCCAGGTCGTCGTGCTGGTCCGCGTATCCCTCGATACCCGAACGCCACCAACTGCCCGCCAGCTTGCGGGCCGCCGTCTCGCCGCCGCGCGGCAGGCCGGGGGACGGCTGTCCCTCCCCTGACCCGGCCAGGTCCGCCGCGCAGGGCAGTGCGGCGGACTCCACGTCCTCGGGGACGGTGACCTTGCGCGGCGCGTCCAGCACGCGACGCGGCGGCTCCGCGCTCCAGCGCCGGAAGTACGGCGTGAAGACGGCGAAGTGATCGCGGCCCACGGGGGTGACGGCGCCGGGGGGAACAGCGGTGACCACGGCCTCGTGCACCACCACCTCGCAGCCCGCCTCGGCCAGGGCCTTGCGCAGCCGGTCCTCGCGGCGCAGGGCGTAACCGCTCACCCCGGCCGCGATGTGCACCTGCCGCGCCCCGCTCTCGCCGACGGCCCGCACGACCTCCTCGACGACGTCGCCGCGCCGCACGACCAGCCGCCCGCCGCGGGCCCGCAGGCCCGCGTCCAGGTCGGCCAGGCAGTCGGCGAGGAACGCCGCCCTGTTCGGCACCGCGAATCCGGCCCGCGCGATGCCCTCGTCCACCACGAACAGCGGGACCACGCTCCCGGCCGCCGCCACCGCCGCGGCCAGCACGGGATTGTCGTGCAGCCGCAGGTCCGCGGTGAACAGCGCGATGGACGACCCGGTCCGCGACGTCTCAGGCACCAGCGACCGCCGGGAACGTCACCAACGCCAGCGGCGCACTCGTGGGCTGCTGCGAGCCGCCGGCCGGTTCGACCGTCACCCCCACCCCGGAGGCGTTGTCGATCGGCCCGTCCAGCACCACGGCCTGGTCGGTGGCTGACGGGTCCATCAGACCCGCCGGCCGCATCTTCCCCCCGTCGTCGAACCACAGCTCATACGTCTTCCCGGCCGCCGGCGTCGGCATACCGGCGGCCAGGAAGGCGGCCTTGCCCAGGCTGCGGGAGACCACCACGGTCGCGGTCGTACCGGTGCTGAGCTTCCGCGTGGTGCTTGCCGCGTCGGGTGCCGAGAGCACCTGGGAGAGCTCGCCCGCCCGCTGCTCGGCCTGGTTCGCGCGCTGCCTCGCGTCGTCGGCGGCCTGGTGCTGCCAGACGGCCACCCCGCCGAGCCCGACCACTCCGGCCATGCACGCGGCCAGCGCGTAGCGCGGCAGCCGCCGCGCCCCGGCCATCCATCCGGCGAGACCGCGCCGCTCCTGCCGCGCGACGACCGGCGGCTCCTGCCGCACGGCGGCGACCCGGCGCAGCACCTGCTCGCGCATGTGCGGCGGCGGCACGACCGACGCGGCGAGCGCCAGCCGGGTGGCCGTCGCGGACAGCTCGCGGACCTCCTGCGCGCAGGCCGAACAGTCGGCGATGTGGCGTTCGAATTCCTCCCGCTCGCCGTCGGGCAGCGCGTGCACCGCGTACGCACCGGTGAGGGTATGCAGATCGGCGGTCGTCATGCGCTCACTCCCAAGCAGTCGCGCAGGCGGATGAGTCCGTCCCGCAGTCGGGTCTTGACGGTCCCCAGCGGAGCCGCGAGCAACTCGGCGACCTCCCGGTAGGTGAATCCCTGGTAATAGGCGAGTGTCACCGACTGGCGCTGCAATTCGGTGAGCGTCCGCATACAGCGCCGCACCTGCTCGCGCTCCAGCCGTGACTCGACCTGTTCCGCGACCTCGTCGAAGGCGGGCGTGTGCTCAAGCAGCGCGGCCTTGTGCTCCCGGTCGGAGGACGCCTGTGCGGAACGCACCCGGTCCACCGCGCGACGGTGGGCCAGCGTCATCACCCAGGTCATGGCGCTGCCACGGGATGCCTGGAACCGGGTCGCGGTCTGCCAGACCTCGACCAGCACCTCCTGGGCGACCTCCTCCGACTGCGCGGGGTCGCGCAGCACCGAGCGCACCAGCCCCAGCACGGGCCCGGCCACCGCGTCGTAGACTCTGGCGAACGCCGCCTCGTCGCCGCGGGCGACCGCGACCAGCAGCTCCTGGAGGTCGGGGCCGGCGCCTGCGACGCCGTCCAGCCGTACGGCTTCCCTCATCTGCGATCCATCCCGTCTCGACTCACCCGCGCAAGTCTCCGACCGGTATTCGGAGCCGAGGGGTGGGCGGATTGCCCGCTCGCGGAATTCCCCCGGTCTCAGCCCGCCATCGTGCCCCCTTTCACCGCCGCGGTGGGGACGACCAGCGTGGTCGTTACCCGTTCGCCACGTTTGTCACCGTTACGCGGGTTCCGTGTCACAGAAGATCAACAAGCCCATGCGGTGACGCTCACCTGTCGTTGGCCGGACGAAGGTGCTGATCAACAGCAGCCCCGCCGTACGGAGGTACCTGGGATGACCGACCGGACCCTGTGGTCGTACGCCGAGATCGCCGCGCACATCCGCGTACAGGTCGACACCGTCCGCTCCTACCGGAAGCACGGGCATCTCCCGCCGCCCGATGTCGTCGAGGGCGGCAAGCCCTTCTGGTACGCCGATACCGTCAGGGCCTGGAGTGCCCGGCGGCCGGGAAACCGCGGCCGCCGGGATCCGGACTGAGCCTCAGTTCCGCGTGGCCGGCTCGGGGTCCCGCCGCTCCTGCGAGGAGTGCGGGGCCTTCGTGCCGTCCGGCGCCTCCTGGCCGCCGCCCTCCGATATGCCGAACCGGTCGTGGAAGCGGCGCAGCACCGGCGGCGCCCACCAGGTGGCCCGCCCGGTCAGCCGCATCACCGCGGGGACCAGCAGGGTGCGGACCACCATCGCGTCCATGAGCACCGCGAGCGCGATGCCGAGCCCCAGCATCTTGGGGTTGGCCACCCGCGAGGTGCCGATCGCGACCATCACCACGGCGAGGATCACAGCCGCCGCCGTGATCAGTCCGCCGGTCCGCTTGAGCCCGAACTCGATGGACGCCTGGTGATCACCGCTGCGGTCGTACTCCTCCTTGATCCGCGAGAGCAGGAACACCCCGTAGTCCATGGAGAGTCCGAAGGCCACGCAGAACATCAGCACCGGCAGGGTCGTCTCGATGCTGCCGGTGGCCGTGAAGCCCAGCAGCCTGGACAGATGACCGTCCTGGAAGACCCACACCACCGCGCCGAACATCGCGGTGAGGCTCAGCGCGTTGAGCAGCACCGCCTGGAGCGGGATGATCACGCTGCCGGTGAGCAGGAAGACCAGCAGCAAGGTGACCAGGGCGATGATCCCGGCCGCCCATGGCAGCCGCTGGCCGATGGTGTCCTTGGTGTCCACCAGGACGGCGGCCTGGCCGGTCACCGAGGCTTTGAAGTCCGCGGGGACGGCGCGGACCGCGCCGACCAGGTGCTGAGTGCCGGTGTCCACCGCCTCGCCCTTGGACAGCACCGTCATATAGGCGGCGCCTGAGTCCTGGGCGACGACCGGCCCCTCGACCCGGACCACGCCGGGCAGGGCGGCCACCCGCTTCTCGTATCCGGCCAGTTGGGACCGGTCGGCGCCTTCGGCCAGCACCGTGACGGCGCCGTCGGGACTGCCGGGGAACTCCTGGCGGATGTGCTGCTGCACCACATGGGACTCGGCCGCCGAGGGCAACTGCCGGTCGTCCGCGGCGCCGAAACGCACCTGAAGGAAGGGCAGTCCGAGCAGCAGCAGGCCCGCGACCGCGCCGATCATGAAGAGCGGCGCTCTGCGCATCACCAGCCGGGCGAAGGCGGCGTATCCCGCGCCGGGGTCGCTCGCGGTCCTGCGGCGCAGGGCCTTGCGCAGATCCAGCGCGTTGACCCGTTCTCCGAGCAGGACCAGGCAGGCGGGCAGCGCGATCAGGGCCGCTGCGGCGGCCAGCAGCACCACGGCGATCCCCGCGTAGGCGAAGGAGCGCAGGAAGTACTGCGGGAAGACGAGCATCGCGGCGAGCGAGGCGGCGACGGTCAGGGCCGAGAAGAGGACGGTGCGGCCCGCGGTGCGCAGGGTCACTCCGACCGCCGCGCGCGGGGTGAGCCCGGTCGCCAGCTCCTCGCGGAATCTGCGGACGATGAACAGGGCGTAGTCGATCGCAAGGCCGAGGCCGAGCGCGGTGGTGAGATTCTGCGCGAAGACCGAGACGTCGGTGAACGAGGTGATGGCGCGCAGCACCGCGTTGGTGCCGAGGATCGCGATGATGCCGACGCCCAGTGGCAGCAGTGCGGCGATGGCGCTGCCGAAGACCATGACGAGCAGTATCAGGGTAACGGGCAGGGCGATCATCTCCGCCTTGACCAGGTCGTCCTGGATGGTGCTCTGCAATTCGTGCCGGACGGCCGCCGAGCCGCCGACGCTCACGTCGACCGGTCCGTGCTCTCCGCGGTAGGCGGGGGCGATCCGTTTGACGGCAGTGGCCACCGCGTCGTCGTCGCCCTTGAGCCGGGCGGTGATCATCGCCGAGCCGTCGTCCTTGGCACGCAGCACCGGCGCGTGGGTGCCCCAGTAGGAGGTGACGCCGGTGACCGCCGGATCCGCGGCGAGCTTGCGGGCCAGCTCCTGCCCCTGCGCGGCCACGGCGGGGCTGTCGACTCCCGCGCCCTTGGCGTCGACCAGCAGGACCAGATTGGGCTGGGAGGCGGGGAAGTGGTCGGCGAGCGCCGCGGTCGCGTACGAGGACTCGGAGTCGGGTGCTTCCCAGCCCCCGCTGGCCAGCCGGTCGGCGACGCCCCGCCCGGCGACGACCGCGAGAGCGGCGAAGAGGAGGGCGAGCAGCAGCGTCAGCCTGGGCCGGGCCGTGACGGCCCGCGTCCAGCCCCCGACCTCGGAGTCGTGGTTGACATCAGCCATGACAAAAGGTGTCCTCTCCCCGTAGTGCGACGTAGAATCGCAAATGCGAACTGTCGCTCGCGTTTCAAGAATGCGAGTGATCGCTCGTGTTTGTCAATACCCCTGGGGAGTCACCGTGTCCGAGGCGGAAGAGCGGCAGCCGCGCCGTCGGCAGGCCCGCGGCGAGCGGCGTGTCACACAGCTCCTCAAAGCCGCCGCCAGCGTGTTCTGCGCGCTGGGCTACACGGCGTCCAGCACCAACGCGATCGCCCGCGAGGCAGGGGTGTCGCCGGGCACGCTCTACCAGTTCTTCCCGAACAAGGAGGCCATCGCCGTCGAGCTGGGCAGTCAGCTCGCCAAGGAGATGGAAGCCACCCACGGCCGGGTCTTCACCGTCGAGAACGCCCTGCTGCCGCTGGACGAGATGATCGACGCCGTCACCGGTCCCTTCATCGAGTTCAACTGCGCCAACCCGGCCTTCCTCGCCCTGATCAAGGGCCCGGACACTCCCGGCAAGGTCGCCGAGGGCCACGACGAGCTGCACGCGTCACTGCTCGCGCGCCTCACCGAACTGCTCGGCGTCCGTCAGCCGTCGCTGTCCACAGCGGAACGCACTCTCGTGGCGCAGATGTCCTTCGCGATGTTCAAGGCAGGACTCGACCTCGTCGTCCAGCACGAGGGCGACGAACGGGACGCGTACGCGCGGGAGATGAAGGGGATGCTCTACCGCTATCTCGCGCCCTACCTGGGCACCGGGGCGGTCACCGCCCCGGGCACGGCCGCCGCCCCCGACGGAGCCGCCTCCCCGGACAAGGGCGCCGCCCTGGGCAAGAGCACAGAGAACAGCACGGACACCGCCGCCGCGCGCTGACCCCGGACTGGGGGACGCGGCCGACGGGGACGCGGCCGACGGCTACTTGCCGCGGCCGGCCGAGAAACAGGGAAATCCGCCCCGGTCCTTGCCCGGTGGCGGACTTGTGCGCGCGACAGTGGCGCCTGTGACGGATGCCGATGTGGTGGTGGCCGCTGCCCCTGGTCCCGCGGGCAGGCCACCGGCCGGTCCCGTAGCACCACCGCCGGAGGGAGCCGGTACGGCCGCCGCCGCGTCACCCGCGAAGGACGCCCGTACCACCGTCGAGGGAGGCCGGGCCGCCTCGCGCTCCCCCACCAGGCGCGGCTGGCGGCGCTCACGCGCCCGCGAGATCCACTGCACCAGCGTGCCGATACCGGCGACGAGCATCGATATGCCGAGCCCCAGGGAGAGGGCGAAGAAGGAGTTTGATGCGGCTTTGCCGCTGAAATACCCGGCGCCGACGGAATAGCTGGCCCAGACGGCCTCCGCGACACCCGCGCCCACCGCGTAACGCCGGGCGGGATAGCGCACGACACCCGCCGCGAGGCCGCCTATCACCCGGCCGCTGGGCAGAAATCGCACACCGATCACAAAGGGCACACCGTGCCGCTGTATCCGCAGCGCGGCCCATCTGAGCAGCGCCGCCCGGCGTTCGTCGCGCTCCATGCGGGCCAGCACCCGGCCGCTGAGCGCCCGGCCGGTGCGGTGGATCAGCATGTCGCCGAGGATCGCGCTGCCCGCCACCACCAGCAGCACGAGGGCGATGTCCAGGCGCCCCTCGGCCGCCATCACTCCGCCGGTCACAAGCAGCACGGCGTTGGGCACGAGCGGCGGGGCCGTGGTGAGGGCCAGAACCGCGTATGCCCAGAAGACGTGTCCACCTCGCAGGTACTCAGCGAGACCCGAGGTGAAGTCCAGTGCCGACACGTTCAGTGCAACGTCCATTCCACCGCCCCTCTTCCCGCCCCCGGGCTTCAAAACTGACAGCGGCCGGTGGGACGGGGCAAGGGGGTTTCCCGTGGATCAGGGGATTCCTCGGGGGCTCCCAGGAGAATTCATCCTGAGGGTCCAGTCGGGCTACTCCTCAGGGAGTACGGGCGCGCCTGTCACGGAACGCGGAATGGCCCCGGAGCACTGGCCCACCGGGTCACCGGGTCACCGGGTCACCGGCCGAGCAGTTCGCCGCCGTTGCACTGAAGGATCTCGCCGGTGATGAAGCCCGCCTCGGGGGACGCGAGGAAGACCACGGCCGCCGCCACGTCGGCGGGGTGGCCGACCCGGCCCACGAGCGTGCGCCCGGCCCGCCGGGTCAGCTCGGCGTCGTTGAGCCGCGAGCCGAAGAATTCGGTGCCCGCCACGGTGCCGGGCGCCACGATGTTGCACGTGACGCCCTGCGGTCCGAGCTGGGCGGCCAGCGAGTGGTTCCAGGCGTGCAGGGCGGCCTTGGAGGCACCGTAGGAGCCGCCGCCGCGCAACGCGGCAACCGAGGTGACCGTGACCACCCGGCCGCTGTCGGTGAAGCGGTCCCGCAGCGATTCGGTCAGCAGCACCGCGGTCAGCACATTGCGCTCGAAGTCGCCGCGCCAGCGGGCGAGCACCCCGTGCGGGCCCGCACCGATCGCCAGCTCCCGGCTGCCCGCGTTGTTCACCAGGACGTCGACCTGCTCGGGCAGGTGCCGGAGCGCCGCCTCGACGTCGTCGGGGTCGGCCAGGTCGCAGGCGACCGGGGTGACGTCAAGCCCGCGTTCCCGGCGCAGCTCCTCCGCGGTGGCGTGCAGGACCTCACGGCGACGGCCGACGATCGTGACGTGGTGGCCCTCCTCGGCGAAGCGGATCGAGATCGCCCGACCGATGCCCGTACCCCCGCCGGTCACGACGACGCTCCGGCCCGCTGTCCCGTTCTGTGCCATGTACTCCGCCCCTCATGAGGAGACAGCACGCTACGGGATCGCCCCATACCGCCCGCGAGCGGGGTAGCCTGCGAAAACGCCCCCATTCGAAGAGACGTAGATCACAGGGCTTGGAACGTAACCATTACGGTGGTTCGTGGGTCTTATCTCTTGAGCACCGCGCTCCCGGCGGAGCCGGTGGGGGGCTGCGGAACGGGCTGTCTTGGGGGACGGCCCGTGAATGCGTCGCCGGGGCGATGTCCGGGGAGCTTTGAGCGGCCCTCCCGGGCCGCAGTCGTCCCGGCACGGCGCAGCCGCCGAAAGACGCCCGGTCGGACCCGTGGGGGGATCCGTTCCGGGAACGGGAGCGCCCCGTGCCGGACCCGTGGGGGGATCCAGCGCGGGGCGCTTCTTCATGCGTGGTCCAGCCAGGCTCAGCCCTGGCTCAGCGGCCCTCGACGGGCACGTAGTCGCGGATCTCCACGCCCGTGTAGATCTGCCGCGGACGGCCGATGCGGGAGCCGGGCTCCTTGATCATCTCGTGCCACTGGGCGATCCAGCCGGGCAGCCGCCCGATGGCGAACAGCACGGTGAACATGCTGGTCGGGAAGCCCATGGCCCGGTAGATCAGGCCGGTGTAGAAGTCCACGTTCGGGTACAGCTTGCGCGACACGAAGTAGTCGTCGCCGAGCGCGTGCTCTTCGAGCTTGAGCGCGATGTCCAGCAGTTCGTCGGACTTGCCGAGCGCCGACAGGACGTCGTGCGCGGCCGACTTGATGATCTTCGCCCGGGGGTCGAAGTTCTTGTAGACGCGGTGTCCGAAGCCCATGAGCTTCACACCGTCTTCCTTGTTCTTCACCTTGCGGATGAAGGCGTCCACGTCGCCGCCGTCGGCCTGGATGCCTTCCAGCATCTCCAGCACCGACTGATTGGCGCCGCCGTGCAGGGGGCCCCACAGCGCGCTGATACCGGCCGAGATCGAGGCGAACTGGTTCGCCTGCGAGGAGCCGACCAGCCGGACCGTCGACGTCGAACAGTTCTGCTCGTGGTCGGCGTGCAGGATGAAGAGCTTGTCGAGGGCGCTGACCACGACCGGGTCCAGCTCGTACTCCTCGGCCGGCACGGAGAACGTCATGCGCAGGAAGTTCTCGACATAGCCGAGGTCGTTGCGCGGGTAGACCACCGGCTGACCGACGGACTTCTTGTACGCGTACGCCGCAATGGTCGGCAGCTTGGCGAGCAGCCGGATCGTGGAGAGGTGGCGCTGCTCGGGATCGAACGGGTTGTGGCTGTCCTGGTAGAAGGTCGACAGCGCGCTCACCACGGACGACAGCATCGCCATCGGGTGGGCGTCACGGGGGAAGCCGTCGTAGAACCGTTTGACGTCCTCGTGCAAAAGGGTGTGCTGGGTGATCTCGCCCTTGAACTCCGCCAGCTCGTCGACCGTCGGCAGTTCGCCGTTGATCAGCAGGTAGGCGGTCTCCAGGAAGCTTCCGCGCTCGGCGAGCTGCTCGATCGGGTAACCGCGGTAGCGCAGGATGCCTTCCTCACCATCAAGGAAGGTGATCGCGGACTTGTAGGCCGCAGTGTTGCCGTAACCGCTGTCCAGGGTGACCAGCCCGGTGTCGGCGCGCAGCTTGCCGATGTCGAAGCCGTTGTCACCGACGGTGCTGTCAACCACCGGGTAGCTGTACTCGCCGTCCCCATACCGCAGTACTACAGACTTGTCGCTCACGTCATTCCCTCACCGACGGTGTTGCCTCTTCTTCGAGGTGCCCTGACGAGGTCCACTGTCCCCCATTTGGCACTGGCGTGTGCACTCGGGGTCGGCCATCGGGCCGAAAGGTGGCACTCAGTGCCTATTTTGCGCCCCTGGACAGCCGGTGGTCGAGAGCCGTGAAGCGCTTTCCCGCCGACACCGTCCGCACCGCCTGACCGATGGCGCGACGCGATCCGACCAGCACCACGAGCCGCTTCGCCCTGGTCACAGCGGTGTAGAGCAGATTGCGCTGCAGCATCATCCAGGCACTGGTGGTGACAGGGATCACCACCGCCGGATACTCGCTGCCCTGCGAGCGGTGGATCGTCACCGCGTACGCGTGGGCCAGCTCGTCCAGCTCGTCGAAGTCGTACGGAATCTCCTCGTCCTCGTCTGTGTGCACGGTGAGGCGCTGCTCGACGGTGTCCAGCCCGGTGACCACGCCGACCGTGCCGTTGAAGACGCCGTTCGCCCCCTTGTCATAGTTGTTCCTGATCTGGGTGACCTTGTCGCCGACCCGGAATGTCCGGCCGCCGAAACGGCGCTCGGGCAGGTCGGGCCGCGCCGGGGTGACGGCCTGCTGGAGCAGTCCGTTGAGCACGCCCGCGCCCGCAGGGCCCCGGTGCATCGGCGCGAGCACCTGGACGTCCCGGCGCGGGTCGAGCCCGAAGCGGGCCGGGATGCGGCGGGCCACCACGTCCACGGTGAGCCTGGCCACCTCCTCCGAGTCCTCCTCGGCGAAGAGGAAGAAGTCGGGCAGGCCCTGAGTGAGCGGCGGGACACCGGAGTTGATCCGGTGCGCGTTGGTCACCACCCCGGACTGCTGGGCCTGCCGGAAGATACGCGTGAGCCGCACGGCGGGCACGGGGCCGTCCGCCGCGAGCAGGTCACGCAGCACCTCACCGGCGCCGACGCTCGGCAACTGGTCCACATCGCCGACGAACAGCAGGTGCGCGCCCGGCGGCACCGCCTTCACCAGCTTGTTCGCCAGCAGCAGGTCGAGCATCGACGCCTCGTCGACCACCACCAGATCCGCGTCCAGCGGCCGGTCCTTGTCGTACGCAGCGTCGCCGCCCGGCTTCAGCTCCAGCAGGCGGTGCACGGTCGATGCCTCGGCGCCGGTCAGCTCGGCCAGCCGCTTGGCGGCGCGGCCGGTCGGGGCGGCCAGCACCACCTTGGCCTTCTTCGCGCGCGCCAGCTCCACCACCGAGCGCACGGTGAACGATTTGCCGCAGCCGGGGCCGCCGGTGAGCACGGCGACCTTCTCGGTCAGCGCCAGCCGTACCGCCTCCTGCTGTTCCGGTGCGAGATCGGCTCCTGTCCTGGTCGCCAGCCAGGCCAGTGCCTTGTCCCACTCCACGTCCCGGAAGGCGGGCAGCCGGTCCTCCGGTCCGCGCAGCAGCCGTAGCAACTGGGCGGCGAGCGATATCTCGGCCCGGTGGAAGGGGACCAGGTAGACGGCCTTCACCTGCTCCTCGTGCCCGTCCGGCGAGGGCACGCCCTCCCGGACCACGCCCTCCTCGTCGGCCAGCTCGCCGAGGCAGTCGATCACCAGCCCCGTGTCGACCTGGAGCAGCTTCACCGAGTCCGCGATCAGCCGCTCCTCGGGCAGATAGCAGTTGCCGCCGTCGGTGGCCTGCGACAGGGCGTACTGCAATCCGGCCTTGACCCGCTCCGGGCTGTCATGGGGTATCCCGACCGCCTGCGCGATCCGGTCCGCGGTCAGGAAGCCGATCCCCCAGACCTCGGCGGCCAGCCGGTACGGCTGGTTCTTCACCACGGAGATCGACGCGTCCCCGTAGCCCTTGTAGATCCGCACGGCGATGGAAGTGGACACCCCCACTCCCTGGAGGAAGACCATCACCTCCTTGATCGCCTTCTGCTCCTCCCACGCGGCGGCGATCAGCTTGGTGCGCTTGGGGCCAAGCCCCGGCACCTCGATCAGCCGCTTCGGCTCACCCTCGATGATCTCCAGCGTGCCGGTGCCGAAGTGGTCGACGATTCGTTCGGCGATCCTCGGCCCGATGCCCTTGATCAGCCCCGATCCCAGATAGCGGCGTATCCCCTGGATCGTGGCCGGCAGCACCGTCGTGTAGTTCTCGACACTGAACTGCTTGCCGTACTGCGGATGCGAGCCCCAGCGGCCGTGCATCCGCAGCGACTCCCCCGGCTGCGCCCCCAGCAGCGCGCCGACGACCGTCAGCAGATCCCCCGAGCCTCGGCCGGTGTCCACCCGCGCGACCGTGTACCCGGTGTCCTCGTTGGCGTACGTGATCCGTTCCAGGACGCCGTCCAGCACGGCCAGCCCCGACTCCCCCATGCTCGGCCTCCCTTCCCGGCCCTCCCGTTGGTGATCTGCTCCGAAGGTACCGGTTGGCTCGGACACCCCGTTCCCGCCCTGTGGATAACTCTCCGGCGGCAACTCCCCCTGTGGACAACGCCGCTCGGGCCACCCGGCGCCGACCCTTCACGCGTTCGGCCGAACCCCGGGGGCCGCCGCTCGCGCACCCGCGTAGCGTGCGGCACATGAGCGACCGACCGCTGCAGGACGAAGTGCTGACCGAGCTGGGTGACGAGCGGCTTCAGGAGATGGCCGAGCGGCTCGGCACGGACACGGACGCGGCTCGGCAGGTCGTGGGTGCCTCGGTCGGTTCGCTGACCGGTGTGGTCACGGACGAGGCGGTGACACCGGGCGGAACCGCGGAGTTGAGCCAGGCGCTGGAAGAGGCCGCCTCGGAGCCGGAGCCGCTCACCGGGGTCGCCGGTTTCGCGGGGCTCGGCACAGGCGTGGGCGGCGGTCTGCTCACCACGGTGCTGCGCAAGGCGACCGCCCCGACGGCCCGCGCGGTATCGAAGCGGACGGGTCTGCCGGTGGCGGCCGTCTCGGGGGCGCTGGAGATGCTCATTCCCGTGGTGGCGACGGTGCTGGCGAAGCGGGCCCGCCGGGCGAAGTAGGGCGACGGCGAAGTGAGGCGACGCGGCGAGCCGCCCCGGCGGTCACAGCGCCCGCACAGAGAGACGAAAGAGGTCCGGCACAAGGCCGGACCTCTTCGTTTTCCCCCCTACTACCCCCGAAGCCCCCCTCGGGCGCATT
Organism: Streptomyces sp. CBMA29; assembly: GCF_014596445.1. Lineage (GTDB taxonomy): Bacteria > Actinomycetota > Actinomycetes > Streptomycetales > Streptomycetaceae > Actinacidiphila. Next base: position 94,118 of record NZ_MECL01000035.1, on the reverse strand, counting down.
TCCCTCTTGGCTCCGTGAAACCCCTCCCAGGAGCCTTGATGCCCAGTAAGACCACCGACCCCCCGGAAGGGTTGTACGACGGATGCGTAATCTCTCAAGTTTTTTTCAGAGAACGTGCCGGAGGTACCGGTCGGCGATCTCGGCGACCAGTTCAGCGCCGTCCCTGGCCCACAGAGCTGGGTTGAAGATCTCCACCTCGACCGGTCCACGGAAGCCAGTCGCGTCCACCTGCTCACGCAGTCCCCGCAGGTCAACGCAGCCGTCACCGAGCTGTCCCCGCCCCAGCAGCACCCCCTCCGGCAGCGGTGTCACCCAGTCGGCGACCTGGAAGGAGGCGATCCTGCCGCCCGACCCGGCCCTGACGATCTGCGCGGGCGTCAGGTCGTCCCACCACAAGTGATAGGTGTCGACCACCACACCCACCTGGTCCGCGGGGAAGCGCTCGGCGATGTCCAGCGCCTGGCCGAGCGTGGAGACCACACACCGGTCGGCGGCGTACATCGGGTGCAGGGGCTCGATCGCGAGCCGTACCCCGCGCTCCGCCGCGTAGGGCGCCAGCTCGCCGATCGCGTCGGCGACCCGCTCCCTGGCGGCGGCGATGTCGCGGTCGCCCAGGGGCAGGCCACCCGAGACCAGCACAAGGGTGGCCGTCGCCAGCGTCGCCGCCTCGTCGATCGCCGCACGGTTGTCGTCCAGCGCGGTCGCCCGCTCCGCCGGGTCGGTCGCGGTGAAGAATCCGCCGCGGCACAGCGACGTCACGGTGAGCCCGCTGTCCCGCATCAGATCCGCGGCACGCTCGACGCCGTACTCCTGCACCGGCGCCCGCCACAGCCCCACCGAGCCGATCTCGGCCGCCACGCAGCCCTTGGCAAGCTCGGGCAGCGACCACTGTTTGACGGTCTCCTGGTTGATGCTCAGCCGCGAGAGGTCGCCGGTCACGTCGCCGTACCCGTCGCTATGAGAGGCGGATTCGGAGGATGCGGGGTCGGGCGACGTCGGTACGGTCATGCGTCCACTCCGTATACGGCGAGCAGTCCGCGCATCCGCGCCTCGGCGAGTCCGGGGTCGGGGAACAGGCCGATCCGGTCAGCCAATTCATAGGCGCGGGCGAGATGCGGCAGGGAACGGGCCGACTGGAGACCGCCGACCATGCTGAAGTGCGACTGGTGCCCGGCCAGCCAGGCGAGCAGGACGACACCGGTCTTGTAGAAGCGTGTCGGTGTCTGGAACAGATGCCGGGACAGCTCGACGGTGGGGTCGAGGACGCGGCGGAAACCGGCGGCGTCTCCGGTGTCGAGGGCGCTGACGGCCGCCGACGCCAGGGGCGCGAGCGGGTCGAAGACGCCGAGCAGCGCGTGGCTGAAGCCCTGTTCGTCGCCCTCGATCAGCTCGGGGTAGTTGAAGTCGTCGCCGGTGTAGCAGCGCACGCCCTGCGGCAGGCGGCGGCGCAGCTCGACCTCGCGCCGCGCGTCGAGCAGCGAGATCTTCACGCCGTCGATCTTGTCCGGGTGGGCCTTGATGACGTCGAGGAAGGTGGCGGTCGCCGCGTCCAGGTCGTCGCTGCCCCAGTACCCGGCGAGCGCCGGGTCGAACATCGGGCCGAGCCAGTGCAGGATCACCGGGTCGCCGGCCTGACGCAGCAGCCGCCCGTACACCTCCAGATAGTCCTCAGGACCCTTGGCGACCGCGGCGAGGGCGCGGGACGCCATGAGGACGGCCTGCGAACCGGCCGCCTCGACGAGCGCCAACTGCTCCTCGTACGCGGCGGCGACCTCGTCCAGTGTGGCGGCGGGGCCGGTGAGCTGGTCGGTGCCGACGCCACAGGCGATCCGGCCGCCGACGGCGCGCGCCTCGGTCGCCGACCTGCGGATCAGCTCCGCCGCGCCCGCCCAGTCGAGCCCCATGCCGCGCTGTGCGGTGTCCATGGCCTCGGCCACGCCCAGCCCGTGCGACCACAGATGGCGGCGGAAGGCGAGAGTGGCGTCCCAGTCGACGGCCGCGGGCTCGTCGGCCGCCGTCCGCAGCGGGTCGGCCACGACGTGGGCGGCGGAGTAGACGACGCGGCTGCGCAGCGGAAGATCCGCGCTATAGGTGACGGATTCCGAACGCGGCACATAGGTGCGCGTTTCACCGGACGCGTCCGGCAGCAGGATGCTCACAGGGTCAGCTCCGGAACCTCGAAGCGGCGGCCCTGCGCGGAGGAGGCCAGGCCGAGTTCGGCGAGCTGGACGCCCCGGGCACCGGCCAGCAGGTCCCACTGCCAGGGCTCGTCGAGCACGACGTGCCGCAGGAACAGCTCCCACTGGACCTTGAATCCGTTGTCGAAGTCGCCGTTGTCCGGGACCTCCTGCCACTGGTCCCTGAAGGACTCGGTGGCGGGCAGGTCCGGATTCCACACCGGCTTCGGCGTGGCGGAACGATGCTGCACGCGGCAGTTACGCAGCCCGGCGACAGCGGAGCCGTGCGTGCCGTCGACCTGGAACTCCACCAATTCGTCGCGGTTGACGCGGACCGCCCAGGAGGAGTTGATCTGCGCGACGGCGCCGCCCTCCAGCTCGAAGACACCGTAGGCGGCGTCGTCCGCGGTGGCGTCGTACGGCTTGTCCTTCTCGTCCCAGCGCTGCGGGATGTGGGTGGTGGCCAGCGTCTGGACGGTACGGACCCGGCCGAACAGCTCGTGCAGCAGGTACTCCCAGTGCGGGAACATGTCGGCCACGATGCCGCCGCCGTCCTGCGAGCGGTAGTTCCAGGAGGGGCGTTGGGCGCTCTGCCAGTCGCCTTCGAAGACCCAGTAACCGAATTCGCCGCGGACGGACAGGATCCGGCCGAAGAAGCCGCCGTCGATGAGCCGCTTGAGCTTCAGCAGGCCCGGCAGGAAGAGCTTGTCCTGCACGACGCCGTGCTTGACGCCCGCGGCGGTGGCGAGCCGGGCGAGTTCCAGCGCTCCGTCGAGTGAGGTGGCGGTGGGCTTCTCGCAGTAGATGTGCTTGCCCGCGGCGATGGCCGCCTTCAGCGCGGTCTCGCGGGCCGCGGTCACCTGCGAGTCGAAGTAGATGTCAACGGAAGGGTCGGCGAGGACGGCGTCGAGGTCGGTCGACCAGTGCTCGATGCCGTGCCGCTCGGCCATGGCCCGCAACGCGTGCTCGCGCCGGCCCAGCAGGATCGGCTCGGGCCACAGCGTGGTGCCGTCGCCGAGGTCGAGTCCGCCCTGCTCACGCAGGCTCAGGACGGAGCGGACCAGGTGCTGCCGGTATCCCATCCGCCCGGTGACGCCGTTCATGGCGATCCGCACTGTCCTGCGTGTCACGTGACAAGTCCTCTCGTCGCTGCCTGGCGCATAGGAACGCGCCCATCGTCACCAGCTAGCTATTAGCAAGCGCTTTCTTACGCTTCACGCTAGCCGCCACAGACCGAGTTCGACAAGAGTCTCCTGGTCTCGAATGTAAGCGCTTTCTCTCACACGCACCACCGCTCCCCCTCGCGTCCACGAAGTGAGACCATGTGCCCCTGCGAGCGGGAACGCGCACCTCACGGCGCCCCTCGCGCCCACCACCCCCTGCAAGAAGGACCGGACCGAGATGGCAGTGACTCTGGCCGATGTGGCGGCACGCGCCGGAGTGTCGTCGGCGACCGTATCCCGTGTTCTGAACGGCAACTACCCGGTCGCGGGAAGCACTCGGGAGCGGGTCAGGCGCGCCGTCGCCGAACTGGACTACGTCGTCAACGGCCAGGCGCGGGCCCTCGCCGCCGCCACCTCCGACCTGGTCGGAGTCCTCGTCAACGATGTCGCCGACCCCTTCTTCGGGCTCATCGCGAGCGCCGTCCAGGCCGAGATCAGCGCGGGCGCGGCGCCGGGCGGCGGCAAGCTCGCCGTCGTGTGCAACACCGGCGGATCCCCTGAGGCCGAACTCACCTACCTCACGCTTCTCGAACGCCAGCGCGCCGCGGGCGTGGTCCTCACCGGGGGCGCCGTGGAGAGCGAGGAGCACACGGCGGCGGTCACCGCGCGGCTCACCCGGCTCGCCGCGTCCGGCGCCAATGTCGTGCTGTGCGGCCGTCCCCCGCTGCCCCTGCCGGACAGCGGGCTCGTCGCGGCCACCGTCGCGTTCGACAACCGCGGCGGCGCGCGGCGGCTGACCGAGCATCTGCTGTCCCTGGGCCACCGCAGAATCGGCTATGTGACGGGGCCGGTCGAGCGCAGCACCTCCCGGCACCGGTTGGAGGGCCACCGTGCGGCCCTGGCCGAGAGCAGCGCCCGGGTCACCTCGGATCCGGAGGCGTACGCGGAGCGGCTGACGGTGCACGGGACGTACGACCGGGCGTCGGGCTATGACGCCGCGCTGGAACTGCTGCGGCGGGACACGGGTCTGACCGCGATCGTGGCCGCGAACGACACAGTCGCGCTCGGGGTGTGCGCGGCGCTGCGGGATCAGGGGCTGAGCATTCCCGGTGACGTGTCGGTCGCAGGATTCGACGATCTGCCGTTCAGCGCCGATGTCTCTCCGGCACTGACGACGGTCCGCATTCCCTTGCAGGAGGCGGGCGCGCGGGCCGGGCGGTTGGTGATGGGGCGGCTGTCCCCGCCGCCGGGCGGGGTCGCCACGATCCGTACGGAACTCATGGTCCGCGGGTCGACCGCGCCGCCGTCGGGCCGGTCCGCCTGAAGTTATCCACAGGTTTCGGAGGGGGCTTCCGCCGGGCCCCGCATCCGCCTACCTTTGACTCAGGCAAAGGAAATGGGGGATTGATCATGGCCGTCCGGGAGATCCGCGAGTTCAACCGCTTCTACACCAACCTGATCGGCGCGCTCGACTACAGCCGCCACCTGCACACACCGTTCACCCTCACCGAGGCGCGCGTGCTGTACGAGCTGGCACACGCACCGCGGACCGACGCGGCCGACCTGCGGGTGGAGCTGTCGCTGGACGCGGGCCATCTCAGCCGGATGCTGGCCAAATTCGAGGAACGGCAGTTGGTCACCCGCGGCCCGTCGGAACAGGACGCCCGGCGGCAGCGGATAGAGCTGACCACGCACGGAAGACAGGCCGCGTCGTTGCTGGAGGAGCGGTCCGAGGAAGCCGTCGGCTCGCTGGTGGACCGCATACGTCCGCAGGACCGGCCACGGCTGTCCGAGGCGATGCGGACAGTGCGGGAAATACTGCGCGACAACACCGTCAGCGGCGAGGGCGGTGACGGCCGCGCCGCGGCCACCGGCGGCAAACCGTCCGCGTCGCGGGTCGTGCTGCGCGGCGCGCGCCCCGGCGATCTGGGGTGGTCCATCGAGCGCAACGCGGAGGTCTACGCGACGGAGTTCGGGTGGAACGAGGAGTACGAGGCACTCGTCGCCCAGATCGTCGCGGACTTCGCCGCCAATCGCGATCCCGAGCGCGACGCGGTGTGGATCGCCGAACTCGACGGACAGCGGGCAGGCTGCGTCTTCTGTGTACGCGACAAGGAGCCGGACACCGCGCGGCTGCGGTTGCTGCTGGTCGATCCGGCCGCCCGTGGAAACGGCATAGGCAATGTGCTGGTGGACGAATGCATCGCCTTCGCCCGCTCCGCCGGCTACACCGACCTGGTCCTGTGGACGAATGACATACTGGCCGGCGCCCGAACGATCTATCAGCGCGCGGGATTCGAACTCGTCGCGGAGCAGCGGCATCACAGCTTCGGCCGCGAACTCGTGGGGCAGGACTGGCACTTGGCGCTGTAGGGGACAGCGCCGCGGGGCCGACACGACATGGCAGACACGGTATAGGGGGATTCCATGGCGATTTCGATGCAGAAGGTGGAGCAGACCGCGCCCGGTCTGGTCAGCCTCTACAAGCAGGCGGCCGTCAGCCTGGACAAGCACCGGCTGTCGGGCGAGAGCGCCGCGGTCTACCTGGTGCTCGACCGCTCGGGCAGCATGCGGGAGTTCTACAACGACGGCAGCGTCCAGCATCTCGCCGAACAGACGCTCGGTCTGGCCGCGCATTTCGACGACGACGGAATCGTCCCCGTCGTGTTCTTCTCCACCGAGGTCGACGGTGTGGACGAGGTGTCGCTGACGCGGTACGGCGGGCGGATCAACAAGCTCAATGAGGCGTACGGCCACATGGGTCGCACCAATTACGCGGCTGCCATGGAAGCGGTCATCGAGCACTATCAGCGGTCGGGGTCGACGGCGCCCGCGTTCGTGGTGTTCCAGACGGACGGCGGGCCGATCAACAAGGGCGCGGCCATCGAGGTGCTGTGCAAGGCGGCGAAGCTGCCGATCTTCTGGCAGTTCGTGGGATTCGGGGACGACGAATTCCGCTTCCTGCGGCGGCTGGACGAACTGCCGGTACCCGCCAAACGGGTGGTGGACAACGCGGGGTTCTTCCCCGCGGGCAAGGACCCGCGATCGATATCGGACGCGGTGCTGTACGACCAGCTCATGGCGGAGTTCCCCGACTGGCTGGCGGCGGCCCGCGCGCAGGGCATCGTCCGTGGCTGAACAGGTGCCGAGCAGGGGCTGAACACGGGTCGGGCGGGGCCGAACGCGGTTGACCTGGCAGGAAAGCGGTGCCTAGTGTCCGGCGAATGAAACTCGCCTTCTCCACTCTCGGCGTCCCGGCCCTGCCCATCGAGCAGGTGGTGCGGCTCGCGACGGAAAACGGCTTCCACGGCGTCGAATTGCGCGCCAGCGACGAGGAACCGGTCCACCCCGGTCTCTCGGCCGGTGAACGCGCCGACGTGGTGGAGCAGTTCGGCAAGGCCGGGGTCGAGATTCTCACCGTGGCCGCCTACGCCAAGGTGGCCGCGCCCGGGGACGACCAGCCGGTACTCGACGAGATCGGCGCGGCGATGACCCTCGCGGCCGATCTGGGGGCCTCCTATGTGCGGGTGTTCCCCGGCGGAGGCGACACCGAGTCGCAGGAGGCGGACGCGGTCGCCGCGCGCCGTCTCGCAGCGGTGGCGCCGGTCGCCGCCGACCTCGGGGTGCGGGTGCTGCTGGAGACCCATGACTCGCACCGGGGCGGCGCCGATGTCGCGCGGATCCTGGGCCTGGTCGGACACCAGGGGGTCGGCACGATCTGGGATGTGATGCACACCTGGCTGGCGGGTGAGCAGCCGTCCACGACCTATCCGGCGCTGGCACCGTACCTGGGCTATGTCCAGGTCAAGGACATCGCTTCGGCGGCGGACACCACGCCGCTGGCGCTGGGGGCCGGGGTGCTGCCGCTGGCGGAGACCGTCGAGGTGCTGAGCCGGGCGGACTGGGACGGCTGGCTGTGCTGGGAGTACGAGAAGCGCTGGTATCCACAGGTGCCGGAGTTGGCGGGACTGCTCGGCCCGGCACGTGAGCACCTGTCCCGGTTGCTGGCCGACTCGGCCTGAACGGCATGCTCGATCTGGCGCGGCTGAGGGCGCTGCACGCGGTGCACATCCACGGGTCGGTGGGCGCGGCGGCCGAAGCGCTCGGCTACACACCGTCGGCGGTCTCTCAGCAGATCTCCAAGCTGGAGCGGGAGACCAGGTCCGTGCTGCTGGAGCGGCACGGGCGAGGGGTGGCCCTCACGGACGCGGCGCATCTGCTGGTGGAGACCGCGCAGCGGCTGATGTCGATCGTGGAGGCGGCCGAGGTCACGCTGGAGGAGCAGCGCGGACGGCCCACGGGCCGGCTGACGCTGGCGGCGTTCCCGACGGCGGCCTGCGGGCTGCTGCCCGGAGTGCTGGCGGAACTGACCGGGGCGCACCCGGCGTTGGAGCTGCGGCTGCTGGAGGTGGACGCGCATCTGTCGGTGGACCTGGTGGCGCGCGGGACGGTGGACCTGGCCGTGGCGCACGACTGGGACGTCGCGCCGCTGCCCGCACCGCCGGGCTTGGAGCGGGCGGTCATCGGGGACGACCGGTGCGACGTGCTGGTCCCTGCCGGGCACCGATTGGCCGGGCGGACGTCGCTGACGCGGGCGGACGTGGCGCACGAACGGTGGATCTGCCAGCCGCCGGGGTCGGTGTGCCACGACTGGCTGGTGCGGACGTTGCGGGAGGCCGGGACGGAGCCGGACATGGCCTTCCAGGTCGGCGAGTACGGGACGCAGTTGGCGCTGGTAGGGGCGGGGCTCGGTATCGCGCTGGTACCGAGGCTGGGGCGGGGGCCGGTGCCCGAAGGCGTCGCGGTCGTACGGCTGGAGCCCGCTCCGGTGCGGCGGCTGTACGCGCTGTGGCGGACGGGGGCCGCGCGCAGGCCCTCGATCGTCGCGGCGGTCGACACGTTGCGGTCGCACTGGGCGGCTGGGCCGGGATCGGCCGCCGAGGACGGATGATCGGGGCATGCGCCCACGACTTCTGTACCGTCCGCCGCGCCCGCAGCCGGGCGGTGACCGAGGCTCTGAGGCCATCGCGGAACCGTGCGGGGGCGGGGGCCGTCACACCGGCATGCTGACCGTGAAGGTGAATCAGCGCGGAGCGGCCTCGGCCGTGGCACTGGCCGTTTCGCTGACCTTGGGCGCCGTCGCCTGCGGGAGCGGCACCTCGGACGCGGCGGACGGCGCGCCGTCCGCCGCAACCGGGTCCGTGACGCCGAGCGGCGACACGACCACCGCGACGACCGCGCCGCCGACCACCGCCGGGCCGACGACCGCGGTGCCGACGACCGGTGGCCCCACCACAGGCGGGGCGAGACCGGGGGCGGGGTCGATCGCCAGTCGCGTCGTGTACTTCTCGTCGTCGGTGCGGGCCGTCGCGGGGACGCACGAGGTGCTGCACGACCGGGGCGAGTTGGACCGTTTCGCCACCACCGTGGCGCACAGCGACGGGCGGACGGCGGCGGAGATCTCGGCTGGCGGGGCGGCGACGGACTTCGGGCGGTACGTGCTGGTCGGCTGGACCGAGTCGACCGGGTGCAGCGCGGCCACGTCGGCGACGCTCGGCGTGGCGGGCGACTCGCTGAAGCTGCGCGTCGAGCAGCCGACGCCGACGGCGGAGTGCCTGACGGACTTCCGCGTGACGGTCGTCTTCGAGGTGCCGAAGGACCGGATCCCCGCGCGTCCCGCCTTCGGCTGAGCGAAGGCGGGACGCCAGAAGGGCAGAAGGCCAGGACGGCGGGACCCGCCGGTTCCGTCACATGGGCGACGGGTCTCCTCCCGTCACGCCACCGCGCGCACCTCGCCCGTGAAGGTGCGCCACAGTTCGGCGTAGCGGCCGTCGCGGGCCAGCAGCGCCGCGTGGGTGCCGTCCTCGATGACCCGCCCGTGGTCGAGGACGACGACCCGGTCCGCGCGGGCCGCCGTGCTCAGCCGGTGCGCGACGACCAGCGTCGTACGCCGGGTGGCGAGCCGGTCGGCGGCCTGGTTGACGAGGGCTTCGGTAGCCAGGTCGAGGGCCGCGGTCGCCTCGTCGAGAAGCAGCACGGCGGGGTCGACCAGTTCGGCGCGGGCCAGGGCGATCAACTGCCGCTGCCCCGCCGACAGATTGCGGCCCCGCTCGGCGACCTGGTGCAGATAGCCGCCCTCCAGGGTCGCGATCATCGCGTGCGCGCCGACCGACCGCGCCGCCGCCTCGATCTCGGCGTCGGTCGCGCCCATCCGCCCGTACGCGATGGCGTCGCGCACCGTGCCCGCGAAGAGATACGGCTCCTGGGGGACGACGCCGAGGCGCTGCCGGTAGGCGGTGAGGTCGAGTTCGCGGATGTCGCTGCCGTCGACCAGCACCGCGCCGTCGGTCGGGTCGTAGAACCGCGCGACCATCTTGACCAGGGTGGACTTGCCCGCGCCGGTCTCGCCGACGAAGGCGACGGTCTGCCCCGCGGGGATGCGCAGATTCACACCGCTGAGCGCCTCCGCGCCCTCGGCCCCCTCGCCGCCGTACCTGAAGTGCAGGTCGCGGAAGGCGATCTCGCCGCGTAGCCTTCCGACCTCGCGCGGCCGGGCGGCGGCCGGCGTGGCGGTCGGCTCGTGCAGCAGCTCACGGATCCGGCCGAGCGACACCGACGCCTGCTGGTAGCCGTCGAAGACCTGCGAGAGCTGCTGCACGGGCGAGAAGAACAGGTCGATGTAGAGCAGATACGCCACCAGCGCGCCCGCCGTGAGCGTCCCCGCGCTGATCCGGTGCGCGCCCACGATCAGGACGAGCGCCGCCGCCACGCTGGACAGCAGTTGGACGAAGGGGAAGTAAACGGAGATCAGGAACTGGCCGCGCACCCGCGCCGTCCGGTAGTCGTCACCGCGCTCGGCGAATCGTTCCGCCCCGCGCCGCTCCCCCCGGAACGCCTGCACGATCCGCAGACCCGCGACGTGCTCCTGGAGGTCGGCGTTGACGACGGCGATCCGCTCGCGCGCCAACTCGTACGCCTTCACCGACTTACGGCGGAAGACCCAGGTGGCGACGATCAGGATCGGGAGCGTGGCGAAGACCATCAGGGCGAGCTGGACGTCGATGGCGAGCAGAGCCACCAGGATGCCCAGGAAGGTGAGGACGCTGACCAGCGCCGTGACCAGCCCGGTCTGGAGGAACGTCGACAGCGCGTCCACGTCCGTGGTCATCCGCGTCATGATGCGGCCGGTCAGCTCGCGCTCGTAGTAGTCGAGGCCGAGCCGGTGCAGGTGCGCGAAGATCTTCACGCGCAGCGTGTAGAGGACGCGTTCGCCGGTGCGGCCGGTCAGCCGGGTCGAGCCCCACTCCGCCGCCCACTGCGCGATCACCAGGACCAGGCCGAGCAGCGACGCCACCCAGACCGCGCCGAGCGCCGCCTGCCGGACGCCCGCGTCGATGCCGTGCCGGATCAGTACCGGCAGCAGCAGTCCCGCGACGGCGTCCACGGCCACCAGCGCCAGGCTGAGCAGCAGCGGGGTACGGAAGCCGCGCAGCAGGCTGCCGAGGCCGAACTTCTCCTCGGCGGTCCGCGCCCGGTCCTCGTCCACTTCCGGGGTGTCCAGCGCGGGCGGCAGCGCGGCGACCTTGGCGAGCAGGTCGGGGGTCGCGGGCATGCCGGCCAGCGCGCCCGCCATGCCGCCCTGGACGGGAGCGACCCGCGGCGGGACGGAAGCGCCCGCGGCGGCGCTCCGCCGGTCGTCGTCCTCGGCCGCAGCCCGCCGGTCGGCAGGCCACAGTTCGGGAGTCACAGCCCCCGGTGGCACAACCTCAGGTGGCACAGCCTCAGGAGAAGCGCCGTCGCCCCGCGCCAGGTCGTCGTCGAGCGGACACTCGAAGCCGTCGAGACCGTCCGTACACCCCTCGGTCCGCGCACTCGCCAGTTCGGCCTGTGCCGCGGCCATTTCCGTCTGCGCCGCCTCCCACTCGATCCGCCCCGCCGGGTCGAGGTCGACCACGTCGGCGCCGAGCGCGTCCGGGTCGGTGAGCAGCGCGCGGTAGAGCGCGCAACGCTCCTGCAACTCCTCGTGCGTGCCGACGTCCGCCAGGCGTCCCGCGTCCAGCACGGCGATCCGGTCGGCGAGCGCCAGCGTGGAGCGGCGGTGGGCGATCAGCAGCGTCGTACGGCCGCGCATCACCTCGCGCAGCGCGTCGAAGATCTCCGCCTCCACCCGGGCATCGACCGCCGAGGTGGCGTCGTCGAGCAGCAGCAGGCGGGGATCGGTGAGGATCGCGCGGGCGAGGGCGACGCGCTGGCGCTGGCCGCCGGACAGGGTCAGGCCCTGTTCGCCGACGACCGTGTCGTAGCCGTCGGGCAGGTCGGAGATGAAGCCGTCCGCCTGTGCGGCGCGGGTGGCGGCGAGCATCTGCTCCTCGGTGGCGTCCGGGTGGCCGTAGAGGAGGTTCGCCCGCACGCTGTCGGAGAACAGGAAGCTGTCCTCGGGGACCATGCCGATCGCGGACCGCAGCGATTCGAAGGTCAGCTCCCGTACGTCCACGCCGCCGACGCGTACGGCGCCGCCGGTCACGTCGTACAGCCGCGGCAGCAGCAGCGAGACCGTGGACTTGCCGGAGCCCGAGGAGCCGACGACGGCGACGGTCTCGCCGGGCTCGACCCGCAGGTCGAAGCCGTCGAGGACCGGCCGGTCCTCGGTGTAGCCGAAGGTGACGTGGTCGAAGTCGACGGTGGCGGGGGCGTCCGCGGGCAGCGTCCTGGCGCCGTCGGTCAGGGTGGGCTCGGTGTCGATCAGTTCGTAGACCCGCTCGACTCCGGCTCGCGCCTGCTGGCCGACGGTGAGCATCATCGTCAGCATCCGGACCGGTCCTGTGAGCTGCGCCAGGTAGGTGGAGAAGGCCACGAAGGTGCCGAGGGTGATCTGGCCGCGGGTCGCCATCCAGCCGCCGAGCGCCAGCATGCCGATCTGGCCGAGGGAGGGCACCGCCTGGAGCGCGGGGCTGTAGCGGGCGGTGAGGCGGATGGTACGGAGGCGGCCGGCGAACAGCTTGCGGCTGACCGTCTCCAGTTTGTCCATCTCCTGCTGCTCCTGGCCGAAGCCCTTCACCACGCGCACACCGGTGACCGAGCCGTCGACGATGCCCGCGACGGCCGCCGCCTGACCTTGCGCGTACCAGGTCGCGGGAAACAGCCGCTTACGCGACCGGTCGGCGATAAACCACAGAGCGGGGGCGACCGCGAGCGCGACCAGGGTGAGCAGCGGCGACAGCGTCAACATCACCACGAGGGACAGCACGAACAGCAGCAGATTGCCGATCATCATCGGCAGCATGAACAGCAGACCCTGGATGAGCTGAAGGTCGCTGGTGGCGCGGCCGACGACCTGGCCGGTGCTCAACTCGTCCTGGCGGCGGCCGTCCAGGCGCATGATCGAGCCGAACATCTCATTGCGCAGGTCGTACTGAACGTCCAGCGCGAGCCGTCCGCCGTAGTAGCGCCGCACATAGGTGAGCACATAGACGACGACGGCCGCCGCGATCAAGGTGAACGCCCAGGGCGCGAGCGGCTTGTCGTGCTTGACGATCACGTCGTCGATGATCAGCTTCGGCACCAGCGGGACCAGCGCGGTCACCGCCATGCCGCCGAGCGACGCGCCCATCGCGAGCAGCACATTGCGGCGGTAGCGCCAGCAGTACGTGGTCAGCCGCCACAGCCAGCCCCGCTCCTTCGGCGTCCGCGCCGCCGCCCCCTCACCGGGGACAGGACCTTCCTTCGTCGTCCTCGCCCTGGTCAACGACCTTGCCACCCGTGTCCTCCAGCCCGTCCGTCCACCCGTTGCCGCCGGAGGCTGCAACGCTCCGGCGTGCGCGTTTCATCCTCCCGCAACAAACGGGAGACCAAGGCCGCGGGGCGGTGCGACCTTGGTCGTAGTCCCGGGGGCGACGCCGGCCAGGCCGCCAAGGGGCCGTGGACAGGCCCGCAGGACGGCCCTGGAGGGGCCGTCAGCGGGCTGCGGCGACCTGCCGGGACATGATCGTCGTCAGCTCGTACGCGGTGTGCGAGGCCGCGACCGAGGTGATCTCGGCGTGGTCGTAGGCCGGGGCGACCTCGACGACATCGGCCGACACCAGGTGGCAGTCGGACAGGCCGCGCAGGATCTCCAGCAGCTCGCGGGAGGTGAGCCCGCCGGCCTCCGGGGTGCCCGTGCCGGGCGCGTGCGCCGGGTCGAGCACGTCGATGTCGACGGAGATGTACAGCGGGCGGTTCCCGACGCGCTCCCTGAGCTGCTGCGCGACCTCGTCGACGCCGCGCCGCATGACGTCGGCGGACGTCACGATCCCGAAGCCCATCTTCTCGTCGTCGTCCAGGTCCTTCCTGCCGTACAGCGGGCCGCGCGTGCCGACGTGCGACAGCGCCGACGTGTCGAGAATGCCCTCCTCGACCGCGCGTCGGAAGGGCGTGCCATGGGTGTACTCGGCGCCGAAGTAGGTGTCCCAGGTGTCCAGGTGCGCGTCGAAGTGCAGCAGCGCCACCGGGCCGTGTTTGCGCGCGACGGCGCGCAGCAGGGGCAGCGCGATGGTGTGGTCGCCGCCGAGCGTCATCAGCCGGGCACCGGTGTCCAGCAGGTCGTCCGCCGCGGCCTGGACGGTCTCCACGGCCTCGTTGATGTCGAACGGGTTGGCGGCGATGTCGCCCGCGTCCGCGACCTGGGCGAGCGCGAAGGGCGACGCGTCCTGTGCCGGGTTGTACGGGCGCAGCAGCCGTGACGCCTCGCGGATCGCGTTGCCGCCGAACCGCGCGCCGGGCCGGTAGGAGACGCCGGAGTCGAAGGGCACGCCGACGACCGCGACGTCGGCGGCGCCGACCTCGTCCAGGCGCGGCAGGCGCGCGAAGGTGGCCGGTCCCGCGTAGCGCGGGACACGCGAGGAGTCGACGGGGCCGCGCGGCTCTGCGCTGCTCATGGGTGGCTGCCTCTTTCGTTGGGGGTCGCCCACCTGAGGGGCGAGGCCGACCCTACGTGGCCGCCGGAAGCCACCGGAATGTACGTTTCCTCCAATCGGCGGTCCCGATTACGCCTCGGCGTCGATCCCCGCCCCGACGCACGTCCGAGCGGCGGAGCGGGACAATGTGCGCATGCCCTTGGATCCAGCTGCCGCAGCACCCACCCGCCAGGCCCTCGTCGCCCATCTGACCAGCACCCGGATAGCCGGCGACGTGGCGACCAGCCGCGAGAACAACCTCGACCACTTCCGGGCGCTGGCCGAGGGAAATCGCTACTACTGGTTCGGACTGGAGCTGGGCGACCGCTGGGACGACCAGGCGGCGGTGCTGGAGCTGATGGCCGAGCGGTGCGGTGTCGTCGCCGATCCCGGGCACCGGCACGGGCAGGACACCATCGATCCCGAGCTAACGATCGACGCGCTCGACCGGATGGCCGGTGTGCTGCACAAGGCGGCGGAAAACGGCTCCAGGGTGCTGGTGGCGACCGGTCACCCGGCGGGTCTGTTCGCCGTCCACTGGGAGCTGGCCGCCGCGCTGCGCGCGGCGGGCTGCACGCTGATCACCCCGTCGGAGCGCCTGTACGCGGACGGCGGCGAGATCCGGCACCTGGCGTCCGTTTCCATGGTCCACCGGGCGGGCGGTCTGGTGCACACCCACTCCCCCGACCCGATGCGGGAGATCCTGGACGCGCTGGAGCGCGACGGCGAGCCGCTGCCCGATCTGGTGATCGCCGACCACGGCTGGGCGGGGTACGCGGGCGAGCGCGGCATCGACACGGTCGGCTTCGCGGACTGCAACGACCCGGCGCTGTTCGTCGGCGAGGCGGAGGGCCGCCTGCTGGTGACCGTCCCGCTGGACGACAATGTGCCCCCGCAGCACTACGCGCCGCTGACCGCGTATCTGCTGGCGACCGCCGATCTGGCCGCCGCAGGTCAGGCCGCACGGAACTGACGCCGTCCCGGTCCGTCGCTACGCTCGCTACCATCGATGAGGGAACAAAGGGAATATCAGGGTCAATAGGGGGGCGAGGAAGGCAGGCACAGTGGTCCAGGTCGTGATCGTCGATGACGAAGCACTGGTCAGGGCCGCCCTGCGAAGCATCCTCGAATCCTCCGGCGACATCCGGGTGGAAGCGGACTGCGACGGGCACGACGCCGTCGATACGGTGACCGCGACGCGTCCCGGCCTCGTCCTGCTGGACGCGGTGATGCCGCCGCCCGACGACGGGCTGACCGTACTGCGCGCCCTGCGGGCACTGCCCTCGCCGCCCGCCGTCGCCATGCTGACCGCCTTCGACACCAGCGCCCATCTGCGCGCGGCGATGGCGGCGGGCGCCACCGGCTTCCTGCTCAAGGACACCGCGGTCGGCACCCTGATCGACGCGGTACGCGTCATGGCACGCGGCGGCACCGTCTTCACCCCCACCGTGGGCCGCGCGGTCGTCGACGGCTTCCTGGGCGATCCGCTCGGCTCCGACGGCGCGAAGCCCGGTACACCCGGGGCGTCCGCGCACGCCGCGGCCTTGGCACCGCTGACCGACCGCGAGACCGAGGTGCTGCGACTGCTGGCGGCCGGGCTGCCGAACGCCCGGATAGCGGCCGAGCTGGGGATCTCGGTCGGCACGGTCAAGGACCATGTGCGCGCGGTGCTGCGGAAGCTGGCGGCGCCCAACCGGGTGGCCGCCGCCGTCGCCGCGCACCAGGCCGGGCTGGTACGGGTGCCCGAGTGATCGTGAAACCACGTGTCACCCTGCCGGACGCCGCCCTGTTCGCCCTCTCCGCGACCGAGGTGTGGGCGACGCGCTCCTACGGCGGCCCGCTCTCGTTCACCTTCGCGGCCCTGGGCACGCTGGCGCTGCTGTTCAGGCACCGCTTCCCGCTGATCGCCTTCGCCGCGACCCTGCCCGCCCTCTCGCTCGGCTACATCTGGTTCTCGCCGATGGGCGCGCTCTACGAGATCGCCGCGGGCGGTCCCGACCGCCATCGCGCACAAGGGTGGCCGTTTTCTCCGGCCGGGCCCTCGAAGCGCACGCCTTCCGGTACGCCGCCCGCCACGTCCTTCGCTCCGGCGGCTCTCGTACCGCCGGCGACGCCGTCCGCTGCCTCATCGGACGCGCTCACCCGTTCGGGTGAGCGTGTGATGTCGCGCCGCGCCCTGCTGACCGGTGGCTGCGCGCTGCTCGCGGCGACGGTCTCCTGCGTGCCCTGGCCGTTCCGCGACCCGGCGCCCTGGGGGCTCTCGGACACGATCCTCGCGGTGATGCTGTCCTCGCTGCTGGCCCTGGCGCCGACCGCGCTGGGCCTGTTCGCGGCCTCGCGGCGTGAGCTGGCCGGGCGGCTGGAGGAGCTGGCGGCCAGCAGGGAACGGGAGAGAGAGCTGGCCGCCGAACAGGCGGTGGTACGGGAGCGGGCCCGGCTCGCCCGCGAGATGCACGACACCGTGGCGCACCACATCAGCCTGATCGCCGTGCAGTCCGGCGCCCTGGAGGCGACCGCGCGGGGGCCGCAGGCGCGGGCGGCGGCCGGTGCGGTGCGCGAGCTGAGCCGGGACGCGCTGGACGAGCTGCGCCGGATGGTGGGGCTGCTGCGGCTGCCGTTGACGTCGGGGCAGCCGCTGGACGCGGGCCCCGGCCTCGCGGGCATTCCCGCGCTGGTCGCTGCCGCGGGACCCGGCACACACGGCGAACTGCCAGGCGCCATGGCCCCGGCCGACGCCGCCCGCCTGCCGTCGGACGTCCAGCACGCGGCGTACCGCATCGTGCAGGAAGCGCTCACCAACATCCGCAAGCACGCGCCCGGCGCGGAAACCCGCGTCCTGGTGCGGCACAGCGGCGATGTGCTGGTGGTGGAGGTGCGCAACGGCCCGGCGTCGGCGGCTCCGGGACCGGCCCTGCCCTCGGGCGGCCACGGTCTCGCCGGACTGCGCGAGCGGGCGGTGCAGCTCGGCGGTGAGTTCATCGCGTCGCCCGCGGCGGCCGGGGGCTTTCTCGTACGGGCGACGCTGCCGGTCGGACCCGCGGTCGAGGCCGCGTAGGCGGAGCCGCACGATCAGGGCCTGGCCCCGCGTCGGAAGCCGCGGAGCCGTAGGGCCGTGTGTCCCGCGTCCAGGAAATCCGCGCTCACCCGAAAGGGTGAGCGTCAGTCGCGCGGCACCCGGACCAGACCCTCCTGGATCACCGAGACGGCGAGCCGCCCGTCGCGGGTGTAGATCCGGGCGGTGCCGAGGCCGCGACCGCCGGAGGCGGACGGGCTCTGCTGGTCGTAGAGCAGCCATTCGTCGGCACGGAAGGGCCGGTGGAACCACATGGCGTGGTCCAGGCTCGCGCCGACCACGTCGCCGACGGTCCAGCCGCCGCGGCCGTGGGCGAGCAGGACCGAGTCGAGCAGCGTCATGTCCGACACATAGGTGGCGAGGCAGACGTGGAGCAGCGGGTCGTCGGCGAGTTTGCCGCGGGCGCGGAACCAGACCTGGGAGCGCGGTTCGCGGATGACACCCGCGGTGAGGAACGGCGGGTCCTCGACGTAGCGCAGGTCGACGGCAGCGCGGGTTTCCAGTATCCGGTCGACCACGGTGGGGTCGGGGAACCGCGCGGCGTGTACGGGCAGCATCTCCTCGGCCGTCGGCAGGGTCTCCGGGTCGGGCGCGTACGGCATCGGCTCCTGGTGCTCCAGGCCCTCCTCGTGAACCTGGAAGGACGCCGAGAGGTGGAAGATCGGCTGACCGTGCTGGATAGCGACGACCCGACGAGTGGTGAAGGAGCGGCCGTCGCGGATCCGGTCGACCTGGTAGACGATCGGCACACTGGGGTCGCCGGGCCGCAGGAAATAGGCGTGCAGCGAGTGCGCGCCTCGGTCCCCGGGCACCGTGCGGCCCGCGGCGACCAGGGCCTGTGCGGCGACCTGGCCGCCGAAGACCCGGGGCACCACGGCCGACCGGCTGACACCGCGGAAGATGTCCCGCTCGATCCGCTCCAGGTCGAGCAGATCGAGCAGGGACTGGAGCGGATCCTGGGAGTCGTTCACGGGTCCTTCGGCATTCACGCGTCCGCCGGCTTTCTCACGGATGGGTCTCCGGTCACAGGCCCATCGACTTGGCGATGATGGACTTCATGACCTCGCTGGTGCCGCCGTAGATCCGGTTGACGCGGTTGTCGGCGTACAGGCGGGCGATCGGGTACTCGTTCATGTAGCCGTAGCCGCCGTGGAGCTGGAGGCAGCGGTCGATGACGCGAGCGGCGACCTCGGTGCAGA
The DNA here is from genome assembly GCF_014596445.1 of Streptomyces sp. CBMA29. GTDB lineage: Bacteria > Actinomycetota > Actinomycetes > Streptomycetales > Streptomycetaceae > Actinacidiphila. The sequence continues at coordinate 75,575 of NZ_MECL01000035.1, read as the reverse complement.
AGAGCTTGGCGGAGGCGGCGTCCGCGCCGGACAGTTCCTTCTTGTCGTGCGCTTCGAGGGCGCGGTCGACGACGGCCTGCGCGGCGTCCACCTCGGCCTTGCAGGCGGCCAGTTCGAACTTGGTGTTCTGGAAGGACGCGACGGTCTGGCCGAAGACGGTCCGGTCCTGGACGTACGCCTGGGCGAAGCGGATCGCGGCGGCGGCCTGGGAGTACGCGCCGACGGCGATGCCCAATCGCTCCTGCGGAAGATTCTGTCCGAGGTAGGAGAAGCCCTTGCCCGCCTCGCCGAGCAGGTCCTCGAGCGGGACCTTGACGTCGGAGAAGGAGAGTTCCGCGGTGTCGGAGGTGCGCAGGCCGAGCTTGTCCAGCTTGCGGCCGACCGCGTATCCGTCGGCCTTGGTGTCCACGACGAACAGGGAGATGCCCGCGCGGCGGTCCTCGGGCGTGGCGGGGGCGGTGCGGGCGCAGACGATGACGCGGTCGGCGTGGACGCCGCCGGTGATGAAGGTCTTGGCGCCGTTGAGCACGTAATGCGTGCCGTCGGCGGAGAGCTTGGCGGTCGTCTTCATGCCCGCGAGGTCGGAGCCGGTGCCGGGTTCTGTCATGGCGATGGCGAACATCGTCTCGCCGCTGACGAAGCCGGGCAGCCAGCGCTTCTTCTGCTCGTCGGTGGCGTAGGCCATCACGTAGGGCAGGCAGAGGCCGACGTGGACCCCGCTGCCGCCGAAGCTGACGCCCGCGCGGGCGCACTCCTCGCTGATGACGGCCTGGAATTTGAAGCTGTGCTCGCCCGCGCCGCCGAACTCCTCGGGCACCTCGATGCCGAAGACGCCCAGCTCGCCGAGCTTGTAGTAGAAGTCGCGCGGGACCAGGCCCGCCGCCAGCCACTCGTCGTGGACGGGGACGACCTCGGCCTCGATGAAGGCACGTATCGTCTCGCGGAACGCTTCGTGGTCCTCGTTGAACACCGTACGACGCACAGCGCGCCTCCCATCCGCGACCGGGTCCGCTGCCGGGGCGATCGACAATCGAGCATTAAGCAAGCGCTCAGTAAGTTACCCGCCAGTCGGCCGTGCTGTCCAGACCGTCCAGTGCCTCCAGCGCCCCGAGGGCCAGCCGGTGCAGCAGGGCCGCCATCGCGGCCTTGCCGGGCAGTCCGCCGCGCTCGCCGAGGTGCGGGGTGGAGTTGAGCAGACCGAAGACGGCGTGCACGGCCGCGCGCACCTCCAGCTCGGTGGCGCCCGGATGCACCAGCCGCACCACCGCGACCCACTCCTCGACGTACTGCCGCTGGAGCTGGCGGACCAGCTTGCGGTCGGAGTCGCGCAGCCGGTCCAGCTCACGGTCGTGCAGGGTGATCAGCGGCCGGTCGTCGATCGCGAAGTCGATATGGCCGCGGACCAGCGCGTCCAGCGCCTCCACGGGCCCGGTCGCCTCGGCCACCCGCATCTTGCCCGCGGTCAGCAGCCGGCCGCTGATGCCCACCAGCAGCTCGGCGAGCATGGCGTCCTTGCCCGCGAAATGCCGGTAGAGACCCGGGCCGCTGATGCCGACCGCGGCGCCTATCTCGTCGACACCGACCCCGTGGAAGCCGCGCTCGGCGAAGAGCCGGGCGGCCTCTCGGAGAATCTGCTCGCGACGGTTCTCCGCCGTCTTCGTCGGGTTCATGAGATCGAGTCTAGACAACCGAGTTAGCGAGCGTTAACGTGGAGTCATCACGTTAACGCTCGCTAACATCCGGGGGGTCGAATCATGGCAGCACCAGCACTGTCACCAGTCCTGTCCAGCGCCGCAGATCCGGCGTCGGAGGCGTATCAGGCCAATGCGCAGGCTCATGCCGCGTTGACCGCGGACCTGCGCGACAAGCTGGCCGCCGCGCGGCTCGGCGGCGGCGAGAGATCTCGCGCCCGCCACACCGCGCGCGGAAAACTGCTGCCCAGAGACCGGGTGGACGGGCTGCTCGACCCCGGCTCGCCCTTCCTGGAGCTGGCGCCGCTGGCCGCGGACGGGATGTACGACGGGCAGGCACCGGCCGCCGGGGTGATCGCCGGGATCGGCCGGGTCGCGGGGCGTGAGGTCGTGGTCGTCGCCAATGACGCCACGGTCAAGGGCGGCACCTATTACCCGATGACGGTCAAGAAGCACCTGCGCGCCCAGGAGATCGCCCTGGACAACCGGCTGCCGTGCGTCTATCTGGTCGACTCCGGCGGCGCGTTCCTCCCCCGGCAGGACGAGGTCTTCCCCGACCGCGACCACTTCGGCCGGATCTTCTACAACCAGGCCACCATGTCGGCGCGCGGCATCCCGCAGATCGCCGCCGTCATGGGCTCGTGCACCGCGGGCGGCGCCTACGTCCCGGCGATGAGCGACGAGGCGGTGATCGTACGGAATCAGGGCACGATCTTCCTCGGCGGTCCGCCGCTGGTGAAGGCCGCCACCGGCGAGGTCGTCACCGCGGAGGAACTGGGCGGCGGCGAGGTGCACTCCCGTGTCTCCGGCGTCACCGACCACCTCGCCGAGGACGACGCCCACGCGCTGGACATCGTCCGCGACATCGTCGCCACCCTGCCCGCGCGCGGCGCGCCGCCGTGGACGGTACGGCCCGCGGAGCCGCCGGCCGTGGACCCGGCCGGGCTGACCGGCGCGGTGCCGGTCGACTCCCGCACCCCGTACGACGTCCGCGAGGTCATCGCGCGACTGGTGGACGGCAGCCGCTTCGCCGAGTTCAAGGCGGAGTACGGCACCACGCTGGTCACCGGCTTCGCCCACATCCAGGGCCACCCGGTCGGCATCGTGGCCAACAACGGCATCCTGTTCGCCGAATCCGCCCTCAAGGGCGCGCACTTCATCGAACTGTGCGACCAGCGCGGCATCCCGCTGCTGTTCCTCCAGAACATCTCCGGCTTCATGGTCGGCCGCCAGTACGAGGCGGGCGGCATCGCCAAGCACGGCGCGAAGATGGTCACGGCGGTCGCCTGCGCGCGCGTGCCCAAGCTGACCGTGGTGATCGGCGGCTCCTACGGCGCGGGCAACTACTCGATGTGCGGCCGGGCGTACAGCCCGCGCTTCCTGTGGATGTGGCCGAACGCCAAGATCTCGGTGATGGGCGGCGAGCAGGCCGCGTCCGTGCTGGCCACCGTCAAGCGCGACCAGCTCGCCGCGGCGGGCGAGAAGTGGAGCGAGGAGGCGGAGGAGGCGTTCAAGGCCCCGGTCCGCGAGCAGTACGAGACCCAGGGCAACGCCTACTACGCCACCGCCAGGCTCTGGGACGACGGTGTGATCGACCCGCTGGAGACCCGTACCGTCCTCGGCCTGGCCCTCACCGCCTGCGCCAACGCCCCCCTTCCGACCGCCGATCCGGGCGCGCCCGGCTACGGCGTCTTCCGGATGTGAGGGGCGTGCCGACCATGAACACCGCAACCGCCGGGAGCGCGAGCCCCATGTTCGACACCGTCCTGGTCGCCAACCGCGGCGAGATCGCCGTCCGCGTGCTGCGGACCCTGCGGGAGCTGGGCGTCCGCTCGGCCGCCGTCTTCACCGACGCCGACGCCGACGCCCGGCACGTACGCGAGGCGGACACCGCGGTACGGATCGAGAACTACCTGTCGGCCGCCGAGCAGGTACGGGCGGCCGTCGAGGCGGGCGCCCAGGCGGTCCACCCCGGATACGGCTTCCTGGCGGAGAACGCGGCCTTCGCCCGCGCCTGCGCCGAGGCCGGCCTGGTCTTCATCGGACCGCCCGCCGAGGCCATCGAGCTGATGGGCGACAAGATCCGGGCCAAGGAGACCGTACGGGCCGCGGGCGTCCCGGTCGTGCCCGGTAGCACGGGCAGCGGACTCACCGATGCCCAACTGGCCGACGCGGCACGGGAGATCGGCCTGCCGGTGCTGCTCAAGCCCTCGGCGGGCGGCGGCGGCAAAGGCATGCGGCTGGTGCGGGACGAGGCTCTGCTGGCCGAGGAGATCGCGGCGGCCAGGCGCGAGGCGCGCGGCTCCTTCGGCGACGACACGCTGCTGGTGGAGCGGTGGATCGACCGGCCGCGGCACATCGAGATCCAGGTGCTGGCCGACGGCCACGGCTCGGTGGTGCACCTCGGCGAGCGCGAGTGCTCGCTGCAACGACGGCACCAGAAGGTGATCGAGGAGGCCCCCTCGGTCCTGCTCGACGAGGCGACCCGGCAGGCGATGGGCGAGGCCGCGGTGCAGGCCGCCCGCTCCTGCGGCTACACCGGAGCGGGCACGGTGGAGTTCATCGTCCCCGGCGCCGACCGCGGCGCGTACTTCTTCATGGAGATGAACACCCGCCTCCAGGTGGAGCACCCGGTGACGGAGCTGGTCACCGGGCTCGACCTGGTTGAGTGGCAGCTCCGGGTGGCCTGCGGCGAACGGCTCGGCTTCGGACAGCGGGACATCGCCATGACCGGCCACGCCATAGAGGCGCGGATCTGCGCGGAGACCGCCAGAGCGGGCGACGGCCGGGTGGACTTCCTGCCGTCCGCGGGCACTGTCGTGGCGCTGGCCGAACCGACCGGCCCCGGGGTGCGGGTGGATTCGGGTCTCGCGGTCGGCACGGAGGTGGGCACCGCCTACGACCCGATGCTGGCCAAGGTGATCGCGTACGGCCCCGACCGGGCCACCGCGCTGCGGCGGCTGCGGGCCGCGCTGGCGGACACCGTCGTGCTGGGCCTGGACACCAACACCGGTTTCCTGCGCAGGCTGCTGGCCCACCCGGCGGTGGTCGCGGGCGAGCTGGACACCGGGCTGATCGACCGGGACGCCGCCGAACTGCTGCTGCCCGGTGTGCCGGACGAGGTGTACGCGGCGGCGGCGCTGCTGCGGCAGGCCGCGCTGGCCCCGGCGCCGGACGCGGGCGGCTGGACCGACCCGTTCTCGGTGCCGAGCGGCTGGCGGCTGGGCGGCGAGGCGGCCTGGACGGTGCACCACCTGCGGGTTCCCGGCCGGGAGCCGGTGACGGTACGGGTCCGCGACGGCCTGGTGCGGATCGGCGAAGGACCGTCCACGGCGGCCCGGTTGACGCTGGACGGACCGCGCGCGCTGCTGCACCGCGAGGGCATGGTGACCGCCTTCCGGCACGCGGGCGAGTGGCTGGGACGGGACGGTGACGGCTGGTGGGTGCGGGCGTACGACCCGGTGGCCGCGGCCCTGCGCGGCGCCGCGGGCGGGGGCGGGGGCGGCGCGCTGACCGCGCCGATGCCCGGCACGGTCACGGTGGTGAAGGTCGGCAAGGGGGACGAGGTCGTGGCGGGTCAGAGCATGCTGGTGGTGGAGGCGATGAAGATGGAGCACGTGATCACCGCCCCGCACGACGGGACGGTGTCCGAGATCGACGTCACCGCGGGCAGCACCGTGACGATGGACCAGGTGCTGGCGGTGGTCACCCCGTCGGCCGCGCAGGACGCGGCCGAGGCGGCCGAGGCAACCGAGGCGGCAACACCCGCGACAGCCGCCGGAACAGCACCCGAGCCGCCCGTCGGACCGACCGCCGCGCAGACCACCGCACCCGCCGCCGCGCAGACATCCGCGCAGACCACCGCACCGGCTTCCGCGCCGACTACTGGGGAGGCGTCATGAGCGCCGCCGGCCGGAGCCCGGCCGCGTCCGGGACACCCACCGACGGCGCCGCGAGTACGACGACGGACGCGACGGGCGGCGCGCTGCCCGCCGGGCTGCCGATGGCCGTTCCCGCGGCCGGGCTGCCAACGGCCGTGCGAATCCACGAGGTCGGCGCGCGGGACGGATTGCAGAACGAGAAGGCGACCGTGCCGACCGCCGTGAAGGCGGAGTTCGTGCACCGGCTCGCCGCCGCCGGGCTCGGCACGATCGAGGCGACCAGCTTCGTCCACCCCAAGTGGGTGCCCCAACTGGCCGACGCGGCCGAGCTGATGCCGCTGCTCGCGGACCTGGAACCGGCGGTGCGGCTGCCGGTGCTGGTGCCGAACGAGCGGGGTCTGGAGCGGGCGCTGGACCTGGGCGTCCGGGAGATCGCGGTCTTCGGCAGCGCCACCGAGTCCTTCGCCCGCGCCAACCTCAACCGGACGGTGGAGGAGTCGCTGGCGATGTTCGCCCCGGTGGTAACCAGGGCCAGGGAGGCGGGCGCCACCGTCCGCGGCTACCTGTCGATGTGCTTCGGCGACCCCTGGGAGGGCCCGGTCCCGATCGGGCAGGTCGCAGCCGCGGCCCGGCGGCTGTACGAGCTGGGCTGCACCGAACTGAGCCTCGGCGACACGATCGGGGTGGCCACGCCCGGCCATGTCACAGCGCTGCTGGACGAACTGACCGGCGGCTCCACCCACAACACCGTCCCGGTCGACAAGCTGGCCGTGCACTTCCATGACACCTACGGCCAGGCGCTGTCCAACACGCTGGCCGCGCTCCAGCGGGGCGTCACCGTCGTGGACGCCTCCGCGGGCGGCCTCGGCGGCTGCCCGTACGCGAAGAGCGCCACCGGAAACCTCGCCACCGAAGACCTCGTCTGGATGCTGCACGGCCTCGGCATCCGCACCGGGGTCGATCTGGACCGCCTCAGCGCCACAAGCGTGTGGATGGCGGAGCACCTGGGACGGCCGAGCCCGTCCCGTACCGTCCGCGCCCTGACCCACCAGGAGCAGTAGCCATGTCGATCGACCACCGTCTGTCCGCCGAGTACGAGGAATTGCGCGCCACGGTCGCGGAGTTCGCCAAGGACGTGATCGCGCCGAAGATCGGCGAGTTCTACGAGCAGCAGGAGTTCCCGTACGAGATCGTGCGGGAGATGGGGCGGATGGGCCTGTTCGGGCTGCCGTTCCCTGAGGAGTACGGCGGGATGGGCGGTGACTACTTCGCGCTGTGCATCGCACTGGAGGAGCTGGCCCGCGTGGACTCCTCGGTGGCGATCACCCTGGAGGCCGGGGTGTCGCTGGGCGCGATGCCGGTGTTCAGGTTCGGCACCGAGGAGCAGAAGCGCACCTGGCTGCCGAAGCTCTGCTCGGGCGAGATGCTGGGCGCGTTCGGGCTGACGGAGCCGGAGTGCGGCTCCGACGCGGGCGGCACCCGTACCACCGCGCGGCTGGACGAGGCGACCGACGAGTGGGTGATCAACGGCACCAAGTGCTTCATCACCAACTCGGGCACCGACATCACCGGACTGGTCACGGTGACGGCGGTGACCGGCCGCAAGGACGACGGCAGGCCGCGGATCTCCTCGATCATCGTGCCGTCGGGGACGCCCGGCTTCACGGTGTCGAAGAAGTACAGCAAGGTCGGGTGGAACGCGTCGGACACCCGTGAGCTGTCCTTCGCCGACTGCCGGGTGCCCGCGGCGAATCTGCTGGGCGAGGAGGGCCGGGGCTACGCGCAGTTCCTGCGCATCCTGGACGAGGGGCGGATCGCGATCTCGGCGCTGTCCACCGGTCTGGCGCAGGGCTGTGTGGACGAGTCGCTGTCGTACGCCAAGACCCGGCACGCCTTCGGGCGTCCGATCGGTGACAACCAGGCGATCCAGTTCAAGATCGCGGACATGGAGATGCGGGCCCACACCGCGCGGCTGGCGTGGCGGGACGCGGCGTCGCGGCTGGTGCACGGCGACGAGTTCAAGAAGGAGGCGGCGCTGGCCAAGCTCTACTCCTCCGAGATCGCGGTCACCAACGCCCGTGAGGCCACACAGATCCACGGCGGCTACGGCTTCATGAACGAATATCCGGTGGCCCGTATGTGGCGGGACTCCAAGATCCTGGAGATCGGCGAGGGCACCAGCGAGGTGCAGCGCATGCTGATCGCACGGGAGTTGGGGCTGACGGGCTAGAACGCCGGTCTCCGGGGAAGAGTGATCCCTGAGACAGGTGGGGCGCATGATCGTTGAAGCGGTGAGTTAGGTTAGGCTAACCTAACTCAGCCGCTCAACGAGAGGTCCGCCCATGCGCTCACACCTGCTCAACGACACCACGACGGAGCACTATCTGCGCTCCGTCACCCAGGGAGTCGAGCGGGTGGCGGCCACCCTCGCCGCGACCGACCGGCCTTTCACCGGCATCACCCCGGAAGCCCTCGCGCCCCGGATCGACGCGATCGACCTCGCCCAGCCGCTCGGCGACACCGCCGCCGCGCTGGACGAACTCGAAGCCGTCTATCTGCGCGACGCCGTCTACTTCCACCACCCCCGCTACCTCGCGCACCTCAACTGCCCGGTCGTCATACCGGCCGTCGCCGCCGAGGCCGTGCTCAGCGCCGTCAACTCCTCTCTCGACACCTGGGACCAGAGCGCCGGCGCCACCCTCATCGAGCGCCGCCTGATCGACTGGACGGCCGAGCGCGCGGGCCTGGGTCCGACGGCTGACGGCGTCTTCACCAGCGGCGGCACCCAGTCCAACCTCCAGGCGCTGCTGCTCGCCCGCGAGGAAGCCGTCACCCGCGGCGCCGCCTCCTCCCGGCTGCGCATCCTCGCCTCCGAGTGCGGCCACTTCAGCGTCCAGAAGTCCGCGAAACTGCTCGGACTCGGCGCCGACGCCGTCATCGCGGTCCCCTGTGACCAGAACAAGCGGATGCAGAGCCTCGCGCTCGCCCGCGAGTTGGACCGCTGCGCCCGCGAGGGCCTGACCCCGATGGCCGTCGTCGCCACCGCGGGCACCACCGACTTCGGCTCCATCGACCCGCTGCCCGCCGTCGCCGACCTGTGCGAACGCCACGGCGTGTGGCTGCACGTGGACGCCGCGTACGGCTGCGGCCTGCTGGTCTCCCCCACCCGCCGCCACCTGCTCGACGGCATCGAGCGCGCCGACTCGGTGACCGTCGACTACCACAAGTCCTTCTTCCAGCCGGTCAGTTCGAGCGCCCTCCTGGTCCGCGACCGCACCACACTGCGGCACGCCACGTACTACGCCGACTACCTCAACCCGCGCCGCACCACCACCGAGCGCATCCCGAACCAGGTGGACAAGTCGCTCCAGACCACACGGCGGTTCGACGCCCTCAAGCTGTGGATGACGCTGCGCGTGATGGGCGCCGACGGCGTCGGCGAACTCTTCGACGAGGTCGTGGACCTGGCCGCCGAGGGCTGGAAGCTGCTCGACGCCGACCCGCGCTTCGAAGTGGCCGCCCCGCCGACCCTGTCCACGCTGGTCTTCCGCTGGATCCCGGCCGCCGTCACCAGCCCGGCGCTGATCGACCGCGCCAACCTGCACGCCCGCAAGGCGCTGTTCGCCTCGGGCGAGGCCGTCGTGGCGGGCACGAAGGTACGCGGCAGCCACTACCTGAAATTCACCCTGCTCAACCCGCGCACCACACCCGCCGACATCGCCACCGTCCTCGACCTGCTCGCCGAGCACGCGGACCAGTACCTGGGAGACGCACTTGTCCACGCCTCGTGACCCGGACGCCGTACCCGAAGTCGCATCCGAACCCGCCGCGCCGGAACCGGAGTTCGACTTCATCGCGATCGGCCTCGGCCCGTTCAATCTGGGCCTGGCCTGCCTGACCGAGCCGATCGACGACCTCAACGGCCTCTTCCTGGAGGCCAAACCGGACTTCGACTGGCACTCCGGCATGTTCCTGGAGGGCAGCACCCTCCAGACGCCGTTCATGTCGGACCTGGTGACCCTCGCCGACCCCACGTCGCCCTTCAGCTTCCTCAACTACCTCAAGGAATCGGGGCGGTTGTACTCCTTCTACATACGCGAGAGCTTCTATCCGCTGCGCGAGGAGTACAACGACTACTGCCGCTGGGCCGCCGCCCGCATCCCGTCGATCCGCTTCGGACAGACGGTCACCGAGGTGACCTACGAGGGCGGCGGAACGTACGACGGCACGCACGAGGGCACGCGCGGCGGGACCTACGTCGTACGGACCGCGAGCGGCGCGGCGCACCGTACGCGCCGACTCGTCCTCGGCACCGGCACACCGCCGTACGTCCCCGCAGCCTGCGAAGGGCTCGGCGGCGACCTCATCCACAACTCCCGCTATCTGGCGGCCAAGAGCGACCTCCAGCGCAAGCGCAGCATCACGGTCGTCGGCAGCGGGCAGAGCGCCGCCGAGATCTACCACGACCTGCTCCAGGACATCGACGCGCACGGTTACGCGCTGAACTGGGTGACCCGCTCGCCGCGCTTCTTCCCGCTCGAATACACCAAGCTCACGCTGGAAATGACGTCGCCCGAATACGTCGACTACTTCCATTCCCTGCCGTCCCCGGTGCGCGACACGCTCAACGTCTCGCAGAAGAACCTCTACAAGGGGATCAATTCGGAGCTGATCAACGACATCTTCGACCTGCTCTATCTGAAGAACCGGCGCGGCAAGGTCCCGACCCGGCTGCTCACCAACACCTCGCTCGACAGCGCGCGGTACGACGCCGACAGCGGCACGTACACCCTCGGGCTGTGCCAGCGCGAGCAGGGCAGGGAGTTCACGATCGACACCGAGGGCCTCGTCCTCGCCACCGGCTACCGCTACCAGACGCCGGAATTCCTCGCCCCCGTCCGGGACCGCATCCGCTGGGACGAGCAGGACCGTTACGACGTCACCCGCGATTACGCCATCGACGTCACCGAGCGCGCGATCTACGTGCAGAACGCCGAACTGCACACGCACGGCTTCGTCTCCCCCGACCTCGGCATGGCCGCCTACCGCAACTCCCGCATCATCCGGGAGCTGCTGGGCCGCGAGCACTACCGCGTGGAAAAGGCCATCGCCTTCCAGGAGTTCACCGCATGAGCAGCACAAGCAGCACGAACGCCGCGACCAACACGAACAGTACGAGCACAGACCTCGACTTCACCTTCCGCCCGGTCGACCCGCTCGCCGACGCCGACCTGTTGCACACCTGGGTGACGCACCCGAAAGCCGGTTTCTGGCTGATGGGCGACGCGAGCCGTTACGACGTCGAGCGCGCGTACACCGAGATCGCGCAGGCCCCGTACGAGGCGGCGTTCCTCGGCTGCCGGGACGGACGGCCCGCCTTCCTGATGGAACGGTACGACCCCGCGCGGGTCGAACTCGTCGGGCTCTACCCGGCGCGGCCCGGTGACGTCGGCATGCACTTCCTGGTCGCGCCCTGCGACACCCCCGTGCACGGCTTCACCCGCGCGGTGATCAGGGCCGTCATGTCCGAACTCTTCGCCGATCCCGCGACCCGCAGAGTGATCGTGGAGCCCGACGTCCGCAACACGGCGGTGCACGTGCTCAACGAGACGGTCGGCTTCGAGATCGTTGAGGAGATCAAGAAGCCGGAGAAGGACGCCTTCTTGAGCATCTGCACCCGCGAGCGCTTCGAGGCCACGCGATGACCGACGTCGACCACCTCACCCCGGCGCTGTGGGAGCGGGCCACCCGCCACCTGGTGGCCAAGGCCCTCGCCGAATTCGCCCACGAACGGCTGCTCACCCCGGAGCCCTCAAGTCAGGACGGCCACGACGGCCACGACAGCTACCTCGTCCGCAGCGACGACGGCGCCACGACGTACCGTTTCGCCGCCCGCCGCCTGGCCCTCGACCACTGGCAGATCGACCCGGCGAGCATCACCCGCCACCGGCAGGCGGCCGAACTCCCCCTCGACGCGCTCGACTTCATCACCGAGCTGCGCACCACCCTCGCCATCAGCGACAGCGTCCTGCCGGTCTACCTGGAGGAGATCAGCGCGACCCTCTCCGCCGCCGCCTTCAGACGCGCCGCCCACGACCGCACGCCGGTGAGTGCGGCGGAGCTGACCCGCGCCGGATTCCAGGCCATCGAGACCGGGATGACCGAGGGCCACCCCTGCTTCGTCGCCAACAGCGGGCGGCTCGGCTTCGGCACGGACGACCATCTGCGGTACGCGCCCGAGGCCGCTTCCCCCGTCCGGCTGATCTGGCTGGCCGCGCGCCGCGACCGCACCACCTTCAGCGCGGGCGCGGGCATCGACTACGAGGACTTCCTCACCGCCGAGCTGGGCAGGGAACAGCTCCAGCGCTTCGCCGCCGCGCTGACCGGCCGGGGCCTCGACCCGGCCGCGTATCTGCTGATCCCGGTCCACCCCTGGCAGTGGTGGAACAAGCTCTCGGTCACCTTCGCGGGCGAGGTCGCCCGGCAGCACCTGGTCTGCCTCGGCCCCGGCGACGACGCGTATCTGGCGCAGCAGTCGGTCCGTACGTTCTTCAACACCACCGTCCCGACCAGGCACTATGTGAAGACGGCGCTGTCCGTCCTCAACATGGGTTTTATGCGCGGCCTGTCCGCCGCGTACATGGCGGCCACCCCGGCGATCAACGACTGGCTCGCCGAGCTGATCACCGCCGACCCCACCTTCGCCGCGGCCCGCTTCTCGATCATCCGCGAGCGCGCGGCGATCGGTTACCACCACCGGCAGTACGAGGCGGCCACCGCGTACGGCTCCCCGTACCGGAAGATGCTGGCCGCGCTGTGGCGGGAGAGCCCGGTCGCGGACCTGGAGCCGGGCCACCGCCTGGCCACGATGGCGTCGCTGCTGCACACCGACGGCGCGGGCACCTCCTTCGCGGGCGCCCTCATCGCCCGCTCCGGCCTGCCCGCCGAGACCTGGCTGCGGCGCTACCTGGACGCGTATCTCGTCCCGGTGCTGCACAGCCTCTACGCCTACGGGCTGGCCTTCATGCCGCACGGCGAGAACGTGATCCTGGTGCTGGACGAGACCGGGGCGGTGCGGCGGGCGGTGTTCAAGGACATCGCGGAGGAGATCGTGATCATGGACCCGGAGACGCCGCTGCCGCCCGAGGTGGAGCGGATCAGGGCCGAGGTCCCGGAGGACGAGCGGGTGCTCGCCGTCTTCACCGATGTCTTCGACTGCTTCTTCCGCTTCCTGAGCGCGATCCTCCACACCGGGAAGATCCTGGACGAAACGGTGTTCTGGCGGACGGTCGCCGAATGCGTCGCCGACTACCAGGCCGCCCATCCCGACCTCGCCGAACGGTTCAAGCGGTACGACCTCTTCGCGCCGGAATTCACCCTGTCCTGCCTCAACCGGCTCCAGCTCCGTGACAACCAGCAGATGATCGACCTCGCCGACCCGTCGGCCGCCCTCCAGTTCGCGGGCACCCTCCCCAACCCCCTCGCAGCCCACCGCCCACGTCCGTAACGGCCGAATTTTCACCCCCTTGGCCGCTTTCCCTGCCCGAAATCGGGCAGGAATCTTGCAAAGCGCAGATGATCACATCAGTATCGACGGGTGCTCGAACGCCGGACGTCCTACGAGGACCTGATCGACCACCTGGTGCGCTCCACGCCGCTGCACCGCGGCGAGGCGAGCCGGGTGGTGCTGGACGTGCTGGCGTACTTCGACGAGACGACCGAGGAGTTCGTCCGCAGGAGACACCGCGAGCTCCAGGCGAAGGGCCTGGTCAACGCGGACATCTTCGAGCGGATCGCCGAGGAGCTGCCGCACCGCGCGGTGGCCCCCTCGGCCCTCTCGCAGCGTCAGCTCCGCCGCATCGTCTACGGCTGAGCGGCCGAGCGGCTGAGCGGTCGAGCGCCGAGCGGCCCGGCCGCAGAGCACCGTCGGCCACCGGGACAGGGCACCCGGGGGCCGAAAAGAACAGAACACGGACAGACACAGGGACGAGGGACGACCATATGTGCGGAATCGTCGGATACATCGGCAGGCGTGACGTGGCACCGCTGCTCCTCGAAGGGCTACAGCGGCTGGAGTACCGGGGTTACGACTCCGCGGGCGTCGTGATCACCGGAAAGTCCGGCGAGCTGAGGACCGTGAAGGCCAAGGGCCGGGTGCGCGAGCTGGAAGCCCGCATCCCCAAGCGCTTCGCGGGCACCACCGGCATCGCGCACACCCGCTGGGCCACCCACGGCGCCCCGAGCGACCACAACGCGCACCCGCACCTCGACGGGGACAGCAAGGTCGCGATCGTCCACAACGGGATCATCGACAACGCGTCCGAGCTACGCGCCAAGCTCTCCGCCGACGGCGTCACCTTCGCCTCGGAGACCGACACCGAGGTCCTGGCCCACCTGATCGGCCGCGCCCAGGCGGAGACCCTGGAGGAGAAGGTCCGCGAGGCGCTGCGCTCGGTCGAGGGCACCTACGGCCTCGCCGTCCTGCACCGCGACTTCGCCGACCGTATCGTCGTGGCCCGCAACGGCTCCCCCGTCGTTCTCGGCATCGGCGAGAAGGAGATGTTCGTCGCCTCCGACGTCGCCGCGCTCGTCGCCCACACCCGCCAGGTCGTCACGTTGCAGGACGGCGAGATGGCCACCCTCAAGGCCGACGACTTCCGCACGTACACCACCGAGGGCTCGCTGACCACGGCGACGCCGACCACCGTGGAGTGGGAGGCCGAGTCGTACGACATGGGCGGCCACGACACGTACATGCACAAGGAGATCTCCGAGCAGGCGGAGGCGGTCGACCGCGTGCTGCGCGGCCGGATCGACGACAGGTTCTCCACCGTGCACCTGGGCGGTCTGAACCTGGAGCCGGGCGAGGCCCGCCGGGTGCGCCGGATCAAGATCCTCGGCTGCGGCACCAGTTACCACGCGGGGCAGATCGGCGCCGGGCTGATCGAGGAGCTGGCCCGTATCCCCGCGGACGCCGAGCCCGCCTCCGAATTCCGCTACCGCAACCCGGTGGTCGACCCCGACACCCTCTATGTCGCGGTCTCCCAGTCCGGCGAGACGTACGACGTGCTGGCCGCCGTCCAGGAGCTCAAGCGCAAGGGCGCGCGGGTGCTGGGCGTGGTCAACGTGGTCGGCTCGGCCATCGCCCGCGAGGCGGACGGCGGCACCTATGTGCACGCGGGCCCCGAGGTCTGCGTCGTGTCCACCAAGTGCTTCACCAACACCGTGGTCGCCTTCGCGCTGCTCGCCCTGCACCTGGGCCGGATCCGCGACCTGTCGGTGGCCGACGGCAAGCGGATCATCGAGGGCCTGCGCCGGCTGCCCGGCCAGATCGACGAGATCCTGAAGACCGAGCCGGAGATCAAGGCGCTGGCCAGGCGGTACGCGGACGCCAAGTCGATGCTGTTCATCGGGCGGGTACGCGGCTGCCCGGTGGCCCGCGAGGCGTCGCTGAAGCTCAAGGAGGTCTCGTACATCCACGCGGAGGCGTACCCGGCCTCGGAGCTGAAGCACGGGCCGCTGGCCCTGATCGACCCGTCCATGCCGACGGTCGCGATCGTGCCGGACGACGACCTGCTGGAGAAGAACCGGGCGGCGCTGGAGGAGATCAAGGCCCGCAGCGGGCGCATCCTCGCGGTCGCGCACCAGCCGCAGGAGAAGGCCGACGACACCATCGTCGTACCGAAGAACGAGAACGAGCTGGACCCGATCCTGATGGGCATCCCGCTCCAGCTCTTCGCGTACCACACGGCCCTCGCGCTGGGCCGGGACATCGACAAGCCGCGTAACCTGGCGAAGTCCGTGACCGTCGAGTAGCCGAGCGGCCGAGCACTCGGGCAGCCGAGCACTCGTCCGGTCACGCATACAGCGGAGCCCCGCGCCAGCCCGGCGAGGGGCTCCGTCCGATACAGGGCGATCCCGCACGAGACAATCCCGCACGAGACAATCCCGCACAGAACGATCTGCTACGGAATGACCACCACGGGCCGCTGCGCCCGCCGCGCGAGCCGCCCGGCGACCGAGCCGAAGATCCGGCCGACCAGGCCGTGCGTACCGCCCACCACGATGGCGTCGGCCTCGTACTCCCGGCCGACCTCCTCCAACTCGTGGCAGATGTCGCCGCCGCGCTCCACCAACACCCAGGAGATCTCGGCGAGATGGTCCGCGCAGGCCAGTTCGAGGCCGAGGACTTCGGTGCGGTGGTCGGGCACGTCCACGAAGACCGGTGGTTCGCAGCCCGCCCACACGGTGGCCGGAAGCCGGTTGGCGACATGCACGATGATCAGCGCGGAGTGCGTCCTGCGCGCCATGCCGACCGCGTAGGACAGGGCGCGCTCGCTGGAGAGGGAACCGTCGAAGCCCACCACGACCCCGTGCCGGAAGGCAGGATCGCAGGCGTGCCGCAGCGCTGGGGCCTGCTCGGGCAGCGCCGCCGACTCGGCGAGCGGCCTGCCGTCGGCGGGCTCGGGAAACTCATGACCGGCCATGATGCGGATTCTCGGCGAGGGCGGCGCTGACGCGCCGAGCGGCGGACAAGGACGGTGCGCGCGGGGCGGGCCGCCGGAACCAGCCGGTTTCGGCCAGTTCGCCACTTCCCGTCCCACTGACTCCAGAGTACGGCCGTGGAGACCGCCTGCACAGGCTTGCCGGGGCTCCACAGCCCTGTCGTACCCGGCAGGTACCCGGAGTTTCCGGAAGAATGCCGGAGCCGGGCCCAGAGTGCAACGCCATCACGCCAACCGGCGGCACGGTTCAGCGCACCGGCGCACCGTGGGGGCGCATCGGGATCACCCGTCCGTGGCTCTTCCGGAACGCGTCGGAACCCCGCCGGAGGGACGTCGGACCGATGGACAGAACGCCTCCGGCGCACGTGAACGACGTGTTCGGGCTCCGGCAGGCGCGCGGGTCGGCCGCGCGCTGTGCACCGCTCCCCGCACGCGGTGGGCGCACCACCCGGCGCCCTTTACGCACACCGGCCCGCCGAACGACGTTTTTCGGCCAACTTCTCTTCCCTGCGCGCCGATTGGGCTTCCGGATCATTAACACCCCCACCACCTGCGGTTCTACGATGCCCGAAGACGCGGAGGGGGCGTTTGGTGGCCCGTGTGGCGGGAGGCGTACTTCCCAGCGGGCTCAGCGAGTGAAACGCTTCGTGATCGAATGCTTTACGCCACGTTGTCTTGTCGACTTAGCGTCAGATGGTGAACTAGTCACTAACGCCCCACCTGACACAGTAGATTTGATCATGGGTGGCCTCATGGGGGAAAACATGCAGGACCGAGGGGACGACGCGTCGATTCGAGGGGGGCTTGAGCTCCATGAGCCAGGAGTCCAGTTCCGTTACGGCGGTGGACAGGACGGACAGTCCGTCGCAGGCACCATCCGCATCGCCTCGCGCCATTCGTAAACTTTCCGCGCGACGCCGACCGGAAGTCGTCGCCGTGCTGCTCTTCAGCGGCGGACCGATCTTCGAGAGCTCCATACCGCTCTCGGTCTTCGGCATAGACCGGCAGGACGCGGGCGTGCCCCGCTACCGGCTGCTGGTCTGCGCCGGGGAGGACGGCCCGCTGCGCACCACCGGCGGACTCGAACTGACCGCGCCCTACGGCCTGGAGGCACTCTCCAGGGCCGGCACGGTCGTCGTGCCCACCTGGCGCTCGATCTCCCAGGCGCCGCCGCCCGAGGCGCTGGACGCGATCCGCCGCGCCCACGAAGAGGGCGCCCGGATCATCGGACTGTGCACCGGCGCCTTCGTGCTGGCCGCCGCCGGGCTGCTGGACGGCCGCCCGGCCACCACGCACTGGATGTACGCGCCCACGCTCGCCAAACGGTATCCCTCGGTGCACGTGGACCCCAGGGAACTGTTCGTGGACGACGGTGACGTCCTCACCTCCGCGGGGACCGCCGCCGGGATCGACCTGTGCCTGCACGTGGTGCGCACCGACCACGGCGGCGAGGCCGCGGCCGCGCTGGCCAGACGCCTGGTCGTACCGCCCCGCCGGGCGGACTGGCAGACCGGTCAGCGACACCTCGACCGGTCTTTACCCGAGGAGATCGGCGCCGACCCGCTGGCCGAGGTCGTCGCCTGGGCGCTGGAGCATCTTCACGAGCAGTTCGACGTCGAGGCGCTGGCCGCGCGCGCGTACATGAGCCGTCGGACGTTCGACCGGCGGTTCCGCTCGCTCACCGGCAGCGCGCCGTTGCAGTGGCTGATCACCCAACGGGTGCTCCAGGCGCAGCGGCTGCTGGAGACGTCGGACTACTCGGTCGACGAGGTGGCGGGCCGCTGCGGCTTCCGCTCGCCCGTCGCGCTGCGCGGGCACTTCCGGCGGCAGCTCGGCTCCTCCCCCGCGTCCTACCGGGCGGCCTACCGCGCCCGCAGGCCGCAGGACGAGCCGGACCGCACACCGCCCGCACCCGACCTGCCGCCGCCCCGGCGCGGCCCGGTCTCCCAGATCCTGGCCGCGCCCGGCAAGACGGACAGTGACGCCTACGTCGCCGCCCGTGTGCCCGAGCAGCCCGGCAGCAGGGCCGAGGCGGCCGAGAGCGCGTCCCGGGGGCGGCTGCGCGCCTCACGCAGCCTGGGCGCCGCACTGCCCGGCTCGCGGGATCGCCCCGTAGGGTGAGGCGTATGAACGACCGGATGGTGTGGATCGACTGTGAGATGACCGGGCTGTCGCTGGCCCACGACGCGCTGATCGAGGTGGCCGCGCTCGTCACGGACTCCGAGCTGAATGTGCTCGGGGACGGGGTGGACGTGGTCATCCGGCCGCCCGACGAGGCGCTCGTGACCATGCCGGACATCGTGCGGGAGATGCACACCTCCTCCGGTCTGCTGGAGGAGCTGCCCGGCGGGATCACGCTCGAAGAGGCCGAGAAGATCGTGCTGGGGTACGTGCGCGAGCATGTCTCCGAACCGCGCAAGGCGCCGCTGTGCGGGAATTCGGTCTCCACCGACCGCGGCTTCCTCGCGCGCGACATGGGGACCCTGGAGCAGCACCTGCACTACCGGATCGTGGACGTCTCCTCGGTCAAGGAGCTGGCCCGCCGCTGGTACCCGCGCGCGTACTTCAACAGCCCGGAGAAGAACGGCAACCACCGGGCGCTGGCCGACATCCGCGAGTCCATCGCGGAGCTGCGCTACTACCGCGAGGCGGTCTTCGTCCCCCAGCCGGGGCCGGACACCGACACCGTGCGGGCCATCGCGGCCAAGCACGTACTCCCCGCCGAGTAGGCGTTCCGGTCGCCTGCCGGAAAAGGGGTGCGTGAGCACGGCCTCTTTGCCTGTACAATTTTCCACGTCGGCGTCCGAGGGCGCCGCACATGGTGGGTGTAGCTCAGTTGGTAGAGCACCTGGTTGTGGTCCAGGTGGCCGCGGGTTCAAGTCCCGTCACTCACCCCATGAAAGGCCCGGCCCGCTGATGCGGACCGGGCCTTTTCCGTGATTGCGGGCCCGGTCGTGGGGAACGCGGCGTTCGTCACCACGATCCCGCGCAGACGCGCAGACGCGCAGAAACGGACCCCATCATGAAGATCTTCGGCCGCGAACCGGCACTCTGGCTCGCCCTGGTCGCCGTAGCCGTCAAGCTGTCCACTGCCTTCGGCCTCGATCTGTCGGACGGCCAGCAGGCGTCGGTCAACGCGGGCGCCGCCGCTGTGGCCGGGGTGCTGGTGGCGGTGTCCACGCAGGACGGGATAAGCGCCGCCGTGCTCGGACTGCTCCAGGCGGGCATCGCCCTCGCGGTCGGCTTCGGCCTGCACTGGTCCCCGGACCAGCAGTCGACCGTCATGAGTTTCGCGGCCGCGCTCGCCGCGATGTGGACCCGTACGCAGGTGACCGCGCTGGTGCCGCCGGTCGTCCGGGCCGCCACCAGGTCCGCCGCCACCAAGCAGGCCACCAAGCAGGCCACCGCCAGGGGCTGACCCGCCAAAGGCGCGGGAAAAGGCCCGGCCCGCGCAGGTCACGCGGACCGGGCCCTTCCCGTGCAGGGCGAGCTAGGTGATGTGCGTCACTCGTTGAAGAGCAGCGCGTACGAGCCCATCGCCAGCGCGATGTCCGCCTGGGCCCAGAAGCGGTGGTAGGTGAAGGTCGGGGCGGCTCCTCCGCCGAGGTAGGTGGCGATCTTGGACCAGTTGGGGTCGTTCTTGTAGAAGGAACGCAGCTCAAGGAAGGTCGAGCTGGAGTTGATCTTGTCGCCGTTCGGCATGACGCCGGAGAAGGTGGACGGGACGTAGACCGGGTCGTTGAAGCGGGAGAAGTCCGTACGGGTCTCCGGCACCGCGATGCCCAGGGCGTCCTGGTTCTTGCTCCACATGCCGTCCAGCAGCGCCTTGGCCGTGGTCTTGGCGGCGGCGTTCCCGGACTTGGCGCCGTAGTACGCCAGGGTCTTGGCCAGGGCGGCGGCGACACCGAGGTCGTTGCCGTAGGCCGTGACCGTGACGTGCAGGTTGGCGTTGGCGCCCGGCGAGGCGGCGTTCCAGGTGTCGGGAGCGCCGGTCCAGGCCAGGTCGGACGGGATCTTGAAGGTGCCGTCGGGGTTGATGGTGGTCTGGGAGATCGCCCAGATCACCCACTTGTCGAGCACCGCCTTGGCCTTGGCGTCACCGGTCTGCTGGTAGTACTCGGCGACGCGCTCCATCGACCACGCCTGCATGCCGAACCACTGGTTCGACGGCGGGTCGTGGTAGACGGGCTCCCAGTCGTACGCCATCCCGTAGAAGGTCGGCGTGCCGGCCGGGGGCTGGGCGTAGGCGCCGTCCCAACTATTGGTGGCACCGCCCGCGATGCCGCCCTCCTTGGACTGGAGCCAGGTGTAGAACTCCAACTGCCGGGTGAGGCTGGTCGACCAGTCCTGCTTGCCGGTGGCCGACTTGGGGGCCATCGCCGGGTCGGTGGTCAACGCGTAGGCCGCCAGCGGGTTCTGGTAGCCGAAGTGCGAGGCGCCGTCACCGATCCGCCAGGACCAGCCGCCGCCCGTACCGCTGGAACCGCCCCAGGCGTAGTACCAGGACAGCAGGTAGTGCTCGCTGTCCTTGCCGGTGCCCGCCGGGCAGGACGGACTCGTGCAGTTGCCGATCTTCTTGAAGTACTTGTCGAAGAACGAGTACCGCAGGTAGTCGCCCATCTTTCCGGCCTTGGCGACGGTGGTCGACACGTCGGCGCCCTTGCCCTGCGCCTTGGCCCAGGTGTCCGCCCAGTAGGCGGCCTGGATCGCGCGCGCGTCGGCGTCGGGTGCGTCGGTGTACTTCCACTGCTTGGCGTACGACGAGTCGCCGGTGAACAGGTCCAGATAGCCGTTGGTGCCGCCGTACTTGAAGGCGTCGCAGGTCGGCTGCGGCACCGTCTCCCAGACCGACTCCTGCGAGCCGCGCTGGAAGGTGTTGATGTACGAGGGACCGGCCGCGGTCGGCCCCGCCTCGCAGCCGCCACCGGGCGTGTCACCGAAGCCGTAGGTGTTGTCCACGTCCTGGAGCCAGTGCATGCCGTAGATGTCGGACGTGCCGTACGCCGACTTCAGCTCGTTCGCGATCGGGTCCTGCCCGACCGAGATGCCGGTGTCGAGCTTGGACGGGTAGTCCGAGGGCAGCGGGTGCTCGGGCGCGTAGGTGGCGGGCTTGCTCGGGTCGTAGGAGCTGGTGCTGGGCTGGTCGGCACTGGTGGGGATCATGTACTTCTCCATCAGCGCCCAGGCCCCGTTGAACTTGCTCCAGTCCTGGGTGATCCGGCCGTACATCGCCTGGAGCCAGATCAGGTACGAGTACGCCTCCGACGTCGTCTCGTGCCCGTAGTCCGGCGCCTCCACGATCAGGGTCTCCACCGAGTGGTAGGGGATGCCCTGGGGGGAGAAGTAGCCGTTGGCCGGGTCGGTGATCTTGCCGTAGAGGTTCAGGAAGCGGGAGTCGTACGTGCCGCTGGTGCCCGTCACCTCCGTCACCGTGACGTCGGCCTTGGCGAAGCCGGTGGCCGTCGCGGAGAAGGTCGCCGCTCCGCTGCCGGTGGCCGCGGCGGCGACGGTGACCGTCTGCGCCGTGCTCCAGTTGGCGGGGGTGAAGGTCAGGCTGGCGCCGGACTTCACGGTCAGCGAGGTGTTCCCCGAGGTGCGCGCGACGGCGACCGTGACATTGGCCGACGGCGCGCCGGACAGCTTGACACCGAAGGTGCCGGTGCCGCCCTGCGTGACCGAGACCTGCGTGGGCGAGGCGACGATCGAGGGCCCGGCGGCCACGTGCACGCCCACCGGGGTCGATTCGCCGGACGCGCCCAGGCTGTCGTACGCCTTGGCGTAGACCGAGTAGTCACCGGCCGCGACCGCGGGCCAGGTGAAGGTGTAGGGCGAGGTGGTGTCGGTGCCCAGCAGCGTGGTGTCGCTCCAGAACTCCACCTTGCTGACGGTCGCCGAGTCCGCCGCGACCGCGGTGGCCGCCAGCGGGATGCTGGCGCCGGCGGTGTACGTGGCCCCGGCCGACGGGCTGGTGAGCACGGTGAGCGGTGGCTGGTGAGCGCCCCCGCATACGGTGCCGTTGACGGCGAAAGCGGTCGGCGCCGCGTTCGTACCGCTGTAGTTGAAGTTGGCGCTCGTGGTCACACCGGCGTTCGGCGCGATCGTCTTGTTCCAGTCGAGCGATTTGACGGTGACGTTCTTCCCGGTCTGCGACCAGGTGCCGTTCCAGCCGCTCTGGAGCGCCTGGTTGCCGGTGTAGGCGTACGTCAGTGTCCAGCCGTCGATCGCGGCCGTACCGCGGTTGGTGACGGTGGCGTTGGCGGTGAAGCCCGAACCCCAGTCGTTGGCCGAGTAGTCGACGCTGCACTGGAGTGTGTCCGCGTGCGCGACGGTTCCGCCGCCGGCCACGGTCAGGGCGAGCGGCAGGGACAGCGCGACGGCGAAAGCCGTCACCAGCCTGCGGATCCGCTTGCTGAACGGTCTTCCTCTGGGCATGCGAGAAGCCCTCCTCGCGGTTCTGTGGGGGGATGGAAATATCTGAACCAGTGGGAGCGCTCCCACAATCAAGGCGCTGTGAGCGGACTGTCAAGAGGTGAAGCAGAACGGCATGTTCATGCCGCTATCACCGGGGAGTCGCTACAGAAGTCGACACGGTCGTCACCGAACCCCTACCGCCCTCGCCGACTTGCCGCTATGGTCTGCGGCGGACCAGTGGGAGCGCGTCCACTTCTCGATCCCCCCACTTACGAGGAGTCGCACATGCGACGACCCACGCGCACCGCGGCGTTCGGGATCGCGGCCGTCACGACGGCCGCGACCGCCGCCGCGCTGCTACCCGCCGCGCTCGGCGCGACCGCGTCGGGTGCCGTCCCCGCCTGCTCGGTGGCCTACTCGGTGACCAGCCAGTGGGACGCCGGATTCCAGGGCGATGTGGTGATCACCAACAACGCCGCCGCCACGACCAGTTGGAATCTGAGCTTCGACTTCCCCGGCAGCCAGAAGGTCACCCAGGGCTGGAACGGCACCTGGACCCAGTCCGGCAAGACCGTCAGCGTCGCCTCGATGTCGTACAACGGGACGATCGCCACGGGCGGTTCGGTGAGCGCCGGATTCCTGGCCGACTGGTCGGGCTCCAACCCGGCGCCGACCGTCTTCAAGCTCAACGGGACCACATGCAATGTGAACGGCACGACGCCGCCCACGACACCGCCCACGACACCGCCGACCACTCCCCCCACCACGCCCCCGACGACACCTCCCACGACTCCGCCCGGTGGTGACACCGCGCCGCCCAAGCTGCACGTCTCCGGCAATCAGCTCGTCGACTCCACCGGAAAGAACGTCGTGCTGCACGGCGTCAACCGCTCCGGCACCGAGTTCATGTGCGCCCAGGGCTACGGCGTCTTCGACGGCCCGGTGGACGACGCGGCGATCGACGCGATCAAGAGCTGGCACGTCACGGCGGTCCGCGTCCCGCTCAACGAGGACTGCTGGCAGGGACTTTCGTACGTGCCCGCCGCGTACGGCGGCGCCAACTACATCTCGGCGATCACCGGCTGGGTCAACCGCCTGGTCGCGCACGGCATCACGCCGATCGTGGAGCTGCACTGGACCCACGGCACGTACACCGGCAACTCGGCGGGCTGCTCGGACGTCAACGCGACCTGCCAGAAGCCGATGCCGGACGCGCAGTACGCGATCCCGTTCTGGACCGGCGTGGCCAACGCGTTCAAGAACAACACCTCGGTGGTCTTCGACCTGTTCAACGAGCCCTACCCGGACCGCGCCACCTCCACCACCGAGCAGGCGTGGACCTGCTGGCGGGACGGCGGCACCTGCCCGGGGATCGGCTACCAGGTGGCCGGCATGCAGTCGATGATCAACGCGGTACGCGGCACCGGCGCGCAGAACGTGATCCTGGCGGGCGGTCTGGCGTACTCCAACGACCTGACCGGCTGGCTGGCGCACAAGCCCACGGACCCGACGGGCAATCTGGGCGCCTCGCTCCACGTCTACAACTTCAACACCTGCTCCTCGGCGGCCTGCTGGGACTCCCAGGTCGCGCCGGTCGCGGCGCAGGTCCCGCTGGTGGCCGGTGAGATCGGCGAGAACACCTGCTCGCACGGCTTCATCGACCAGTTCATGAGCTGGCTGGACGCGCACAAGCTGTCGTACCTGGGGTGGACCTGGAACACCTGGGACTGCTCCTCGGGACCGTCGCTGATCTCGGCGTACGACGGGACGCCGACGGCGTACGGGATCGGGCTGCGCGATCACCTGACGTCGCTGGGGTAACCCGGTGACGTGACGAGCCGGAGCGGTCCCGCGCATGGATGGCGTGCGCGGGGCCGCTCCTTCGCGCCGCGCGCGAGTGCGAGGCGTGAGCGGCGGTGGGGGGTGAGTTGCGGCGCGCGAGGCGTGAGCGGCGGCGCGCGAGGGGTGAGCTGCGGGTTCGGCGTCCGCTCGCGTTCGGTTCTCGACATCGGACAAGGGGCCAACTGACCATTATTGAACAACTCATTGACGCGGCTGTTCAGCGCTTGTAAACATCACCTCGCCGGGAGAGCGCTCTCATTGCACTCCGGCTCCCTCCGGCCTCCATCACGGACCCCCACCCGGTTGAGGAGAACACATGTCAGGCAGCACTACCCTGTCGGTGCGCCAACGGCCATGGCGCGGCGGGCGCCGGCCGGTTCTGATCTTCACCGTCCTCGCGGCACTGCTGGCGAGCCTGGCGCTCGTCTGGACCCAGTCCTCGGCCCGCGCGGCGGACACCCTGCTCTCCCAGGGCAAGCCGGCCACCGCGTCCTCGACGGAGAACGCGGGCACCCCCGCGTCGGCCGCCGTGGACGGGAACACCGGCACCCGCTGGTCGAGCGCCGCCGCCGATCCGCAGTGGCTCCAGGTCGACCTCGGCTCCTCGCAGACGATCACCTCCGTCGCCCTCAACTGGGAGGCGGCGTACGCGAAATCCTTCAAGATCCAGACGTCGGCCAACGGCACGACCTGGACCGACATCTACTCCACCACGACCGGAACGGGCGGCAATCAGACGCTGACCGTAAACGGTTCCGGGCGCTATGTCCGGATGTACGGCACGGTCCGCGCCACCCCGTACGGCTACTCCCTGTGGGAGTTCCAGGTGTACGGCAACGGCGGTACGACGCCGCCCGCCGCCTGCGGCACGGCCAACGCCGCGCTGAACCACCCGGCCACCGCGTCCTCCACCGAGAACGCGACCACCCCCGCCTCGGCGGCGGTCGACGGCAACACCGGCACCCGCTGGTCCAGCGCCTTCGGCGACCCGCAGTGGCTCCAGGTCGACCTCGGCTCCTCGCAGACGATCTGCAAGGTCGGCCTCAACTGGGAGGCCGCGTACGCCACCGGGTTCCAGATCCAGGTGTCCGACAGCGGTACCGGCGGCTGGACGACCATCTACTCCACCACCACCGGGACCGGCGGCGTCCAGGCGCTCAACGTCACTGGCACCGGCCGCTACCTGCGGGTCAACGGCACCGCCCGCGCCACCGCGTACGGCTACTCGCTGTGGGAGCTGACCGTCAACACCACCGGCGGCGGCACCACGACTCCCCCCACCACACCGCCCAGTGACAGCTTCTGGGGCACGACGGACGACATTCCGGCCGCGCACAATGTGATGGAACTGAAGATCCTCAACAGGACCAACGGCCAGTACCCGGACAGCCAGGTGTACTGGAGCTTCAACGGCACGGTCCACTCGATCGCCGAGCAGCCGTACTTCGACATGCCGGCGAACTCCTCGGGCCGGATGTACTTCTACCTCGGCTCGCCGAACAGCCAGTACTACGACTTCATCGAGTTCACCATCGGCGCCAACGTCTTCAACGGGAACACCACCCGGGTCGACGCCTGGGGCCTGCCGCTGGCCATCCGGCTGCACACGCACGACGGCCAGGACGTCCAGCTCGGTGACAGCCAGGATCTGTTCAACCAGAGCCGGGAGGCGACCTTCGCGCAGTTCCAGGCCGCCGTACCGCAGCAGTTCAAGGTGCTGGCCCAGACCCAGGCTCCGTACCGGATCATCGCGCCGGGCAGCGACCCGAGCTTCCGCGCGGGCGGCGCGAACGCCAACTACTTCACGGCGTACGCCAATTCGGTCGGTGTCAACGAGCCCACGTCCAACATCTTCGGCTGCGCGGGCTCGCTGGCGGGCAACCCCGGCATGTGCGCCGCGCTCAACCGGCACACCGCCAACCTCCCGTCCAGCCAGTGGGAGGACCCGACCAAGTTCTACACGGGCGGCGACCCGGCCAACTGGTACGCCAAGTTCTGGCACGACCACGCGATCAACCACCTCGCCTACGGGTTCCCGTACGACGACGTGGCCGGGCAGGCCGCGTACGCCTCGCTCCAGAACCCGCAGTGGATGGAGATCGCGGTGGGCTGGTAGCACCCGCTGCCGCTCCTTCCTTCCCGCTGTTCCTTTCTGCTCCCCCCACAAGCCGGGGGCGGGCGGCGGCCGTTCATGGCCGTCGGCCGCCCCCGGCGGCATGTGCGGGGGGCAAGATTTTGCGATCAGCGGATCTCGCCATGGCGGACGTTTTACCTCCGGATATCCCTGTACGAAACGGGTGTTACGCGTGAGGCGGTGTTGACATGTGCTCGACATCGTTTGATGGTGGGGAGCGGCCGGTGGTGAGAGCGCTCTCGTGCGGTTGGGCGCGCTCGGCTGCCGGGCGCTGTTCGAGTGTGTTGTCCCCCCACGATTTCTCGCTCGCGAGAAGGTGCAAAGGAGCGCGTCGATGCGACGTATGACTCGTACGGGCTGGTGTCTGTCCGCCGTAGTGGCTTTGGGAGTAGGGGCGTTGGGGCTGGCGCCGGTGACCTCGGCGTCGGCCTCGGAACCGGTGTCGCCAGGACTGGTGAGCGCCATGCAGCGGGACCTGGGGCTGACCCAGACGCAGGCGACCGCGCGGCTGAAGGCCGAGGCGACGGCGACCACGCTGGCGCCCACCGCCCGGCGCGCGGCCGGAAAGGCGTACGGCGGCGAGTGGTTCGACGCCGCCTCCGGCAAGCTGGTGGTGGGGGTGACCGACGCCGCGGCGACCAAGGCGGTACGGGCGACCGGCGCCTCCACGGTGCGGGTCGCGCACAGCGCCGCCGCGCTGGACTCGGCGAAGACCACGCTGGACTCGGCGGCGCGTACGACCGCCGGCGCGCCCGCGGCGGTGCACGGCTGGCGCGTGGACGTCAAGAGCAACCAGGTCGTCGCCGACGTACAGGCCGGGGCGGAGAGCCGCGCGGACGTCAAGGCGTTCCTCGCGCCCGCGCGCGCCGCCGGGCTGCTGACCGTCAAGGCCGACAACTCCCCCGCGCCGAGCACCTTCTCGGCCGGGACCGTCGGCGGTGACCCGTACTACATCAACGGCAACACCCGCTGCTCCATAGGCTTCTCGGTGGTCGGCGGCTTCGTCAGCGCCGGTCACTGCGGCACACCGGGCAGCTCCGTGGTCGGCTGGGACGGCTCGGCGATGGGCACCTTCGTCGGCTCGACCTTCCCCGGCAACGACTACTCCTACATCTCCATCGGCAACGGCTGGTACACCGTCCCGGTCGTCCTCGGCTGGGGCACCGTCAGCGACGTGCTGATCCGCGGCTCCAACGTCGCCCCGGTCGGCTCCTCCATCTGCCGCTCCGGCTCCACCACCCACTGGCACTGCGGCACCGTCCTGTCCCAGGGCGACACCGTCAACTACTCGCAGGGCGCGGTCTACAGCCTGACCGGCACCAACGTCTGCGCCGAACCGGGCGACTCCGGCGGCTCGTTCATCACCGGCGACCAGGCCCAGGGCGTCACATCCGGCGGCTACGGCGACTGCACCTCCGGCGGCCAGACCTGGTTCCAGCCGGTCAACCCGATCCTGAGCCGCTACGGGCTGACCCTGGTCACCGCCTGACCGGATACGGGACCTGTCGCGGTCCCGGTGACGCGTGACAGCTGCGGCTTGTGCGAAGTCGGCGGAGCCGGTCGCATGTCGTGTGTCCATGCCTCTAGGGGCATATGAGGCGCCGGATTCTTGAAGCCCAGCCCTTTCGGGGGCGGTGGAAAGAATCCGGCGCCTCGCGCGTCCTACTCCATGTCCGGCAACGCGGGGCGACCCGCAGATCGAATGGAGCGGAGGACATGGGACGAGGCTCGGGGGCCATGACGACGAGCGCCGTACCGCCGCCGAAACGGCTGTCGGAGGAGCTGGAAGGGCTCATCGAGGCAGAGCTGAAGGAGGTACATCCCCGCCTGCTCAGGGCGGTCAGGCGACTGACCCGGGACGCGGTCCTCGCCGAGGACATCACGCAGGAGGCGTGCATCGCCGTCATCCTGGAATACCGCAAGGGCACCGTCTTCGAGAAGCCGGTGATCGTCTTCGCGACGGTGGTCGCCCGCAACAGACTCACGTCGCACTACAACCGGTTCGGTACGCGCTACGAGGACCCGACCGGGGAACTCCCCGAAGGCGTCCCGTGGCCCGGCGTTCCCGGCCGCCCCGCCGCGGACCATCTCACGGCCTCCCTGGAGTTCATCGAACTCCTCGCCGCCGTACGAGCCGCGATCGGCCGTGAACGCCCATACACCATACGGGAATTGACCCACGTATGGGGCCTGAGCGGGGTCGAGATCGCCGCCCACCTGGGCGTCTCACCCGCGACCGTCAGCAAGGACCTGAAGAAGGCCACCCGGTTGGCCTCAGGCATCGGCCCGGAGGAGGAATGGCGCGCGGAATAGGTCTGCTTCTCGGGACCACGGATCACTTTCACCGTGGTCCCGAGTCGGGATCTAATCCCGACATGAAGAACAGGGGGAGACAGGGAGGATGCACGTGTCGAAACCGAATCGAGGGGATTCACCGCACGAAAGGATGCTGGCATACCTGAACGAGAGTGACCGCACGGTGAACGACCCGCCCGAGCCCGAGGGGTGCAAGGGCCTTGGGAGCACGACCGGTTGGCATGAGCTGTACGGGGGACTCATGGCGACCGCGGAAGCGGTCCGGATCGTGGCGCGGGCCACGGCGGACGCACCGACGACCGGGGAGGACGTCGTCGGCGCACCACGGGAACACCCGGGGGAACACCAGGGGGAACATCCGGGGGAATGGGTACCGGTCGGCGGCTCGCGGGGCCGCTGATCCGTATCCCGAAAGTGCCCGTTGTCCGACGCGAGGGTGTCGTCGGGCAGCGGGCACATCGGCGGGTGGCGGGGTTCCGGGCGCGGCTGCGGGGCGGTCAGTCGAGGCCCTTCCTGCCCGGGGTCCAGAACGGCTTGGTACGGATGGCGCGGCGCGGCCAGCCGCGGTCCTCCGTGAGGTGACGGCGGATCAGTTGAATGGTCCTCGCCTCACCCGCGAGGTAGGCGACGCCGGGTTCCGCGGGGAGGTCGAGCGCGCGGACGGCGTCCACGAGAGTGGTGGCGGAGGCTGCCGGACGGCCCTGACGGAAGGTCCAGCGCAGGTCCCAGTTCTTCTGGGGGCCGCCGTCGGAGTCCAGGTCGAGGCGTTCGTCGGGGGTGTCGACCTCCAGGCAGCCGAAGGCGCGGGCGGTGGCGGGCAGTGCCCGGAGCATGGGGCCGTACGCGACCTGGGCCGTCTCCTCCCCCGCGAAGAGGTGGTAGGCGCCCGGCGCGGTGACGAAGGAGCCCTCGGGTTTCATCAGCCGCAGCTCGTCACCGGGCCGGGCGGTACGCGCCCAGTCGGCGCCCGGCCCCTCGTCGTCGCCGTGCTGGTACACGATCAGTTCGAGGTTCTCGCCGTCGTAGTCCCAGACGGTGTACGTGCGCAGGGTGCCCACCAGCCAGTCGACGGCACCGGGCGCCGCGCCGACCTGGAGCCGTACGTGCTGGCCCGGCTGCCAGGTGAGACCCGCCAACTCGGCCCCGGTCAGGGTGATATGGCGCATCCTCGGCGCCAACTGGCGGACGGCGTTGACGCGGGCGGGCAGCAGCAGACGGTCCAACAGGCGGCGTTTCACGGTGGCGCTCCTCATGGCGGGTCAACGGGCCGTGCAGGCAGGGGGGTTCCACGCTAGGGCGGCTCGCCCGCGCATGGCGGCCAATGAATACCCCGAAACGGCCAGCCTTGCGGCAACCGTCCGCAGGCGGGGCGTGAGCCGGACCGGGGCGTGAACCCAACCGGTGGCGGGAACTCTTCAGCGAACTGACTGCGGAAACCGACGAGTCCGCGTTCCGTATCCTCGAAATCCCCGAACGGTTCTGCTGATTCGCGGCAGGATCCCCAGGCGTGATTGCGGAACAGGATCAGCACCATGAGCAGTCCGGAGCACGCGCCGATGAGGCCGGCAGGGCCCGCGTCACCCGCCGCGGTGACAGCGGTGATGTCACCGACGACGCGGTCGCCGGTCCTGAGCATCGACCGCGGCAAGGGCGTATCGCCCCTGTGGATGGCGTCGCACTCCCACCCCGAGCACATACTGCTGTGCTCCGCGACCGCGACCGCGACGTTTGCGGTCGGCACCCCGTCGCGCGACTGGCTGGTCCCGCCCGGCTACGGCCTGTGGGTCCCCGGCTGGACCGAGCACTCCGTCTCCGCGCTGCGCATGGGCGAGGGGTCCGTCATCGCCTTCGACCCCGAGCGCTGCCCGATCACCTGGGCCCGGCCCACCGGCGTCTCGATCGGGCCGCTGATGCGCGAACTCATCGCGCACCTGTGCCGGACGGAGGCGCAGGACCCCAGTCGCCCGCACGCCGAGGGCCTCACGTTCGACCTGCTCACCCCGCTGCCCGACCATGCCATCCACGTCTCGATGCCGACCGACCCCCGAGTACGCGTCATCGCGGAACGGCTCCTCGCGGACCCCGCCGACCCGCGCGAACTCAGCGCCTGGGCGGACCACGTACACGCCGGAGTCCGCACCCTCTCCCGGCTCTTCCTCAGCGAGACCGGACTCTCCTTCACGCGCTGGCGCACCCAGGTCCGCATCCGCGCCGCCATCCAACTCCTGTCCAACGGCACCCCGGTCGACGCCACCGCCCGCGCCGTCGGCTACCGCAAGACGAGCGCCTTCATCAACTCCTTCCGCCGCGCCACCGGCCAAACCCCGGGCACCTACCTCCGCCCCACGTCCCCCCGGGAGAGCAGCCCGGTCACGTAGTTGTCGTCCGAGGCGTTGAACGCCGAGATGAACGTGTCGATCGCGGACTGCGCGGCCTCTTCACGCATGTACCAGTAAGTACCAGTCCGCTCGCGGCGACGGTCGTCGTACGAAGCATGTTCCGGGCGCTGGGCCCCGTCTGGGGGCAGGGGGCTGTGGGGGCGCCACGTCTCGCGAGTGTCCGCGTGCGTGCGGCCGCACCTCGCTCGCCTCGCCGGACGGCCACACGTGGGACGTCACACCGGGGGCGGGGCGGATTTGGCGGCGAACAGGCATAACTTGGCATCGTAGCGGTAGCACGCCACCGGTTGACCCCGTGAGACTGGCTCTGTGCGGAGTGGTCCCGCGGCGCGCCGAGCGCCGGAGGGGGCCGCGTGTCACCCGGAGAAGGAGAAGCACATGGCGACGTTCGTCCTCGTACCCGGCGCGTGGAAGGGCTCCTGGTCGTTCGAGGCGGTGGTCCCGCTGCTGGAGCGCGCCGGGCACACCGTGCACGCCCTGACCCTGACCGGTCTGCGGCCGGGCGACGACAACGCGACGGTCGCGACCGCCGGTCTCGACACGCACGCCGACGACGTGCTGCGGTGCCTCGACCGGCACCGCATCACCGACGCGACGCTGGTCGGCCACAGCTACGCCGGGATGGTGGTCGCCGCCGCGGCCGACCGCGCGGAGGGCCGGATCTCCCGGCTGGTGCACCTCGACGCCTACGTACCGCGCGACGGTGACTCGTGCTGGTCGTCGACGAACGACCACTTCCGGGAGGTGTTCGCCGCCGGCGCCGCGGCCACCGGCTACTGCGTCCGGCCGCCGGACGGCGGCGACCCCCGGCGCCGCCCCCATCCCCTCGCCGCCTTCCTCCAGACGATCCGGCTCACCGGCGCGGTCGCCCGCGTCCCCCGCCGCGAGTTCGTCTACTGCTCGGGCTGGGAGAACCGGACACCCTTCGCCGCCCTCCGCGCCCGCCTCCAGGCCGACCCCAACTGGCAGGTCCACGACCTCCCGACCGGCCACGACGCCATGCACGAGGCCCCGGACGCCGTCGCCGCGATCCTCCTCGCCGAAGCCGACGCCGACGCCAATGCCCTCCCGGCCGCCTGAGCCCGGCGCATGTCGCATCTCGCCGCCGAGCTCACGGCGTTCATGGCGCGGTATGAGCAGGCCAACAACAGCCACGACATCGAACGGGTGGCGCCGTTGATCGTTCCGGACGCCGTCTACTGGTTCTCCGACGGTTCGTATCGGGGCCTGGAGGAGATCGCGGGGGCGGTCGAGCGGACCTTCGAGGCGATCCGCGACGAGGTGTACGAGATCAGGGATCTCGAATGGGTCGTGCGGGGCGCCGACCACGCCGTGTGCCGGTACCGCTTCGCCTGGACGGGGGTGGTGGACGGTCAGCCCCGGTCAGGGGAGGGACGGGGCACGAATGTGATCGTGAAGCGGGACGGAGTGTGGAAGATGCTGCACGAGCACCTGAGCACCTGAGCTCCTGACGCGCCGGTGGACCGGTGGGGCCGGACGGCCTTGGGGTGCGGGCCCGGCGTCGCCGCCCGGGGCGGAAACTCGGGTGCGGGGGCGGACGGGCGTGTCTAGGGTGCGGCTCGGACATCGAGGGATCGGAGAGGTACGGGGTATGAGCAGTCAACTGTTCGCGATCTGTTTCCACGCGACGCGGCCGACGGAGCTGGCGCGGTTCTGGTCCGGCGTCCTGGGCTGGGAGTTGGCCTCAGGGCCGCAGATCCTGCCCCCCACGGTCGACGGGGCGACCGGCGGGTTCCGTATTCGCTTCCTGCCGAGCCAGGAGCCCAAGACCCGGCAGAATCAGGCGCACTTCGACCTGACGAGTGCCTCCCCCGAGGACCAGCGGCAGACGGTGGCCAGGGCGCTGGAACTGGGCGGACAGCACATCGACATCGGCCAGCTCCCCGAAGAGGGGCACGTCGTGCTCGCCGATCCTGACGGCAACGAATTCTGTGTCATCGAGCCCGGCAACAATTTCCTCGCCGACACCGGTGTCGTCGGCGCCCTGGCCTGCGACGGCACCCGCGAGGTCGGCTGCTTCTGGAGCGAGGCCCTGCGGTGGCCCCTGGTCTGGGACCAGGACGAGGAGACCGCGATCCAGTCCCCCGAGGGCGGTACGAAGATCACCTGGGGCGGCCCGCCCGTCGCCCCCAAGACCGGAACCAACCGGCTCTTCTTCGAACTGGCCCTCCCCGCAGACGCCGACCGCTCCGCCGAGGTCGACCGCCTCCTCGCCCTGGGCGCCACGCGCGCCGCCGCCGGAGCGACCGACGGCGGAGAGACCGACGGCGGAGAGACCGACGGCGGAGGCCACGTCCTGCTCCTCGACCCCGACGGCAACGAATTCTCCGTCCGCAGGCCCGGATAGGCGTCCGGCCAGGCCCCCGCCCCGCTGCGGCTCGCTGCGGTCAGTCCGCCGTGACGCCCCAGTAGCCGATCGAGGCCGGCGTGCCGTCTGCGTCGTAGAGGACGGTGCAGTTGCCCGCCGCGCGGTCGGGGTAGAGGTCACCGCTGTCCGACAGCGCGGCGTTCCACTCGGCCTCGGTGGGACGGCCGCCGGGGCACCAGGCGCGGATCTCCGCGTCGGTCAAGGGGCGCATGAACGGCCCCTCTTCGCCGTTGTCGGATGCGACGACCTCTATCTGGTCGAGCACGGAGGCCGTACCGCCGGTCATGATGTACTCCTGCCAGTCCGGGTCCGCCCAGCGCTCGGCCATCGTCATGGTCCCGAACCCGTGGTCGTCCTCGGAGAGTTCGCGCTCCTGCTCGGCCCGGAACGCCGCCGCCAGATCCGGCTGATACGCCCCGGCCCGGCTCCAACCGTCGCCGCCCATCTGCGATCCCCACCCTCTTGTCCCGTCCTGCCCTGCTCTTTCGGCTTCAGCGTAAACGCGACCACTGACACCCGCCGGGCGGCGCGGAACCCCGCGGCCGGGGCGGAGGGGGGCATCGGCCGCGGGGCGCGGGGGTCAGATTCCGCAGGAGGAGGCGCTCCAGTAGCGGGAGCTCTGGTCGCCGAGGTGGGCGTGGGTGCTGTGGCCCGGGTAGCCGGGGCCGAGGATCTCGTTGAAGCCGTGGTAGCGGGCCTCCTGCACGATGCGGCAGAAGCTCGGCGAGCCGGTCAGGTCGACGGCGCGGCCGTACAGGTGGTTGCTGCTCGCCGCCCCGCCGACGGCGCTGTTGCAGGAGTAGGAGCGAAAGCCGCTGCTCGTGGTGAGCGGCTGGTCGCCCAGCGCGTGGCGCAGCGCCTCCAGCTTCCACATGAGCCGCAGGGCGTTGTCACGGGCGGTGGCCGCGCCGACAGCGCCGCCCGCCCAGGTGGTGTTGCAGCGGTTCAGCTCGCCGAAGGTGAAGTGGATCGGGGTGCAGTCGGCGTCCTGGAGCGCGCCGATCTTCGCGAAGGTCTGCGGCCCGGCGATGCCGTCCGCCGTGAGGCCGTACGCCTGCTGGAAACGCACGACGGCGGACCTGGTCGCCGGCCCGAACTGGCCGTCGGTCGCCAGCACCGCGCCGTAGCCGGGGTATCCGGCGATCCGGATCTGGAGCTGGCGGACGTCCTCACCGCTCGCGCCCTGGCTGAGGGTGCGGCCCCAGGAGTAGCAGCCGGCCGCATGGGCGCTGCCCGCGGTCACGGCGGTTCCGACAAGGATTGCTGACGCAAACATGACAATTGCGAGTAATGCGCGGACGTACCGTCTCAACATCACGCCTCCCATGGGGGGTTCACAGACTCACGAGACTGCCCGACCTTGTCTATGCGCGTCAACCACCCCTTGACCTGGCATATTCGCCTGGCGCACATCGCCCCCCGAACGACGGCGGGGCCGCGCGGACATGGTGTCCGGGCGGCCCCGCCGAGGCAGGCACACGCGAGGTGAGGGTCAGGACCCCTGGGTGAACGTGTAGTGCGGGGAGTCGTACTGCGGGCCGTTCTTCTCGTACGTGAACCAGTACGTGAGAACGCTGCCGGTGGACAGGCCGTTGACGGTCTGGGTCCAGGTGCCGGAGGAGTTGGTCATGCGGAAATTCTGCTGACCCGCGCCGTTGACGAGGTAATGGACGTCGACATAGGCGGCCGGGGTGGTCGGGGTGAAGGAGATGCGGGCCTGCGTGGAACTGGTGGAGGTGACACCGGCGGTGTAGTCGGGCGTGGTGGTGCTGCCGCCCGTGCTGCCCGCGCTCGTACCGGAACTTGTGCCGGTGCTCGTACCGGAGCTTGTGCCAGAACTCGTGCCCGTGCTCGTACCGGAACTCGTACCCGTGCTCGTACCGGACGACGTGCCGCCGTTGGTCGTGCCGCCGACCGTGCCGCTGCTGCCGCCGGTCGTCTGGTACACGGCGAACCAGTCGACGCTCATGCCCGCGCCGGAGCTGATGTCGGCGGACGGGGAGGTGCAGCCGCAGACCTTGTTGGGGTAGGAGCCGCCGATGGCCACGTCGAAGATGGCGAAGAAGCCGTGGTCGACGGCGGCCTGCCAGGTGGCGACGGAGACCTGGTTCTCGTTGACGGTGAAGGTCAGATTGCCGTCGAGGTAGAAGCGGAGCTGCTCGGCGGAGGTGTTGGTGCGGTCGATCACGGCCGAGTACTTGTGGAAGCCGGTCTGGCAACCGGCGCACGGCTGGAGGTCGCTGGTGATGCCGTCGGGGTCGTGGCACTCGCCCGCCCACTGCCCGCAGTGGAAGGTGGTGGAGTGCTTGCTGAGGGCGTTGACGTCCTCCATGATGTCGATCTCGCCGATGCTGGGCCAGTTGGTGGCGCTGACCGGGCGGGCGGCGGCGCCCATCGCCCAGAAGGCGGGCCAGTAGCCGAGCCCGCTCTGGGGGTTGGGCTGCTGGATCGAGGCGCTGATTTCGAGCTGGCCGCCCGCGGGGGCCGCGAAGTCGGTGCGCTGGGTCTCGACGCGGCCCGAAGTCCAGTGCCCCGAGGCGTCCTTGACCGGCTTGATGACCATGTGGCCGGAGCCGTCCTGGTAGACGTTCTGCGTCGAGTCGGTGGAGGTCTCGATCTCGCCGGTGCCCCAGTTGCCCGCGCCGCCGGGGTAGCTCGTGCCGATGTCGTAGAGCCAGTTGGCCCGGTTGAGGCCGGTGCCCGCCGCCCCGTTGAAGTCGTCGCTGAACACGGTCGTCCAGCCCGCCGCGGGTCCGGGGACGGCTGCCGACGCCGAACCGCCGGACAGCACAAGGCCGGTGAGGCCGGTCACGAGGAGGAGAAGGGTGCTGAGCACGGCCAGCGGGCCCTTGCCCAGGTAGCGCCGCGCACGCCGATGGCCGAGGGGAGGCGGAGGAGGAGATGTCGTCACGGGAGGTGCTGCCTTTCGCTGGTGGGGGACAGCGGGGAGACGTTGGATGTGGGCATGACACTCACATCATCCTGAGAGCGCTCTCAGGACAGGGTGCGAGTGGAGTGTCGGCCGGAAAGGCCAAGCCGTCAAGGCATCGCGCACGATCCGGCACACGCGACGGCCCCCGCCGGGGAAGAGCGGGGGCCGTCGCGCGTGCCGGAGCTGTCGGGGGCTGCCGGGGGGTCGCCCGGAGCTGTCGGGGGCTGTCGGGTCCGACTACCCCTGCGAGGGCACCGGTTCGCGGTCGAGGTCCGGGCCGGAGGCCGGCTCGCCCTCGCTGAGCCCGAACCGGTCGTGGAACCTGCGCAGGAAGCCCGGCGCGTACCAGGCCGATCCGCCGAGCAGCCGCATCGCGGCGGGGACGAGGACACCGCGGATGGCGACGGCGTCGATGAGGATGGCCAGTCCGCTGCCGAGGCCGAACATCTGCATGAAGCTGAGCTTGGCCGTACCGAAGGCGAAGAAGCTCACGGCCAGCAGACAGGCCGCCGCGGTGACGATGCGCCCGGTGTGCCCGAGGCCGTTGACGACGGCCGACTCGGTGTCCTCGCCCTGGTCGTGGAGTTCCTTGATCCGGCTGGTGACGAAGACCTCGTAGTCCATGGAGAGCCCGAAGACGATGCAGAACATCAGCACGGTCATCGACATCTCCATCGGCTGCGCGGTGAAGCCGAGCAGGGAGGAGAGATGGCCGTCCTGGAAGATCCACGTCATGACGCCGAGGGTCGCCACCAGGGTGATCGCGTTGAGCAGCAGGGCGCGCAGCGGCTGCACGACGCTGCCGGTGAACAGGAAGAGCAGGATGAAGGTGGTGAGGACGACCAGGCCGATGGCGAGCGGGAGTTGGCCGCCGATGGAGTGCCTGGTGTCGACCAGTTCGGCGTCGGTCCCGCCCACCAGCGGGTGCGTTCCGGCGGGCGGCGCGAGGTCCCGTACCGCGCCGACCAGGTCCTGGGCCGCGTCCGACCTCGGCGTCAGGGAGCTGGTCACGCTGATCCGCTGCCCGTCGGGGCGGCCGAGGTTGGCGCTGCCGGGCCCGGCGGCGGAAGCCTGCCCGTCTGCGTAGGTCCCGGTGCTGGTCTCGACCCGTACCACGCCCTTGAGCTGCGACAGCCGCTGTGCGTACGACCCCAGGGGGCCCTTGTCCACGGCCTGGCCGAAGACGATCTGGAGGGCGGAGTCGTCGCTGCCGCTGAAGTCGCTCCTGAGCGTCGCGGAGACCTGGCGGCTCTCGGCGTCCTTGGGCAGCACGCGCTCGTCCGGGGTGCCGAAGACGATGCCCAGCAGCGGGCTCGCCACCGCCAGCAGGACCACGAGCACGGGCAGCGCGGTGAACGCGGGCCGCCGCATCGAGGTACGCGCCAGCCGCGCCCACACGGAGACGCGGGCGGCGGAGTCGGCGGAGTCCGTGGAGCTCGCGGAACCCGTAACGCCCGCGGAATCCGTAACGCCTGGGGAACCCGTAACGCCTGGGGAATCCGCGGCGTTCGCCGCGCTCGCGGGCTTCATCCAGGGCAGCCGCCCGCTGTTGACCCGGTGTCCCAGGACGACGAGCAGCGGCGGCATGACGAACAGCGCGCTGACGGCCGCGATGGCGACCACCCCGACGCCCGCGAAGCCGAACGAGCGCAGGAAATACTGCGGGAAGACCAGGAGCGCGGCGAGCGCGGCGGCCACGGTCGCCGCGGAGAACGCGACGGTGCGGCCCGCGGTGTGGACGGTCCGGCGGACGGCGTCGTCCACACTCGCGCCCGTCGCGAGCTGCTCCCTGAACCGGCTGATCATCAACAGGCCGTAGTCGATGCCCAGTCCGAGGCCGAGGGCCGTGGTGAGGTTGGTCGCCGTGTTCGAGACGCTGGTGACGTCCGCGAGCAGGGACAGCTCGGCGAACGAGCCGAGGATGGCGATGATCGCGATGGCCAGCGGCAGCAGGGCGGCCACCGCGCTGCCGAAGACGAACAGCAGCAGTACGAGGGTCAGCGGGATCGCGATCAGCTCGGCCAGTTCGAGGTCCTTGACGACCTGCGTCGACATGTCGTTGCCGACCGCGGCCACACCGCCGGCCCGGACCGTGAGCGCGTCCTTGTACGTACCGCCGAAGTGGTCGAGAAGCTTCTCGGCGTTCTTCTGCTGCTGCGTCGGGTCGCCCTTGACGTGGGCGAGCACCATGGCCTCGCGGCCGTCCTTGGAACGCAGTTCGGGGCTTGGCGTGTCCCAGTACGAGACGACGTTCGCCAGCGTCGTGTCGCTCTTCAGCTCGGCGACCAGGGCCCGCCCGTTCCGCTCGGCCGCCGGGGCGTCGATACGGCCGTCGGCGATACGGCCGTCCGCCGTGCGGACGAGCAGCACCAGATTCGTCTCGCCGCCGAATCTCTTGTCGATGAGGTCGCGTGCCCGGGTGGACTGGGAAGCTGGATCGTCGAAGCCGCCGCCCAATAGCTTGGTGAATGCGCCAGCACCCACGGCACCCATGACGGCCGTCGCCACGATGGCGACGATGAGTACCAGCCGGGACCGGCGGATCGCCAGTTCGGCTATGCGTTCGAACACGCGAGATCTCCTCTGCGGACTTGCGGACGTGCGGACTTGCGGACGTGAGTGCCGGACGTACGGACGTGCGTCCTGGACGTGCGTACCGACGGAGTCGTGGGCGTACGGGGCCCGCGGACTCGCGCCGTGCGGCGGATGCGACGGGAGTGACGTCGCCGCGACGAACGTAGACAGCACACAACGTTCTTTGGCAGTGCGAGATTTACCTGACAGTGTTCAAAATCCGGATACACGCCAAGGAAGCCGTCGTAGGGTGGGCGCATGCCCGCCGAGGAACACCCGCCAGCGCCACCGGACGTGTCCGCGCCGCCGACGCCGCTGACACCGCCGCCCCCGCCCTCTCTGCGTGAACGGCGCCGCGCGGCGGCGACGCAGGAGATCCTGGACGCCGCCGAACGCCTGATCGCGGAGAACGGCCCCGAGGGCCTGTCGATGCGCGCGACAGCCCGCGGCCTGGGCATGACCGTCCAGGCGCTCTACCACTACTTCCCGAGCCGGGACGCCCTCGTCACGGTGCTCGTCACCAAGGCGTACGACGACCTGACCGCCGCCGTACGTGCCGCACTCGACCGAGCGGCGGCGGACTGGCCGGACCTGCCGCGCCTGGTGGTCGCGGCCGAGGGTTACCGCCACTGGGCCATCGCCCACCCCGAGCGGTACCAGCTCCTCTACGGGACACCGCTGCGGGGGTACGCGGCCCCGCACGACGGCATCACCACCCAGGCCAACCGCCGGATGAGCGCGCTCTTCCAGCGCGAACTGTTCGACGGCTTCAGCACGGCGCAGCTCGCTGCGGCCGACATTCCCGCGCTCTCGCCCCAGCTCCTGGCGCACTTCGACCGGCTGCCGGCGGAGGGCCCGGGAGAGCTGCCCGCGGCGGCGGCCGCTCTCCTCATGGAGGCGTGGGGCCGCCTGCACGGGCAGGTGGTCCTGGAGGTCTTCGGGCACACCTCGTTCATCGGCGAGCACCAGGCCGAGATCTTCCGCATGGCGATGCGGAATCTGGTCGCGGACGTCCGCCGCCGTATCCCGGCGGACGTGCCGGTGCCGCAGGTGTAGGCGGGCCCGGAGCGAGTGGGCTCGACCCGCGCACGGGCCCGAAGCGCGCGGGCCCGAGGCACGCGCGCGCCCGACACGGATCAGGCGGCGGTCTCGGCCCCCAGGATCGCGGCGAGCTGGCGCGGCTCGGAGAACATCGGCCAGTGCCCGGTGTTCATCTCCACCAGCCGCCACTGCTCGCCGTCCAGGAGCGCGGCCACGTCGCTGTTCGGCTCCGGGCCGTCCAGGAGGCACTTGATGTACGTCGTCGGGAGGTCGGCGAGCGGGCGGGACAGCGCGGCGGGCTCGGTGAGCGAGGGAGCGGGATGCGGGGTCGCGCCCGCGACGAGCCGGGCGATCTGCTCGTCGGTCAGGCCCTGGCCCTCGAACTCCTCGGCGGCGGGCGGCGGCCAGAAGCCGTCCCCCTCGGCCAGGATCGCCTCGAATCTGGCCTGCCCCTCCCACCAGCCGGACGCGAACGACCCTCCCTCGACCGGCACTTCGGAGTCGACCAGGACCATACGGGCCAGCCGGTCGCCGATCCGCCCGGCGGCCTGGCCGACCGGAATCCCCGAGTAGCTGTGTCCGACCAGGACCACGTCCCGCAAATCGAGCCGTTCCACCTCGGCCACGATGTCCTCGACATGCGTCCGCTGCCCGGCGTCCGGCGCGACGCCCCGCTTCTCGGCGAGCCCCGACAGCGTCAGGGGATGGACGCCGTGCCCGGCCGCCCGCAGCGCGGGCACCACCTCGTCCCACGCCCACGCGCCGAGCCACGCCCCCGAAACCAGTACAAATTCAGCCATGACGGCAACGTATCCGAGGGGTACGACAATCCCGCCGAGGCCCGCACGCGGCAGCGCGGCACCCGGGCGGCACCCGGACAGCACCCGGACGGCACCCAGGCCAATCCGTACGCCGTACCGCGCCGAATACAGGGTGAGAGCCCCGACCGGCACAGCCCCGGCACGACTCCGGCACGACCCCGGAACAGCACAGCGGAGCCGCCGCCCGACCGGCAGGCACCGCGGAAAGCGAGCGCGTCCATGCCCTCCGTGACACCCACCGCGGCCGACCGGCTGCGCCCCCATCTGGACCAGGCGCTCGGCGGGGAACTGCCGCTGCGGGTGCGGCTGTGGGACGGGAGCGAACTGGGCTCGGGCGACGGCCCCCTGGTGGTCGTACGGCGGCGGCGGGCGCTGCGGCGGCTGGTCTGGCAGCCGGGCGAGCTGGGCCTGGCGGAGGCGTACATCGCGGGGGACATCGACGTCGAGGGGGACGTCGGACAGGCACTGCGTACGGTGTGGGCGGCCGTACGGCAGCAGAAGCTGCGCCCGGCGCGGCTGTCGGCGGCCGACCGGGTACGCGCGATGGCCGCGGCGGTACGGGTCGGCGCGATCGGGCCGCGCCCCGCGCCGCCGGGGGCACCGTCCCGGCTGAGCGGGCGGCTGCACAGCAAGGACCGCGACCGTGCGGCGATCCACCACCACTACGACCTGTCGAACGACTTCTACAAGCTGCTGCTCGACGAGACGATGGCGTACTCCTCCGGCTACTGGACCAGCGACGCCCCCGACTACACCTCCGCCGACGCGCAGCGCGACAAACTCGACATGATCTGCACGCAAGTGGGTCTCACTCCGCAGGCGCGGCTGCTCGACATCGGCTGCGGCTGGGGCTCGTTGACCCTGCACGCCGCCGAGCGGTACGGCGCGCGCGTCACCGCCGTCACCCTCGCGGCCGAGCAAGCGGCGTACGTGCGGCAGGAGGTCAAGTCGCGCGGGCTCAGCGACCTGGTGGACGTGCAGCGCCGCGACTACCGCGACATCGACAGCGGCGGCTACGACGCCGTGGCCACCATCGAGATGGGCGAGCACGTCGGCGACGCCGAGTACCCGGCCTTCGCCGCGGCCCTGCACGACCGGGTCAAGCCAGGCGGGCACGTGATGGTGCAGCAGATGGCGCGCGGCCGCAACGCCCCCGGCGGCGGTGCCTTCATCGAGACCTACATCGTCTCCGACATGCACATGCGCCCGCTCGGCGAGACGGTCGGCCTGCTCGAACAGGCCGGGCTCGAAGTGCGGTCGGTCACCGCGATGCGCGAGCACTACGTCCGCACCATCGACGCCTGGCACCGCACGCTGGAGGACCGCTGGGCCGACTTCGTCGCGCTCGCGGGCGAGGAGACGGCCCGCGTCTGGCGGCTCTACATGGTCGGCAGTTCCCTGTCCTTCGCGGAGAACCGCATGGGCGTCGACCAGATCCTCTCCCGCCGTCCAGCGTCCCCGGACGCGGCGGACGACGGCGCCTGAGGGTCGGACCGTGGGGCGCCGCCCGTCCGGACGGGTGGCGCCCCAAACGTGTCCGCGAGCGTATTCCCGAACGTATTCGCCGCACGGCGGGCGCCGAGTCGTGGCTGCGCCCCTAGCCTGAGAGCCTTGTCGGCCAGGGGAGCGGAACGAATGCCGAGCAGGCGGAGCGCGCTGATCATCGCCGGTGCCGGGCGTCGGGACCCGGAGGCGGACCGCCCGCGCGCCCCTGAGCCCGAACGGCTCGCCGACGCCGCTGCGTTGGCCGACGCGCTGCGCGACCCCGGCATCGGCGGCTTCGACGTCACGACACTCCTGGACGCGCGCGCCGAGCCCGCCGAGCAGGCCCTGACGGACTTCTTCGCCGACCGCGCCGACGACGACCTTCTGCTGCTGCACGTCTCGGCGCCCGGCGCGGGCGGCGCGGGCGGCGCGGGCGGCGCGGACGGCGCGGACGGTGAGCCGCACGTCGCCGGTGTCGCCGCGAGCCGCCTCAACGGGCTGCTGGACGGCTGTGGTTCACGGCGGATCGTCCTGCTGCTCGACTGCTCTCCCACGGACACCGCCGATCGCCTCGGCGGGCGGGGGCGGACCGTCATCTCCGCCTCGGACACCGCCGCTCCGTCCGGCCTCACCCACGCACTGGCCCACGGCCTGCGGACGGGCGAGGCGGACGGCGACCGCGACGGGCTGATCACCCTCGGCGAGTTGTACGCGTACGTACGCGACCAGGTGCGCGAGGCCGCCGACGTCCACGGCGAACTCCTCATCGCCTGGTGCGACCGCCCGGCCGCGTCCTGCGGCCACCGTCACGAGCACCCTCACCACCACCTCGCCGTACCGGAGTTGGAGCTGCCCGACGTCCCGGACGCAGCGGTCCCCGCCCCGCCGACACCGGGCCGGGTGGTGCTGTCGCCGCCCTCCCGTACCGCGCCGGGAGTGCCGGTGTGGCGCCGTCTGTGGCGGCGCTGACGGGCGTCGGCGACGCGTTCTGAGAGCGCGTACGAGGGCCCGCGTTCAAGAAACGTACGCGCCTCGGCGGCCCGAGGTCGTAGCCTCCGTTCATGGCCGAGATCTGGGATGAACA
The DNA here is from genome assembly GCF_014596445.1 of Streptomyces sp. CBMA29. Taxonomy (GTDB): domain Bacteria; phylum Actinomycetota; class Actinomycetes; order Streptomycetales; family Streptomycetaceae; genus Actinacidiphila. The sequence goes on along the minus strand of NZ_MECL01000035.1, from coordinate 32,070 downwards.
GGAGCTGATCGGCGAGGGATTCGAGCGGGTCTTTGCCGAACTGGACCGATACGACGCCCCGGTTTTCGGCCTCGCCGAGGTCGACGGGGAGCCGCACTACTTCCGGCTCGTGTACGAGGACACCTACGCGGTCTGGCCCGTCGACGCCGCCCAACTCGCCCTGGAGCGCGAGCGGTGGGCCCTCTTCGCGGCCTGGCACACCCGCTACGAGGCCGGTACGGCCGAGCCCGACACCCACCCCGGCGCGGGCGGCGTCGACGCCCGCTACGACGAACTCACCGCGCTGCTCCTCCCCCACCGCGACACCCCCGCCGAGCCGCGCGTCCTGACCGCCCAGTGGCGCTCCACCCCCGGCCCCCGCTACCGCCCCGACGGCGTCGACTACCGCGTCAGATGGCGGCCCGCCGACTGAACCGGATACGGAGCCTCCCGGCTCTCCGTCCGCAACGTCCTGTGCCACTCCCCCATCTCCTCGGCCAACTGCCCGTGCCGGGCCAGCACCTGAGCCGGGACCCTCCCCGTATCGCGCTTCAGCCAGCGCACCAAGTGCGTACGGATGTAGTCGCGGTCGTACGTCCGGTGCCGCTCCTAGAACTCGGCCTCCGCCGACGACAGTTCGAACCGGGTCGACACCGCCAGGCCGTAGTCCGCGAAGTACAGGCGGTGGCCGTCGGCCAGGACATTCTCGAAGTGCGCGTCGAAATGCAGCAGTTCGCGGGCGTTCATGAAATCCACGCCGTCCAGCAGCTCGCGCTCGAGCCACTCGCAGACGCGTTCCGTCGTCTTCTCGTCCGCCTCCGCGAGGCGGGTCCGCAGCCAATTCTGCACATTCTGCGGGATGTACTCCATGAAGACCACCGCGCTCGCCGTCGCGTCCCGCACACCCTCGATGCGGCGCCGCACACTGGGGCTCCCGCCCCAGTACGCCACCGCCGCCTCCACGTCTGCCAGTTCCGTCGGCAGGGGCCTTTTCGTGCTCGGCAGCACCCGCCAGTGATACGTCAGCGGGAAGCCGTCGTGCTCTCCCGCCAGGACCCAATTCGTCGTCATGGCATGGACGGCCAGTTCGCGCCAGGCGCCGAAGCCGGGGGTGGCGATGCCGTAGTGGCAGAACGCCGGGAGGTCGAATACGTTCGCCGTCGAGCGGGTGTTCTCCGGGCGTCTTTCGAGGTCCGTGAGGCGGATCTCCTTCACGAAGACGGGAGTTCCCGCGACGAGCACTTTCGAGGTCTGTCCGCCGATTCCTGTCCCCAAGGGTTCCCCTCTTTCCACCAGCTCTTGCAGCTCCGCGTCGCCTCTCAGCGCCAGCTCTGTCGCCACTTCCCCATAGACCGCCGTCCGCTTCTTCACGTCCTGTTCTTCCTCCGTCTTGTCTTTCCCGCCCGCCCACCCGTGCGGGTGCTTTCTCCGTCTGCGGGTGCCGCTTGTGCCTGGTCGGTCCCGGGCCGGGGTACCTCCTCGAAATCCGTAACACCTGGCCCCGGGTATCCAGTGACGTTCCTGTCAACGTATTTCTGCGGGGGCACCCCGCCCCGTCCCCTCCTCGCCCGTCGGCGTCCGCCTGTCCGGTGGGGGCTGAGGGGGGGCGGGGGTGGGTGGGGCTCGGGTACGTCGGCGTCCGCCTGTCCGGTGGGGGTGACCGGGGAGGGGGGTGGGTGGGGGCCGGGTACGTCGGCGTCCGCCTGTCCGGTGGGGGCGGGCGGGAGAGGGGTGGGTGGGGGCCGGGTACGTCGGCGTCCGCCTGTCCGGTGGGGGGTTGCCGGGAGGGGGGTGGGTGGGCTCGGGTACGGCGGCGCCCGGCGGTCCGGCGGGGGTGAGCGGGAGGGGGGTGGGTGGGCTCCGGTACGTCGGCGGTCGCCTGTCCGCTGTGGCTGAGGGGGGGTGGGTTCGGGTACGTCGGCGCCCACCTGTCCGGTGGGGGCGGGCGGGAGAGGGGTGGGTGGGCTCCGGTACGTCGGCGTCCGCCTGTCGGCGGGGGTGGGTGAGGGCGAGGCCGAGCCCCTGCGCCACCCGGCCGCCCAGCCGGGGTGGGTGGGCTGGGGTACATCGGGGTTCGCCTGTCCGTCTGGGTGACGGGAGGGGGTGAATCGGGTCCGGGGTCCGGGGTCCGGGGTCACCTGACCCTCACCGGGGTGGGCCGAGGGGGTGGGTGGGTTCGGGTACGTCGGCGCCCGACGGTCCGCCGGGGGCTGGGCGACTGGCCGTGCGCCGGGTGCGGGCCCAGTTCCCCCAACCCCCCTCCGCCACCACAGCGGACAGGCGGACGCCGACGGGCGAGGAGGGGACGGGGCGGGGTGCCCCCGCAGAAATACGTTGACAGGAACGTCACTGGATACCCGGGGCCAGGTGTTACGGATTTCGAGGAGGTACCCCGGGCCGGGACCGACCAGGCACGGGCGGCACCCGCAGACGGAGAAATCACCCGCACGGGTGGGCGGGCGGGAAAAACAAAAGACAAGAGGGCTAGACGGAATCGCGTTGAATGAGCTCAGTGGCCAGAACGACATGGCGTCGTACCGAATCCCTCTCGGCGATCTCCTCAAGAAGCACCCGCGCCATCGTGCGACCCATCTCCTCCGTCGGCTGCCGAACACTGGTAAGCGCCGGATCCATATGGCGCGCGATGGCCGAGTCCTCGAAGCCGACGAGCGCGACGTCAGTCGGCACCAGCCGCCCGGACTCGCGCAAAACCTGCCGCGCGCCGGCCGCCATGAGGTCGGAGGCGGCGAAAACGGCGTCGATGTCCGGCCGCCGCGCGAGCAGTTCGCGCATGGCCCGCCGCCCGCCCTCCTCGGTGAAGTCGCCCCGGGCGACAAGCTCGGAGTTCGAGGAGCCTCCCGAAGAGCTCTCCACGGCCTGCCGATACCCGTCGAGGCGGCACCGGGCCACGTACATGTCCGGCGGCCCGGTGATCGTCGCGACGGCCCGCCGCCCGCGGGCGAAGAGGTGGGCGACGGCGGCGCGCGCGCCGCCGACGTTGTCGGCGTCCACGTACGAGACGGATTCGAGGTCACTGCGCCGCCCGTTCAGAACGGCGGGCATGTCGAGCTGTTCGAGAAGGTCCGGAAGCGGATCGTCCTCGTGGACGGAGACCAGCAGGACGCCGTCCACGCGGTGCGCGGCGAGGTACTGGCCGAAGCGGGCCCGCTCCTTGGGCGTACGGATCAGCGTGAGCAGGAGCTGCATGTCGGTGTCGGCCAGCTCCGCCCCGATCCCCCGGATGATGTCGGAGAAGTACGGCTCGGCGAAGAGCCGCGTCTCCGGCTCGGGGATGACCAGGGCGATGGCGTCGGTGCGATTTCCGGCCAGCGCGCGGGCCGCGCGGTTGGGCACGTACCCCAGTTCGGCGATGGCGGCCTCGACCGCGGCCTTCGCGCGGTCGCTGACCCGCGGCGACCCGTTGATGACGCGCGAGACCGTGCCGCGTCCCACCCCGGCGCGTACAGCCACCTCTTCCAGGGTGGGCCGTCCGCTGTGCCGCCCGTTCATGGCCACTTCCGCCTCCTGTGCTCCACTGTCGCGCCACCTTAGCGCCCGGCCCGCTCTGGACAGCAGGATCTCTTGAGAGCGCTCCCACGCTGTGTTCACCGTACCCGCCCCGCGGCGTCCGATCCGTTCAAGAAGTGACCATCGGTCCGGTCCGGACACGTTCCGGCAACGAAATCGACTTCACATCTTGACACTGACCCCTCCGAGGCCGGATTGTTCCGGCAAGCTTAGTGGGAGCGCTCCCACACCCTCACTCGCACCACCGCACGCCAGACCCACCCTGACAAGGAGAGTGGAATGCGCACTTCCGGCAGAACCCGCAAGGCCGCAGTCATCGCGGTCGCGGGTCTCGCGACCTGCGCGACCCTGATCACCGGCTGCAGCAGTGACAGCAAGAGCAAGGACTCGGGCAGCGGGAGCACCGCCTCCTCGACCGAGAAGATCACGCTGCACGTCGGTGACTTCGGATCGTTCGGCTACGACGACAAGACGGGCGCGGCCCTCTTCTCCGAGTACCACAAGCTGCACCCCAACATCACGATCGTCGAGGACAACGTCGCCGACGGGCAGCAGTACTGGGACGCCCTGAAGCTCCACCTGTCCCAGGGCAGCGGCCTCTCCGACATCCAGGCCATCGAGATCGGCTACATCGCCGAGGCCACCGGCCCGACGCTCGCGTCGAAGTTCGTGGACCTGGGCAAGGCCAAGGGCGTCAACGTCGGCGACTGGCTGGACTACAAGGAGAAGCAGGCCACCACCAGCGACGGTTCGGTGATCGGCCTGGGCACCGACATCGGCCCGATGGCGGTCTGCTACCGCAAGGACCTCTTCAAGGCCGCGGGTCTGCCCGACGACCGGGACGCGGTCGCGGCCAAGTGGGCCGGTGACTGGTCGAAGTTCCTGGACGTCGGCAAGGAGTTCAAGGCGAAGGCGCCCTCGGGCGTGGCCTTCACCGACTCCGGCAGCGGTCTGTTCAACGCGGTGGTCTCCAGCCAGACCACGCAGTACTCGGACGCGTCCGGCAAGCTGATCTACGACACCAGCCCCGGTGTGAAGACGGCGTGGACGCTGGCGACCCAGGCCGTCAAGGACGGACTGACCGACAAGCTGCGGCAGTTCGACGCCAACACCTGGAACGCGGCGTTCAAGAACTCCAAGTTCGCGACCGTGGCCTGCCCGAGCTGGATGATCGGCATCATCAAGGACTCGGCAGGACCCGCCAACCAGGGCAAGTGGGACATCGCCGCGCCGCCGCAGGCCGGCAACTGGGGCGGTTCGTTCCTGTCGGTGCCCAAGGCCGGCAAGCACATAGCGGAGGCGACCGCGCTGGCCGCCTGGCTGACCGCGCCCGCCCAGCAGGCGAAGGTCTTCGCGAAGAACGGCAACATCCCGTCGACCAAGGCGGGTCTCGCCGACCCGACCGTGCAGAACGCGACGAACCCGTACTTCGGTGACACCCCCGTCGGCAAGATCTACTCGGCCACCGCGGAGAGCATCCAGCCCGCGCCCATCGGCCAGTACGACGGTCAGGTGAAGACCTTCATCACCGACAACGGAATCCTCGACATGGAGCAGCACGGCACCTCGGCCGACAAGGCGTGGTCGAACGTGAAGGCACTGGTCAAGGACAAGATCGACCAGTAGCGCGGACGGGGCCGCCCGGCAGTGTCTCCCACCTGCCGGGCGGCCCGCACCTCGCTCCCGGTCCAACCCACCCCGTACCCCCAGCCGTACTCCTCCCAGTCACCGCACAACCCTCGCCCGAACCCCTACGGGAAGGACGCCACTCGTGGCCACCTCCGTCAGGGCGACGTCCGACGGCAGTCCTCCGTCGTCCCGGCCCGCCGCCCCCCGCTCGCCCGGCAAGGGCGCCCACCGCCCCCCGGGCTGGCGTTCCAGGCTGTACCGGCTGGACACCAAGGCGTCGCCGTACGCGTACATCGCCCCGTTCTTCATCTGCTTCGCGGCCTTCGGCCTCTTCCCGCTGATCTACACCGGGTATCTCTCCTTCAACCAGGTGCAGCTCGGCGGCGACGCCAGTTGGGTCGGTTTCCGGAACTACACCCGCCTGTGGGACAGCACGTTCTTCTGGAACGCGCTGCGCAACACCTTCTCGCTCGCGGTGATCTCGACCGTGCCGCAGCTCCTGATGGCGCTCGGTCTCGCGCACCTGCTGAACTTCAAGCTCAGGGCGCGCGGCTTCTTCCGGGTCGCGGTGCTCGCGCCGTACGCCACCTCGATCGCGGCGGCGTCGCTGGTCTTCGTCCAGCTCTTCAACCCCGACTACGGCATGGTCAACCAGATCCTCGCCCACTTCGGGGTGCACAACCTCAACTGGCAGTCGTCCAAGTGGCCTTCGCAGATCGCCATTTCGTCGATCGTGACCTGGCGCTGGACCGGCTACAACGCGCTGATCTACCTGGCCGCGATGCAGGCGGTGCCGTCCGATCTGTACGAGGCGGCGGCGCTCGACGGGGCCTCGCGCTGGCGGCAGTTCATCAGCGTCACGATCCCCTCGATCCGGCCGACGATCCTGTTCACCATCGTGGTCTCGACGATCGGCGCCACGCAGCTCTTCGGTGAGCCGCTGATCTACGGCGGCGGTGTCGGCGTCAGCGGCGGCTCGGCGCATCAGTACCAGACGCTGAGCCTCTACATGTACGAGAAGGGCTGGGCGACCGGCGCGCTGGGCCAGGCGTCCGCCGTGGCCTGGGTGATGCTGCTGATCCTGCTGCTCATCGGCGCCGTCCAACTGTTGATCCTGCGGGCCAACCGCCGGAAGCTCGGGGGCTGACCTCATGGCACAGACAACCGAAACGCAAGCGTTCGGGGCCGCGCCGTCGCGGCGGTCCACCGCCGTACCGCCGCCCAAGCCGCCGCGTCGCCGGTTCCTGCGCAGGAGCGGGGCGGGCAAGCAGGAACACGCGGGCCCGGTCGCGTACGTGATCCTCGTCGTCGCGGCGCTGATCTCGCTGTTCCCGCTGTACTGGACGGTGGTGGCGGCGTCGCGCACGGACGCCGAGATCGTCACGCCGCCGATGCCGCTGCTGCCCGGCAGCCATCTGATCGACAACCTGCACATCGTGTGGGACCAGGTCGACATGGGCAAGGCGCTGATCAACTCCACGATCGTGGCGGGCTTCGTGTCGTTCAGCACGGTGATGTTCGCGACGCTCGCCGGATTCGCCTTCGCCAAGCTCCAGTTCCGCGGCCGTAACGCGCTGCTGATGCTGGTGGTCGCGACGATGACGATCCCGCCGCAGCTCAGCGTGATCCCGCTCTACCAGATCATCACCAACCTGGGCTGGGTCGGGCACATCCAGTCCGTCATCCTGCCGTCGCTGGTGGCCGCCTTCGGCGTGTTCTTCATGCGGCAGTTCCTGTCCGAGGCGCTGCCGATCGAACTGGTCGAGGCGGCGCGGGTGGACGGCGCGCACAGCCTGCGGATCATCTGGCACGTGGTGTTCCCGGTGGCGCGGCCCGCGATGGCCGTACTGGGAATGCTGGTGTTCGTGCAGTCGTGGAACGACTTCTTCTGGCCGTTCATCGCGCTCAACCAGCAGAACCCGACGGTTCAGGTCGCGCTGGCCGGTCTGGGTTCCGGTGACCACACCATCGACCACTCGATCGTGGTGACGGGCGCGCTGGTCGCCACGCTGCCGCTGCTGCTGGTCTTCGCGGTCCTCGGCAAGCACATCGTCGGCGGCATCACGGCAGGTGCCGTCAAGAGCTGAACCCTCGGCGAACTCCCCGCGCGCGAACTCCCCGCGCCTCCCCTGAGCTCACCAAGAACTCCCCCTGAGAAGCGTCCTGTTGGCCCCCTCCCCCGCTTACCCCTGATTCCCCTGGAGTCCCCCGTTATGACCGCTGTCCGCTCCGAGAGCGCCGAGAGCGCCAATGTCTCGGCCTCGCTCCGCTTTCCCCCCGGCTTCGTCTGGGGGGCGGCCACCGCCGCCTACCAGATCGAGGGCGCCGCGGCCGAGGACGGCCGCACCCCTTCGATCTGGGACACCTTCAGCCACACGCCCGGCCGCGTCCACAACGGGGACACGGGTGACATCGCGGCCGACCACTACCACCGCTTCCGCGACGACGTCGCGCTCATGTCCGACCTGGGCCTGGCCGCGTACCGGTTCTCCGTCTCCTGGTCGCGCGTGCAGCCGACCGGGCGCGGCCCGGCCGTCCAGCGCGGCCTCGACTTCTACCGCTCGCTCACCGACGAACTCCTCGACCGCGGCATCACGCCGGTGGCCACCCTCTACCACTGGGACCTGCCGCAGGACCTGGAGGACGTCGGCGGCTGGACGGTACGCGACACCGCCGAGCGGTTCGCCGACTACGCGGCGCTGGTGGCCGGCGCGATCGGCGACCGGGTGCCGTACTGGACGACTCTCAACGAGCCCTGGTGCTCGGCCTTCCTCGGCTACGGCTCCGGTGTGCACGCGCCGGGCCGCACCGAGCCGGAGTCGGCGCTGCGGGCCGTCCACCACCTCAACCTCGCACACGGCAAGGCGATCGGGGTCCTGCGCTCCGTGCTGCCCGCCGCCGCGCAGACCTCGATCACCCTCAATCTGCACCAGATCCGCCCGCTGACCACCTCGTCGGGCGACCTCGACGCGGCCCGCCGGATCGACGCGGTCGGCAACCGGGTCTTCCTCGGCCCGATCCTCGGCGGCGACTACCCGGCCGATCTCCTCGCGGACACCGCCCACTTGGTGGACTGGGAGTCCCTGGTACGGCAGGGCGACCTCGCGGAGATCTCCCGGCCGATCGACCTGCTGGGCATCAACTACTACACGCCGACGCTGGTTTCGGACGGCAAGCAGCGCGCCGACGGACCCGACGTGCCCCGCAACGACGGGCACGGCGCCAGCGACCACTCGCCGTGGCCCGGCTCGGAGCACGTCGCCTTCCACCTGCCGCCCGGCGAGACCACCGCGATGCGCTGGGCGGTGGACGCCACCGGCCTGTACGACCTCATTCACCGGGTGGCGCGCGAGCACCCGGGGCTGCCGCTGATGGTCACCGAGAACGGCGCCGCCTACGACGACTACATCTCGCCCGAGGGCACGGTCAACGACCCGGAGCGGATCGCGTATCTGCGCAGCCACCTCGCGGCGATCCACCGCACGATCGCCGACGGCGTGGACGTACGCGGCTACTTCCTGTGGTCGCTGATGGACAACTTCGAGTGGGCGTACGGCTACAGCAAGCGGTTCGGCGCGGTCTACGTCGACTTCGGCACACAGCGCCGCATCCCCAAGCAGAGCGCCCACTGGTACGCGGCCGTCGCCCGCGAGAACGTCCTTCAGGGAGCCGCGGAGGAGGACGGGGCTTCCTGAGGGAACGGAAAAGGAGCGGTACGGACAGCTCGAGGGTGCTGTCCGTACCGCTCCGCGCTGTTCGCGCTGCTATTTTGTGAGCTATGTACCGATTTACACCGCTGTCGCCGGTCCGGCCGTCCTGACATGGGCGTTCTGCGCGACCATCCGGAACTTGCCCTCTTCCTCTGCCTCGCCGCCGGCTATCTGGTCGGCAAGCTGCGGGTCGGCCCGATCACACTGGGCGGCATCTGCGGCACGCTGATCGTATCGCTGCTGCTCGGCACGCAGAAGGTCACCGTCGCGGACGACGTCAAGACCGTCTTCTTCGCGCTGTTCATCTTCGCCCTGGGCTATATGGCGGGCCCTCAGTTCTTCGCCAACTTCAACCGGCGCGGCCTCACCTTCGGCGTCCTGTCTCTGATCGAGATGGTCACGGTCCTGTGTATCGCCTACGGCCTCGCCAAGGCGTTCGACCTGGACGTCGGCACCGCCTCCGGCATCCTGGCGGGCGCGGCGACCGAGTCCGCGGTGGTCGGTACCGCGACCGAGGCCATCGGCAAGCTGTCAGGACTGACCCCGGACCAGGTCAAGGACTACCAGGGCCATGTGGCCACCGCGTACACCGTCTGCTATCTCTTCGGCCTGGTCACCATCGTGCTGTTCACCAGCCAGATCCTGCCGATGATGCTCCGGATCAACCTGCGGGACGCCTCGCGCGAGATGTGGCTGCGGATGCGCGGCGACGCGCCGTCGCTGGAAGCCGACGAGCGCGAGCCGCTGCCCGGCATGGTCGGCCGCACCTTCCTGGTGACGCTCGCCGACGGCCGCACCGTCGGCGACCTGGAGGCCGGACTCGGCGGCCGGGTCACCGTCGAGGGCATCAGGCGCGGCAGTGCCACCATCACCCCCGCGCCCGAGGTGGAGCTGATCCTGTCCGACCTGGTGATGGTGGTCGGCCGCCGGGCCAACACCATCGAGGCGGGCCGCGAGATCGGGCCCGAGACCTCCGCCATCCCGGGGCTCGACGCGCCGCTGGCCAGCAGCCAGGTCGCGCTGACCGAACGGGCCTCAGACGGCCACACCATCGACGACCTCCAAAAGCGGCACCCGGAGTTCACCGGGGCAGGCGTCTACGTCACCGACGTACTCAGGGGCGAGCAGCACATGCCCGCCTCCCCCGACACCGAACTGCGCCGGGGCGACGTCCTGACCCTGGTCGGCGCCCGCGCGGGGCTGGGCAAAGTCGCCGCACGGATCGGCGCGGTGGTCAAGAACGACAGCACCGACTTCGTCTACCTCGGCCTGGGCATCGCCGTCGGCGCGCTGCTCGGCCAGATCGTCATCCACATCGGCGACATCCCGCTGTCGCTGGGCACCGGCGGCGGCTGCCTGGTGTCGGGGCTGGTCTTCGGCTGGTTCCGCTCCCAGCGGCAGACCTTCGGCGCCTTCCCGCCGCAGGCCGCGGCCACCATCAAGGACCTGGGCCTCGCGGTCTTCATCGCCTGTACGGGCCTGGCCTCGGGACCACAGGCCGGTCCGCTGCTGAAGCAGTACGGCGCGCTGCTGCCGCTGGCCGGTATCGGCATGGTGCTGATCCCGGCGGCGATCTCGCTCTTCGTCGGCCTGAAGCTGCTGAAGATCGAGAAACCGGTGCTGATCGGCGCCATCGCGGGACAGCAGTGCTCGACGCCCGCGATCACCTCGATCACCCAGGTGGCGCAGAGTTCCGTACCGCTGCTCGGCTACACGGTCACCTACGCGCTGTCGAACTTCCTGCTGCCGCTCACCGGCCCCGTCCTCGTCGGCGTCCTCGGCTCCTGACCGGCCGCGCCTGAACGCCCGCTGAGACCCATGACGCCCACCGAGACCCACTGACATCCGTGAGGGAGCATGCCGTGCCCAAAACCCGGTTCACCCGCGCCGAGATCCAGTCCTTCGCGCAGCTCAGCCCGTTCGAGCTGAAGGACAAATTCATCGAGATCGCGCAGAGCGAGCAGGAGGACAAGCCGGGGCAGAAGGAGACCACCGCCCGCGCGATGCTCAACGCGGGCCGTGGCAACCCCAACTGGATCGCCACCGGCCCCCGCGAGGCGTATCTCGCCCTCGGCCACTTCGCGCTCTCCGAATCCCGTCGGGTGTGGACGGCCGACAACCTCGGCGGCATGCCGGAGAAGCAGGGCATCGGCGGCCGCTTCGACGCCTTCGTCCGGCAGCACCCGGACCTGCCCGGCATCGACATGCTCGGCGCCTGCGTCCAGCACGCCCTCCAGCGCTTCGGGTTCGACCGGGACGCGTTCCTGCACGAACTGGCCGACGCCTCCATCGGCGACAACTATCCCGTCCCCGACCGGATGCTGACCCACGCCGAGCGGATCGTGCGCGGCTACCTCGGTGACGAGATGTTCGCGGGCAGGCCGCCGCAGGGCGCGGGCGATCTGCGCCTGTTCGCCACCGAGGGCGGCACCGCCGCGATGTGCTACATCTTCGACTCGCTGATGAAGAACGGCCTGCTGCACAAGGGCGACAAGATCGCCCTGATGGTGCCGGTGTTCACCCCGTACATCGAGATCCCCGAACTGGACACGTACGGCTTCGAGGTCGTGCTGGTGGAGGCCGACCTCTTCGCCGGCACCGGCGTACGCGAATGGCGCTATCCCCCCGAGGAGGTCGCCAAGCTGGCCGACCCCGACGTCAAACTGGTCTGCCTTGTCAACCCGAGCAATCCGCCGTCGCTGGCGCTCAGCGAGCGGGTGGTGACACAGATCCGCGAGATCGTCGCGACCAGCAACCCCGGTCTGCTGATCGTCACCGACGACGTCTACGGCACCTTCGTGGAAGGCTTCCGCTCGATCGCCGCCGAAGTGCCGCGCAACACCCTGCTGGTCTACTCCTACTCCAAGCACTACGGCTGCACCGGCTGGCGGCTCGGCGTCATCGCCCTGCACGACGACAATGTGATCGACGAGATGATCGCCGCGCTCCCCGGGGCGGAGAAGGACCGGCTGGCCGCGCGGTACGGGACGCTCAGCCTCGACCCCGGCGGTATCCGCTTCATCGACCGGCTGGTCGCCGACTCCCGCCAGGTGGCGCTGAACCACACCGCGGGTCTGTCGCTGCCGCAGCAGGCGATGATGACGCTCTTCTCGCTCTTCGACATGCTGGAGGAGGGCCAGGCGTACAAGCGCCGCATCCGGGCGATCGTGCGACAGCGGCTCGATCTGCTGCTCGAAGGCGCCCGGATGAAGATCGCCGAGGACCCGGAGCGGGCGGGCTACTACATCGAACTCGACCTGCTCGCCGAGGCGGAGCGCACCCACGGCAGGGCCTTCGCGGACTATCTGGAGGCCACCTACGAGCCGGTCGACCCGCTGTTCCGGCTCGCCGAGCAGACCTCGGTGGTGCTGCTCAACGGCGGCGGCTTCGACGGCCCGCAGTGGTCGGTACGCGTCTCGCTCGCCAATCTGGACGACCTCGACTATCTGAAGATCGGGCACCACCTGCGCGAGATCTTCAACGCCTACCACGCGGAGTGGCAGGAACAGACGGCCTGACGTCACATCAGGCGGCTTCGCACGTACGGCCGTTCCTCTCCCGTGGGGGTAGGAGAGGAGCGGCCGTACGGCTGCGGGGTGTCGCGTACGGGGACCGTCAGCCGGTGTACGCGGCGAACGCCTTGGAGAAGGCGCCCGCGCTCTGCACGATCGAGCTGCACGAGGCGTCGGCCCAGCTCTGCGCGCCGCCCGCGCACTGCTTGTCGCGGGTCGCGGACCACATCGACAGCCACGCCAGGCCCTTGGACTTGGCGAAGGTCACCAACTGCGTGGCGTCCTGAACGGTGAAGGTCTCCGTGGCGACGTCGTTGACGCCGATCATCGGCGTCACCGCGATCTTCTTCCACGCGGCGGCGTCGGAGATCCCGAGCACGCTCTTGACCTGCGCCTGCGTGGCGGTCGCGCCGTCGATCGCGTACTGGCCCATGTCACCGCTGAACGAGGAGCCGTAGTCCATCGCCATGATGTTGACGGCGTGGATGTCCACCCCGTTGGTCTTGGCGTTGCTCAGCAGGTTGATGCCGTCCTGCGTGAGCCCTGTCGGCATCGCGGGCAGCGTGTACGAGACCTCAAGTCCGCTGTGGCTCTTCTGGAGTTGGGCGATGGCCTGCGCGCGCCGGGTGTTGGCCGCGGTGTCCGGCAGCGCGCCGCCCTCCACGTCGAAGTCGACCTTCGTGAGCTTGAACTGGTCAACGGCCTTGCCGTACGCCGCCGCCAGGTCCGACGCCGAGGAGCACGCCGAGGCCAGCTCCGTACCGTTGGCGCCGCCGAAGGAGACGCGTACGTCGCCGCCGGCCGCCCGCAGCGCGCCGATCTGCGCGGCCACCGCGTCACTGCCCAGGTCGGTGACGCCGCCCCACTTCGGGACGCAGCCGCCGCCGGACACAAGGAAGGCCAGGTTGAACTCCTTGACGCCGTTCGCCTTCGACGCGGCGACGAGGTCGTACGCCGGGTAGAGGGAGGTGTCGACGTACGGGGCGAATCCGCTGGACGCGGTGGTGCCGCCGCCTCCGCCGCCGCCCGAGGTGGGGGTGGCGGTGGGCGTCGGGGTCTGCGTGGGCTTCTGCGTGGGGGTCGCGGTCTGCGTCGGGTGGCCCGTCGGGGTCTGAGTGGGGCCGTCGGAGACCGAGCACTTCGCGTTGTTGATCAGGCAGTTGACGGGGTCGCCCGCCGCGCCGGACGCGCTCGTCACGAAGCCGACGTCGACTTTGCCGCCGGGGGCGATCGTGCCGTTCCAGCTCTCCGCGGTGACGGTGACCGTCTGGCCCGACACCTGGTAACTGCCGTTCCACAGCGAGCTGATCTTCGTTCCCGCGGGCAGGTCGAACTTCAGCGTCCAGCCGGTGAGGGCGCCGCTCGCGGAGTTCGTGATCTCGTACTGGCCGGTGTAACCGCCGTCCCACCCGCTGGTCTTGGAGTACACCGCCCCGACCGACGCGGCACTCGCCGACCCCGCCAGTGCGAAGGCGCCTCCGGCTACGGCGGCGACGGCGGTGAGGCCGCCTATCAGTTGGACCTTCCGGCTGGGGCGACGGCGGTGCGTTGTTGCCATGTTCGGGCCTGCCTCTTGGGGGTTGGGGGGTTGGGGAGAGGGGGGACGGCGGGGTTGGGGAGAGGGGGACGCGTTGGCACGCTAGCGCGTCCAGAACGGACAAATTGGCTGGTCCGGGGCGCGGACGGGGTTCTTATGGCGCGCTTAAGCCAGCGCAAGGGAGCCGTTAAAGGTGCGGCGCGCCGGGCCCGGTCAGCGGTGGCGCTTGAGGGTCGCGCGGCGGTGGGTGGCGGTGGGGTGGGGGGTGGAGGTGTGGGGGGAGAGGGCGAGCCAGAGGCGGATCTCGGCGCCGCCGAGGACGCTGCGGCCGACGGCGAGGTCACCGCCGGTGGATTCGGCGACGCGGCGGACGATGTCGAGGCCGAGGCCGGTGGAGCCCTGGCCGCCGTCGCCGTGGCCGCGGCGCAGCGCGGCGGCGGGGTCGGCGAGGCCGGGTCCCGCGTCGGAGACGAGGACGATGACGGCGTCGTCGCCGCGGTGGACGTCGACGGCGAAGGCGGTGCCCTCCGGGGTGTGGCGGAAGACGTTGCCGAGCATGGCGTCGAGGGCGGCGGCCAGTTCGGCGCGGGCGACGGGGACCCGTACCGGTCGGTCGGCCCCCGCGGAGCGGACCTCGCGGCCCTCGTCCTCGGCGAGAGCGGACCAGAAGGCCATCCGTTCGCGGATGACCTCGGCGGCGTCGCACCCGGCGGCGCCGGTCGCGGTGTGGGCGCCGCGCTGTTCGCGGGCGGCGCGGATGATCTGGTCGACCTCGCGTTCGAGCTGGGCGACGGCCGCGCGGGTCTGGTCGGCGGCCGGGCCTTCGCCGAGGGACGCGGTGTTGAGCCGCAGCACAGTGAGCGGGGTGCGCAGCCGGTGCGAAAGGTCGGCGGCCAACTCCCTTTCGCTGGCGAGGAGTTCGACCACCTGGTCGGCCATGGCGTTGAACGCGACCGCGGCGGACCGCAGTTCGCTGGGACCGGCCTCGGGAACCCGTACCGCCAGGTCGCCTTCGCCGAGGCGCTGCGCGGCGCCCGCGAGCCGGGCGGCGGGGCGGACCATGCGGGTGCCGAGCCGGTCGGCGATGGCGACCGAGCCGACGATCAGACCGATCCCGACGGCGGCCAGCACCAGCCAGGCGGTGGGGACACCGCGGTTGATGTCGTCGTCGGGCACGAACACCTCGACGACCGCGACCGTCCCCGAGCTGACGGCGGTCGGCTGGAGCAGCGCGTATCCGCCGGGGACGCGTACGGTCGCGGCCTCGCCGTACGCCGAGGCGGTGTGCAGCGCGGCGTCGGTGGCGTGCGGGGTGCCGATGCCGACGGCCGCTGACTGCGCGGTGGCGGGTATGCGCAGCGCGATCCGGGACTCGGCGCCCGCCTGGGTGCTGGCGATGGCGCGTTCCAGCTCGCCCCGGTCGGTGGTGATGGCCAGAGCGGGCCCGATCGCGGCGGCCTGGCGTTCGGCGTTGGTGAGCGCGCGGTCGCGGGCCAGTTCCTTGACGACCAGACCGAGCGGTACGGCGAAGGCGATGACGACCATCGCCGTCACCGCCAGACTCACCTTGATCAGCGCCCATCTCATGACGGCGGCACCGCGGGGGCGGGCGGTATCGCGGTGGGCGGCAGGGCGGCGGGCGGTTCGAGTTTGACGCCGACGCCGCGCAGGGTGTGCAGATAGCGCGGGCTGGCCGCGGTCTCGCCGAGCTTGCGGCGCAGCCACGACAGGTGGACGTCGATGGTCTGGTCGTCGCCGTACGACTGCTGCCAGACCTCGGCGAGCAGTTCGCGGCGGGCGACGACGACGCCGGGCCGGGCGGCGAGGAAGGCCAGCAGGTCGAATTCGCGGCGGGTCAGGTCGAGGACGGCGCCGTCCAGGACCGCCTGGCGGCGGCGTACGTCGATGTGCAGGCCGCCGACGTGGATCAGGGCGTCCGCGGTGGGCGCGGCGGACCGGCTGCGGGCGCGCCGCAGTACGGCGGAGAGCCGGGCCGACAGGTGCTCGACGGAGAACGGCTTGATCAGGTAGTCGTCGGCCCCGGCGTTGAGCAGCCGTACGACCTCGGCCTCGTCGTCCCGCGCGGTCGCGATGATCACCGGTACGTCGCTGAGGCCGCGCAGCATCTTCAGCGCCTCGGAGCCGTCGAGGTCGGGCAGGCCGAGGTCGAGGATGACCACGTCGAAGCCGACCTGCGCGACCTCCCGCAACGCCTCAAGCGCCGTCCCCACGCTGCGTACCGTGTGGGACGCCTCGGTGAGGTGCCGAATGAGGGCGGACCGTACGAACTGGTCGTCCTCGACCACGAGCACACTTGCCATGCGCCGCAACCTAGCCCATCCGGGGGACCGGGCACCGGCCCGCCCGACGATCCGAGGCGCGTACGGGGTGCGTATCGGGGTGCGTACAGGGCGCATCGGACGCGCGGCGGGGCGGACGGTCGCGCGGGCGGTACGTGTTCCGGGCGGCGGGCGGGTGCGGCAGTATGGCGCGCGTGCACAGAGGACTGTTCCATGTCGGCGCCTGGGCGCTGGCGACCGCGGCGGCCGTGACCTTGTCGTGGTTCGGCGTGCACTCGGTGCTGCGTACGGCGTACGACCCGCCGCGCGCCCTGCCGATCTCGGACGGGGACCCGCCGGTCGTGTCCTCCACGCACCGCCCGAAGCCGACGCCGCCCGCGACGCCCACCGCCACGCCGACCGCCACGCACACCAGGGCGACGACCCCGCCTCCGGTCACCGGCAAGGCCAAGGTGCCGCCGAAGACGCCCCCGGGCACGCCGAAGGCGACCGCTCCGGCGAGCGGCGACACCGGCCATGTGCACAGCTACACCGTGGACGGCGGCCGGGTCGCCCTCGACCTGGGCCCCGACTCGGCGTCGCTGGTCTCCGCGACGCCCAATCCGGGCTGGCAGATGCAGGTCTGGACGCAGGACGGCTGGCTGCGGGTGACCTTCACCGAGACCTCCGGCAGCGGCTCGTCCTCCGTCTTCTGCACCTGGAACGGCCACGCGCCGACGGTCCAGGCCTTCGAGGACTGACGCCCGGCCTGCCGTTACGGAGCAGGCCGCGGGTACGGGGCGCGCCGGTACGGAGCAGGCCGCGGGCTTACGTGAAGGCGTCGGGCGGTGGCGCCGGGGAGTCGGCGGCCGTGGCGTCCGTGACGACAGGCGCGCCGCCCGCGAAGTCCGCCAGCTCGCGGCCGTGTTCGACCCGGCCGGGGTGCGGGTCGGTGGCGACCCTGCGGGTCAGTTCGGCGACCGGCAGGGGGTGGTCGGCGGCGTAGAGGATGAGATTGCCGAATCTCTTGCCGCGCAGCACGGCGGGGTCGGCGGCCAGACACACCTCGGCGAAGGCCGCCCGTACGGTGGCGATCTGCGCGCGCAGGAAGTCCAGCCGCCCGCCGTCGGCGAGGTTGGCGGCGTAGTGCCCGTCGGGCCGCAGCACCCGGCGGACCTCGGTGAGGAATTCGGCGCTGGTGAGGTGGGCGGGGGTGCGGGCGCCGCCGAAGACGTCGGCGATGACCAGGTCGGCCCAGCCGTCGGGCAGTTTGGCCAGGCCCGCGCGGGCGTCGCCGCCGCGTACCTTGATCCGCCAGCCGCGGTCCCAGGGCAGTTCGGCGCGGACCAACTCGACCAGCGCGGTGTCCAGTTCCACGACCTGCTGGGTGGAGCGCGGCCGGGTGTGCGCGGTGTAGCGGGCCAGCGTCAGGGCGCCGCCGCCCAGGTGCAGGACCTGCAACGGGCGGCCGGGCGGCGCGGCCAGGTCGATCAGGTGGCCGAGCCTGCGCTGGTAGGAGAAGTCCAGGTGCGCGGGGTCCGCGAGGTCCACATGCGACTGCGGGGCGCCGTCGATCAGCAGTGTCCAGCCGCCGGGGCGCGCCCGGTCGGGCACGAGCGCGGCGAGTCCGCCGCCCACCTCAGCCTCGACCGTGTCCGGGGTACGCGCCCTGCCACCGCTCTGCCGCTTGCCTGCCATCCCCCGATTATCGGGGACGGCCGACGATCGGGCGGGGCAGGGGCGGGAGGCCGGAGGGCCGAGGGGCCTGGCAGGGGCAGGTCTACCGGTACCCCGGGGTCGCGTCCGCGGTCCGCAGGGCCGACTCGGCCGGGCGGTGGTGGTCCGTGGACGGGCGGAAGCCGTCGGCCAGCTCGATGGTGCGGGCCGCCATGCCGAGGGCCGCGCGCAGTACGGCCGGGTCGGTGACGACCGTGTCGGTGTGCGGCGGCACCAGCCAGCCGGTGTCCTCGACGGGCGGCTCGTCACCGATGACCAGACCGCGGCCGTCGGTACGGGTACACGAGCTGCCGGGGACGTCCCAGCAGTCCGCGGTGCCGGGCGGGACGAGGAAGCCGAGGCTGTGCCCCGAGTTGTCGTGCAGTACGGGACCGACTCCGCTGCTCAGCCGCAGGATGTCGACCGCTTCGAGACCCTGCCTGGTCGGCACGGTGACCAGGTCGCACGGCGGCGGCAGCTGGCTGCTCTCCGTGCTCGGACCCGACGTGTGTGACCCGCTGGTGTCCAACAAGGCAACTCTCCTCACGCTCACGATGGGATCGGCACCACACCCGTATCAACGCGCCCCGGCGTCAACGGCTACGCGTGAATGACGCCGTAAGGGGTGGCGTTTCATGGCGGATAGCGCGTGAGATATCCGTTTTGTAGGCAAATTGAGTATTTCGCAGGCCCGATTCCCCGGTACGGTCGTCCCCGCCGCCGAGCGGCACCGTCCGTCCGGGAGTCCGTCATGACGTCGTTCCCCCTGTCCCCTCTCCCCCGCGCCACCGGGTCGTCCGCCGCCGCGTCCGCTTCCCCGTACACGCCCAACACCGCCTTCCGCCAGTTGCGCGGCGACCGGTCGCCGGGCGAATTCGCGGCGGCGGTACGGCGCGCCGCCCGCGGGATCGGCGAGCACGTGAGCTGCGACGCGCGGTACATCGGGCGGCTGGAGAGCGGGGAGATCCGCTGCCCCAACTACGCCTACCAGCGGGTCTTCCGCCATATGTTCCCCGACCTGACCTCGGCGGACATGGGCTTCGCGCCCCGCCGGGCGGTACGGGGCCGCGCCCGCCGCTCCCCCGAGTCCGGCACCGCCGGTCCGCCCGCCCTCTCCGTCCTGCCCTCCCCCACCGGCCCTTCTGTCCCCACCGGCCCTTCTGTCCCCACCGGCCCTTCTGTCCCCGCTGGTTCCGCCGGCCCTCCCGATCCGACGTACGAGGAGAGCGACGTGCTGCGTCGCGCATTCATGACCGGCGGCTCCGCCGCCCTCGCCAGCACGCTGGTGCCCGCGCAGGGCGGCCGGGACCGAGGCCGTACGACCGGCCGCGCCGGGTCCTCCGAGGTACGCGCCGTCCACGAGTCCGTCCGGCAGATCCGGCTGCACGACGACCGGCACGGCGCCGACGGCCTCTACACCGACGCCGGAGACGCCCTGCGCACCGCCTACCGGCTCCTCGACGAGAGCAGCCACGGGCCCGCCGTCGCCGCCGGGCTCGCCTCCGGCGCCGGTGAACTGGCCATCTCCGTCGGCTGGTTGGCCCACGACTCCGGGCGGCTCACCGAGGCCCGCTCGTACTACGCCGAGGCGCTGGCCACCGCCCGGATGGCCGGGGACTCCGCACTGGAGGCCCACGCCTTCTGCAACACCGCCTTCCTCGCCCGTGACGCCGGGCGCCCCCGCGAGGCCGTCCGCGCCGCCCAGGCCGCCCAGCTCCTCGCCCGCTTCTTCGGCTCCCCCCGGCTGCTCTCCCTGCTGGCCCTGCGCGAGGCCGGGGGACGCGCCGGGCTCGGCGACCGGCGCGGCTGCGAACTCGCCCTCTCCCGCGCCCACTCCCTCTTCGCCTCCGGCCCCCGCGACGCCGACCCCGCCTGGATGACCTTCTTCGGCGAAGCCGAACTCTCCGGCCTCGCCGCCCAGGCATGGTCCGCCCTCGGCGCCCACTCCCGCGCCGCTGCCGCCGCCCGCGAGGCCGTCCGCCTCCAGGACCCGCACTTCACCCGGAACATCGCCCTGTACGAGGCCGAACTCGCCCTCAATCTGGCCGCGTCCGGCCGGCCCGAGGAGGCCCAGGCGGCGCGCTCGCGCGCGCTGCGCCTCCTCGGACAGGTCCGCTCCTCCCGCATCCGCGCGATGCTGGTGGCGTAGCACGCGGCACCTCAGCGGACCCGGTCGTAGACGAGGGACAGCGTCCCGTGCTCGCCCGCCGCCTGGCTGACCAGCGACCACTGCCCGGCCGGCAGCCCGTCCTCGAAGAGGCGCGGTCCGCCGCCGAGGAAGACCGGGAAGACGTTGAGCGCCAGCCGGTCGACCTGGTCGGCAGCGAGCAGCGCCTTGATCACGCTCGCGCTGGACAGCACCAGGATGTCGCCGCCCTCGGTCTCCTTGAGGTCCGCGACCACCTCGGCGGTCGGCTTGTCCACGATCGTCGTCCGCTCCCACGGGGACTCCGTGAGGGTGGACGAGAGGACCACCTTCTCGTTGTCCACCAGCCACTTCGCGAAACCCTCGTCACGCGGGTCCGCACCCTCCATTCCGATGACGGTGGGCCAGAAGCCCAGGAATCCCTCAGCGTTGACCCGCCCGAGCAGAGCCGTCGTCGCGGAGCCCCAGAGGCTCGCGAGGTGGTCGCGCGCGACGTCGGTGATCGCGTACGGCATCACCCATCCCATGTCCCGGGCGTCGCCCGGACCCGCGTAGTGCCCGTCGAGGGACAGGCTCATGTTGGTGACGACCCTGCGGCTTGCGGTCTGCTCGGTCATTTCGTGCTCCTTGTGTCGTTGTCCCGCGATGTGTTGGTGTCCTGCGGCGCCGCGTCCCGCGCGGTCGCCGCGAGTGTCGCCGCGAGCTTGTCGAGGCTCTGGCCGAAGCCGATCTCGATGCCCGCGACGAAGTCGGCCGAGTCGATCGTGCTGTCGCTGATGCGGTAGCCGACGTCGAGGTGGGTGCCGGTGGGCGTCGGGCGCAGGTCGAGCGTCACGTGCGAGGTGAACGCCGTGGCGCCGTCCGGCAGCAGCGGTGAGAGCTGGTACGCGAGGCGCTCGCCCGGCCGTACGTCGTCGACCGCGCCCTCCGCGCGGCCCACCACGCCGTCGGAGCCGTCGGCGTCCTCGGCGTCCCGGTACTCCAGGACGACCCGGCCGCCCTGCCGCGCCTCGAACACCAGCTCCGAGACCCGGAGGTCCTCCGGTGCCCACCACTGCGCCAGCAGTGCCGAGTCCGTCAGGTGCCGCCAGACCACTTCGGGGCTGCCGGCCAGCGCACGCTCGAACCCGAACGTCCTTCCGTCCGCCCAGCCGGCCCCCTCCGCCGCCATGCGCTCCGCCCTCAGGCTCAGGCCGTACCGGTCGTACGTCGCCCGTGTCCCGCCCTGTACCTCCCATTCCGCCGTGTTCGCCGTGTTCGCCGTGTTCGCCGCGTTCGCCGTGTCCGCCAGCAGGTTCAGTGCCGCCGCCAGGTCCCTGAGCGGGGCTGAGCGCAGCGCGTATATCCGGCGCTGGCCGGAGCGCTGCGACATCACGACGCCTGCGCGTTCCAGCGTCTGGAGGTGCTTTGTCGTCTGCGGCTGGCGGGCCTCTGCGAGCTGTGCGAGCACGCCCACTGAGCGGGGGTGCTCTGCGAGCAGGCTCACGAGGCGCCACCGCGCCGGGTCCGCCAAGGCGGTGAGGAGTGCGTCCATGTCTTGAGTATTCCCCACAAAGCATATTCGTGTCAACGAATATCTCTCGCTCGCCTCCTGTGGTGTTTCTCCTCCCCGCCCGCCCGCCCACCCGTGCGGGTGCTTTTTCCGTCTGCGGGTGCCGCCCGTGCCTGGTCGGTCCCGGCCCGGGATACCTCCTCGAAATCCGTAACACCTGGCCCCTCGTATCCGGCACCCTTCCTGTCAACGTATTTCTGCGGGGGCACCCCGCCCCGTCCCCTCCGGGTCCATCGGCGTCCGCCTGCCCGGTGGGGGTGGCCGGGGAGGGGGGTGCGTGGGGGTGAGCTCGTCGGCGTTCGCCTGCCGGTGGGGGTGGGCGGGAGGGGGGTGGGTGGGCTCGGGTACGTCGGCGGGTGCCTGTCCGGCGGGGTGGCCAGGGAGGGGGGTGGGTGGGTTTGGGTACGGCGGCGGGTGCCTGTTCATGTGGGTGGCGGAGGGGGGTGGGGGCTGGGCCGCTGCGCCACCTGGCCGTCCAGCCGGGGTGGGCGAAAGGGGGGGTGGGGGAGGTGCGGGTCCCGCGCGGCCGACGTTCGGCGAGGTGGCGCAGGGGGGTGGGTGGGGTCCGGGTCTTGGGCGGCCGACGGGGCGCCTTCGGGCGGGGGGGTGGGCGGGTTTAGGCACATCGGCATCCGACAGTCCGGTGGGGGGCGGCGGGAGGGGGTGGGAGGGAGGCCGAGCCCCGGCGCCGCCCGATCGTCCAGCTGGGGCGGGCGAAAACGGGTGCCAGGAACCGGGACCTGCGCCACGCGACGTCCGGCCGGGGTGGGCGAAAGGGAGTGGGTGAGGGCCGAGAGGACCTGCGCGGGCTGGCAGTGTGGCGGGGCGGGGGCTTCGTGGGGTGCTTGGGGAAGGGCCCGAGGTCTTCGCCACACCGGGAGGGGGCACCGGCGCAGGACGGTTCGCCGGAAGACCCCCCACCCCCTCAGCCACAGCGGACAGGCGGACGCCGACGTACCGGAAGGGGACGGGCCGGGGTGCCCCCGCAGAAATGCGGTGACAGGAAGGGTGCCGAATCAGCAAAGAGCAGGCAGCCGCATTTCGAGGAGGTACCCCGGACCGGCACCGACCAGGCACAAGCGGCACCCGCAGACGAACAACACACCCGCACGGGTGGGCGGGCGGGAAAGACAAGACAACGAGAGCCGGAGGCGGGTTCGTTAGGGTGCGGGAAGGGGGTGAGGAGCGGTGGGCGGTGAAACCGTCGGAGGCGTCGCCGCGTCCACCGCGGCGCTGCTGCTGACCCTGTACCTGCTCACCCTCCGCCGCACCGCCGGCCTCGCCGCCACCGGCGCGGCCCTCGCCGTCGCGATAACCGCCGCCACCGCCGCCGCGGCCGGGCTGAGGCCGTGGAACGTCGCGGGCACCGCCCTCGTGGCGGCGGGCGCCGCGGCCGTCACGTGGGTCCTGGGCCGGTCGAGGAAACGCAAGCGCGCCGAGCGTTCGGCCCTGGCCGCGTACCGTACCGGCGCACCCCAGATCCCCCGCTTCGCGGCCCTCGCGGAACGCGACCGCCTCGCGGTCGAGCTGCACGACGTGGCCGCCCAGTGCCTGACGGCGATCGTCGTCTCCGCCGCGGCGGCGCACCGCCTCGCCGACCCCGAGCGCACGGCCGCCGCACTGCGTCACGCGGGCGCCGCCGCCCGCCAGGCGATCGCCGAACTCGACGTCCTCACCGACCACGAGGACGAAAGAGCGGACGAAAGACAGGACGAAAGAGCGGCGGACCTCGACGCCATAGCCGCCCTCGCCGCCGAGTCCCGCGCCCATTACGAGTGCACCGCCCCGGCGGTCCCCGCGCCGACCGCCGCCCTCGCGTACCGCGTCGTGCGCGAGTCCCTGACCAACGCGGCCCGCTACGCCCGCGGTTCGGCGATCCGTATCGCCGTCGAGGCCGCCCCCGGCCTGGTCACGGTGACGGTCGGCGACAGCGGCGGCACGGCGCTCGAACCCCGCCTCGGCACGGGCCACGGCCTGGCCGGGCTGCGTACGACCGTGGCCGCCGCCGGGGGCGCGCTCAGTTACGGCCCGGACGGCCCCGGCTGGACGGTCCGGGCCGAACTCCCGGTCGTACACGCCGCGTCTGGCCGGACGCCCGGCCGCACGCCCGGCCGCACGCCCGGCCGCACGCCCGGCCGCACACCCGGCCTCCGCCGCCGCCCCCTGTGGCGGGGACCCACCGCGCTCGACTGGGCACTGGTCGTCCTGGCCGTCGCGCTGTCGCTCGGCGCGAGCCTGTTGTCGGACGATGTGCCCGACTCGTTTCGCGGGCTGCTGCCGAGCGTGCCGGTGGTGGTGCTGTCCGGGCTGCACGCGGTGCCGTTGGGGTGGCGGTCGCGGGCGCCGGGGGCGGGGCTGGTGGCGGCGCTGTCGGCGCTGGTGCTGTGGTGGGGGTGCGACAGGGCCGGGTGGACCCGGCCGCCGGTCAGTGACATTTTCCTGGTCTATTGGTGGGTCGAGCTGACGTTCGTCTTCAGCGCGGGCGCGTATCTGGCGGTGCGGCGCGGGCTGATGGCGCCGGTGGCGGTGGCCGTGACCGGGGGGCTCGCGCTGGCCAGCGCCGACGGCATCACCGGAAGCAGGGCGGCGGCCTGGGCGGCGCTGACCGGGCTGCTGGCGGTGCCGTCGTTCGCGCTGTGGTGGCTGGGTCTGGCCACCGCCCGGCGGCGGGAGCGGCGCGGGGCGGTGGCAGCGCGGGGGCGGGAGCGGCTCGAACGGGACGCCGACGCCGCCGTACGCGACCAGCGCCGCCTGATCGCGGCGGGCCTGCTGCGTACCGCCCGGCAATACGCGGCGAATGTGGCGGACGCGGCCGACGCGGGACGGCTCGACGCCGTGCTCGACGAGGCGCGCGCGGCCCTGGGCGCGCTCCGCGAACTCCTGCGTGACCTGCGCGGCCGGGACGGCGTGAGCGCTCCGCCGCCCACGGTGGCGGGGATCGCCGCGCTGGCGGGCCGGTACGGCGCGACCGTCCGCTACCGGGGGCCGCACCGGGCAGTGACCGTCGTCGTGGGGGTGGCCGCGTACCGGGTCGCGGCGCTGCTGCTCACCGAGGGCGTCACGCTCACCGTGCTGCGCCTGGACTCAGGGGTCGAACTCACCGCGCCGCCGCCCGGCGGCTCCGGCGCCCTGCGTCGGGTACGTGCGGTGGCCGACGCGGTCGGCGGTACGCTCACCAGGACCGACGACGACGCGGTGCGCGTGTGGCTGCCGGAGGTGTTCCCATCACGATCAGGGTGACGGTCGCCGACGACCAGGCGGTCGTCCGCGCGGGCATCGCGGCGATCGTCGACGCGGAGCCCGGCCTGTCGGTCGTCGGCCAGGCCGACGACGGGGAGTCGGCGGTGGCGCTCGCCCTCGAACTGCGCCCGGACATCGCGCTGATGGACATCAGGATGCCCGGCACCGGCGGTCTCGCGGCCACCGCCCGGATCGTCGCGGGCGCCCCCGCCACCCGCGTCATCGTGCTCACCAGCTTCGACCTCGACGAGTACGTGTTCGCCGCGCTGCGCGCCGGGGCCGTCGGCTTCCTGCTCAAGGACGCCGAGCCGGAACGGGTCGTGGACGCCGTACGGGTGGTGGCCGGCGGAGCCGCCCTGCTCGACCCCGCGGTGACCGGACGGCTGATCGAGCGGTACGCCGCCGGGCCCGTCCCAACCGACCCGGCGCGGCTGGCGCGGCTCACCCCGCGCGAGACCGAGGTCCTGCGGCACGTCGCGCGCGGCCTGGCCAACGCCGAGATCGCCGCCGTACTGGGCATCAGCCCGGCTACCGTCAAGGACCACGTCGCCGTGGTCCTCGGCAAACTGGGCGTACGCGACCGGGTCCAGGCGACGATCGCCGCGTACGAGACGGGCCTGATCCGCCCCGGAACCGGCTAAACCCACAGTCCGCGGCCCGCAGCCCCCGGCCGCGTACGAGGGCCTGATCCGCCCCGGAGCCGCCTGAGTCCGCGGCCGGGACCCCCGCCGTGCGGCGGGGGTCGGCACCCCGCCGACCTGCGGATTTCGCCGCGTGCCGGTCGTCCGGGCGCACGACGACCGGGTGACCCGCGCGTACCTAGCCTCGGCGGCATGGCACTGAGACCTCCCCCGCTTCCCCCGCTCCCCCCTCTTCCCCCGCTCGCGCGCCGCATATTCGGCGGCGTCCTCCTCGTCGTCACGGTGGCGCTGACGCCCGTCACCGCGACGGCAGGTTTCTTCGCGGCGGCGTTCGCGACCGCGAACGTGTCCCTGCTCGCCCTGTGCGGCCTGCTGGTCGCCGCGGGGACGGCCGCGGCGCTCGGCCGAGGAGCGTTCGCCCTGCTCGGCAAGGGCGGCCTGCGGGCGACCTGCGTCCTCACCGGCGTCCTGCTCCTCGGCGTCTGCGCGCTCGCCGCCGGTACGGTCTTCCGCCCGATGCCGACCTCCGCCCCGGCCCCGGTCCCGGCGGACGTCGGATTCTGGAATCTGCCGACCGGCTCACGCATCGCCTATGTGCACGCTCCCGCCGTCGGCACTCCGAGGCCGGCCCCGGTCGTCTTCCTGCACGGCGGCCCCGGCACCCCGTCCGAGGGCATCCCCACCGGCGGCCGGGAACTGGCCGCGGACGGCTTCGACGTCTACGCGTACGACCAGGTGGGCGCCGGACGCTCCACCCGGCTCTCCGACATCACCCAGTACACGGTGGCGCGCCAGGTCGCGGACCTCGACGCGATCCGCCGCACGATCGGGGCGGACCGGATCATCGTCGTCGGCCAGTCGTGGGGCGGTTCGCTGGCCGCCCAGTACCTGCTGGCGCACGGCACGCACGTCGCCAAGGCCGTGTTCACCTCGCCCGGCGCGCTGTGGGGCCACGAATTCCCCGGCTCCGCGGCGGGAGACCCCTGGGACCACCTGACACCGGCCCAGCGGGCGGCCCGTGACCGGCTCGACAGCAAGCCGCGGCTGATCGCCGCCAGCCTGCTGCTCCAGATCAACGCGCGCGCCGCGCACGCCCTGGTGGGCGACGGCGAACTCGACCACTGGATGCACGAGGTGGCCCTGCTCGGCAAGGACACCGCCTCCTGCGCGGACGCCGCGGCCTCGGAGGCGCACGCCAACCCCCAGGGCTTCTACAGCAACCAGATGACCGTCAAGGACTTTGAACAGCTCCCCGACCCGCGCCCCAAGCTGCGCGCCATCCACGTTCCCTCCCTGGTCATGCGGGGAAGCTGCGACTTCATCAAGCCCGCCGTGACCGAGGAGTACCGGCAGACCCTCCCGGACTCCCGCATCGTGCGCGTCAAGGACGCGGGCCACGCCATCTCCCACGACCAGCCCGCCCTCTACACCGCCCTCCTCCGGTCCTTCCTCCTGAACCGCCCCCTGCCGACACCCGCCTCCTGAGCCGAGGAAGGGGGAGGGGAGGGGAGGGGAGGGGAGGGGAGGGGACGGGCTGGGGTGCCCCCGCAGAAATACGTTGACAGGAAGGTCACCGGATACGCGTGACCAGGTGATACGGATTTCGAGGAGGTACCCCGGCCCGGCACCGACCCCCGCCCGAACGGCACCCGAACGGCACCCGAAAGAGCCAGGGCCTCACGCCAAGTGACCCGTGTCGTTCCAGCGTTCGATCGCCGGCGCGCCGTAGGCCCAGCCGAGGATGGACAGGGAGGCGGGGTCGAGGCGGAGGGCGCCGGCGAAGGACGGGTCGAGGCCGAGCCAGCGGGCCCCGAGGACGCGCAGGAAGTGCCCGTGGGCGAAGACGAGGACGTCGCGCTCGGCGGACCGCGCCCAGGAGACGACCTGGTCGGCGCGCGCGGCGACCTCGGCCAGCGCCTCACCGCCCGGCACGCCGTCGCGCCAGATGGTGAAGCCGGGCCGCAGGCCCTGGAGCTGGGCGGGCGTCAGGCCCTCGTAGTCGCCGTAGTCCCATTCGACCAGCGCGTCCCACTCCTTGGCGGCGCCGCCGAACCCGGTGAGGTCACAGGTCTCGGCGGCCCGCAGCAGCGGACTCGTGCGGACCTCGACGTCGGGAAGTCCGTTCCAGGGCCCGCGCGCGAGCCGCTCCCCGAGGATTCGCGCGGTGCGCCGCCCCTCCTCGGTGAGGGGGATGTCGGTGCGGCCGGTGTGCCGCCCGGACAGGGACCATTCCGTCTGGCCGTGTCTGACCAGAAGAATGCGCGGAGCCATGCGGCGGTGCCTTTCCTAGGAAGCGGGCCCCCCATCATCGCGCACGGCCCCGCCGTCTCCTCGCGCACGGGCCGCGCACAGGCCGCACGAGGGCCGCGCGCGGGCCCGGCCGTCCGCGCCCTCAGAGCCCCTGGCCGCCGCCGAGCAGCCCTTCCAGCAGTCCTTCGAGGCCGAATTCGTACTGCGCGGACCCCTGGTCCTGGGCGCAGAGGAGTTCGGGCGCGAGGCTGACGAGGGCGGGGTAGACGTCGGGCGGCAGGGCGTCGATCTTGGCGCGGACCCGGTCGCGTACCCCGTCCTCGCACAGGGCGCGGGCCCGCCGCGTGTTCCACAGGGCGGAGCCGACGGTGTACTGCATGAGGGCCACGTGGGCGTGCGCGGCGTCGGCGCGGCCGAGTCCGGCGCGCCTGAGCAGTTCGAGCATGCGGTCGATGACGGCTATGGCGTCGTCGCCGCGCAGCGGCCTGATGGTGAGGAGCTGGAGCGCGGAGGGGTGCTCGGTGAAGAGCCCGTAGACGCCGCGGCAGACCTCCCGCAGCTCACCTCGCGGATCGCCCGTGCCGGTGGGCGGAAGCTCTATCGTGTCCATCAGACGCTGTGCCACGGCGTCGCTGATCTCGTCCTTGCCGCGGAAGTGGGAGTAGACCGCCATGGTGCCGACGCCGAGTTCCTGGGCGAGCGCGCGCATGGTGAACGCCTCGGCGCCGTCGCGGTCGAGGAGGGTGATCGCGGCGTCGAGGATACGGTCGGGGTTGAGCGAGTTGCGGGGAGCGCGGCGCCGTGGGGAGCGGACCGGCTGGGTGACGGACATCCGATTCTCTTGTTTCTCGTACTTAGTCGTACTTACTCGTACTTCAGTCGCACATCAGTTGTGCTTGAGTGCCTCGATCGATGAGGTACGCCGAGGTCAAAACGTCGCCAACACGTCGAGGAATACGCCGAGGAAGGCAACCCGGAGAGCGGACCGGGCGTCCTCGACTGCACATACCCCTGCTACGGAACGTTGAACACCGTACGATGTCGGAGTTTCTTCCGTAGTTCTGGGCCGGTGTACGTGGCGTTTAGCGTACGTCGTACGGTAGAGGGTACGCGCCACGACCATGACCGCCCGCCCGCGGCCTTCGGAGAACCTGGAGAGACGCCCGCATGACGATCACCGCCACCGCGCCGCGCGCCGCCGCCTACCGGGGCAAGCTGCGCTGGTGGACAGAGCTGCCGCTCATCGCGGTGATTTACGGGCTCTACTCCGGCGCCCGCCTGCTGGTCAGGGGGGATGTGGACGACGCCGTCGAACACGGCGCGGACATCCTGCACCTCGAGCAGCTCCTGCACATCGATCCGGAGCGCTGGTTCAACAAGCTCTTCACCCAGCACGCCTTCCTGGGCGTGCCCGCGGACTTCGCGTACGCGTCGCTGCACTATGTGGTCACGCCGAGCATCCTGGTCTGGCTGTGGCGCCGCCGCCCCACGCACTACCGGATGGCGCGTACGTGGCTGATGATCTCGACGCTGATCGGTCTGGTCGGCTTCACCGTGGCGCCCACCGCGCCGCCGCGGCTGATCGGCGGCGGGCACGGCTTCATCGACACGATGGCGCAGTACGGCTCCTACGGCTGGTGGGGCACCGACGCGAGCGCGCCGCGCGGTATGGGACATCTCACCAACCAGTACGCGGCGATGCCCAGCCTCCACGTGGGCTGGTCGCTGTGGTGCGGGATCATCCTGTGGCGCTACGGGCGGAACAGGGTGGTGCGCACCCTGGGCGTGCTCTACCCGATGACGACGGCGTGTGTCGTGATGGGCACCGCCAACCACTATCTGCTGGACGCGGTGGCCGGTGTCGCCGTGATGGGCCTGGGCTATCTGCTGGCGAAGCCCGCGCTGCGGGTCGCCGACCGGCTGCTGGCGCGCGTGAAGGAAGCCGTGGGCAGGCCGACGGCCGAGGGGTCGGAGCCGGTTTCCGGTTCGTCGTCCGCGGTGGTCGCCGCGCACGTGACCCACACCGCGCACGTCGCCCACACCGCGCAGGTATCCAACGGCAAACAGGTCTCCAACGGCACGCAGGTCTCCCCCGGCGCGCATGGCACCGGCGTCAGCGGTGTCGCCGCGAGCATCCCGACGCCCGGCGGCGGCGCCTCCGTACCGAAGCCGCGGACCGTCTCCGTACCGCCCGGCGCGGACGGGCCGGATGATGCCGACGACCCGCGGGCGGCGGGCGAACACGCCGGACAGAGCCGGATGTCGTAGCCGGGTGCCACACTTTCGCGGGTGAGCACTACGCACCACCACCACTCGCTGCGGGAACGGCTGGCCGCGCTGCGCGGCCCCGACACCGCGCCACGGCCGCTCGACGCACGCGCGCTGGCCGCGCTGGCCGCCAACCCCGGCTGCCGCCGCCGCGCGCTGCTGGACGCCGCCGGGGTCGACAAGGGCGCGGTCGCCGAAGTGCTGGGCGCGCCCGCCCGGTTCGGCCAGTCCCGCTTCGCCTTCTCGCGCGGCCACGCCTTCGAGGCCCGCGTCAAACGGGACGGCTGCGCCGAGTTGCTGCGGCTGCTGGGCGCGGCGGAGACGGCGGCGGGGATTCCGCAGTCCGCTCAGGTCCCCGATCTGTCGGCGGCGGGGCCCGAGGGCCGGGCGGCCCGGACGCGGCTGGCGCTCGCCGAGGCACCGGCCGGTTCCTGGACGCTGCTCGACCACCCGCTGCTGGCACTCGAGGTCGCGGGCTCCCTGGCGTATCTGGAGCCGGACGCGGTGGCGGTGCGGCCCGACGGGTCCTGGACGGTGGTGGAGATCAAGTCCTTCCCGATCCTGGACGGCGGCGCGGACGCGTTGAAGGTCGGCGCGGCGGCCCGGCAGTCCGCGGTGTACGTGCTCGCGCTCGACGAGGTGGCGGCCGGCCGGACCCGGCCCGACGTCCTGCTGGTCTGCCCGAAGGACTTCTCGAATCTGCCGACCGCCGAGTGGGTCGACGTGCGCAAGCAGCTCTCGGTCACCCGGCGGCAGTTGACCCGGCTGACCCGGATCGAGGAGATCGCGGCGGCCCTCCCCGAGGGCACCACCTTCGACCTGAGGTACGGCGCGGACGGCAGTACGCCGACCCGGCCGCGGATCGACCTGACCGCCGCCGTGGACGCCGTGCCCGCCGCGTACGCACCCGAGTGCCTGTCGGCCTGCGAGCTGGCGTACCACTGCCGTGACCGGTCGCGGGCGGACGGCTGCGTGGAGTCCCTCGGCCGCGGTCTGCGCGGCGAGCTGGGCACCCTGACGACGGTGGAGGCGGTGCTGTCGGCCGCGCACGGTGAGGCCGGTGACCCGGCCGACCCGGCGGTGGCGGCGCTGCGCCGGGCGGCGGCCTTGCGGGCCGAGGCGCTGTCCGCCCGGGAGGAGCCCCCCGCGCTGCCCGCCCAGGCCGCCGGACGGGACGGCGTACCGGGCGGGGTACCGGGCGGCGTACCGGACGACGCCGCCGCACGGGACGGTGCCGCATGTCGTTGATGAACACGCTCGCGCGGGCCGAGGCCGTCGCGACGGGCCGGGCCGTACCCGCGGCGACCGTACGCCACCGGCATCTGGCCGAACGGCCGCTGGTGCTGGTGCCGTTGACGACGGCCGGTGAGGCGGGCGCGCCGCTGGGCGCGATGGTCGGCACCGACCGGGCGGCGCCCGAGCTGCTGGTGGTGCCGCAGCCGCTGGACCGGGAGCTGCGCTTCGGCTTCTTCGCCGGGCTCGCGGGCGCCGTACTGCCGTTGATGGACGCGTACGCGGACGACGTGGAGGTGGAGCCCGCCACGCGCAACCGCGTGGGGGCACCTCCCAGCCGCCGGGCTGGGGGAGCGTCCGAAGTCTGCTCGGACGCGCCGCAGATCGTGGTGCCGAACAGCGCGGCGCTGGAGTACGTACGCCTGCTCGGCCGGTCCACGCGCTTCCTGCGGACCGTCGAGGACGCGGACGCGCCGCACCCCGTCCCGGTGCCGGTGCCGCTGCTCGGCCGCTGGCTGACGCATTACGGGGAGCGGGCGCGTACGCCGGGCAGCGCGCTGCTGGTGGCCGCGACGGAGCTGCTGACCCGGCACTGGGCGACCGGGCAGAGCTCGATGGAGGACCAGCACCTGGGCGGCCTGCTCGGCTGGATCGACCCGCCGGACGGGCTGGACGGGGCGGTCGCCGCCGAGCGCGCGCAGACCGACCGCGCCGCCGACGGGCTGCTGCTGAGCCCGCCCGCGGGTCCCGCGACCGACCCGGTCTTCGACAACCGTGTGCTGGCTCCCGCGATGGCCCGCTACGACGCGGCGCGTACGGCGGCGGAGGCCGACCCGGCCGGGGCCGCCGC